>CADAFP010000013.1 GCA_902787185.1 uncultured Bacteroidales bacterium | reverse complement strand
CTCGTCCGTATGGTCGAGTTCGTCGCTGGTGAGTTTGCGGTGGTCCATCTTGTACCAGCAGTAGGCGATATAGGCCAGGACGAAGGGCACGAGGATGCTCACGACGCTCATCACGGTGAGGGTGAACTCGCTCGACGAACTGTTGCGCAACGTGAGCGAACTTTGCACGTCGAGCAGCGAGGGCAGGTAGGCGGTGTTGTTGTAGCCCACTACCCAGAACAGCGTCATTACCACCAGCACCGTGCCGATGCCTGCGGGCCAGATACCGCTCTTGTAGTCGCCCTTCATGAGCGTCTTGCCCACGCCGAAGAGCACCATGACCACACCCAGCAACAGGATGATGAGCGCCCACCACATCGTGAGGTAGTTGTGCAGGTACTTGTAGGGCACCCATTGGGCATTGCCGCTGTCGTCATAGCCCACGCCTGCCGAGGTGAGGATGACAATCACCACGGCGATGAACAGGGGCACAAACACGCCCGCATTGATGAGCAGCAGGTGACGCTGGCTTGCATTCACCTCATCGTCCTGGATGTTGTTGATGAAGTAGAGCGATGCCAGCGTGCGTGCCAGGAAGAACACCATCACGCCAAAGATCAGGTTTTTCCAGTTGAAGATGGCCTCGATGCCGTGCTGCGGTCCCCACTGCGAAATCGATGAGGCCTGCACGTTGAGGATGTTGCTCTTGGTCACCGTGAACTCGGCGCCAAAGAACATCGTCGCCACGGCCACGCCCAGCAGGACGGGCCCCACGATGCCGTTGATGAGCAACAGCGTGTCGTAGAAGCGCGAGCCGTAGATGTTGCCGGGCTTTGAACGGTACTCATAGCTGATGGCCTGAATCACAAAGCTGAACAGGATGAGCATCCACAGCCAGTAGGCACCGCCAAAGCTGGTGCTATAGAACAGCGGGAACGAGGCGAAGAATGCGCCGCCAAAGGTGACCAGCGTCGTGTAGGTCAACTCCCACTTGCGGCCCATCGAGTTGATGAGCAACGCTCGCTTGTCGGGCTTGCCATAGTGGATGAGCATCGACTGGCCACCCTGCACCATGAGCAGGAAAACCAGTAAAGCGCCCAGCACCGACATGATGAGCCACCAGTAATTTTGTAACAGATTGTATGTTGTCATGTCTTGGGTCCTCCTCTTGTTTAATCGTTAACGGTGTCTAAATCGGTCTGTGACTTCTTGGAAATCTGTTTGCAGATGATGCCGATGTCAGCAATCAGCAGGGCGGTGAATACCACGGCAAAGATCCAGAAGGTCACCTGCACATATCCCGCACTCAGGTCGCTGATGGCCACCTTGTTGGGCATCAGGTCTTGGATGGTCCACGGCTGGCGTCCTACCTCGGCGACAATCCATCCGCTGGCGCTGCACAGGTAGGTCAGCGGCACGGTGATGATGGCCAGGATGTGCCACCACTTGGCCCACTTGGCCTTGTTCAGGATGTTAGGCTTGTAAACGAACAGCAGTGCCAACAGCAAGAACAGCAGCAGATAGCCGCCCACGGTGACCATGAAGTGGAAGGTGTAGAACGTCAACGGCACGTTGGGGATGGCCTCCTCGGGCTTGTCGAGATAGGCGTAGCCGAAGTGCTTGAAGTCGGCATTGATGGCGGTCTTGAGGCTGTCGAGCACCGTGGTGTTGCCGCTGTTCATCGCGGCGCTGTATTGGGCCATCATCTCCTGCAGCTGTTTGCCGCGTTCCATGCGCTCGGCATAGGAGACGGTGCTCACCTCGTTGCCCTCGTTGTCATAGGTCACGCCCTTGATGATGTCCTCGATGCCCGGCACAAAGGCCTTGAAATCGTGGGTGGCGAGGAACGACAGTCCGTAGGGGATGCTGATGTCGAACAGGTAGGGATCCTGGTCGTCAAAGGCCTGCTTGGACGGGTTCAGGATACCGAAGGCCACAATCGCCTGCTCGTGGTTGCCCTTGTACAGGCCCTCCATGGCAGCCAGCTTCATGGGCTGGTACTTGGCTACGGTAACAGCGCTGGTGTCGCCGGTGATCATCGTGAGCACGATGCCGATGACGCCCACCCAGGCACCCACCTTGAGGCTGCGCCAGCAGTGGTCGATGTTGCGCTTCTTGAGCATCATCCAACCGCACACGCCGCACACAAACACGCCGCCCAGCGCCCAGGCGCTCAGCACGGTGTGGAAAAACTTGCTCATGGCCATCGGTGAGAGGGCCACGGCGGCAAAGCTCGTCATCTCGTTGCGCATCGTGGCGGGGTTGAACTCGCAACCCGTGGGATACTGCATCCATGCGTTGGCCACAAGAATCCATAGTGCCGACAGGCTGGCGCCGATGGCGGTGAGCCAGGTGGCGGCGAGGTGGAATTTGGGACTCACCTTTTTCCAGCCAAAGAACATCACGGCGATGAAGGTCGATTCCATAAAGAAGGCCAGGATGCCCTCCACAGCCAGCGGCGCACCGAAGATGTCGCCCACAAACCAACTGTAGTTGGACCAGTTGGTGCCGAACTCAAACTCCAGGATGATACCGGTGGCGACGCCGATGGCGAAGTTCACGCCGAAGATGGTCATCCAAAACTTGGTCGTCGCGAGCCATTTCTCGCTCTTGGTCTTGAGGTAAATCGTCTCCATGACGGCGACGATGATGCCCAGACCCAGCGTCAACGGCACGAACAGCCAATGGTAGATAGCCGTCAGCGCAAATTGCGCCCTCGACCAGTCAACAACATTGATTAACTCTTCCATATCACATAGTTTTTAAGTTGTAGGTTTTTAGTCTCGAGTCAAATATGTATTGTCAAGTGCCTAATGCCTGTCGGTGAGTTGCTGACGCACATACTCGGTCTTTTCTTGCTCACTGTCGCACTTGGTGTTTAGGAAGTTAGGGAAGAAAATCATCTTGATGATGACAAAGAAGATGAACAGCTTGATGGCAATGATGAGCCATAACGTCTTGCCCACAGTCATGCTGCGGAATCCGTCATAGTACAGGTGGAATGCCTGTGACCAGAATCCTTGCTTGTGCTCCTGCTCGTGGTCGCTGCCCATAGCTCAAAAGTTTGAATAATCCACAAAATTAGTGAAAAAAATGAAATTTCCAAAATATATGACGGTTTTTTCAACAAAAACGTAAGAAAAAGCCTACCAGCCCAAAAAATAGGTAAGTCAAGCCGCGCCATAGCAAAAAACGCAATTAAGTTTTGTTGTTGTGTTGGACTTTAACTACCTTTGTACCATGATACTGAAAGAAGCTATTGAACAACTCAAGAGCGGCTTGGCGGGAGTCGCCGAGCCCCAGGAAGTGCAGGCGATGATACGCGTCATCTGTGAGGACGTCTTCAACTATGACCAGGTGGACGTCGCCCTGCGCCAGGAGAGTGAATTGCCCGATTTCGCGCAGGAGCGTATCGCTGACCTCATCACACGCCTGCGCCGTCACGAGCCGTTGCAGTATGTCGTGGGCCAAGCCTTGTTCCATGGCCACAAGTTCAAGGTGACGCCTGCCGTGCTCATTCCGCGTCCCGAGACCGAGCAACTGGTGGACCTCATCATCGACGAGAACGAGGGCAGCGACCTGCGTGTGCTCGACATGGGCACGGGCAGCGGCTGCATCGCCATATCGTTGGCCCGGGCCTTGAAATTCCCGCAGGTCGATGCGTTGGACGTATCGCGCGACGCCCTTGAGGTGGCGAGGGAGAATGCCGCCACCTTGAAGGTCAAGGTGCGCTTCTTCGAGAGCGATATGCTTGCCCCGCAGCCCGCAGCGCGTTATGACATCATCGTGAGCAATCCCCCCTATGTGTGCTGGAGCGAGCGCGAGGCGATGGAGCCTAATGTCAAGGACTATGAGCCAGGCCAGGCGCTGTTTGTCCCCGACAACGACCCGCTGCTGTTCTACAAGGCTATCGCCCCCTATGCCGCCCAGTCGCTGGAGCGCGGCGGCCGGTTGTACCTGGAAATCAACCAGCGCTTTGGCAACGAGGTGAAGCGCCTGCTCGAGGACTGCGGCTTTGACGAGGTGCGCATCATCGACGACAGCTTCGGCAACCCCCGCTTCGCCGCGGCCACCAGATAACCAAACAACAGAAACGGTCAAACAACGGAAAAATCAAACAACATGAACAACAAAAAACAACTTCAACAACTTATAATTCTGTTGTTTATGTTGTTCAACGTTGTAAAAGTTGTTTGAAAAAAAATGTAGTTGTTTGAAAAAAATGTAGTTGTTTGATGTGACTATGACAAGAAAGTGATGATTGTGGACGAGAAATATATGCGTCGCGCGTTGCAGCTGGCACGCCTGGGAGCAGGACACACGTCGCCCAACCCCATGGTGGGCGCGGTGATTGTCGGCCCCGATGGTACGATCATCGGCGAGGGGTGGCACCGCAAGTGCGGCGAGGCCCATGCCGAGGTCAACGCTGTGGCGAGTGTCACTGATGCCAGTTTGTTGCGGGACAGTACGATATACGTCACCCTTGAGCCTTGTTCTCACTATGGCAAAACGCCGCCTTGCGCCCGTCTGCTCATCGAGCGCGGCATTCCCCGTGTGGTGGTGGGATGTCTGGACCCCTTTGTCAAGGTAGCGGGGCGCGGTGTGGCGATGCTGCGCGAGGCGGGCATCGAGGTCACCGTAGGTGTGCTCGAGCGGGAATGCCGTGAGTTGAACCGCCGTTTCATGACTGCCCACACTGCCGGGCGCCCCTGGGTGCAGCTCAAGTGGGCGCAGACGGCCGACGGCTATATCGCCCTGCCTCCTGATGCCGGCGAGAACCCCTTGCACATGTCCACGCCCGTGACCATGCGGCTCATGCACCGCCAGCGTGCACTGTGCGATGCCATCGTGGTGGGCGCAGCCACCGCCCGCATCGACAACCCGTCATTGACCACCCGCCAGTGGCCGGGCCGCTCCCCCCTGCGTGTGGTGCTGTCAAGAAATCTGTCAATTCCCCAAAATCTCAAACTGCTCACCGACGGCCTGCCCACCATCGTCTATAACGGCGTGAAAGATGAGGTGTGCGGCACGGTGCAGTATGTCAAAATGGATACGACCGACCCCCAGTCATGGCTCGAAGACCTCTACCATCGCGGCGTGACCAGCGTCATGGTCGAGGGCGGCACCCAGGTGCTGCAAGGCCTCATCGCCGCCGGCACATGGGACGAAGCCCGCATCGAGGTCAGCTCCCGCAGGGTAGGGCAGGGCGTGAAGGCTCCCCACATCGATGCCCATCAGTCATCCCAATACCTCATCGACGGCAACACCATCACCTATCTCCACCGAACTCCGTCCAACATGAGTTGACCGGCAACTGAGAGTGGGTTGACTTGAAAAAGATACTGTTTTCTTTTTGCCCCTTTGGTGAAATGTGTTAACTTTGCGAGGTGATGAGGTGGCTATTCTTGCTGCTTGATTGCATTTTGAACAAAGCGTTTTGCTGTCGCTCTTACTCGCTGTTTACGGGGAAAGGTGAGGCGAATCCAGTCCACGCTTTCAATTCATTGTTTCAAGGGACGTTGGGGGCTGCGCGTGCCGATAGCATTTTTTACCGTTATGAAAAGATTACACATTTCACTCCGCTTGCCCATCCTGCTGATGTTAGCAATGCTACTGCCCGCCCTCGCCGCCGCCCACGACTTTGAAGTGGATGGCATTTTCTACAATATCATTAACGACAACGAAGTCGCTGTCACCTACGAAACCTCGCCTGTGATTCCTTCTTACTCAGGTGATGTGGTGATTCCCGAAACGGTCATCTACAACGGAACAACCTATCCTGTCACTGCCATTGACAACCAAGCTTTTATGTTATGTTCTGGGTTGACGAGCATCAGTATCCCAAGTTCTGTCACAGCCATTGGTGATTTGGCTTTCATTGTCTGCAATGCTCTCACCAACATTACTGTTGACGAAGGCAATCCGCAATATGATTCCCGAGACAACTGCAATGCCATCATTGAGACTGCAACTAACAAGCTGATTGCCGGTTGTCAGAACACTATTATTCCGAATACTGTTACAACTATCAAAGGCAATGCGTTCTATGGTTGCTACGAATTGACAATCATCAACATCCCAAGTTCTGTGACTGACATTAACATATTTGCGTTTAGTTACTGTTCGGGACTGACCAACATCACCGTTGACAGCAACAATCCGCAATATGATTCCCGGGATAACTGCAATGCTATCATTGAGACTGCAACTAACAAGCTGATTGTCGGTTGCCAGAGTACCGTTATTCCTAACACAGTCTCTTATATCGGTGTTGATGCGTTCTGCGGCTGCGAGGGGTTGACAAGTATTTCCATCCCCAGTTCGGTTACCAGTATCGATGCATGGGCTTTTCAGTACTGTACCGGATTGACAAGTATCACCATTCCCAATTCTGTCACTTACATCCAAATTGAGGCATTTGATGGTTGCTCAAGCATGACTGACGTCTATAGTCTTATCATGGAACCATCTTCAGTTTTCATGGGAAATAGAATCTTTCATCTTGATTCAGAAGACTACACTAACCGCACGCTGCATGTGCCAGCAGGCACGCTGGCTGCTTATCAGGCCGATGCGAATTGGTATCCTTACTTTGGTAACATTGTTGAGATTTCCAATGCCGTGGGTGATGTGGATGGAGACGGCAACGTTTCCATCGGTGATGTGACCAATCTGATTGATAAGCTGCTTGGCGGTGGGGTGTCGGTAGCCGATTATCCTGCTGCTGATGTGGATAGTGACGGTAACATCACCATCGGCGATGTCACCAGGATCATCGACAAGCTCCTATACGGCAACTAACTTCTCGCCGCTGTATTAAAGCAGCGGATGCTAATCGAAATAATCTTTGAGTCTTCGCGTCTTGGCGTGGTGCCTTCGGTCACACAGAGTTCGGCCACGCCAAGGCGATGCCCTACCAAGGTGATGCCCAATAAAAAGTCTTTGATTTCTTGCGAGCCATGCGAGCAATCCAAAAAGACTTCGCGGCTTTGCGGCTTGGCGTGGGGCATAACTGCAGGCGATTCGCTGTAGAGTTGCCGCGGGGGGTGGCATTACTTCGTTAAAAAGCCGTAAAATTGCATTGATTACCGTTTATTATCTTTAACGGGTGCCGTTGGTGTGCCCGTTAAATAGTACCTTTACCCCCCGAAAATGGCGGCGGCAGACATTATTATAAAGAAAAATCCGTTCTGTGACGGAATTTTTTAGTAATTTTGCCGTTTGTTATAATACAACGATTCAAAAAACGATAATGACCAATAAAACTCTGTTATACGGTGTGCTCATGGTGATGTCGGCATTTATGCTGCTCACCACTCTCAATTCTTGCAAAGACAAAAAAGAGGAGGTAGAAACCGTTGAAACCTATAGCTCAAGCAAGCAGACCACCCTGGTGACTGCTTTTAGCTTGCAGGCTGATGCTGATGTCCTGCCAAGTCTGGACTCGGTTTATTTCACCGTTGATGTCAATAACGGACTCATCTATAACGCCGACTCACTTCCTGTGGGTACCGATATCTCGTCCTTGAAGGTGAGGGTCAATTTCCTCAATACCGTCAGCTCGGCGGTGTTCAGCACGACTGGCGCCAAGCAGCATAACGACACGACTGTCAACTACAGTACCTCGATGACAACGGCGCTGGACTTCACGGGAAAGACGCTCCTTACCGTCACCTCGTCCGACCAGACCCAGGTCAAGACCTACGAGGTCAAGGTGCTGGTGCACAACGAGAACCCCGATTCCCTCAAGTGGAACATGTCATGGCGTCGTGACCTGCCTGGGCTGACCGACAAGACACAGGCCTTCAAGGTTGTCCGCCAGGGCGACGCGTACCGCGCGATGGCGTATGACGGAACCGCTTGTTACCTGATGACGGCAGACCATCCCACTGCAGCCTGGACCAACCAGCAGGCCAATGTGCCGTTTGAACCGCAGATTGCCACGTTAACAGCCACCAGCGACGCTTTGTATATGCTCGCCGACGATGGCGGCCTGTGGACCTCGGCCGATGGTCAGCAGTGGACCGCATGTGGGGTGAAATGGCATAGCCTGTTCGGTGCCTACGACAATCGCGTGCTCGGCATCATCACCGAGGGCGGCGCCTATTTCCATGACGAGTATCCCCGCAGCGATGGCTTTGTGCCCTCGGTGGTCGAGGGTGGCTTCCCTGTCGCCCATTCATCAGACATGATTGTGACCGACAACAAGTGGGCGGTATCGCAGCAGGCCATCATTGTTGGCGGCTATGATGTCAATGGCCGCTTGTTGAGCGACGTGTGGGGATATGATGGCTCGACCTGGGGCAAGATCAACAACGCTCACTCGGGCGCGCTGCCCGCACTGGCCGATGCCACGCTGATGCCCTATTACACCTACAGGAGCCTGCCCGGCATCCGCCGTTATGCCCGCCAATCGACATGGTACGTCATGGGCGGCAAACTCGCCGACGGCACCCTCAATGGCAAAATCTATCTGTCTAACACCCAAGGTATCACTTGGGCCGTTGGCGACTCGACGATAAGCCAGCCCTCGTACATGCCCAAGTTCTATGGTGCTCAGGCTCTCGTGGACAGTGAGTTGCTCAGCGTTGGCGGCCCCAACCACATGCCCGGTCGCGTGAAGGCGTTGGTCACCTCGTGGGACTGCCCTTACATCTACCTGTTCGGCGGTTATAACAGCGAGGACGAGTTGCTGCCATGGATGTGGTGCGGCGTGTATAACCGTTTAACCAACACCCCCATTTATTAAGACGTTTCATGAAGAGAATCCTGTCCATAACGTTACTGTCACTGCTGGCGCTGTTCACGGCGTCGGCACAGCAGTACAAGTATGAGGTGGGTCCCGTGATCGGTATGACTGGCTATTTGGGCGATTGTAACTTTGATCACCTGTTTGAGCGCCCCAGCGTGACCGGCGGTGTGATTTTCCGTTATGCCCACAACAGCCGTTGGGCATTCAAGGCCAATCTCAACTATGCCAACATCAGGGGACACAGCATGTATGATGAGACATGGTTTCCCGATGGCGCCAATTACGTCTTCTCTTCCCACCTGATAGATATGGGCCTGACTGCCGAGTTCAACTTCCTGAACTTTGGCCGCGGCCCCATGTACAAGAAATACAAGCCCATCTCGCCCTATATGGTCGCTGGTGTCGGCTTTGTGTTTGCCATGAGCAACGGCCATAACCAGGCCTCGTTCACCATCCCTATCGGCATCGGTGTGAAATACAAGTATAAGGACCGCCTTAACTTGGGCTTCGAGTTCACCATGCGCAAGGAGTTCAGTGACCGCATCGACGGTTACAGCGACTTGTTCGGCATCAAGCACAAGTTTGGCAAGAACACCGATTGGTACTCGTTCGCGATGCTGTCAGTGACCTATGAGTTCGGCAAGCGTTGCATCAAGTGTAACTATATAGAATGATTATCACTATGTCATCCCTTAGCGATAAAATACAGCAATTAGACCCGACGCGCATCCCGCGTCACGTCGCCATCATCATGGACGGCAACGGCCGCTGGGCCAAACAGCACGGGCAGGAGCGCAGCTTCGGCCACGAGAACGGCGTGTCCACGGTGCGTCAAGTGACCGAGATTGCCAGCGAGGTGGGCGTGAAGTTCTTGACGTTGTACACCTTCTCGACCGAGAACTGGAACCGTCCGCAGGACGAGGTGGATGCCTTGATGAACCTGATTGTGGTGAGCATCGAGAAGCAGACCCCCGACCTGATCAAGAACAACGTGCGTCTGACCACCATCGGCAACATGGAGCGCATGCCCGCCTTTGCCGCCAACCGCCTGCGCAAGTGCATGGATGACACCGGCCATTGCACGGGACTGGTGCTGTGCCTGGCGTTGAGCTACTCGTCGCGCTGGGAAATCGTGGAGGCGTGCCGTCAAATGGCGCGTGAGGCTGCCGCCGGCACCTTGTCGCCCGACGACATCGACGATGACATGATGTCGGCTCATCTGGCCACTCGTGACATGCCGGATCCCGACCTGCTTATCCGCACGGGGGGCGACCTGAGGGTGAGCAACTATCTGTTGTGGCAGATAGCCTATAGCGAACTTTACTTCACTTCAAAATATTGGCCCGATTTCACCAAGGAAGACTTTGTGGAGGCGATAGCCGACTTCCAAGCGCGTGAGCGCCGTTATGGTAAAACGAGCGAACAGGTAAAAAACGATAATGAAGAGTAAATCGATCAAGCAGAATATCAAGCGCGCGCTGTTGGCCCTTGTGGCGTTGTCTGCCGTGACCGTGCAGGCCAATGCCCAGGAGACGCGCATGGCCAATGATACCATATATAACCCCAAGGTCGTGTTCACCGGCACTCCGTCAAGGTATGAGATTGCCGGCATCCGCGTCGAGGGCGTGGATAACTATGACCCGGATATGATCATCGGTTATTCAGGGCTGGCGGTAGGTCAGCAGATTGACATTCCCGGTGACGACATCAAGAGTGCCGCTAAGCGCTTCTGGAGGCAAGGCCTGTTCTCCAAGGTGCAGATCCTTGTCGAGAAGATTTATGACAACCAGGCGTGGCTGGTGTTCAACCTGCGCCAGCAGCCCCGCGTGTCACAGGTCAACTACAACGGCATGAAGAGCGGTGAGAAGAAGGACATCATCGAGCGGCTGAGTTTCCAGCCCGGTAGCCAGATGACGCCCAACATCGCCGACCGCATCAAGGTCATCGTCGAGAAGTACTATGCCAGCAAGGGCTTCGGCCAGGCCACGTGCGAAGTCGTACAGGTGCCCGACCTGAGCAAGCAGAACGAGGTCATCGTCAACATCAACGTTGATAAGCACGAGAAGATCAAGGTCCACAAGATCTACATCGACGGCAACGAGGTTCTGAGCGACAGCAAGCTCAAGCGCACCATGAAGAAGACCAACGAGAAGAAGAGCCTGTGGAAAATCTTCTCCCAGAAGAAGTTTGTCCGCGAGGACTATGAGGCCGACAAGCAGCTCATCATCGACAAGTATAACGAGAAGGGTTACCGCGATGCCGTCATCGTGAGCGACAGCGTGGTCCCCTACGACGAGAAGAGTGTTGACGTTTACCTTACCGTCAACGAGGGCAAGCGCTACTATATCTCGGATATCACTTGGGTGGGAAACACCGTCTATCCGTCAGTCTTCCTCGACGACATCTTGGGTATCAAGAAGGGTGACGTCTATAACCAGAAACTCCTGACCAAGCGCACCCAGGATGACGATGACGCCGTGTCCAACCTCTATCTCAATAACGGTTACCTCTTCTATCGCCTGGTTCCCATCGAGACGAGAATCGAGGGCGACAGCATCGATTTGGAGATGCGCATGTATGAGGGCAAGCAGGCCCGCATCAACAAGGTGGTCATCAACGGTAACGACCGCCTGTACGAGAAGGTGGTGCGACGCGAGCTGCGTGTGCGCCCCGGTGACCTGTTCTCCAAGGAGGACCTCATCCGTTCAGTCCGTGAGATTTCCCAAACGGGACATTTCGACCCCGAGAAGATGGACGTACGTCCCGAGCCCAACCCCGACAACGGTACCGTGGATATTATCCTCAATCTCGAGAGCAAGGCCAACGACCAGGTTGAGCTCAGCGCCGGTTGGGGACAGGCGGGTATCATCCTCAAGGCAGGTCTCAAGTTCACCAACTTCTCGTTGCAGAACATGCTGCACCCGTCGTCCTTCAAGGGACTCATTCCCCAGGGCGAGGGCCAGACGCTGTCGATCAGCGCCCAGACCAATGCCAAGTACTACCAGGCCTACAGCATCTCGTTCCTGGATCCCTGGTTCGGCGGCAAGCGCCCCAACGCCTTGTCCATCTCGGCCTACTACAGCCGCCAGACGGGTATCAACAACTCCTACTACCAGCAGATGGCCCAGAACTACGCCTACATGTATGCCAATAACTATTATCCTGGCTATTATGGCGGATATGGTGGCTATGGTGGATATGGCTATGGCGGTTACGGTGGTGGCTACAACTACTACGAGAACTCCTACGACCCCAACAAGTACCTGCAGATGCTGGGTGTGACCGTGGGCTACGGCAAGCGCCTGAAGTGGCCTGATGACTATTTCCAGTTCAGCGCATCGCTGTCCTACCAGTGGTACAGCCTCAAGAAGTGGGAGTACCTCTATTACATGCAGAATGGTGTGTCTAACTCGATTGTGCTGGGCTTGACCTTGCAGCGCAACAGTATCGACAACCCGCTCTATACCCGCCGCGGTAGTGTGTTCACCCTGAGCTTCAACGCCACGCCTCCCGCAAGCCTGTTTGGCAAGAAGAACTGGAAGGCGCTGAGCGAGAGCAACACCGATGCCGCCAAGAAGGAGCGCTACAAATGGATTGAGTACTGGAAACTCAAGTTCCAGGCACGCACCTACACGCCGCTCACCGACCCGATGGGCCGCTGGACCCTCGTGCTGATGACACGTGCCGACTTCGGTCTGCTGGGCAGCTGGAACAAATACCTGAAGTCGCCGTTCGAGACCTTCTACGTCGGCGGTGACGGTATGTCGGGTTCCTACACCTATGCTACCGAGACCATCGCCCTGCGCGGCTATGAGAACGGTGCGTTCACTCCCCGCAGCGACGGTTATGCCTACGACCGCTTCGTCGTCGAGCTTCACTTCCCGCTGATGCTGTCACAGAGCGCCACCATCTACCCGCTCGTCTTCCTCGAGGCCGGTAACGCGTGGACCGATATCAAGGACTTCAACCCCTTCGACATCAAGCGCTCGGCAGGCGTGGGTGCCCGCATCTTCCTGCCCATGATCGGTATGATGGGTATCGACTGGGGCTATGGCTTCGACAAGGTCTTCGGCGAGAAGGGCGGCAGCAACTTCCACTTCGTGCTGGGACAGGAATTTTAATCTGATTTTACTTAATCAAATAAACTTATTACGCTTGTCGCAGTCTAAGAACCGAAAATTAACGTAAAAATAGAGAAAGATATGAAGAAATTCGTTTTAATCGCAGTTGCGCTTGTTGCTGGCTTCATGACCGCCAACGCGCAGAAGTTTGCCCTCGTGGATATGGAGTATGTGCTCAAGAACATTCCCGCCTACGAGATGGCCAATGAGCAGTTGAACCAGATTTCGCAGCGCTGGCAGCGCGAGGTGGACGAGCTCAAGAAGGAGGCCGACACTATGTATAAGAACTATCAGGCCGACATGGTCTTCCTGACCGATGATCAGAAGAAGAAGAAAGAGACCGAGATCACCGAGAAGGAGAAAGAGGCTCAGCAGCTGCAGTACAAGTACTTTGGCCCCCAGGGCGAGCTGTTCAAGAAGCGCCAGTCGCTCATCAAGCCCATCCAGGACGATATCTACAACGCTTGCAAGAAGGTGTGTGAGGATCGCGGCTTCCAGGTCATCTTTGACCGCGCCAGCAGCCAGAGCATCATCTTTGCCTCGCCCCGCATCGACGTGAGCAACGAGGTACTCGAGAAGATGGGTTATAAATAAGGCATTAGGCATTAGGCTTTAGGTCTTAGGCATTAGGTTTTAGGCTTTAGGCTGTAGGAAGGCGGATGCCAACTAGAAACTAGGGACTAGGGACTAAGGACTAAGGACTAGAAACTAAGGACTAGAAACTAAAAACTGAATTATTAAGAAAAAGAATTATAATAACGAAATTGAAATTTTTTTAGACATGTTTAAAAGATTTATGCTCTTAGCCGTTACGGCTACCCTGATGTGCTTTGCCGCACAGGCTCAAAAATTCGGTTACGTCAACACCACTGAGATTTTCAACGTTATGCCTGACAAGGCTACGGCCGAGAATACCCTCAAGTCGGTAAGCGACAAGTATGAGACCGAGTTCAAGAACTTGCAGGACGCTTTCCAGAAGAAGATGGCCGACTATGAGGCTGCCGACAAGGACGCCACCACGCCCCAAGCTATCAAGGACCGTCACCAGCAAGAACTGCAGGATGATTACATGAAGATTCAGAACTTCCAGCAGACTGCTGCCCAGGATCTGCAGCGCCAGCAGGAAACGCTGCTTGCCCCGATTACCCAGAAGATCCAGAACGCCATCCAGGCCGTAGGTGCCGAGGGCGGTTTCACCTTCATCTTTGACCAGGCTGCCGGCGCTATCCTCTATACCGGCACCAACGCCGAGGACATCAGCTCCAAGGTAAAGGCCAAATTGGGTATCAAGTAATCAATTAGGCAGGACAACACATTTCACGATAATTGATAAGATGCAGGCTCCCGCCAGCTGTGATGCTGGCAGGGGCTTGCTGTTTTATACTCATCTCAGCTATCAAGTATTAGGCGCATAGCTCATTTCTAAAGATTTTTTTTGATTTCTCGCCCGTTAGGGCGATTAAAATTGCTGTTACAAAAAATAATGCTATCTTTGCCCCTATAATATAATAATGTAAAATAACACGATAGAACAATGAAACGCATTCTCATCATTGCATTGGCATTGATGCCGCTCTTGCTCGCTGCACAGGCGAGGATTGGTATTGTGAACTCACAGCAGTTGTTTGACCTCATGCCTGAGAAAGCTGCCGCCGAGGCCCAGCTAAAGGCTTTCAGCGACAGGTATCATGCCGAGTATGAGCTGTTGAAGGGGGAGTTTGACAAGAAGTATGCCGACTACCAGGCGATTGCGAGCGACCCCTCGGTACCTGAGGCCATACGTGAACGCCGCGTCCACGAACTGCAGGAAAACGATAAGAAGATGCGCGAGTTTGAGCAACGTGCCGCCGATGACATCGCAGCGCGCCGCGAGGCTCTCACCCGTCCCATCACCGAGCGCATCCAGGCCGCCATCCGCACCGCTGGCGAGCAGGGCGCCCTGGACGTGGTGTTTGACACCGCCGTCACCCCGGTCGCCTACACCGGCCCCGCCACCGTCGATATCACCCCCGTCGTCAAGGCCATTCTTGGGCTTTAGGTTTTAGGCATTAGGTTTTAGGCTTTAGGCATTAGGTTTAAGGTGCTTAGATGAGCAAATTGAAATCAAAACTACATAGAATATGAAAGTACTGTTCCATAAGTTTTCAATCTACCACGTGATAATCGCTGCCATGACATTGTTGGTGGCTATATCGTGCAGCACCGACGAGCCTAATGTGCCCGACCCGCCTGGAACTCAGCCCGAAACTACTGGTGACATCAGTTACACCTATTCCAACGACGGCAGCGGCATCGGCAGCCAGTCTTCGCCCGCCGTGTGCCACGGCACCGACCCGCTGCACTTCACTATCAGCCAGACGAGCACCTATGCCGACCTTGACGGCAGCAAGTTCACTTGCAACCCCAAGGCCAGCATTACGGTCCAGGCAAGTAAGGATACGCTATACGTTAAGGATCTCCAGACGCTGGTCACTGTCAACGCCTCGCCCGATGCTCAACGCACCACCTCGGGCGACAACCCTGTGGCGCATCGTGCGGTGCAGACCTTTGACGTGGGCGGCCAGGTCATCACCTTCGACATGATGCACGAGGTCTATACCTATGTCAACAAGCTGGGAATGACCATCGAAATGCCTTATTTTAAGCTCAACGACATGAAATATGGCGCGGCTCAGACCACTGAGGCCTCAGATCCGCATTTTGCAGCGCCCGCAGTGGCTAATATGTCGGTACGCGGCATCCGTCTCACACCGCGCCCGATGACCGGCCCACATCGTGCCAAGTCGGTGACTATGGTACAGGCCTATGACGTTACTGTGTCTTTCAACATGGATATTGAGACCGTCAATGCCAAGAAACCGCAGAGTCATACCCTGTCGTTTGAGGTAACCTATGCTGCTGAGGTCGAGTCCACCACCCAGGTGCCCGACCCCACCACCACCCTGTCCTACCAGACGGTGGTGAAGCAAGGCAGCTACAGCGAGGCATCGCCCTTTGAGGTTACGCCGGGCGAGACCATGCACCTGCAACTGCTGGGGACGAGCCAGTGTTCCTACTTCTCGATGGAGGCTCTCGAGAGCCGCGTCATCACCCGCGAGACGACCGCCAATGTCATCGTCGCCCTGGGCCGTGACACCGTCACCTACAGCGACGACCCTGCAACCCTCAAGGCCGTCAGCGTCGAGGACTGGGATGTCGAGACCTCGGGCACCGACCCCGTGAATCACACGTGCCGGCAAATCATCACCTTGGGCGGCGGACAGGCCATCGTCACCGATTGGGACTACCAGTCGTTAGGCGACCAGCAGGTCAATGACGAGACCGTGGCAATGCCGTGGCTCCAGCTCGAGAAACCCACGGTTCATAGGGTCACCGTCAACGAGAGCGATGGCAAGGCCGAGGTGACCGTGCGCCTGCGCCAAGACATCAAGCTGATGAACCTCGCCGAGCCGCGCACCGAAGCCATGGAGTACATCGTCCGCTACATCGCGGTTAAAGAAGAACCCAAACTCGTCAAGGTCACCTACCGCAAAGATTGGGAGTGGATTGAAGCCCACGACAACCTGCCGTTGGCCAGTTATGCGATGGTCTATCGCGACCGCACCTACTCTGACGGGAAGACCTACACAGATACGTTTAGGGATTATGGGAGATCTTGTCATTGGGTTCCTGGAATATTACATGCCCAAAAAGATACTGTAGAGGTGACTTGGGATGGCGGAAAGGTCATCTATTATCCTTATAAAGGCATAACCTCAGATTCTTATACTAAAATTTTGGCAGAGTCAATCGCAGTTCCTGATATGGAGCATGTAAGAGACTTTGGTCCTGTCGAAGATGGATGGACCTCAGGCGCATCAGTACCCGGCAATTGGGAGGCTTATAAACAAGATATATTATATACTAATCTTGATCTTGATTTAACCGGTGTAACCGTGGTCGGGCAAGGCATGCCGTCTGAGTTGGAATCCGGTTGGTATGCTGTTACTGCAACATATAGTCATCATATTGTAAGTTATGGATACGACCCTGGGGTCTATGTTCCTGGACTGCGCGTTGATGACCCATTTGTTGATGGAACAATATGTGACCGATTCCTGATTATTGACGGGATGATGTTCACTTTCAATGAGTTTATCGAACCGTTTGAGTTTAACGACAAGGTGGAGGACTTCCCTGGCGACGCAAATCGTGGCCCTGGAAGAATCTACACTACCGAGGTGCACAGTAGGATTATGGGAAAGGATTTCTATGCCGCTTCCATCATCACATTCTTCACGTTGCCACCCTCAACAAACCAAACGGCATGGGCTCCGACATCCCCAGCAGCGGTGACCGCCCCCTGGAGCACCGCCGGGTGGACAAGCAACTGGACACAGCCCACGACATCCTCCTGGAGCAGCATCCTGACTGCAAGCCACAGTCCCATTCCCCTACGTCCCAACACCGCAGGGTGACCGCATCTCCAAGGGACTACCCAGTAACAGAAAAACCCGCGTCGAATGACACGGGTTTTCTTGTTGATGGGGTGGAAGATGGGGCTCGAACCCACGACCTTCGGAACCACAATCCGACGCTCTAACCAGCTGAGCTACGTCCACCATTTGTCGCGTTTTCTCTCAAACGCGGGTGCAAAGATAATACCAATTTTGATTCTGTGCAAGAATATCGCGAAAAATTTCACTCTTTTTTACTAACTCCCCACTCCAAAGCGTGCAGATGCCCTCAGAGATCTCGGAGAACTCAGAGCACTCAGAGCACTCCGAGCACTCAGAGCACTCCGAGCACTCCGAGATCTCCGAGCACTCCGAGATCTCAGTTCTTTTAAATCTCAGCGCCTTAGCGTGGGGTGGGGGTTACTGCTCGACGATGACGGCGGGGGCAATGCGGTCGCTGCCCTTGACAAACTCGCCCATCGAGAAGACGCCGCGCAGGTTGATGTCGCTGTCGAGCAGCAGAATGTCGGCGTCCTTGCCGCGCTGCAGGGAACCCTTGCGGTCATAGATGCCCATGATGCGGGCGGGTGTCTCGCTCGCCATGCGTATGCTGTCCTGCAGGGGCACTTTCACCACGCGTGTCATCGTCTTGATGAGGCGGTCCATCGTGGCGATGCTGCCTGCCAGCGCGCTGCGGTCCGAGAGCTTGCACACGCCGTCCTCGATGATGACGCGCGGGTCGAAGGCGTGCTCGCTGTCGCTGTCGGTCACGGCGAGGGCGTCGGTACACAGGGCGGTGCGCTCCACGCCCTTGATGTGATAGACCAGGTTGAGCAGCGTCGAGGGCACGTGGATGCCGTCGGCGATGACTTCGACGGCCATGTCCTCGAGCAGATAAACGCTCTCGACGGTGCCGGCGTGCTTGAACTCGCGCACGTTGTGGAAGCCCGGCATGCCGTTATAGAAGTGGGTGGCGAGGGTGTAGCCCGCGTCCCATGCGCTCTTGACGTGGGGGTACTCGGCTGCGGTGTGCCCGATGGCGGCGACGATGCCCTTGCCGGTGATGTATTGTCCCATCTCGATGGCGCCGGGAAGTTCGGGGGCGGTGTCCCAGCGGCGCAGGCAGTCAAAATCCTCAACGATGTGTCGGTATTCGTCAGGATCGGGGATGCGGATGACCTCGGGCATCTGCGCTCCAGCCTTGCTCGGGTTGAAGTAGGGCCCTTCCATGTGCATGCCCATGATGGTGGTTTTGCCTTCACGCATCAGCTCGTCACACGTCTGGCAGGCCTGCTCCATCATGTCGAGCGGCGATGACGATAAGGTGGCAAAGATGGCTGTCGTGCCGTGGCGCAGGTGGGTGCTGGCCACCGTCTCAAAGGCCTCGCGCGAGCATTCCTGGAAGTCGCTGCCGCCACCGCCGTGGCAATGCAGGTCGATGCCGCCCGGCACGACGTGCATGGCTTGAGCGTCAATCGCCCGATCCATGCCATCCAGCCTGCGGCTGCTCTTGCTCACCTCCTTGATGCGGCAGTCCTCGATGATGACCGAACCGCCATTGATCCACCCCTCGGGGGTGAGCACGTGACCATTATAGATTTGAGTCAACATTGCCTGTCTTGATATCCTTACAATCATGCAAATGTAGTCATATTTTCATTAGGTTGTACGGGTGGTTACATTTTTTTTGATTTATTGACAAGAATTTTGGATATATTCATCGGGTGGAGCCTTGAATGTGGGCTGTTTTTGTCTTGATTTTTGTGGCGTTTGTCAACGAGATTGGCCATTTGGTCACGAAGTGGCGTCTGGGCATTTTTCTATTCGGTTTTTTTTGTGTTATTTTGCCATTCCTATAAAGCGGGTTTTTACGCTTTTTAGGCAAATCGATTTATTATTTCAAAAACACCACTATTAAAATGAAAAAGATTGTATTAGTTTTGATCGTTGCCCTGATGGGCACGGTTGCGATGAGTGCCCAGCCGCCGCGTGGCGCAGGGATGGTAAAGGAACGTGTTGCGCAACTCACACAGGCATTGGGCCTTGATGAGACCCAGCAAGCCAAGGTGACCGAAATCCTCACCGAGAGCGTGTCACAAGCTAAGATGGACAGAGCGTCAAAGACCGAGGGCGAGAATCCTGACCAAGTTGACAAGAGGTCACGCCGTGATAAAATGAGAGAACACCGTGCCGCTATCGACGAAAAGATTGTGGAAGTGCTGACTCCTGAACAGCAGGAAAAATTCAAGCAATTCAGGCACGAGGAGTTAAAGCGTGAGGGCCGTGGTGGCTTCGGACCGAAGGACCGCCGCCAACATCAGAAACCCAAGCGTGCGCCCAAAGAGGGCAACTGTTGCCCAGAGGGCAAGACCGAAGGCTGCTGTGACAAGCCCAAGGCTGTCGAAGAGAATCCTAAAGACTGCTGTGACAAGCCCAAGGGTGAGTAAGCAAAGCCTGCCACTATGAAAGGCGAATAATATTGAGTGAGTAATGATTTAATCGTGTGTGTGTTTTGAAAGAGGCGGGAGTTTCCTGGTTTGAAGGAAGTGCCCGCCGCCTTTTTTTTGCTTGTTTGGATAATGGTAAGCATGATGGCTGATATTGCCTAAAAAGGTAGGAAGAAAGATTAGAAGATGTTAAAAATGATGCCATTTTATGTAAAAATTCCCTTTATTGAAGTAAAAAATGGCTTGAAGAGGGAAAAAATTGCTATCTTTGCATTTAAATTAAGAGTAATATCGACATGGAAGTAAAGAAAGTCTTATTTATATCGCAGGAGATTGCACCCTATGTGCCCGAGAGGCGTTTGTCCACGATAGGACGCTTGTTCCCCCAGGGGGTAAAGGAGCAAGGCATCGAGGAACGCACATTCATGCCTAAGTATGGCATGATTGCCGAGCGCAGCAACCAGTTGCATGAGATGATCAGGTTGTCGGGCATGAATGTGATTATCGATGACACCGACCATCCGTTGATCATCAAGGTGGCGACGCTCCAGCAGGCTCATTTCCAGGTTTATTTTATCTATAACGAGGATTATTTCGCCAGCAGCCGCATCGACGAGTTGGAGATGAACTGCTCTCCCGATGATAATGACGAGCGCAGCATGTTCTTTGTGCGCGCCGTGATTGAGTCGATACGCAAGATGCGCTGGGCTCCCGATATCATCCAGTGCACCGGTTGGATTTCGGCACTGGCACCCGTTTACATCCGCACGCTCTACGGTGACGACCCCTCATTCCGCGAGGCTAAGATTGTGACGGCCCTCTTCAACGAGCAGATGCCCGGTGTGCTCGATGCGCGACTGAGCGAGAAGATGCACATGGATGGCATCCCCAAATATGTGCTCAAACCCATCGCTGGCAAGCAACTGGGATATGACGAGTTGATGGCTTACTCCCTGAAGTATTCTGATGCCGTCATCCAGTGCGAACCCGAAATCAGCGCCCCGGTGCTTGCGGCTGCCTCGTCGCTGCCCAACCTGCAGTTCCTGGGCGATGATGACTTGGTCAAGGTGAAGGATTTCTACACCTCGCTGTTTGATTGAGGCGCCACGCGTCTGATGCCTTACCAGGGTTACAATTATTCTAAAATCAAAACAGTTTTTTCATTACAGGAATATGAGACATTCATTCTGTGTGATATTGACGACGGCAATGCTGTTCGTCTTGTGCTCCTGCACAGATGAAACCATTGGCACTTCGATCACCGACGGCGTGTCGTCGGTCATCGAGGATTCATCCTTTGTCATCACGGGACACTCGGTACGTAACAGCCGCGTGCAGATGCGCACTGCCAGCAAGATGCTGGGGTGTATCAGTGCCGAGGGCTATGGCACACTTGAGGCCGAGGCTGTGACCACATGGATGCCCGCGGTGAGCATCGACACGGCGGGCGTGAAACCCGAGTGGATCGACTCGTGCCGCCTGAAGCTGCGCGTGCCCGTCACCAACGGCTTCACCGGCGACTCGCTGGCGCCCATGCGCCTGTCGGTGTACCGCCTGAACAAGTCGCTGCCCAGTCCCATCTACAGCGACTTTGATCCTACGGGCTATTATGACCCCGACGACCTGCTGGCCACGGAGTCCTACTCTCCCACGTCGGGTTGGGTGGAGGTAACCACGTCCTACCTGACCGGAACGGCTCAGCATGACACGGTGCGTGTGGTATCGGTTCCCATGCCCACCGAACTTGGCCGCGAGCTGTTCAGGACTTACCGCGCCGACCCTGAGAAGTTCTCTTCTCCGCGTGCTTTTGCCGACGTGTTCCCCGGCATCTATGTGACCAACTCTTATGGCAGCGGCCACGTGATGAATATCAAGGGCACCGAGCTGGACGTGTATTACCGCAAGCATGAACAGTTGACCGACACGACCGACACCATCTACAACGCACAGTGCCAGTCCTATCTGGCCTCAACACCCGAGGTGGTCTCTAACAACATCATCCGCTTTGACATCGATGACGATCTGACTTCGATGGCCGATGCGGGCCAGGCGTTGATTGTCGCCCCGGCGGGATATGATGTGCAGGTGCATTTCCCCGTTCAGGATATCATCGACAAGTATCGCGCTAACGTGGGCAGGAACCAGTCAATCATCAACACCCTCTCGCTGGAGCTGCCCGTGACGATTCCGCTCACGCAGTATAACATCCAGCCGCCCACCTATCTGCTCATGGTCAAGACCTCCAAGAAGGACCTGTTCATCAACGGCGACAGCTTGACCAACAACAAGGATTCGTTCTATGCCAAGTATGACGCGTTGACCAAGCAGTACAACTTCTCGGGATTGCGCAGTTATATACTGGACATCATCAATAATAAGGGCGGCATCGCCGACGAGGAGGATATGGAGTTTACCATCACGCCTGTTGACGTGACGACCTACACCTATTCCCAGTCTTATTCCTATTATTACTCGTCCCAATCCAGCTCGGTGGTGACCAAGATATCACCCATGGTGTCGCGGCCTGCCGTGGCTTGCCTGCAACTGGATAAGGCAAAAATCAGAATAACCTTCAGCAAGCAGATAGTGGAATAAGTGTTTTTTCCACGGCAAACTCTTGTGGGATTGGAAAAATAGTGCTACCTTTGCACCCGCATTGCAAATCTCGCAGTGCATCAAGCCGCAATAGCTCAGTCGGTAGAGCATTTCATTCGTAACGAAAAGGTCGCGGGTTCGAGTCCCGCTCGCGGCTCCTCCCAAGGCAGGGAAACAAGCATGGCACCCATGCAGCGTTTCCCTGCTTTCATTTTATAATCACTTGTTTTTTCCTCTCACGATGACAATGCCTGCTGGAGCCGCGGCCTTGACTGTGGGCTGAAAAAGAGGGGCATAAACCGCGGGTGTAAGAATTTCATTATGTTTTTGTGTAGTTTTGCATGAAAAAAGTTGCCATTTATAATTTATTTATCTAAATTTGCACCTGTTTTTAATGTGGTATCGTCGCCAGGGGGCGGGGGTGCTGTTTTTTCAGTCTTGAAGTTATTATTTATAAGTTGATAAACAATTACAATTTTATGAGGAGATTCTTGATTTTTGCAGTTGCGCTGTTTGCTACGGTGCAGCTGTGGGGTGGTCCTGTTGACAAGGTTACTGCCCGCGAGACAGCACAACGTTTTGTGCAAGAGAAAAGTTACAATGGCAAATTGAATGCCCCCCTTTCAGGGCAGCTCACCCTTGCCCACACCGAGTGGAACAGCCAGATGCTGGACCGTGCCGCTTTCTATGTGTTCAACACCTCTGGCGGTTATATCATCGTCTCGGGTGATGACCGCGCCGAGCCCATTCTGGGTTATGGCGACATGCCGCTGGACATGAACAATCTTCCTGCCAACTTGCGTGAGTGGTTAGGAACCTATAAAGTGCAGCTTGAGTACCTCCAGGCTCATCCCGAACTCGTTGCCGGCCCCAATCCTGCACCGTTGAATATTGCCAGTGTGACCCCGATGCTGACGTGCAACTGGGACCAGGAGGCTCCCTATTGGAACCAGTGCAAGATCAACAATGTGCAGTGCCTGACGGGCTGCCCCGCCACGTCGGCTGCAATGGTGTTCTATTACTGGAAGTTCCCCGACTATGAGACTCCTCAGGTTCCAGCCTACCGCTGTGAGTTGAGCACCTCTTACTGGGGCGGCACTTCCTATGTGAATGTCGCTGCTTTGCCTCCCGTTGTCTTTGATTGGGATAATATGTTGGATAACTATGGTAGCAATTACACGACAGCACAGGGTAATGCTGTGGCCACGCTGATGCGTTATATCGGCCAGGCCGAGCACATGGCCTATGGCGTTGATGGTAGTGGCGTGGATGCCGATAGTGTCATCCTGATTGCCAATGCGTTCAAGCTCTTCGGCTATGACGAGGAAACTGTGCGTGTCGTCAAGAAGACCAGTGCCTATAGCGGCGGTCAAACCTTGTACACCGATGCCCAGTGGGCTGCCTTAATCCAGGAAGAGATGGCCGAAGGTCGTCCCGTTGTGTTCTGCGCCATCAGCGGCGGCTGGGGCGGTGGTGGCCATGCCTTCAATGTTGACGGCTATGATGCCTCGACTAACAAGTACCACATCAACTTCGGGTGGAGCGGTTCTTACAACAACTACTATGCCCTCAACGCCTTCAACGGCGGTGGTGATGTGTTCAACCAGTATCAGCAGATGGTGATTGGTATTCAGCCGGGCAACATGGCACCGCGCCTTAAGGTCAACACCGAGTCGCTGTCCATGGAGTGCTTCAAGGGCCAGACGGCAAGTGCAGCCTTCGTGTTGTCGGGCAGCCGCTTGGAAGATGCAGCAACGCTCACGCTCAATGATCCCGAAGGCGTGTTCACCCTGAGTGAGAATACCATGCCTATCGAGAGTGCCAAGAGCGGTAAGACCTTTACGGTGACCTTTGCGCCGACGGCTTCTACCAACTATACCGCCACCATCACCTGCAGCACCCCTGGTGCCGAGGACGTGACGGTGCAACTGACGGGTAACGCTCCTTATGAGCTGTACCGTCCCGAGTTGCTCCCCTTGAATGAGTCGGAAATCACTGCAACCTCGTTCCGCGCCGATTGGAGCGATGCCACTCCCGAAGAGAATGTATCGAGCTACACCCTTGAGGTGATGCCCAGGGGCGATGTCAAGCTGTTGACCCAGGTGGACTTCAGCGGTGTGCCCGACGAATCGGTTAACCATGCCTCGGATGCTCAGAATTACCTGCCTGACGACTGGACCTTCACTGGCAGCCGCTTCTATCTGGATGGTGGTTTCGTATCCCCGGGTCGTGACTGTATCCTTAGCGCCCACTGTGACCTGTCGGGCTATAGCAGGGTGAGCGTTATCATCAAGGCAAAGAATTATCCCAAGGGTACCACCAATACCGACTTGACCATCTTTACCTCTGAGGACTCCAAGAAAATCTATCTTGCTCCAGAACTTGACACCTACCTCGTTGTGCTCAATTGCAACAATGATGGCGTCGTATCGGTCAAGACCGGTTATTATCCCGAGATTCAGAGCATTCAGATCATTGGCGGCGAGATTTTGGATCCCGGGCCCTTCATGTTGAGTGCTCCAAGCCTGAGGGGTAACGAAGAGAACTTCCTGTTTGAGGGCATTGCTCCTGATCTGACATCATTCGTTGCCACCGGACTCACGGCTGGCCAGGCCTACTTCTACCACGTTAAGGCCCTCTATGTCAACGGTACAGAGAGCGCTTGGAGCAGCATCCAGGAGGTAGTCCTTCCCGATCTCTCTGTTCTGCTGGGCGACCTTGACCAGGATGGTGTAATCACCCTCGGTGACGTGACAGCCATCATTGACTACCTTGTCAATGGCGTAATTGGTGAAGGAATGGATGTTACGGCGGCTGATTATGACCAGGATGGCGCTGTCACCCTCGGTGACGCAACATCCCTGATTGACTATCTGATGAACGGCGCTGAATAAGCATGGCAAGGGCATCGCGGTGCTCAAGAGCACCGATGCCCCTTCCTGATCCATAACATTGCGAGGCTCCAGGGCTCAACCCCCGGAGCCTCGCACTCCTTTTAGTTTGAATCTGATTGATAATTAATGGGTTGTTAAAGGATTGTGACATTTTTTACACATAGCTGTGTTGGCCTTACTGCAGCAAGTATGGAAAACCGAAACAGAAAAATTCAATCAAAAGTTTTGCCATGTCGGCGAGTGTAAGTACTTTTGTTGTTCATATCTGCTTTGCAAGGATGTCCTTATCCTGTTGGCGAGGCGTAATTAAGATTACTGAATGACAATATGTCAATAGACACATCATCTGATAATAACGACATGGTTCTGAACTCAGATCTCGATATGAGGGATCGTGGGGCTAATAATCGCCGTATTGCCAAGAATACACTCGTCATGTACATCCGTATGATCGTCATGATGCTTATCAGCTTATTCACAAGCCGAGTGATCTTGCAAGTGCTGGGCGTTACGGACTATGGTGTTTATAATGCAGTAGGTGGTGTGGTATCGATGTTGTCAGTGATTTCTGGATCTCTGTCTCGAGCCATCAGCCGCTATTTAACCTTTGAATTGGGTCGAGGTGATATGGAGAAATTAAAAAAGATATTCTCCACATCATTGAATGTTCAGGTTGTTATCTCGCTAGTTGTCGTTGTCGTGGGCATAACAGCTGGAGGATGGTTCCTTCATCACAAGATGAACATTCCGGCAGATAGAATGGGCGCTGCAGATTGGGTATTGGGTTGCAGTCTTATCTCGTTTGCGATTGGGTTGATAAGCGTGCCTTATAGTGCTTCGATCGTTTCACACGAACGGATGAGTGTTTTCGCCTATATGTCAATCCTTCAGGTTGTGCTCAAGTTGCTGATAGTTTACGCCTTGTACCTGTCGCCATATGATAAGCTGAAAACCTATATGGTGTTGGGCGTTACTGTTGGCATCGTCATCCGTTTTATCTACGCCCGATATTGCAAGAAACACTTTGAAGAGTGTACTTACAAACTTGTGTTCGACACCTCTCTATTCAAGGAAATGACGAGTTTTGCAGGCTGGAATTTTCTTGGAAGTGCGGCATGGATATTCAATAGTCAAGGTATCAATATCTTGATTAACATTTATTTTGGTGTGACCTTGAATGCCGCAAGAGGAATAGCCAATCAGCTCAATGGAATAGCCCATCATTTTATCGACAATTTTATGGTGGCATTGAATCCGCAGATCACGAAATCGTATGCTGCAGGAGACTTACCCTATATGCATCAACTTGTGTGCAGTGGGGCGAAGTTTTCGTTTTTCCTGGTGATATTCTTTGCGATACCAATCTCATTGGAGACCGAAAGCATTCTATCTTTATGGCTCGGAAAAGTGCCCGAATATTCAGTCCTGTTTGTCAGGATGACAATGTTGTGCACCATGACCACTGTGATTGGCAACACCCTTGTCACTGCACAGTTGGCAACAGGAGATATCAAGAAATACCAAATCGTCATGACGGTTTGTGGTTTTTGGGTTTTCCCGCTCACATGGTTGGCTTTTAAACTTGGTGGTGGCCCGATTTGGTCCTATGCTGTCTTTGCAATCGTGTATTTTGCATTGGTTTTTGTCAGAATTTATTTGGTTAAAGATCTGATCAAAATGAGTTGGGGCATATACCTAAAAGGTGTCCTTTTGAAATGCGCAATTGTGCTGTTGATATCCATGGCCTTGCCATTATTGATTTACTTGACAATGCCAAGCTCGATATTAAGGTTGATATTGTTGTGCTTGGTTAGTTTCACATCATCTGCAGCAGTCATTTATTGGGTGGGATTGAATGCTAAAGAGCGCGTGACCTTGATAGGCATGATAAGGTCTGCTTTGAAAAAGGTCAAGAGCTCCTAATGAAGATGAATCCGTTATTTGCCCAATGATTGGCAAGGTAATGGGTGAATTGTTCATGTTCAATAAGAAATCAGGGTGTAAAGCGCTACCGTAGCGCCTCATCCTGATAATAACAAAGAAATAGATATGGCTATATTGAGAAAAATCAAGAATCTTCTAAGACCGGCCCGAGTAGTGACTGCTAAGGTGTCTTACTTGGCTCCAAACAACAGCTTGGAGGGTAAGCGTGTTGTTGTCACTGGTGGTACTAAAGGAATCGGTTATGCTATAGCCAAACGATTTACTGAAGAGGGTGCTAAAGTCTTAATAACAGGCCGGAATAAAAGTGAATTGGAAAAGGTCTCACAGGAGCTGGGTTGTTATGCCTTGTCATTGGATCTGACCCAGATTGAGTCTTTTGATTCATTTGTAAACCAAGCTATCCAGGAGCTTGGCGGCATCGACTGTTTAGTGAATAATGCTGGTGTCTCGCTGCATGAGAGTTCCTATAAGGCTGTGTCGCCACAAGGCTTTGACCTGCAGATATCCACTAATATGCGTGGGCCGTTCTTCTTGACGCAGAAGGTGATGTCCCACATGGAGCAAAATGCGGTTAAAGGCAACATTTTGTTCATTTCTTCTGAAACCGGAGATACGGTTGATTGCCGCCCTTATGGGTGGACCAAGGCGGCCATTAATAGCTTGGTTCAAGGACTTGCCTATTATCACATCAAGAATGGGATAAGGGTGAATGCCATTGCTCCTGGAGTGACAGCGACGGCCATGACAGGCTTTAACCCCGAGAGCAATCTTAATTGTTCTTATAATCCCAATGGCAGGGTTTACCTGCCAGAGGAGATTGCCGAGGTGGCGGTATTCCTGCTCTCGGATGTTTCAAATTGTATATCAGGACAAATCATCACCTGCAATAATGGCAAAACCATTAATGCGAGGTGGAAATAATAATCTTCAATTATGGATAAGTTTTATTCTGCTGAGCGAAATGTGCAGATATTGGTGGCACTGCTCAAAGCCTACGGAATTAAATATGTAATAGCATCTCCTGGTACAACTAACATCAATTTTGTGGCCAGTGTTCAGTGCGATCCGTTTTTTAAGGTGTTCTCTTCGGTTGATGAGCGTTCGGCAGCCTATATGGCATGTGGTATTGCCAGCGAAACAGGGGAGCCTGTTGTGCTAAGTTGCACTGGCGCCACCGCATCAAGGAATTACATCTCGGGATTAACCGAGGCCCATTACCGTAAGTTGCCTGTATTAGCCGTGACGTCAACCCAAAATCCAGTGAAGGTGGGGCATCTTGTTCCTCAGGTAATCGATAGGTCACGGCAGCAGGCCGATACCGTTGTGGAGAGTTTGCTGTTACCCATTCCTCGGGATTCTGAACAGGTGTGGGATTGCGAGATCAGGGTGAACAAGGCGTTGCTCGCATTGAGCCGTCATGGTGGAGGCCCTGTCCATATCAACCTTGAGACATCTTATAATAAGGATTTCTCGCTGCGTGAGTTGCCTCCCGCGCGCAGGATTCGTCGCATTATGCCACATGAAGAATTCCCGAAGTTGCCCGAAAAAGGCAAAATCGGCATCTTTGTGGGTGCTCATCAGCCTTTCAGCAAAGAATTGACCGAGGCCGTAGATGCCTTCTGTGCTGTTCATGATGCGGTAGTCTTTTGTGATGTCACCAGTGGGTATCATGGTAAGTATGAGTTCCATGCGGCACTGTTGGCCTCTCAATTCAACTGGGGTAAAGAGCCCATACGTCCAAATTTGATGATTCACATTGGTGAGGTCAGTGGAGATTACTCAATGGATGCGCTTGTCCCCGATGCATTGTGGCGCGTGAGTCCTGACGGGGAAATCAGGGATCGGTTCAAACGCTTGCGCATAGTTTTTGAAATGGAGGAAATCACGTTCTTCCGTCATTATGCCGTTGGTGATGGCAACAAGACCGGCTATCTTGAAACTTGTCGCAAGTGTAACAATCAGGCACTTGAGATATTGCCGGAGTTCCCCTTCTCTAACGTTTGGATTGCCAAGCAGAGCGCACCGATGATTCCTGAAGGCTCGATCCTGCACGTGGGCATCTTGAACTCATTGCGTTGCTGGAATTATTTTGATTTGCCCAAGGGCGTGAAGACTGCATGCAATGTGGGCGGCTTTGGCATTGATGGTGATGTGTCCACGCTTATCGGGGCATCACTGGTCGATCCTGACAGATTGTGCTTTGCGGTTGTGGGCGACTTGGCGTTCTTCTATGACTTGAACGTGCTGGGTAATAGGCATGTGGGTAAGAATGTGCGCATTATGCTCATCAATAACGGCCGTGGCACAGAGTTCCATAATTTCGACCATCCCGCTTCACGGTTTGGCGAAGATGGCGACCCCTTTATGGCGGCAGCTGGGCATTTTGGCTTTAAGTCTCCAAATTTGGTTAAGCACTTTGCCAGTGATTTGGGATATGAGTATATGAGTGCATCCAACAAGGAAGAGTACAAGGCATCCGCCGCTAAATTCTTTGCCCCTGAGGCAAAAGACCGTCCTGTCGTTTTTGAGGTGTTTACAGACTCTGACGATGAGAGTGATGCTATCAAGTTGTTGCGTAATTCATTGATTGATAGCGAAGGCTCGATTAAGCAAATGGCGCGAAAAGTGTTGGGACCCAATCTGACCAGCAAAATTGGCCAAATTATCCGCAAGTGATTTTTTTTGAAGGCTTACCTGATTCGGTTATTGCATTAATTGTTGTTAAAATGGTGGTGGGGGGATGCAACTTTAGGGCATCTACGGTGTCTAAAGATTGAAATCTGGGACAAAATGTTGGATTTTTGCAAGAGAGTTACTATCTTTGCAGATTGAAACAACGTGAATGCGCAAGATGAAACGGTTACTCTACATAGTGGTCTGCCTGTTGGCGATGGGTGCTGCGGTTGCTGCTCCTGTCCCCGACAACTTCTTGCCGCAGCGTGTAGAGACTGCGGCGACTGGACCAACTGCGCAGGGTGCTGAAGGCCGGATCATCTTCACTGCTGGCAACAGTGACGCCGTGTTCAATGTCTATTCCATCACTGGGCAGCTTGTTAAAGTGGTGCGTGTGAGTGCTGAACAGCGCGTATCGGTGGAACTTCCCAAGGGTTTCTATATCGTGAAATTCAGCAACCAGTGGTCTCGCAAGGTGGTGGTGCGTTGATACCGTGCCCGCTGGTACAGTATTGATAGCCGCCATGCGGATGGATAAATGGACGTGATGTTGTCACGTCCGTTGTTGTTTCGGGAGTATATCCAGCCGCCATGTGACGGCATTAATAATGCGACATAAAGAGAGTAATTGAGGCCTAATGTTTCTCGCTGAGTTGTTCCCATATGCTAACGTGGTTTACAACATCTTATTGGTGTTGTATTTCCTTACTGTGCTTGCCGTGATTGTGGTGGTGCTGAGCGAGAACCGCAACCCGGTCAAGTCGATGGCGTGGGTGCTGGTGCTTGTGCTCTTGCCGGTGTTGGGACTGGTGATTTACCTCATTTTTGGCCGCAGCCTCAAGGGTATGAGTCTGATATCGCGCTCAGCCTTGCGTGAGTTGCGTCGCATGAACAATTTCTCCTATCCTGTGGAGGCGACCAGTGGACTTTCCGAGGAATCCCGCCAACTCATAGCGCTGGTTGACAAATTGGCTGGTTCACACTTGTTTGTCGGCAACGATGTCGAGATGTTTACCAATGGTGCCGACAAGTTTGAGTCACTTAAGCGCGATATTGCCGCGGCGACCGATCACATCCATGTGCAGTATTTCATTATCGAGAACGACAAGGTTGGCACCGAGTTGATTCAGTTGCTGATGAAGAAGGCGCGCGAGGGGGTGCAGGTGCGTGTGCTCTATGACTACGTGGGGTCTTTCTATATGCCGTCGCGCGTGCTCAAGCAGATGCGTGGCGCGGGCATCGAGGTTCACCCGTTCCTTGAGCTGTCGTTCACACAGTTCGCCTTCCGCGTGAACTGGCGCAACCACCGCAAGATTGTGGTCATTGACGGCAAGGTGGGCTATATTGGCGGTATGAACATCGCCGACCGCTATGTCACTGGCGACAAGAAGTGGAGCGCTTGGCGCGACACTCACCTGCGGGTGACGGGCGAAGCTGTGACGGCCTTGCAGTACTCGTTTGCCATCGACTGGAATTTCACGACTCGCAAACTCCTCAATTCGCCGACGATGCGCTATGACGGTCCCGTCCTCGACCAGAACATCATCATGCAGATGATGGGCAGTGGGCCCACTAACCGATGGAACAACATCTCGTTTGTGTTTTTCAAGGCCATCGCCCTGGCCAAACACCGCGTTTATATCCAGTCGCCCTATTTCCTGCCCAGCGACTCGTTGGTCAAGGCTTTGGAAAGCGCAGCCCTGTCGGGCGTTGACGTGCGCCTGATGATTCCGCGCAAGCCCGACTCCGAGATGTTGCGTCTGGCAACGAGTTCCTACATCAAGGAGTGCCTGCTGTCGGGTATCAAGGTCTATCTGTATGAGCCAACCGTGCTGCATTCCAAGGTTGTCATCGTCGATGACGAGTTTGTCACGACGGGTTCGACCAACTTTGATTTCCGCAGCTTTGAGCACAACTTTGAGTTTAATGTGCTGGTTTACGACAAGGAGTTTAACAGCAAAATGCGCGCAGTGTTTGAATCCGACATGGAGCAATGCACGAGGCTGAGCATGGGCAAGTGGAAACAGCGCCCATTGATGCAGAAGGCGCTCGAGTCGATTATTCGCCTGATGAGTCCTATTTTGTGATACATTTTCAACAAGATGATAACATTCCCTAACGCAAAAATCAACCTCGGTCTTAACATTGTGGAACGTCGAGCCGACGGTTACCACAATATCGAGACGGTGTTTTATCCCATCCCGCTCACTGATGTGCTGGAAATAGTCCCTGCCGACGAGGTCTCACTCACCTGCTATGGCAATGCGGTGGACTGTCCGCAAGAGAAGAACCTGGTGATGAAGGCCTATCGCCTCATGCAAAAGCGATATGGCATACCGCCCGTGGCGATGCACCTGTACAAGCACATCCCCGACGGCGCGGGACTGGGGGGCGGCTCAAGCGATGCCGCGCACACCCTGGTGATGCTCAATAGGATGTTTGATTTGGGAATTGCCGATGAGGAGCTGGCGGCGATGGCTGCCAAACTGGGTGCCGATTGCGCTTTCTTTGTCTATAACCGACCGCTGATGGCAACAGGCATTGGTGACGTCTTTTCGCTGGTGGATGTGGACCTCAAGGGCAAGACCTTGCTGCTGGTGAAACCGCCGATGGGGGTGGATACCCGCACGGCCTATAGCCGGGTCAATCCGCAGGCTCCCGATATGCCGCTCACCGACATCATATCCCGACCGGTACAGGCGTGGGATGGCCTGCTGGTCAATGATTTTGAACCGAGTGTGTTTGCTGCCTTGCCGCAGTTGTGGCTCATCAAGGCACATTTGCTCGACGCGGGCGCCCAGTATGCCGCTATGTCGGGCTCGGGCTCAACTGTTTTCGGTATTTTCGATAGTGACAAACTGGCAGAAAACGCGGCTGACACTTTTGCCGATTACGCCACCTTTGTCCTTTCCCTGTAGTCGCTTACCGCTATAAAAACCATGAATTCCACCGTTTGCCCCTTTTTGTCGGGCTGACGGTGCGTTGGACTGGTTTTTGTAGTCTGTTAAAAAGATAAAACAAGGAGATAAACACAACAACGAATATGTCAAAAAAGAACAAAAAGAATCAAAACACGGAGGCCAAGGCCGCACAGGACGAGGCGCTCAACGAGGAGCTGCAACAGCAGGAACAAGAACAGGTGAAAGAGGATGCCCTTGACCCTGAAAAGAAGATTGCCGAACTTGAAGCCGCCCTTGAGCACGAGAAGAAGGAATACCTGTTCCTGATGGCCGACTTTGAGAACTTCCGCAAACGCACACTTAAGGAGAAAGCCGACCTGCTCAAGAACGGTGCCGAGAGTGCCATGAGGGACCTCTTGCCCGTTGTTGACGATTTGGAGCGTGCTTTGGACGCCATCAGCAAGGGTGGTGACCTCGACAGCCTCAGGGAGGGTGTTGACCTCATCTACAATAAATTTGTGAAATACCTTGAGAGTCAGCACGTGACAGCCATCGACTCGACAGGCAAGGATTTTGATACCGATGTGCACGAGGCGGTGACCATGTTCCCCGCTCCCGACCCCTCGATGAAGGGTAAGGTCATCGATACGACCATCAAGGGTTACATGATCAACGACAAGGTGCTGCGCCACGCCAAGGTGGTTGTCGGCAGTTAAGGAAGCGCGCTATGCGCCGATTGGTGATTAGTGATTAGAGATTAGTGATTAGAGAGATTTCAAGATAAAATGGCTCAGAAGAGAGATTACTACGAGGTGTTGGGCGTGGATAAGAACGCCTCTGCCGATGACCTGAAGAAGGCCTATCGCAAGTTGGCGATTCAGTACCACCCCGACAAGCAGCAAGGCAAGAGCGATGCCGAGAAAAAAGCTGCCGAGGAGAAATTCAAGGAGGCTGCCGAGGCTTATAATGTGCTCAGCGACCCCGATAAGCGCGCCCGCTATGACCAGTTTGGTTTTGCCGGTGAGCAGATGGGTGGTGGCGGCTATGGCGGCGGCATGTCGATGGAGGACATCCTGCGCCAGTTTGGCGACCTGTTCGGCGGTTTCGGCGGTTTTGGCGGCTTTGGGGATATCTTTGGCGGCGGTGGCGGCGGTCAGGCTCAGCGCGTGAAGCGTGGTACTGACCTGCGCGTGCGCGTCAAGATGAACCTGAGTGAGATTGCCAAGGGTGCCGAAAAGAAGCTGCGCATCCCCCGCATGAAGTCCTGTGACCATTGCCATGGCACTGGTGCCAAAAATGGCACTGCGCTGGAGACTTGCCCCACCTGCAACGGTTCGGGTGTAGAGGTGCGCATGCAGCGGACGATGTTCGGCACGATGCAGTCACAGAGTGTGTGCCACACCTGTGGCGGCAGCGGCAAGCGTATCAAGGAGGCTTGCCCCCATTGTGGCGGCAAAGGCCTCGTGCGCAAAGAGGACGTGGTGAGCATCAGCATTCCCGCTGGCGTTGCCGACGGCATGACCCTGCGCATGGGACGTCAAGGTAATGATGCCCCTGGCGGTGGCCTGCCTGGCGACCTGCTCGTGGTCATCGAGGAGGTGCGCGATGCCCAGCTCACACGTGACGGCAACGACCTCATCTATAACCTCATGCTCGACATCCCAACGGCGGTGTTGGGCGGCAAGGTGGATGTGCCCACCGTCGATGGCAAGGCGCGTGTCACCATCAAGCCTGGGACTCAGCCTGGCAGCATTCTGCGTCTGCGTGGCAAGGGATTGCCTTCTCCCGAACGCTATGGCACTGGCGACCTGCTCATCAACGTCATGGTCTATATGCCCGAGAAGCTGAACGAGAAGGAGAAAGAGGCCATCACCATGCTGCAGAATGCCGGTGAACATGTCAAGCCCTCCGATGGCGACAAGAGCCGCATTTTCTCCCGCCTGCGCCACATCTTCGATTAATAACTATTAACTGTAAACTGTAAACTGTTAACTATTAACTGAATAATGGGACGACCTCATGACCACCGTGTGCCCCGCAACGACGACAAAGCGCTCGTCCGCGAGGTGAAGCAGCCCAGCAAACTGCTTGAATTTGTGATGCAAACGCTCGACGGCATCAGCCGCAACAAGGCCAAGTCCATCCTGGCTCATGGCGGCGTCACCGTTGACGATCACGTGCAAACCCACGTGGACTACCCTCTTGACGAGGGGAGCATTGTGAAAATCCGTCGTCATGCGCGTCCCTCGGCCACGCGTAACCCCCACTACAACATCGTCTATGAGGACCAGTGGGTGGTAGTCGTGGACAAGCAGCAGGGTGTGCTGTCGATGCCCGTAGGGGCTGGCAGCCTGAACATGAAGACCCTGCTCGACCGTCATTTCACCGAGACGCGCCAGCGTTGCACCGCCCATGTGGTGCATCGCCTGGATGCCCGCACGTCGGGCCTCATGGTGTACGCCAAGAGCATTGACGTTCAGCAGCAGATGACAGCCGACTGGCACGCCACCATTATCGACCGCCGCTATGTCGCAGTGGTCGAGGGTGTCATGGAAGAGCCACAGGGCAAAGTCGAGAGTTGGCTGCATGATACCGACCGCATGGTCGTCGTCAGCAGCCCCGTCGATGACGGCGGCAAGTGGGCTTCGACCGAGTGGGAACTCGTGGAGCAGGCCAAGGAACGCGCGTTGCTTTATCTCCACCTGTTGACGGGACGCAAGAACCAGATTCGCGTCCACATGGCCGACATCGGTCACCCCGTGGTGGGCGACGGCAAATATGGCCGCCAGGACGACCCAGGCACCCGCATGTGCCTGCACGCCTTCCGCCTGGCCTTCCATCATCCCGTGACTGGTGAGCCCCTCTACTTCGAGACCCCCATCCCCCGCTACTTTGGCACCGCCCTCCACCACACTTCCTAACAACAACCCCGCCCGTCAAATAATAAAAGGAAAACAATAAGTACAATAAATACAAATATCTGACTCACAACAGATTGTATTTATTGTACTTATTGTTTTCTTTTTCTCGTAGTCTCGTCGTTTTGTAATTATTCTTATTGTTTTTTTTCTTGTTGTGATGATTAGAATGGGAGGTCGTCGGCGGGGCCGTCTTGAGGCACGTCGTTGTTTTGGTCGGTGGGTTCCTCGCCGCGCAGTTGGCGCAGCTTCTTGATGTAGGCGAGCTCGTTGATGGCGTAGTCGGCATTGTCTTCCTCGTCGAGCATCTGGGTGAAGATTTTCTCGGCCTTGTCGAGCTGGTTGAAGTCGATGAAGGCATAGCCGCGGCGACGGCGCATGAAGTTGATGAAGTCCTTGATGTTGTCGGGCAACTCGTCGTTCTCGTTGAAGTTGCGCTTCACCTCTTCCATTACGCCCTCGGTGTAGCTGAACAGGCGCAAGTCCTTGCTGTTGGCCATAGAGTTCACCAGTTCCATGGTGTGGCGGATGTTGCCGTCGTTGGCCATCAGGTCCAGATAATAGAATGCCTGGCGGTAGAGCCCCAGCTCGTTGTAGCAGAATCCCAGCTTGTAGGCCGTTTCCATGAAGAGGCGCTTGCCCTCGGAACCCATCTCAAAGAAGTCGCAGCGGTAGCTGTTGAACACGTTCTCAAGATACAGTATCGCCTCATAGTAGCGTTCGCTGTTGAACGCCTGCACACCCCAGTACATGTTGTAGGCCACGTCGGCGACCCTGACTTGACCCAGCAGCAGCTGGTCATCGGTCAGGCTGTCATTCTCGCCGTTGCGGGCCTTGAGCTGGGCGTCGCTCCACATGTAGTCAAACTCCTGCTGTCGCTGCTTGTCGCTGCTGCGGTCCAGGGCGATAAGCAGGCTCACGCTCTGGGGCTGGCGGTTCTCGTTGCTCAACGAGTTCATGCGGCTGGCATTGCGCGGCACATGGGTGACGGTGACGCGCGTGTAGATGCTGTGGTCGTCCTCGCCCTCGGCAGTGAGGGTGATGGTGGTCATGCGCGGCTGCTGGTCATGGCCCTGCTTGTAGTGCAGGTCAAGCACGGCATAGTCCCGCGTGAGGTGTGCCTGCTTGCCCTCGCCCTCGACAAGGGCTCGGCGCAGGTCGTAGTCGCGGATGGCCTTTTCGTCCTCGAGGCGCTCCTGGCCGCTGACGGTGTTCACTGTCATAAACAGCAGGCTGGCCTGGGGCAGGGGAGAGACCGTTTCGAGCAGTTGCCACAGGGGCAACGCGTTGGTGCCAGCGGCAACCGAGGCGGCACTGCTGTCGAGTTGGTGCCTCAGCTCCAGCCGACGCAGCATAAACATCTCGCGATGATGCTTGTAGAGCTCGCTCTCCAGATCCAACGTGTCGTTGTCCTTGCTGATGGCCACCGCCTCGTCAAAGTCACGGTACCATTCGCGCTGGAAGTGGAAGGCTGCCCCCAACTGGTGGGCCATGTCCTCGGGGGTGACACGGTTGTTAAAGAACGACATGTGGACATTCACCTCATTCTTCTCGTGGTCAATCGAGTAGCTGTATTTAAACAGAATATTGCTGTTGTTGCGTTCATTGCACTTGGAGCGCACCAGGTCGAGCTGGCTCATGGGCACAGTTGCGATAGTGGGATAGGTCACCTCCACGCAGTCATCTTGGTTGCGGATGGCGGCGACAAAGTGAGCTGCCTGATACTCAAAGTTATAAACTGTGGCATTGTTATCATGGTCAATGTCATAGCGGCAGTTGTAAGTCTTGAGAAACTGTTCAAAGTCGGCTGTTGTAGAGTTTTTTTTCTTCCTGATGCGCATATTGATGGATGTGTTGAATGGGTAAATGTATAGCAACACTGCAATTATCGTGCCAACCGAAGGCCATGATGCTTGCATCAATGGCTGAGGTGCAGCCGATAATATCAAATTATCGTGCCAACCGAAGGCCATGATGCTTGCATCAATGGCTGAGGTGCAGCCGATAATATCAAATTATCGTGCCAATAATCGTGCCAATAATCGTGCCGATTATCGTGCCAAGGTCGGGAATGTGCCGCCGAAGTAACGGCGCTGCAATCCCAAATAGGCGGTTGTGTCACGTTTCACCTGATTGTGCCACAGGTTGAGGGTATCGCACAGTCCTTGTCGGTGCTTGGATACTATCCAGGATTGGAACTGGGACAGGCTGATGGCAACCGAGCCATCCAGATTGGGCAACTTGGATGCCATCGCCCTGGCGATGGAGCGGTTCACGACGGCATAGCGGATTTCACCCGCCGACACCATCATCATCAGTTGTTCGGGACCATACAGTTCATCAACATGGACATAGATGGTGTCCCCGATTTCGCGGCTCAGGCTGGCGATGCGCTGATTCATGGGCGACCCCTTGACCACCCACACCGTGTCGCCTGCCAGGTCGAGTTGGGAGTGGATGGCTTTGCTGACACGCCGCTGCACGAGCACTTGCTGGTCGATGTAGATGGGCTGGGTGAAGGCGTAGCGCGCTGTGTCGCCGGCTGTCATGGGATATTGGGCAACTACCACGTCATAGCGTCCCTCTTCCAGCCCTGTCAGCGCCTTCTCGAGCGTCACGATGGGGTGGAACTTCATCGGACGGCCGGTATTGTGCGAAATCATGCGTAGCAAGTCGTAGTTGTACCCACCCAGCGTGTCGTCATAGGTGTAATAGGTCACCGGCGAATACTCGATGGCAATGTCGAGCGTGTCGCCGCCGCTGTGCTGGGTGCCGGCCTGATCCACGGGCTTGTCGCACATGCTCAGCGCCACCATGAATCCCACCACCACGGCGAGCAGCACAATGTAAAGTATCATCTGTCCCCGCTTCGCGGGCTTTTCTTTCCTCTTCATTGCCATCGACTTTCATTAATTGGGGCACAAAGATAGTGTTTTTTCTTCATTTCCACAACAGGTCTGCATCTCCATTTTTTTATCAATTATTTTGTAGGTCTTTCTTGCCTTAACCGCTTACCATCATTCCTATTCGAGTGCTAAAACTATAGAAAAATACATCGATTTAAAACTCAAATAATCTCAAACAACAGAAAGTTCTGATAAATCTGAAGATTTCCACTGCCATTATTCAACTGGGCTCAGTTCAAAACTCGGGAAAAAACTCACATCTCAAAGAATAGGCAAGAAAAATACACTCAAAATGAGAGAATTTGCGGAATTATGTCTATATTTGCGGTGGATTGCTAGTCAATCCAAGACATTTTGGAATCAAGAAGCGTTATGCTTATTCTTGTGATCTGAAAACGTGAGAAATTTTCTAAAATAGTACAAGAGAAAGGCATGACGGCTTCCACGCTACGGCGTGGACTGTCTCCCTTTATCCCCTTTTTGTACTATCGGTTTTCTCACGACCGTCAGATCACAAAGCGTGGCATAAATAGCAGCCCACGCTTCTTTTATTGTCAACTATTACAAACTAAAGCAAATACAATATGAAGAAATCTATTTTAACTCTAATACTGATGGTTGCCATGCTACCATTAATGGCAAACTCTTTCGAACAATTAGCTGATGGTGTCTATCAAGATGGCTCGACGCTTTATATCAGTAGCAGCGTGACCTCTCTTGATAACTTGCAAGTTAATCCCAGCGTTATCTATTGTTATGCAACAATTCCCCCTGCGTGTGTATCTAACACCTTTACTGGCTATGGCGCAACCCTCCATGTACCCGCCGCGGGCATGGTCTCTTATTTCACCACTTTCTACTGGTACAACTTCAACAACATCCTATCTGATGCTATTGAGCCGCTGTCAGTAACGACGAACACTGATGAAGCCGAGTTGGAAATTGGCCAGCATCTATCATTGTCTGCAACTGTTGTTCCTAGCAATGCCACTCCGAACACTGTGTACTGGTCATCAACTAACACATCTGTTGCCACCGTTAGCAGCGGTGGTACTGTAACAGCGGTTGCAGTAGGTGAATGTGAAATATGGGCTACGTGTATTGATAAAATTTCTGTATGCCATGTGACTGTGACCTCACCGCGAGTTACTATCACCCTCGACAATCATGAAGCGAGTCTGTTGCCAAACCACACTTTAGCACTGAATACTACTTGCTCACCTTTTGCTGTTGAACTTGCAGTGACTTCAAGTAATCCTGAAGTTGCCATTCCGCGCATCGTGAATGGCTCTATTATGGTGGTCGGCGTTGCTGAAGGCACAGCTGCCATCACAGTTAATGCTGCGGATGGCAGGGGTAATCCCGACACTTGCGAAGTAACGGTCTATACCGAAACGGGAGATGTGAATTGCGACGGATATATTAACATAGGTGACGTTACAGCATTAATTGATTATTTACTAAATGGTGATACTGAGTCAATTAGTGTGAAAAATGCTGATATTGAACAAGATGGCAACGTTAGTATTGGCGATGTAACTGCATTAATTGACTACCTGTTGAGTGGCAGATGGCCATGGGAGGAACCATATGAACCGCATACCGAGACCTTCACGGTAAACGGCGTAACTTTCACGATGGTGGCTGTTAAGGGCGGCACTTTTACGATAGGTGCATCAGATGATGATGAGGATGCAATGGACAATGAGAAGCCGGCCCATTTGGTGACGTTGTCGGGTTACAGCATCGGCGAGACTGAAGTGACTCAGGCTTTGTGGCTTGCTGTGATGGGCAGCAATCCGAGCAATTTTACTGGCTACCTGCAGCACCCAGTGGAAAATGTTTCTTGGGAAGACTGTAAGACGTTTATCATTAAGTTGAGCCAGTTGACTGGCAAGGCCTTCCGCCTGCCTACCGAGGCGGAATGGGAGTTTGCAGCTCGTGGCGGCAACAAGAGCAAAGGCTATAAATATGCTGGTGGTAATACGATTGGCGATGTGGCATGGTGCTACGATTATCCCTATAATGATAGAAAAACCCATGCGGTTGCTACTAAAGCCCCCAACGAGTTAGGCCTGTACGACATGAGTGGCAACGTGTCGGAGTGGTGCCGTGACAGGTATGGCTCTTACAACGGTGATGCGCAGACCAATCCTATTGGTCCCTCAACGGGTTCTTATCGCGTGCACCGTGGTGGTAGTTGGGCCAACACCCCCAGTGGTTGTCGTGTGTCGTACCGCGCGGAATGCGTCCCTGAGTACGAGTACAGCAGCCTCGGGTTGCGCCTCGCTCTTGGCCCAAACATTAGTCCAGAGCCCGAAGATCACGAGTGGGTTGACCTGGGCCTGCCCAGCGGTACACTATGGGCTACATGCAATGTTGGTGCAGACAGTCCTGAGGAATACGGTGACTACTTCGCTTGGGGTGAGACCGAACCTCAAGGGGGCTACAGCTGGGCTGGTTACAGGTGGTGTAACGGCAGTCTTGACTTGCTGACGAAGTATTGCACTAAAGGCACCTACGGTTGGGTTGACAACAATACGGATTTGGATCACGAAGACGATGCGGCTTATGTGAACTGGGGCGCGTTATGGCGCATGCCGACTTGGGTGCAACTGCAAGAACTGATGGATTATTGCACTTGGACTCGTGCAGCAAGGAATGGCGTGAATGGTCAATTGGCTACTGGACCGAATGGGAACACCATCTTCTTACCCGCTGCGGGCAACCTTTGGAACGAGTCGCTTTACGATGTAGGCTCATGCGGCTATTTTTGGTCTCGCACGCTCAACCAAGACTACCCCTACAACGCTTATTTCCTGTACTTCGGCTCGGACATCGTGGGTTGGAACAGCAACTATCGCTGCAAAGGGTTGTCCATCCGTGCTGTGCGTGTGTCCCAGAATTAGCTTCAATGAGAATGGGAGAAACAGTTGTGCATTAAAATAGCAAAGATGCTGTCTTGTCAAGGTAGAATCGTTGATTTATCACAAAGGTAAATCAAGCGACTGCTAATACCACATTACAAAACAATGCTGTAACTTTGATTCAATAATATGTCAATAGAATGTCAATAAAACAGTGAAATAAATGTGCGTTGTTTTAGAGCAAATGTGTATCTTTGTCTAAGGGTTAAATAAATTTTTTTATTATGGAAATCAACATCAAAAAAGAACTTCAAGTCCAAATGTTCAAGCAATTGATAAGAATCAGCTATCCTCCTGTCTTAGCCGAAATGTATTGTCGCCAAATAGATTTTGTTAACTATTATGCAAAATGCTTAGATACAATACGGAAATATATGATAAACTAAAAATGAACTATGCTACACATACAAGATTCTCCATATATCAAGACCATCCATTATGAAAATGCAGATGATTTTTTAAAAGCCATCTCATATAAGGGAGAGTTATATAATTTGTTCGATAAACAATATATATATCGTGGACATTCAACTGATGAGTATGAATTGATTCCAACTGCTCTCAGAGGAAACCTTGTTCAAGATACCGTCAATTCTAATAAATTGAATTCTGCTGACGAGAGATATTTATTCGATTCTTTAGCTCAAACTGAGTTTGCTCAGATTCTACAAGAGTATAATTTGCTCCAAGATTTCTATCGTGTTTGCGACACTTGCGGCTTGTATATTCCTCATGTAGAATCGCTTCGTAATTCATTATTTCCAGGTGTTGACGCTGAAACATTATTTTGTAAGTCGAAATGGATTCCTAAAAAGTACTGGGAGTTAGCAGCTCTTGCCCAACACTATGGTGTCAAAACACGTTTACTAGATTGGACTCATGATATCTATGTTGCCTTGTACTTTGCAACCAAGGGTGTTTATTATGATTCGAAGGAAAAAAATCACCTACTTAAGGCTTTCGCGGCATTTAGAGAAGGTGATAATTATTCTCCAAAACACAATTTGGAAATATGGGCCTTGAGAACAAATCTAGTTATATATAACCCCAAAATACCATTACATATAATACAGCCTAGATATCATGATAATGATAATCTTTGTGCTCAAAAAGGAATGCTCACATTTTGGGAGAGTGATTATCCTGGTGTGTTAGATAAGGAAGGAAAGCCAAATTTTAAGGCTTGTGTCAAGCAAATTACAAATAGAAAATCACTTGATGTTTTACTTGATTCTTATTTGAGAGAAAATAAAGCAACTGAGGTCCCCATCCTTTATCAAATTACTATCCCACAAGATACTGCATATGAAATATATTCTTTTGTAGAAAGAATAGGTTATAATGCTTCAACCATGTTCCCTGGTTATGTTGGTGTTGCAAAATTTCTAAAAGAACACTCTGAGATTCATAGTAAGGAGAAGAACAAGAAGTATAGAGAATCTAAGAAAACTGAGACGGGTATTTAAATAATAATCAATGTGACCACCGAGGTCGAGGCTCCCATAATGTGGTGGTCGAGTCCGTCGACAGTGGCGTGTGAGGATGCCAATCAGAATAGCCAGAAAGTTCTGTTGTTTCAAATGGCCTTCGAGGTCGGCAATGATGCGTGCGATTTTGAAGTTTGTGGTTAGATGATTTTATCTGCCCAAAGGTGTTTTAGGAATTGCTCGACGGGCCAGATCTCGATGTTGCCTTGTTTGCGGGGGCGTTCTTCCATCGAGAGCAAGAATAGTTTTGCGTTTGGGTATTCTTCACCGAAGGCTTTTAGGCCTTTAGTGTCGCTGGAGGTGATGGTTTTGGACGATTTCACTTCAATGCCTGCTTCGGCTTGTCCGATGACGGCATCCACCTCATATTTGTTGTCCATCGTGTGCCAATATGAAAGGGATTTGCCCGTATGTCGATAGGAGAGATAAGCCCTCAATTCTTGAATGACGAAATGCTCAAGTGCGTGACCGTAGATGTCGGTGCCAGGTTGCAAGGGCACCCGTTTTAACAAATGGTTGGGGATGGCCACATCAAAGTAATAGAATTTGGGTGACTGGATGACTCTGCGCTTGATGACCTTAGTGAAAGACGGCAGATAGAAGCCCAGCATGGTTTCTTCGAGAATCGTGAAATATTCTTTGACCGTCTTGGAAGAAATACCGCATTCTTGAGCGATATTGGTGTAGTTGACAATCTCACTGTTGCTCAGCGCGGCGACCTGCAGGAAGCGGGTAAAGGAATCCAACCTGCGGACGATGGCCTCCTCTACAATTTCCTGCTGTAAATAGTCTCCGATATAGGCTTGAATCCTCATCGATGGGTTCTCAACCAAGTAGTGACGCGGCAACATACCGTTGTTTAGCGCTCGGTTAAGGTCAAAGTCGGGAATCTCGGCACTCACGAGTGGATATAAGACCTGACGTAATGCTCTGCCACCAAGCAAGTTGGCACCGCTTCGCCTCAATTTGCGGGCACTGGAGCCGCTAAGGATAAATCTCAGCCCCTTATTCTCGATGAGCCAATGCACCTCGTCTAGCAATGCGGGCACCTTCTGCACCTCATCGATGATAACTAATTCGCCGTCATCAAGTAACTCACATTCCTCGCGGAGCAATGCAGGGCGTATCTGCAGTTCCATACGCGTATCACTCTTCAAGAGGTCATAAACATGTGCTTTTGGGAAAAGCATTTTTAATAACGTGCTTTTCCCTGTCTGCCTTGAACCCCACAGAAACAGACTGTCCTCCTTGATTTCCTCAAGTTTTAATATCCGTTCAAGCATAGTCATGATTTTTTGTGATGGCAAAGGTAAAGACTATGGTGGAAATAAGCAAGAAAAATGATGAAAATCTGAAGTAGTACTTCAAAAATTCAGCGAAAATCTGAAGTGGTACTTCAAATTTTCTGCATTTTTGGGGACAAAATACCGCCAGCCTCAATACGGGGCTGGCGGCATATATCGATGTAGGGCCTCGCCTTGGCGTGGCTACCTAAAGCCTAAGACCTAAAGCCTAAAGCCTAATTAACGGGCATTGTAGGCCTCGAGGGCTTTCTCGAGGATGACAAGGGCGCGCTTCAGGTCTTCAATCTTCAGTACGTAGGCCATGCGCACCTGGTCCTTGCCCAGACCGGGGGTAGCATAGAAACCGCTGGCAGGTGCCATCATCACGGTCTCGCCCTCGTAGTTGAACTCTTCCAGACACCAGCGGCAGAAGTCGTCGATATCCTTCACCGGCAGTTTGGCAACGGTGTAGAAGGCGCCCATGGGCATCGGGGTGAAGACGCCGGGAATCTTGTTCAGACCCTCCACCAGGCAGTTGCGGCGAGCGATGTACTCGTCATAGACGCCCTTGTGGTAGGACTGCGGAGCGTCGAGCGATGCCTCGGCAACGATCTGGCCGAGCAGGGGAGGACTCAGACGGGCCTGAGCCAGTTTCATGGCGGCAGCGCGCACTTCCTTGTTGCGGGTGATGAAGGCGCCGATGCGGATACCGCACTCGCTGTAGCGCTTCGACACACTGTCAATCATAATCACGTTGTTCTCGATGCCCTCGAGGTGCATGGCGCTGGTGTAGGGCGCATCGCTGTAGATGAACTCGCGATATACCTCGTCGGCAAACAGGAACAGGTCATATTTCTTCACCAGGTCACGCAGGCGCATCAGCTCCTCGCGGCTGTACAGGGTGCCGGTGGGGTTGTTGGGGTTGGCACCGGTCTCGCAGGCAAAGCCCATGTAGTTGGCATAGGCAGGCTCGGGGATGATCACCTCGTCACCGGGGTTCAAGCACACCATGAATGCCATCTGCACGGCCTCACTGCCACCGCAGGTGACGATGATGTCGTCAACATTCAGGTCGATGTCATAGCGCTTGTAGTAGCCAACCAGCTTCTCCACATAGGCGGGATAGCCCTGCGAGGGGCTGTATTCCAGCACCTTGCGGTCCACATGCTTGAGGGCCTCAAGACCTTCCTCGGGGGTGTGCAGGTCGGGCTGACCGATGTTCAGGTGATACACTTTGATACCGCGTTTTTTTGCTTCAGCGGCAAACGGAGCCAGCTTGCGGATGGGCGATGCCGGCATCTTCACGCTGCGATCTGATAATTTAGGCATAATCCTTTTTTCTTGTTATTGGTTGATAATGATATTTGAAGTTTAATTTTCAGCCGACAAAGGTACTGTTTTTTTCCAAAACAACAATTATGTAAATGCAGGATATCAACTGAAAACAACGAATACAATAAATACAAGAAGTGCAAGCGGTTGATTATTAATAGCTTGAATTTATTGTGTTTATTGTATTCTTCTTATCTTTTAGTCTTGCTTAATTAGTGTTTTTTATTTCACGAAGTTGACCAAGGTAATCTTCTTAAAATGTGTGCGTTATACCTATTAATTTTCTATATCAACTGTATAACATTCTTCAACATTTCCAACAATTAAAGATATTGGATGTATAGAGAAGTGAATCTCTTTGTATTTTGTATCATAAGTCGTTGAAAGAATTACTTCGTCATATTCTTTTGGTATAATACCATCTACAGAATATTTTTTCATATACTTCTTCAATCGTTTGTTCTTTAAATCCTCCAGCATCCACTCCTCTCCCTTAAATCCGGATTGTAGAGTAAGTTTTCTGAATTTAGGGGTTTTAATAATCTCTTTTGCTTTATCCTCTAAATTTTTGTATGAGCCTTTGAACCATGTTCTACGGACTTTATATTTTGCTTTTTCCTCGTGACAATTCCCGTATCTCAGAACTAAAATAACAGGAAATGTTGTAAGAGTTTCCAATTTAAAATCTTTTGGGACAAACAAGATATCTCCATCATTTATGCCTGCATATTTCATGGAATCTCCTTGAACGACATAACAATCATATAATGAGACATCAAGCGGCTTTTTGTTGTGATCGCAGAAATTACACAAGTCCACATCAATCTTGCGAACTTTCTCATCGGTGCAATCTTCATTACTCCCAGCACAAGCTAGATAATAATCTTTTTGAGGAATGACCTTTACTGATTGATTTATTATGTCTCGTTGAACTTTTTGTCGATACTCATTTACTCTTTTATTGGCTTTATAAAAAGTCCAACCAAAATATGCTATCCCCACCCCTGCGACTAGCGATGGGAAAAGAGGGATACTATTAATTAAGAGAGGTGTTCCTGCATTTATGGTAATCATAAGAGAGCGCTTTATTGATTAAAATTATTTGGATAGATTTCTGGTTTAATGTCAACCAAATAAGATTCGATGTTATTGGCAAATGACGCAATTTCCCACTTTAACCAAACCATTGAAAATAGAGCCAAATAAAAACAGATAATCAAATCTAATTTTTTATAGATAGCCCCTAAAACAAAAGGAATAGGTATAATGAAGAATAGACGCGCATTAAGACCAAATATATTGCCCACAAAGTTCTTTTTGGGATAACGACTCTTTATATCCAAAAAAATTATCGCTGTTTCCCATAAAAAAACCACAAAAACTATAAAAACAGCCATTAATTCCATTATAATCTTTTCTGGCCATATATTAGAACAAGTATAGCCCAAAAAAAGAGCTATTGCCCACAACAAGGCATGTAATAAAGGTACCTCTTTTTTATGTATTATTTCGTTATCTAAATTCATCGTTTATATATTTAGTCTGCAAAAATACTATTTTATTTTCAAATTTTATAAGTTTCGTTGCTTTTTTTCTGTTTTTTTCTATTTTTTTTGTTATATTTTATAGTTTATGACTTTTATAAAGTATCTAGTTCACGAAGTTGACCGAGACACCGACTTGCAGGCGGGCTGGGTTCAGCGGGTAGTGCGGGGTGGCGAAGTAGGCGGTGCCGCCCTTGAATTTCTGGTTGAAATGGTTCCAGGCGACAAAGAAGCGGGCCTGCTTCATCCTGAAGTTAGCATACAGGTTCATCAGGGCGAAGTTGCCGCACTCCTGCTCCTGCTGGCCGTGGAAGGTCATCGTCGCGGGATTATAGGCGGGGGCGTAGTACTTGGTGTAGTAGTTGCAGTCAACGCCCATCTGCACATGCAGCACGTGGGCAATGATGAAGGTGGCATACAGGTTGCTGTAGACGGCGAATTTGGGCAGCGGCAGCACCTGCTCGTTACTGCTCGTCTGCAGTGTCACGCTGTTGTCCCAGTTGAAGGCCTTGAAGTGCAGGCCCTGACGCAGTCGGGCACTCAGCACATGGATGGCGCCGCTGTGCTGGGCGGGGAGGCCGTTTGCGTCCCAATAGATGTAATCGTTCAAGGTCTCGTAACCCACGTTGATGTTGGTCCACGAGTGGGGGATGTCCAACTCCCCGCCCACGCGCACGCGCTTGGTCTTGCTGAAGTCGTTCTCCCACGCATAGTGGTTAGAGACGTAGTGTTTCAACAGATAAGGCACCGCCAGGTTCTTGAAGTAGCTATAGCCCCTGATGCTCACCGTGTCGCCCAGCATCCTGAAGCGGGTGACCAGGTCGCCTGTCAGGTCCACCTCGCCTGCCGCCTCGCCCAGCACGCCGAATTGTGCCGTGGCGTTATAGCGCAGCACCGAGCCGCGTTGCTTGGTGAGTTGTCCGCCCACCCACAGCAGGTTCTGTGTCACGCGGTGCGGCACTATGGCGGGCAAGGCCTCCAGTCCATCGGGCAGGACAGTGCCCGAGACGGTGTCGATGGCCTGGGTGTAACGTCTCACCTCGTGGGTGCCATAGACCGAGAAACCAAATTTGGCGTACTTGTTAAAGCCCTCGAGCATCGACACGCCGACGGTGTTGCGCAGGCGCCAGTAGCTCGTCTCGTCACTGGTGCCGTTCAATGACAGGTAGGTGTAGTCAAAGAAGCTTTGGTCCTGGCTGGCGATGCTGTTCAGAAACTGGTGCTTGCCGTGCTTGAAGTCGAGCGTCCAGATGAAACTCGTCACCGGCACGTAGGTGCGGTCGATGATGGTGTCGGTGACGCTGTCGCGGCGGTAGCGGTAGAATCCCACCTTGTAGCGCTGGTTGAGCCACAGCTGGCTGCCCTCGAGGTGGCTGTGGGCGTTGCTCAGCAGGGTGGGGATGCTCTTGTTATCGACTTTGGTCTCGCCGCCTTGCACCTCGGCAGGGTCGGTGATGTAGCGGTCGTCGGTGATGCCGCCGCTCTCCTTGGTGGTGTAGTTGTAGTGGTTGAAGAAGGTCTGCATCTCATAGCGGTCGCCCATGTGGGAACCGAACAGGCGCCAGGTGAAGTCCTTGTCGGCCTGAGCGTCATAGGAGCCCTTGCTGTAGATGTAGTCCAACCCTGCGCCCACCTGCGTCTTGCGGTCCACGTTGCCCGAGAATTCAAACTTGGTGCGGTCCAGGTTACTGTATTTGTCGCCGCCGGTCGAGTGGCTGAGCAGCGTCATGGGGATGCGCGTGTTGTAGTAGCGCATCGTCGCCGTGTTGTGCATCCATGCCTCGATGGCGTCCTCAAAGAAGAACTTGCTGGCCAGCGGGCGTTCCATGAAGATCTGGTTCTGTCCCGGCGCGCCATAGTTGCCCGTCGTGAGCCAAGCGTCGCTCACGCCCGTGGGCACCATCGTCAGGTGGTAGTCCAGGTGGATGGTGTCGATGGTCGAGGGGTAATGCAGTCCCAGCGGCTCGCTCACGCTCCATGCCACCGACGGCTCCACACGTTGTTTCTTGACCTTGGTGGTCTTGCTGCTGCTCTGCGACGGCATTTGGGCGATAGTGGGAATACACATCGCTGCCGTTAGCATCAAAACCAGTATGGTCAATATCTTTTTCACGGATGCAAAGGTAATAATTTTTCAAACGACGAATTACACGAATCATGCGAATTATTCAATCGCGGGTGTAATTCGCATGATTTGCAGTTCAATTACGGTACTTGGCGCCGAAGAGCCAGTGCGCCAGCCAGGGGCTGAGCCTGATGATTTCGCTCACGAGCAGGCTGGCGGCGATGATGACGATGGCAATGATCGACGACACCGTGGCCTCGATGACGGGCATCGGGTGGTCGGTGAACACGGTGACGAAGTTTAACTGCATGGGAATCAGGAAGTAGTGGATGAGGTAGATGTCGAGGGTGCGACGACCCACATACTGCATCGTGCGCCCCAATGCGGTCTCGCGTGAGAACAACGCCTGCTTGCTGCGGAAGAACGTGAACACCACGACCAGCCCTGCCAGTGACAGCAGTCCGCGCATGGCGATGGCGCGAACAGGCAGCACGTCGCCCAAGGCATTGACCACGAGGTAAAACACGACGCACGCCGCCACCAGCCACTTGCCGTCGAGCCACCGCTGCACCACGTCAAAATGCTCGCGTACCAGCGTGCCCAGCACCAGGAAGATGAAGAATCGCCACTGGTGAACGCTCAGCAGCATCAGCCCGTTGTCGATGGTCTGGTTGCCCGTGGTCATCGACGGCCAACAGAGCCAATACAGAAGGACCCCGATGGCGACAAGCACGATGCTCGACCACCATTGCCGCACGACAAACCGCACCGCGGCATAGATGACGAAGAATTCCAGCAAGGCCAGCGTGAACCAGTAGCCCGCCTTGTATTTGTCCATCAGCCCGTCCCACAGGGGTACGCCCTTGACGTGCAGGAAGATGACCAAGAACAGCAGTGGGCTGAGCAGCTGCACGGGAATCTTCTTCTTGAAAAACCGCACGATGTGCCCCGTGTTCCACACCACGCCCGGCTTGTACAGCACAAAGCCGCTGATGAAGAAGAACAGCGGCATCCTCACCTGCACCAGGTAATCGTGGATGGAGATGCCCTTGCCCACGATGCCCCAACACAACGACGCCACATGCTCCAGCACCACCAGAAACATGGTGAAGCCCCGCAACGCATCGATATACCCGATGCGCTGCGTTGTGCCTTGGTGAGCGATATGGCCGGTCTCCGTCATGGCTGCAAAGGTAAGACTTTTTTGCCGAAAAGACGGTTCGTGTCAATCAGGAAAAGCAGTTTTGACGCAATATCAGCAGCGATAAGTCAAGAAAAGTGTTCAATTGTATTGTTTATTCGTCAAGAAAAATGTAATTTTGTGGCAAATATTCGTCATAAAAAATGCGATTCTGAAATGAAAAGACTGTTAATCAATGATTTAAAAGAGTGGAAGAAAAAAAAGAACCGAAAACCGCTCATCTTGCATGGAGCGCGCCAGGTGGGGAAGACTTGGTTGCTGCAACATTTTGGTGAAACTGAATACCAGTCAGTGGCTTACATCAACTGTGAAAAGCAGGATAATCTTGAGCAGATTTTCATCGACTATGATACGTCGCGTCTGATAAGGGCAATATCTGCAGCGTCAGGGGTTGATATTCAGCCTAACACAACACTGATTATACTTGATGAAATTCAGGAATTCCCTCGCGCTTTGACCGCTCTCAAGTACTTTTGTGAGGATGCCCCACAATTTCATATAGCGGTAGCGGGTTCGCTTTTGGGAATCAGTTTGCATCAAAGCGTTTCGTTTCCTGTAGGCAAAGTGGAAACGTTGAATCTTTATCCCATGGATTTTGAGGAGTTTCTGCTGGCATTGGGAAAAGATGTGTTAGTAAAAGCCTTGCATGAACGCGATTGGGAAACTATTAATGCTGTCCCATCTGTTTTTGTTGAATTGCTTAGGCAGTACTATTTCGTTGGTGGTATGCCTGGGGTAGTAAGTGAGTATATAGCTGGAGCGGGTCCTAATGAGGTGAGAGAACTTCAAAAACAGATTCTGAACGATTATCAGATGGATTTCTCCAAGCATCCAGAGTCGCGAGAAGTTCCCCGCATACAACTCGTTTGGGATAGTATCCCTCATCAATTGGCCAAAGAGAATAAGAAATTTCAATATACTGAACTCAAGCATGGAGGCCGAGCCAAAGAGTTTTCTGTCGCTATTGAGTGGTTAATCGATGCAGGCCTTGTTTACAGGGCTCACCGAATCAACAAAGCAAGTATGCCCATCAAATTTTATCAGGAACAAAATGTTTTCAAGCTTTTCATGCTTGATGTGGGTTTGCTTGGCGCTCAAATTGGTGTTCCTGCCGGTAAGGTATTGGTGGGTGACGATGTATTTGAGGAATATAAGGGCGCATTTACCGAGCAGTATGTCTATTCTCAACTTGTCCCGATGGGTATGCCCATAGGATATTTCAGCAAGAATGACTCTCAAGTGGAGATAGATTTTGTAGTACAAACCGATGAGCGGATAATCCCTATAGAGGTCAAAGCCACAATAAATGTGAAGTCCAAGTCGTTTCGAACATTCATTAATCACCATCCGGAATTCAAGGGTGTAAGGGTATCCATGAAACCTTACCGTGACGAAGGGTGGATGGAAAATGTCCCATTATATGCTATTTCCGCATATTTCAAGAATAATGTATCGTCCTGAAAAAAGTTTACAGATTTATCATTCTATATTCCAATAGACGGGTAATGCTGAGCCGTCATTGTTGGTGCTAAAGTCTGCTGGGGGC
>CADAFP010000012.1 GCA_902787185.1 uncultured Bacteroidales bacterium | reverse complement strand
TTGCACAGCCATGGACTTCATCAACTGCAACCACTGTGCATTGACCGACCTGAGCGCGGTCAACAGCATGAGCCAACTGAGTGGGCTGAGTTGCTCTTACAACAAGTTGACGGAACTCACGTTGACCAATAAGAGCAATTTGACAACGCTCTATTTCGACAATAACCCCGACTTGGCTGAAGCCACCATCACCAATAATCCGCAACTGTCGGTCTTGACCTGCCGCAACTGCACCGAGATGTGGAATCTCGATTGCAGCAATAATGCGTTGACCACGCTTACCGTGACAGGCTGTTCAGGACTGGAATTCCTGTCGTGCAACGAGAACCACGGTCTGTCGAGCATCCCAGGCCTGTCTGGTTGCTCTGAACTGAGAAATTTACGCATCAATAACTGCAACTTCTCCAGCATTAATGTTTCGGCACTTTCCCAATTGTGGTATTTCGACTGTGGAAGTAACCGGCTGACGTCGCTGAGCGTGCCCAATCCGTCTTTGTTGTTCCTTGATTGTTCCGACAATCAGTTGACCTCGCTCAACGTGTCAGGTTGCCCCTACATGCTCTCACTCGCTTGTTACAAGAACCGCATCAGCGGCGCGGGCATGACCACGCTGGTGGCGACGGCCTCATCACCATCGGCGACGTGACAACCCTCATGGACCAGCTGAGAGCCAATTAAAACGCACGCCAGTGCGTTTCCATCCACGGCGTCAGCCGTAAAAAAACAAGGAAATAATTCACCAATTAAAATACTTGACGAAGATGAGAACAAAACTATTGACACTGGCATTGCTGCTGCTGGCCACAGCCCTCGGGGCCCAAGCCTACAGCTTTAAATCAGGCGGCATCTATTACAACATCACGGGCGCCAACACCGTCGAGGTGACCCATGACCATTATGGCTGTTACACTGGCAGCGTCACTATCCCCATCAGTGTGACCTATGGCGGCACAGCCTACACAGTGACCGCCATCGGCGAAGGGGCTTTTGCATTTTTTATTGGCGGTAACGGTAATAATGAAAACCCACCCGAAAATTTAACGAGTGTTTACATCCCGAGTTCCATAAAACGCATCGGTGTAGATGCGTTTTGGGGTTGCTCTGGTCTGTATAACCTCGTCATTCCCAATTCGGTGAACGTCATCGAGGACAGGGCCTTTTCTAATTCTGGTTTGAGAAGCATCAAAATCGGCAACATGGTGAGTTACATCGGCCATAAAGCGTTTAATGGTGCCCAGAACCTGACAAGCGTGACGTGCATGGCCACCACGCCGCCCACGATTTGTGAAAACACGTTCGACTACCCATGCAGTGCCATCCTGCTTGTGCCCAAGGGGTGCTTGAACTCCTATCAGGACGCCGACTACTGGCTCTACAGTAAGGATGAAGCAGACCATGTCTATGACTTTTTCAAGGACGGCATCTATTACACCGTCACGGGCACCAACACTGTCGAGGTGACGTTTGAGATGGAGACTGTGTGGGACGACAATCCGTATTACTTTTCGAGGACCACCTACACGGGCAGCGTCTATATTCCCAGCAGCGTGACCTTTGGCACCAAGACTTACACAGTCACTGCCATCGGTCGGAGAGCGTTCAATTATTGTAAGGATATGACTAGTATCAACATCCCGAACACGGTGACACTCATTGACGTTGCTGCATTTGACTATTGCTGGGGCTTGACGAGCGTGACGATTCCCAATTCGGTGACCACTATCGAGGGCGTCGCATTTTATGGGTGCATTCACATGAAGAGTGTGTCGATTCCCAATTCGGTGACCACCATCGGTGTTCAAGCCTTTTTTAACTGCTCGAGCCTGACGAGTGTGACCATCCCCAACCGGGTGACCACCATCGAAAAGTGGACGTTTTACGGTTGCTCCGCTTTGACGAGCGTGACGATTCCCAATTCGGTGACGAAGATTGACGATGTGGCGTTCGAAGATTGCTCGTCCTTGACCAGCGTGACCATCCCCAACTCGGTAACTACAATCGGGGAGGGGGCATTCAATAATTGCTCGTCGTTGGCCAGCGTGACGATAGGCTCCTCGGTGAGCAGCATCGGGGACCAGGCGTTTACCGGTTGCCCGCTGGCTGAAGTCAAGTGCAAGGCGGTGACGCCTCCCGTGATGGCCGCCCGTACGGTGTTTGACGAAAGTGTCTATACCATCGACGGCACCTGGTGCAAACTCATTGTTCCCATGGGCTGCCGCAGTGCCTACGAGAGCACCAACTGGTGGAAGGAATTCTTGTCTATCCTTGAAGAGACCTACGACTTTGTTGTGAACGGTTTCTACTATCACATCACTGGCGAGAACACCGTTGAGGTGGTTCCCAAGTTGCAATCGACGGCGACCTACAGCGGCAACGTCACGGTTCCCAGCAGCGTGTCCTACGGCGGCAAGACCTACACGGTGACCGGCGTCGGCCGTCAATGCTTTGCCAATAGCAGCAACCTGACGGGCGTGACGCTACCCAGCACGATTACCTACCTGGGCGATGGCGCGTTTGAGTCGTGCCGTGGCCTGACCAGCCTGACGCTTCCCAACTCGTTGACCGAAATCGGGTCAAATGCCTTTTCGTTCTGCACAGGGCTGACGAGCCTGACGATTCCCGCGTCGGTGACCTTCATCGGTGCGTATGCCTTCTCTTACAGTTACAATCTGACGAACTTGGCGCTTCCCAGCGGGCTCACCTATCTGGGCGATGGCGCCTTCAGGGCATGCACTACCTTTACAAGCATCACCATTCCCGACAAGGTCACCCGTATCGGCAAGGAGACCTTCAGGATGTGCTCGTCACTGAAGAGCGTGTCGCTGGGAGCGGGCGTCAACTACATCGGCTCTGACGCGTTTGCCAGTTGCCCGGCCTTGACGATTGTCGACTGCTGGGCCTTGACGCCGCCCACTCTCTATTCCAGTGCCTTTACCAGCAACCACTACAGCACGGTGGCGCTGTACGTTCCCAAGGGCACCTTGAGCGCCTACCAGGCCGCCGACGGCTGGAAGAACTTCACGAGCATCCAGGAAATACCCTACACCTTCTCTGTCAATGGCATCTATTACATCCACAAGGACGACGGCACCGTCGAGGTGACCAGATCATACGGAAGCAGCGGCACCTATAGTGGCAACGTGGTGATTCCCAGTAGCGTGACCTATGGCAACGTGACCTATCAGGTGACCGGCATCGGTTCCAGTGCTTTCGATGGAAGCATGGACTTGACAAGCGTGACGATACCTGGCACGGTGACATCCATCGGCTCACGCGCGTTTTTTGGATGTTTATCACTGAAGTCGGTGGTAATCCCCAACTCGGTGACTGACATTGGGGTGCTCGCCTTTTCAGGATGTTCAGGCATGACGAGTGTGACACTGCCCAACTCATTGAAGAACATCGGCAACTACTCGTTCCTCAATTGTTATGCGTTGACGAGATTGACAATTCCATCTTCAGTGACTTCCATTGGTTACATGGCTTTCTATGGATGTACAGGCTTGAAGGCTGTAACGTGCTTGGCCGATACCCCTCCCACGTTAGATGAGAACACCACGTTCAGCGATGGTACCTATAGCGCAGCCACGCTGTTTGTCCCCAAGGAGTCGATCAGTGCCTATCAGGTAGGGATGACCTCCTGGACGAGTTTCTCCACGTTGCAACCCCATCTGGAGCATGCCCTGACCGGCACCAGCGGTGACATCGAGTTCATAACCGGTGATGAGTATCCATGGACCAACGCGGTCGAGGACGGACGCACCTTTGCCGTGTCGGGCAACAACGGCGTCCACGGCAGCCTGTCGATAATGACGGCCACCGTCACGATAGGCAGTAGTGGCGGCAGCGTGTCGTTTGACTTCAAGGCATGGGGCGAGGGCTCAAACTATGACTGCTGCTACTTCTTGATTGACGCGTCGCAGATGTTCAAGTACGGCGCCCGAGACAACGACTGGGAGTACTATACCGCCCAACTCAGTGCCGGTACCCACATCCTGACGTGGGCCTACGACAAGGATAGCAGCGTCAATCCCACGGGCGACTACTTTGCCGTGGACAACGTCGTTGTCACAGGTCTGATGACGGTAAAGCCAGGTGACGTGGATGGTGACGGCCATATCACCATCGGCGATGTGACTGCCATTATTGACTTGATTTTGAGTGGAGCAGCCTCTGTCCAGGACTATCCTGCTGCTGACGTTGACGGCGATGGAGAAATCTCCATCGCGGACGTGACAGCCCTCATGGATATTATCATGTAGGTCTCGTCAAGCGATGGGCTTTTCGGGGCTTCCCCATAGTGGAGGCGCAGCGGCATGTTGCTGTTGCGCCTCCACTATCTTCCTGTTTTCTGCGTGTTAACTTGTTGAAAATTAGATTGATGATGGATTGGGCTTGCGTTTTTTAAGGTCTCTAATTTTGTATATTGGTTTTTTATACTACTTTTGTGGCGTGGTTTATCGGGGCTGTCCTGGTGAGCCATTTCAGTTTTAAATGAAAGCGCCATGCCACTTGCGGGCAGACAAAGTCCCTGCGCTTTTTTATGTTTTTCAAGAAGGTAAACGCCTCATTCCGGGGACTTAAGAGGCACCTATGTTATTAAATTTTTTTTTAGGAGAAATGAAAAAGTCATTGTTCTCTCTCATGCTCATGTTGCTGGCCACGATGGCCGCTCAGGCTGATGTTGACATCAACACAACCACCTTTCCCGATGCAAACTTTAGAAATCACATGCTCTCTCTTTACCCCGACGGCCACATGACCACGGCCCAGGTCGATGAGCTGACCGAGCTGGATGTCCAGAACAAGGGCATTCTCTCGATGCAGGGTGTGGAACTGCTGACGGGCCTGCAGACCTTGAACTGCAGCAACAACATCATCGTCTCGCTTGACCTGAAGATGAACACCGAGCTCACGAGCCTGTCATGCTCGAACAATAACCTGCATGCGCTCAATGTGAACAACAACACCAACCTCACCTATCTCGACTGTGGCAACAACAAACTCACTGAACTCAGGATGTATTTTCTCAGTAAGCTCGAGAAATTCTACTGCTACAACAACCAGTTCAAGTCGTTAAACCAGTTGCCGACAGCATCCACCTCGGCCTTGCAGACCATCGACTGCTCGGGCAACACAGAGTTGACCACGCTGGTGATCAGTAACTATCACAACCTGACGTCACTCATCGCCAGGAATAACCCATCGCTGACCGGAGTGAACTGTGCCTACAACGCCCTCACCACGCTTGACCTGACGGGCTGCACGGCGATGAAGCAGCTGTGGTGCTACCTCAATTACAACTTGTCGAGCATCACCGGCCTGACCGATTGCACGGGGCTCACGATGCTTGTCATGGACAATTGCGCATTTACCACCCTCGACGTATCGCCGTTTACCCAATTGACATTTTTCAACTGTTCCAACAACCAGTTGACCACGCTCGACGTGTCGGCACTGAACGCACTGCAGAAACTTTATTGCAAGGGAAATAACCTCAAGTCGCTCAATCTGGAGGGCAAGGCCCAACTGCAGGAACTCTACTGCAATGACAACCAGCTGCTGTCGCTGTATGTGCAGGGATGCACCAGTCTCACCAGGCTCGAATGCTACAACAACAGCATTGCCCAGATCTCTAATCTGGAAGACTGCACTGCCATCACTATGATTGACTGCCACAACAACAGGATTGAAGACCTGAGCGCCATTGACCAGATGCCTGACATCAATAGGGTTGTCGCCAACAACAACTACTTGCATACGTTCTCGGTGTCTGGCAAGGCCACGCTCTATAGCATCAATCTCTCGAATTGCCCCTATCTGACTGAGATTTGGGTCTATAATAATGCGCTGCTCAACACTCTCTATTGCGAGTCCTGCCCCTCGTTGACCAGACTTTCCTGCATCAAGAATGACTTGTCCTGGCTGGAAGTGACAGGCTGTGACGCCCTCAATGATGTCACCTGCACCCGCAATAAAATCACTGGCGACGGCATGACCGCGCTGGTGAACAGTCTGCCCAAGCGTTCGGCTAATGAACCCGGCAGTCTGTATGTCATTGATAAAGACGGTGAGGGCAACACGATAACCGACGCACAGATTGCCGTTGCTCAGCGCAAGTATTGGCAGGCCAAGAAGTACAACGGATATCAATGGGAAACCATGACGGTCACCTTGCCCGGTGACCTCGACGGCAATGGCATGATAGGCATCAACGACGTGAGTATGCTGATTGACCTCATACTGAGCGGGACCGCTACCGCCGAGGCCAATCCAGAAGCTGATGTCAACCTTGACGGCGAGATTAATGTCGTTGACGTGACCACCCTCATCGACCTGATACTGTTTGGAGAGTAGATTGTCGGCTTTTTATGGCAACCTCATCATGGAGACGTGAAACCGCGCCTCCATTGTTGTTTTGTCATTTCCTGCTTTTTCTTGTTGTTTTTTTTAAAATATTTGCATATCTTTGCGGGTGAGTAATCCTCAAGGCCACCATAAGGTGAAGACCCTATTAAATTGTCAATTATTCACCTATAAATCAATTTTCGTTATGAACAGATTCTTGACTTTTTTCTTGACGGTGCTGCTGGCCACGCTGGCAGCACAGGCAGCCGACCCCATCAACATAGCCGGCAAAGATTGCAAGTGTGACAAGGATTATACTTACACTGCCAGTGATATCACTGACCTCAAGAGCGGCACGATCACCTACACCTACTCGACCAACACGCTCACGCTGACCAACGTCACCATCTCCCGCACCGGCAGCAGCAACTACTGCATCCACAACAGGAGCAAAAAGGGGCTGACCGTGAAGTTCGTCGGCACCTGCAACCTCACCGCTGAGGGGCGTGTCATCCGCGACCAGTCCGGCGGCACGAACTATCTGGAGGCCGCCAGTGGTGTGACCGTGAACCTGAAGAGTACAGGTGACGGTGCCATCTATGTGCGCGACAACACCACGCTGTGGATCCAGGGTCCCGGCACGTACAACATCACAGGCCCGAAGAATGGTGCCATCGCCGGGCATGGCAGCTGGAACGCCACCACAAGTGATCCGGCGACAACGGACTATATCAATTTCTACAATGTCACGGCCATCGTCACCGGTGCTCAGAGTTCCCTACTTGGCCTGAAAAACGTATCCTTTGGTAGCAGCTGCAACGTCACCCTCAAGGCCACCAACAACAGCAGTTATCCTGTCACACGCCAGATCAAAGGTTGTAGTTTCACCAACGGCAATGTCATCCTGGCCCCATGGGGTGCTGAATACAGCAGTTCCAGCGAGTCTATTGTGCTCAATGGCAGCAAGGTCTATAACCAGGACATCGTTGTCAGCCCCAACTATGCCCTGCTGTTGAACTCGACCAACTTCCCCGATGCCAACTTCCGCAACGCCATGCTCGCGCTCTATCCCAAGGGCTACCTCACCACGACCGAGCTCAACAACCTCACCTATCTCAACGTGGCTGGCAAGAGCATCAGCAACATGACGGGCATCGAGAAACTCACCAAGCTCAAGGACCTGCGCTGCTACAACAACTCATTTACCTCGCTTAACCTGAACAGCAACACCGCGTTGACCTATCTCGACTGCGCCCCCAACACCAATCTGACCTCGTTGAGCATTGGCAACTGCACCAACCTGGAGACCCTCACCTGCTACAACACGGGCATCAGCTCGCTCAGCCTGAGCAACCTTTCCAAGCTCAAATCGCTTTCTTGCTACAACACCAAGCTGACGGGCCTGACAGTGAGCAATAAATCGTATCTCACCAGCGTCAACTGCAGCAATTGCACATCGCTGACGAGCCTCTACTGTACTAGCAACTCTTCTCTGACCACGCTCAACGTGACAGGCAACACGACAATGACCTATCTGAGCTGTAGTGATAACAGCAACCTGTCATCTATCACCGGCTTGGCTGGCTGCTCGGCGTTGAAGAAAATCTATTGCTATAGCACCGGTATCACCGACCTGAGTGCCGTGAACAGCTTATCCAATCTTGAGACGCTGTACTGCGCTGACACCAAGATTTCCTCGCTCACGTTGACCAACAAGAGCAAACTGACCGAGGTCTATTGCTACGACTGCCCGCAACTGACTACCGTCAGCATCTACGGCAACAGCGCACTGACCACGCTCACCAACATCGACTGCCCGGCGCTGACCACGCTCTACTGCCCCAATAACAATCTTAATGCGATCAGCGTGTCGGGCTGCACAGCACTGAATTACTTGTCCTGCTATGGCAACTCCAGCCTGCCGTATATCACAGACCTGTATCGATGCACGGCGTTGAAGGAAATCTATTGCTACAATACCAGCATCAGCAACCTGGGTGATTGCAATAACCTGAGTAACCTGGTGAAACTGCACTGTTATGGCACCAAGATTACCCAACTCACACTGACTAACAAGAGCAAACTGACGGAGGTTTATTGCTATAATAACCCTTCGCTGACCACCGCCAACATCTACAGCAACAGCGCATTGACCACGCTCGATGTCCGCAACTGCACGGCGCTGACGGCGCTGACTTGTTCCCTTGACAAGTTAACCACGTTGAACGTGACAGGCAACACGGCGCTACAAACACTTAATTGCTGCTACAATTACAATTTGGCGACTATCACTGGCTTGGCCAACTGCACCGCCATCACCGAACTGCAATGCTTTAGTTGTGCATTGACTGACCTGAGTGCCTGCAACAGGATGAACAACCTCCAGAAGCTTTACTGTTACAGTAACAAGCTCACCTCGCTGACTCTGACCAATAAGACGAAGTTGTCTCATGTCGAAGCCCAGACCAATTCGTTGTTGACCACCGCCGAGGTTGCGAGCAACAGCGCACTCAAGACCCTCAACATCAGCAACTGCACGGCGCTGAATACGCTCAGCTGCAACAACAACGCCCTGACCACGCTCAACGTGTCGGGCAACACGGCGTTGACCTCGCTCCAATGCTACAGGAATTCACTGACCTCGCTTGATGTGTCCACACTGACGAATCTGACACACCTCAATTGCCAAAACAACCAGCTGACATCACTGAATGTTACTAACAACGCCCTGCTGCAAAGCCTCTACTGCGATGATAACAAGTTGACCTCACTCAACGTGTCGGGCAAGACGGCTTTGACCAGAATCCAATGCTTTGATAACCAACTGACCTCGCTCAACGTGCAGGGCTGCAGTGCTTTGTACATCCTGCACTGCGAGGACAACAAGTTGACCTCGCTCAGCGTGCAGGGCTGCACAGCCTTGAGGTATTTGGACTGCTATCTCAACAATATAACTGGCGATGGCATGACCACGCTGGTGAACAGCCTGCCCATGTGCACCAGTTCGGATCCGGGTACCATGACACTTCAGTGGTATTACGATGAGGGCAACGTGATAAATGCCGCCCAGTGTGCTACTGCACGGGCCAAGTACTGGAACCCCAGGCGGTATGATGGCTCCAACTATATTGACATCGTGTTTGAATCCATCCGTGGTGACGTGGACGGTGACGGCAACGTGACTGTCGCCGACGTGACCGCCCTCATCGACCTGATCCTGGCTGGCGGCGCTACCGTCGATACCTATCCAGCCGCCGATGCCGACGGTGACGGCAGACTGACCATTGCCGACGGCACAGCCATGATTGATTACCTGCTCCACGGTGCCTGGCCCCCTCGGCCGATACACACAAGTAGGTTGACCTGGGTCTGCCTAGCGGCACGCTGTGGGCGACGATGAAAGTTGGCGCAAGTAGCCCCGAGGACTACGGCGATTACTTTGCCTGGGGCGAGGTTGAACCCAAGAAAAACTATAACTGGAGTACCTACAAGTGGTGCAACGGCACCAATACCACGCTGACGAAATACTGTGCCAACAGTAGTTACGGCACGGTTGACAACAAGACGGAACTGGATCCCGAGGACGGTGCCGCCTATGTTAACTGGGGCGAGAATTGGCGTATGCCGACATATGCCCAACAGACAGAATTGCGGACCAATTGCACCTGGACATGGACGACCCAGAACGGCGTGAACGGTCGCCTGGTGACCGGTCCCAATGGGAACTCGTTGTTCTTGCCCGCCGCGGGCGTCCGCTACGACAGCTCGCTTGAAGAAGCAGGGTCGTGCGGCGGCTTTTGGTCGCGCATGCTCGACTATAGCAACCAGGACCACGCGATGGACGTGGTATTCAGTTCCTCAGGAGTGCACGGGAGCAGCCTCAATCGCCACGGAGGGCTTCCCGTGCGGCCTGTGCGCATCGCGCAGTAACGGCGCCTTGTCCCACAGCTGATAATACCCCACCTCTCGCGTCTTGCGGCAACCCTCTCCTGTCGGGATGCCGCAAGACGGCTTTTTCGTTCAACGGGGTTTGCCTTTTGGGAAAATGTTGCTATCTTTGTGGCAGAAACCAAAAAATATAGACTATGAAGCTGAGATATCTTTTATTGTGTGTTGTGGTGGTGGTGGCTGTGCTGCCTGCCGTTGCCGACGTGCATCCGCGTTACACCACGGTGGTGAGCGATCAAACGACAAACTACATCACCAAGCGGCCTCCCGTCGAGGAGCGCCTGTTCACCAGCGCCATCATCGAGAAGCGTATTAAGGAAGTGGTGAAGAAAATCAAGGGCAATCCGCGGCTGGCGTGGATGTTTGAGAACTGCTTCCCCAACACCCTCGACAGCACGGTGCATTACCGCATTAGTGACGATGGCGAGGATGACACCTTTGTCTATACCGGCGACATCCATGCGATGTGGCTGCGCGACAGCGGTGCCCAGGTGTGGCCCTACGTCCGCTATGCCAATAGTGACGAGAAGTTGCGGCACATGCTGCGCGGCGTGATTCTGCGGCAGTTGAAGTGCATCGTGCTCGACCCCTATGCCAACGCCTTTAACGATGGGCCGACGGGCAGCCAGTGGGAGAACGACCTGACGGACATGAAGCCCGAGCTGCACGAGCGCAAGTATGAAATCGACTCGTTGTGCTATCCCATCAGGCTCGCCTATGAGTACTGGCTGGTGACGGGTGACGACAGCATCTTTGGCGACCTGTGGCAAGAGGCGATGCAGGCTGTGCTGCGCACCTTCAAAGAGCAGCAGCGCAAGAACGGCGACAAGGGACCGTACAAGTTCATGCGTCGCGACATCGATGCCAAGTCGTCGCTCACGTGGTATGGCTGGGGACCTCCCGTCAACCCTGTGGGACTGATTGTGTCGTGTTTCCGTCCCAGCGACGATGCCACGGTGCTGCCCTTCCTGGTGCCCAGCAATTTTATGGCGGTGAACTCGCTGCGCAAGGCGGGCGAAATCCTCGACAAGGTGAACCATAACACCGCGCTGGCAAGTGATTGCCGCGCCTTGGCCCAAGAGGTCGAGGATGCCCTGCACAAGTATGCCATCGTGGACCATCCCAAGTATGGCAAGATCTACGCCTACGAGGTGGACGGCTGGGGAGGCCGTGTCCTTGCCGATGACGCCAACGTGCCCAGCCTGCTGGCAATGGGCTACCTGGGCGACGTGCCCATGGATGACCCCATCTACCGCAACACGCGCCGCTTTGTGTGGAGCGAGGACAACCCCTGTTTCTTCAAGGGCAAGGCTGGGGAGGGCATCGGTGGTGCCCACACTGCGTATAACCTCATCTGGCCCATGAGCATCATGATGAAGGCCTTCACCGCCGACAACGACGAGGAAATTGCCTGGTGCATGCGCCAGTTGCTGACGACCGATGCCGGCATGGGCTTTATGCACGAGTCATTCCACAAGGACGATGCGTCGCACTACACCCGCGCCTGGTTCGCCTGGCAGAACACCCTGTTCGGCGAACTGGTCATCCACCTCATCGACAATGGCAAGACCGACCTCCTCGTCCATTGCCTGGATTAGGTTTTAGGCTTTAGGCATTAGGCTTTAGGTTTTAGGCATTAGGGTCCCTAGGGTCCCTAAGGTCCCTAAGGTCCTTAAGGTCCTTAAAGTCCTTAAGGTCCCTCATTCCTAACTTCTCATTCCTAATTTCTAACTTCTAACTCCTCATTTCTAATCCTTTTTTGGTTCTAAAAAAGCATTTACAATCCCTATCAAATATTAAAATGATGGGGATTGCACTTTTTTGATGGCCAAAAATACTACCTTTGCGCCCAAATTCATCCTGAACAACCACAAGAATATGAAAGAATACATCCAACTTACTGAGCAGCAGATTGAAGCTCTGAAAAAGAACGACTGCTGGGCTCAAGACTGGAACGATATACAAGTTACTGATAAGTTTGACGTTAAGCGCTGCCACCGTGTGCAATTCTACGGCTGGGCCCGTCTGGGCAGCAGCGAAGGCACTGTTGAGATTACCGATGGCTTTGTGAAGAACTGCGGCATCTATAACGCCACGCTGCGCAACGTGACCATCGGCGATAACTGCCTGATTGAGAACATTGGCAACTACCTGAACAACGTTGCCATTGGCGACGGGTGCTATATCTCTAATGTGAGCACCATCGACACCCAAGGCAACCCCAACTACGGCCAGGGGCATACGATTTCGGTACTCAACGAGGTGGGCGACGGCAACCTATTGCTGCTCAGCGACCTGAACAGCCAGCTTGCCGCCCTCATGGTGAAACATGGTGACAACAAGCCCATGATGGATGCCATCAAGCGCATGGTGGCTCACACTGTTGAGCAATCACGTCCCGAGTGCAGCACCATCGGCAACCACGTCCGCGTCGTCAACACAGGGGTTATCATCAATACCATTATCGATGATGGATGCCAGATTTGCGGCGTGTCGCGGCTCAGCGAGTGCACCATCAGCAGTTCGATAGAGAACCCCATCATCATCCGCACGGGCGTCATCTGTGAGAACACCATCATCAGCGGCGGCTCACGCCTGATAGGCAGCGTCAAGCTGACCGACTGCTTCGTGGGCGAGTCCTGCGTGCTCGAGAACGGCTTCACTGCCGCCAGCAGCGTCTTTTTTGCCAACAGCTATATGTCCAACGGCGAGGCCTGCGCGGCCTTCTGCGGCCCCTTCACGGTGAGCCATCACAAGAGTTCGCTGCTCATCGGCGCCATGTATTCGTTCTATAACGCTGGCTCGGCGACCAACTTCAGCAACCATGCCTACAAGATGGGCCCCATGCATTACGGCTATCTGGAGCGCGGTTGCAAGACCGCCAGCGGCGCCTATCTGCTGCTGCCGGCCAACATCGGTGCCTTCAGCGTCTTGTTCGGCAAGCTGATGTATCACCCCGACACGCGCGACCTGCCCTTCTCTTACCTCATCGCCTATGGCGACACGATGTACCTCAAGCCGGGACGCAACTTCGCCACCGTGGGACTCTACCGCGACATCCGCAAGTGGCCTAAGCGTGACAGGCGCTATAAGGGCGGTAACCGCAGCGTGGTTAACTTCGACTGGCTGAGTCCTTTCACCATCAGTGAGGTGCTGCGAGGCAAAAAGATTCTCGAGAACCTGCGTGCCGCCAGCGGCGACAAAGTGAGCACCTACAATTACCACGAGTATGTCATCAAGGCTCCCTTGCTCCACAAGGGCATCAAGTACTATGACATGGCGTTGCGCATCTACATGGGTGCCGTGCTCAAGCGTCATGCCCCCATTCCTCCCGTCACAAAAGCTGGCGAAGGCAACTGGATTGACTTGGCAGGCCTGCTCATGCCCCAGAGTGCTGAGGACGGCATCATCAACGACATCATCAGCGGCAAACTCGACACCATCGAGGCCGTGAACGCCCGTTTCAAGGCCATCGGCAATAACTATAACGAGCTGCGTTGGTCGTGGAGTTACCGCGTCATTCTGGACTATTACGGTATCGACGAACTGACAGACGAGATTGTAGAACGCATACATCAGGACTACGTCACCGCCCGCCGCGAGTGGATTGCCCTCATCCGCGAGGATGCCGAGAACGAATACACCCTGGGCGACATCGACCGCGAGGTGCTCGACGACTTCGTCACCCTGCTCGACCGCGAGGTGGACTTCGAGAACCAGAAGCTCTACATGTGATTTTAGGCTTTAGGCTTTAGGCATTAGGCTTTAGGTTTTAGGCATTAGGTTTTAGATATTAGGTTTTAGGGTCCTTAAGGTCCTTAACTCCTCACTCCTCACTCCTCACTTCTAACTTCTAACTCCTAACTCCTAATTAGTATCAGTAGCTTTTCCAGAAGGCGGGGGTGAAGATGACCAGTACCGTGAAGATCTCCAGTCGGCCCATCAGCATGAGCGCCGAGAGAATCCACTTGACGCCCATGGGCAGCACGCTCCATGACATGGTGGGCCCGATTTCAAGGCCCAGCGTGGGACCCACGTTGCTGGCGCAACTCAAGGCAATCGTGAAGGAGTTGGTGCTGTCAACGCCCACGAGAATCATGATGAAATAGGCAATAAAGCTTAGCAGGAAATACGCCAACAGGAAAGCCATCAAGGTGATTTGGCCCGATGAGTTCACTGTCGTGTCGTTGACTTTCACGGGCAGCATGGCCTTGGGGTGAAGGCGGTGAACAATCTCGTTGCGCAGGATTTTGAAGGCAATCACCGCACGGGCGCACTTGAATCCGCCAGCCGTGCTGCCGGCACATCCGCCAAAGAACATGCACAGGCTCAGCACCACCCAAGTGATGTGGTGCCACTGCGCGGCATCCTCGTTGAACATGCCTGTCGTGGTGAGGAACGACACGACCTGGAAGAGCGAGACCCTGATGGCATCACTCACCGAATAATGGTTGAAATGCAGCAAGAAGGCGACAATGATGACCGTCGATACGATTGCCAGCAGCGTGTAGAAACGGAACTCGGCGTTACGGAACAGATGCTTTATCTTGCCCTTGAACATCGCGCTGTAGAGCATGACAAAGCTGATGCCCGACAGGAACATGAACACGATGGCGGTGTAATCGATGGCAGGGTTGTTGAAGTAGCCCGTGCTGGCGTCATGCGTCGCAAATCCGCCGGTTGCGGTAATCGTCATGGCATAGTTGATGGCGTCGAACGCATCCATCCCGAAGATGAAAAAGCACAGGGCACAGCCCGCGGTCAGCGTCAGGTACACGCCCCACAGCACCTTGGCACTCGTCGTGAGACGCGGTTGCAGTTTGGACTGTATGGGGCCAGTGATTTCGGCGGCAAAGATTTTGACCGACCCGCCTACGAATGACGGCAGGATGGCAATGGTGAAAAACACGATTCCCAGACCGCCAATCCATTGCGTCAACGAGCGCCACAGCAGCACACCATGCGGCATGCCTTCCACATGGTCGATGGTAGTGGCACCGGTCGTCGTCAGCCCCGACATCGCCTCAAAGAACGCGTCAGCGACATGGGTGATGTATCCTCCCAGCAGGAAGGGTAGGGAGCCGAAAGCGGCAAAGGCTATCCATACAAGCGTCACCAGCAGATAGGCGTCGCGGCGACTCAATGAGCTGGATGCGCCGCGCCCCAATACCCTGAAACATAATGACGAGACCACGGTGATGCCCACGGTGATGCCGAGCGGCACCATGTCGTTTTCCTGATAATATACCGACAGTATCAGGCACAATAACATGAATGCCGCCTCGATGTTCAGCAACGACCCGATAATCCTGAATATGAGTTTGCTGTTGACCATTGTTCAAATGAAGTATTTCTCGATTTGGCTGATGTTGGTGTCCTGACAGAATACCACGACGTTGTCTCCGGGCTGGATTTGCGTCTGGCCGTTGATGAGCATACCCTTACCGTCTCGCACGAGGCCGCCCAGCTCAATGGAAGTGGAAAGCTTAAGGTCGCAAACCCGCTTGGCGGTGATGCGGGAGCCTTCATGGGCCTTAAATTCAGCGACGTCGGCATTGACCATCAGCAGGCTGCGTATGTTGCGCACGTCACCGTTGAGCAGCAGTTGGTAGATGTGGCTTGCTGTCAAGGCTTGCTTGTTGATGATTGTGCCGATGTTGGTGTTGCTGGCAATGTTCATGTAGTCCATGTTCTCAATCATCGCGATGGTCTTGGGAACCCCGAGCTCCTGAGCGTTCATGCACGTCAGGATATTGGCCTCGGCATTGCCGGTGAGTGCTACCAGCGCTTGGGTGTTCTTGACGTTTTCCTCAAGCAGGTTAGCCACCGAACGGCCATCGGCATGAATGACCATCACACGGTCGGTGTCTAAGATGGCATTCAGCTCGTTGCAGCGGGCGGCACTGGTCTCAAAGATTTTGGCTTTCACGCCCTTTGGCAAACGGCCCGCCACGCGTGCTGCCGTCTTGCCGCCCCCGACGATGATGACGTTTTTCACGTCGGGATAGTCTTCCTTGCCGACGATTTTCTTCATCACGGGAATATATTCCCCTGTCGTCATCAGGTAAACATAGTCATTGTTCAGCAGGATGTCGTTGCCTGTGGGAATTATGGTGTCGCCGCCGCGCTTGATGGCCAGGAAATGGTATGGAGTGTCAGGGCCGCATATCTCCTTGAGAGGCTTGCCTAAAAGCCCGCATGGCTCCTTCAGCTTGATACCCAGCATGGTGAGTGCTCCGCCATGCACGTCCCAACGCTGGCTCACCCACGACAGCCCGAGCCCCGCGATGATATCTTGAGCGGCCAGGTCATCAGGGTAGATGATGGATGAAATGCCGGCGTGCTTAAATGCCTCGGTGATTTGGCTATCGGTAAAATCATCATTTTCGACCCTTGCAACGGTTTGCTGGGCTCCCATCGCTTTGGCCAGCACACACAGACTCAGATTCAGGTTCTCGTCACGGGTTACCGAGATAAAGAGGTCGGCATTCTTGACACCGGCTTCACGAAACGATGTGATGGGCGTGCTGGACGAGGATTTAATGGTCATCAAGTCACAGAATGACGCAATGCGTTCCAGTTTGGACTCGTCTTCATCGATGATGACGATATCCTGATTGATTTTGGAGAACAGTTCTGCCAAGTGGGCGCCGATGGCATCAGCACCGACAATTATGACTTTCATAATCAATTGTATTAAGTAACGCCGCAAATATAAGGGCATATTTCGGGTTTTTGAATAGAATTTGATGAAATAATGTTAAATATACGGTTGCTATGAATTTTGCTTGTGTCACACAGCCATTTCGGAGGCAATGACGGGCTTTTCATTTGGTGGTCCTTTGAAAAGAGGCCGATGAAGTATGGTTAAAAAGAAGAATGACTGGAAAATGGCTTTTTTTTGGTGTGTTTTTTTTGTGAATTGGCCGATTTGTCGTAATTTTGTGGAAAATACCGAAATACCGCTTTAAAATTATCAGTATCGCCTATGTCGAGAACCATCACATTCAACGAACTGCGACGCATCAAGAACCGTCTGCCTGAAGGCTCCATCCACGTTATCGCCGACAAACTCAACCTGCCGGTTCAGTCGGTGAGAAACTACTTTGGTGGGTCTAATTATGAGTTTGGTACCAACATGGGTTTCCACCTTGAACCGGGTCCCGACGGCGGCCTGGTAGTGCTTGACGACCCCAAGATTCTTGACATGGCTCTCGAGATTCTTGAGCAAAATTCCTGACACTAATTCTCTCCACTGCTATGGACAACAAGAACAACAACGATCCCAACAGGCTGATTACCGTCGCCATCCACACGTTTGACCGCGCTGTGGACCTGAAGAATACCCTGGAGGAAGAGGGCATCGAGGTGAAACTGCACAACGTCAACCTCGACGAGAAAGTGCTCGCTTCGGGAGTGAGGGTGCGCATTCGTGAGCGTGACCTGCCGCAGGCGCTGCAGATCATCGAGTCGCCCGAGACTTCGACCAGCGACAAGTGCTGCGTGCTGCTTCCCGTGGACTTCGGCAAGTACTCCATCAAGTCGGTCAAGTTGGGCATGGAGTATGCGCGACGTTTCCGTGGCAAGGTCTTGTTGCTGCACAGTTACATCAACGAACGCCACACGATGTCGTTACCTTTTGGCAGCGACCGCTATGACAACTCACCCGAGGACGAGATTAAGGGCATCAAGAAGAATGCGCGCCAGCAGATGGCCGAGTTCGAGAAGATGCTCAAAGACAAAATCGCCGCTGGCGAGCTGCCCAAGGTGAGAATCGAGACCAAGGTGACCGAGGGTATCCCCGAGGAACAGATATTGCACTATGCGCAGAAGTATGACGTCTCGCTCATCGTCATGGGCACCAGCGGCACCAACCGCCGCCGTCAGAACCTCATCGGCAGCGTGGCGGGCGAGGTGATGGATGCCTGCAAGTTCCCCATCTTTACTGTTCCCATCGGTATGTCCGACGTGGGGCTGACCGACATCACCCATGTGGCCTTTTTCTCTAACCTTATCCAGCAGGACCTGCTGTCGTTTGACCGCTTTGCCCGCCTGTTCAACATGCGTGGCGTGGAGGTGACCATCATCCCCGTGGTCGATAAGAAGGACCGCCGCCTCGTGGACCAGTCGCTGCAGCAGCTCGTGCAGTATTGCCGCGAGCACTATCCCGAGTGCACCTTCAAGACCAAGCGCATCGCCGCCAAGACTTTCATGGAGAGTTTCTCGCAGTATGCCAAGGAGGAGAACGTGCAACTCATCGCTGTGCCCAACAAGAAGTCGAGCATCTTCTCGCGCCTGTTCAACCCCAGCATCGCCCACCGCGTCTTGTTCCAGACCGACACCCCTATGCTCGTCGTCCCCGTGTAAGGGACGATGTTGAGTCATGCAGCGTTTCCTGTCTAAACCTCGCTATGATATCCTTGACGGCTTGCGCGGTGTCGCGGCCCTCATGGTGATTGTTTATCATGTGTTTGAGTGTTTCGACTGGTCGCCGGTGCCCCACGGCTACCTCGCCGTGGATTTCTTTTTTGTCCTTTCGGGATTTGTCATCGGTTATGCCTACGACAGCCGTTGGGGCGAGGGTCTCTCGATAGGGCAATTCTTCAAGCGTCGTCTCATCCGCCTGCATCCCATGGTCGTCATTGGGGCGCTCATCGGAGCCTTGTGTTTTTTCCTGCAAGGGGGTGTGCGTTGGGATGGCACTCCTGTTGCGACCGGGTGGGTGATGGTGGCCATGTTGCTGGCCATGTTCATGTTGCCGCTCTATCCTGGCGCGGCTGCCGACGTGCGTGGCAATGGCGAGATGTTCCCACTAAACGGCCCCACGTGGTCGCTGTTTTTTGAATACATCGGCAATATCTTCTACGCTTTGCTGTTGCGTCGTTTGCCCACACGTTGGCTGGCGGTAATCGCTCTTGTTTCGGGCGGCATGCTGGCCTATATCGCTGTGAGTGACGGCTATTTGGGAGTAGGGTGGTCGATGGTGGACGGCGGCTTGTGGACTGGGCTGGTGCGAATGCTGTTCCCCTATACGATGGGTATGCTCATGGCAAGGGTGTTCCGCCCCGTGAAGGGGATACGCGCTGCCTTTTGGCTCTGTGGCGCCGTCATTCTGCTGGTGGGTTGTGTGCCCCTCGTGTTTGGTGACTTGCAGCCGTGGCAGGGTGGCCTCTATGATGCCCTGTGCGTCATCCTGGTCTTTCCGTGTTTGGTGTGGTTGGGAACTTCCCAGCAATCCTTGGGAACGGCAACGCGGCGCGTGAGCCATTTCCTGGGCGAATTGAGTTACCCCCTCTATGCCGTCCACTACCCCCTGATGTACTTGTTCTATGCCCACATCGGCTTTGACGGTAACCTTGTCCCCATCGCCCGAGTGAACGACGTGTGGCCCGTCGCCGTGGCCCTGCCTCTCGCCTGCATCCTGTTGGCATGGCTCTGCTGGCGTTTCTACGACCGCCCCGTCCGCCGCTACCTCACCCGCCACTCCTCGACATAACCGACAATTCACCAAAACAAGGATTGCTCGCTCAAGCTCGCAAGAAATCAAAAAAACAGTTGCTAAAGCAACGAATCGACATCTTATATTTTTTATTAGTAATTCTATTTGATTTCTCGCGCGTAGCGCGATCATTAATAAGAGACATGAGTTTTGCTTCGAGGTGACGAGATAAGTAACCCCGCCAATCGGCTTCTTTGGAAAGGATAGCCGGTTGGCGGAGTTCAATTATCTGATTATCGCCGCTGATGGACGATTCTTTTAATTCTTGCGCAGCAGGTCATCAATCAGAGCGGTCACGTCACCGATGGTGATGTAGCGGTCACCATCCACGTCGGCATTCACTGAATTGATAGAATGATTGTTTGTGCCGAGGATGTAGTCGATGAGCAAGGTCACGTCGCCGATGGTGACGGTGCCGTCGTTATCCACGTCACCAGGATAGTCTTCGTCGGTGGCAATGGTTGCACGGTTGACAAATTCTTTCCAGCCTGTGGCGCTGGCATAACTATCTACCGATGCTCTGGGCACACACAGCGTGGCCTTCTCATAGGTATGGGTCCAGAAGCAGTCCTCGCTGATGACCGGCGGCACCTCAGCCAGGCACATCACTGTGTCGATGTTGTTATATACCGGGTCATAGATGCAGAAGATTTCGTCGTCGATGCTCTCCACCTCGCTACCAATGATGATTTTCTTCAGGCTGGGGCAAAAAGCGAACGGAAGATGATCTTCGTCATCAAAATAAGTATATTCAAGCATGCAGTTTCGGGCATTCCACGTCACCTCAGCAAGGCTGTAGCAATAACTGAATGTGGTGAGACCAATCGTTGTAACGGACTCAGGAACCGTAATCTCTGTCAGACGATAGCAATACGCAAACGCATTATCGCCAATGGTAGTGACTGAATTCGGAATATTGATGTTTGCTAACTTTATACAGTTCTGGAACGTCCCATTGCCAATGGTAGTGACTGAATTGGGAATATTAATGTTCGCCAACTTGGTACAGCCCGTAAACGCCCATTGGCCAATGGAAGAGACTGAATTGGGGATGGAAACGCTCGTCAGGTTAACGCAACCCTCGAATGCCTCGTTGCCAATAGCGGTGACAGAATAGGTCATGCCTCCAAAATTGATTGTCTCGGGGATGATGATATCTCCAGTGTATTTGTGGCCATATTTATAAGTGACAGCAACTTCGTTGGCATTAATTAACCTGTAGTAGATGCCGTCAACCTCAAATTCGGAAGGCATCTCAACGATATTGCCGAAGTATTGACTCCATCTGCTGTCTTGTTGATAGTTTCCTGAACTGGATTGAGGCACGTAAAGGGTGCGGTTGGAATAATCATTGTCGATATTAATGAATACGTTCAGCCCCATTGTAATATTATCGGGATAAGAAATGAAACTATACACGTCGTTAAGCGCCTCGCAGTAAGCAAACGCATTGTTGCCGATGGAAGTGACAGAATTTGGAATGTTGATTCTGGTCAGTCCAGTGCAACCTTCGAAAGCATCATTGCCGATTGAAGTGACAGAATTTGGTATGTTGATGCTTGTCAGTCCCGTACAGATATAGAACGCATAGTCGCTGATTGAAGTCACCGAACTCGGGATGGTGATACTAGTCAGTTCCGTGCAGTTATAAAACGCTTCATTGCCGATGGCGGTGACAGAATTGGGGATGACAGTGTTTTGGTTACCATAAATCAGTGTATTGCTTGCAGTCTCGATGATGGCGTTGCAGTTGTCGCGTGAATCATAGAATGGGTTATCGCCTGCTACAGTGACACTGGTCAGTCCCGAACAGCCAACAAACGCAAAACTGCCAAGTGTTGTGACTGAGTTGGGAATCGTTATACTTGTCAATCCAGTACAACCCAAGAACGCTTCATTGCCGATGGTGGTTACAGAGTTGGGAATCGTTATACTTGTCAATCCAGTGCAACTCCTGAACGCTTCATTGCCGATGGCGGTGACAGAATTGGGAATAACAGAGTTTTGGCAACCGCTAATCAGCGTATTGCTTGCTGTCTCGATAATGGCGTTGCAGTTGCTACGTGAGTCATAAATTGGATTATCGCTTGCCACTACTACACTGGTCACTCCCGAACAGCCAGAAAACGCATAGTTACCGATAGAAGTGACGGAGTTGGGTATTGTCACGCTGGTCAGCCCCGAGCAGTTAGTGAAAGCCCTGTCACCGATAGAAGTGACAGAATTTGGGATGTTGATGCTGGTCAGCCCCGAGCAGTAGCCGAATGCAGCGTTACCGATGTGAGTGACGGAATTTGGTAAGTTGATGCTGGTCAGCCCCGAGCAGTAGGAGAATGCAGCGATACCGATGGAATTGACGGAATTTGGAATGTTGATGCTAGTCAGTCCTGAGCAACTATTGAAAGCATAGTTGCCGATGGAAGTGATGGAATTTGGTAAGTTGATGCTTGTCAGCCCCCTGCAGACCGCCAACACATAGTCGCCAAGGGTAGTGACGGAATTTGGGATGTTGATGCTAGTCAGTCCTGAGCAGTAAGAAAAAGCCCAGTTGCCGATGGTAGTGACGGAATTTGGGATAGAAACATTAGTTAATCCAGAGCACCTTTGGAAAGCGTATTCACCGATAGTGGTGACGGAATTTGGGATAGAAGCACTCGTCAATCCAAAGCAATATCGGAAAGCGTATTCACCGATAGTGGTGACAGAATAGGTCGTGCCGTTGTAATAGACCGTTTCGGGTATGACCACGTCACCAGAATAGGCTGCGGAATAGTAATTTGTCCCCTGGAAGGTAACAACAGCCTCGCCATTGACGATGTTGTAATAGATGCCGCCAGCCTCGAAGTCGTGGGCGATAGCTGTGGCTGGCAGCAGTAGAGCCAGCAGTAGCGGCATCAGCAATGCTGCGCGGAGTGAATGTAGTAGTTTTCTCATAAATGATAACAGTTTTTTTGGTCTGCTGGCAGCCCTCAGCAGCCCTGGTTGTAATAAAAAAGCGTGGACTGAATTTGCCACCCCCTCCCGAAGTAGGGCGATGGCAAAACGCCAAATAAAGTCATAGATGGCGATGAACCGTCATCCTCATGCAAAGGTAGCCATTTCCCCTAAAGAAAACAAGATTTCCCCCGCTTTTCCAAGAAAAATGCGTTTTCGTCAGTGACAATGTTTTTCCTTGTGTACACATTTTTGTACACAATCTCTTGCATATTTGATGTGAACATATTATCTTTGCCGCAAAAAGACAACGATGATATGACTACGTTAACGATTAGAGATTTTAGGAGTAATTTGGCGGCATCGCTTGACCGCGTTGACAAGGGTGAGCAGGTCTTGGTGCGTCGTGGTAACAAGACTTACACGATTATTGTCGTTGATGATGGCGAATTGGAGATAACCCCACAACTTGCTTCAAAAATTGAAAAGGCTCGTCAGGAATATCGAGATGGTGCAACACTTGAGTTCGACAACGCATCGGCAGCCCAGCAATGGATGGATGAGTTATGAGCTATCGCATTCAATTTGCTGAAGAGGCCCAGCGTGTCATCAAGAAATGGAAGAAGTCTAACCCAACCTCTTTCAAGAAACTCTACCGTTTGCTTCCGGAACTGGAACAGCACCCTCGAACAGGAACAGGTCATCCCGAGCCGTTGAAAGGTGGAAACGGAATCACCTATTCCCGACGTTTGTCGGGACAAGACCGCATCATTTATGACATCTATGATGATGTGGTCATCGTGCTAGTCATCTCGGTCGAAGGCCACTACGATGACAAGTGACGGTGTACAGGTTTGACAAAAGTGGGGCCGACAGATTATTTCGTGAAGATCATGAGGATGGTCCAGCACAGGGCGAGCAGGGCGAACAGCGACGACAACGTGTAGAGTTGGCGGCGGATGTAACGGCGTTCAGGACGCATAAAGCTGCCCTTGGTGAACGTGTAGGCCACCATGAACAGGAAACAGTCGTCCACATAGCCCACGACGCCCTTGTTGTCATAGTCACCGGGCCACACCAGATAGGCGATAGCAGCCACCATCATCAAGATACCAATCACGCGGCACGCTTTTAACCGTGCACTCACTGGCATTTTCTCTTGTTTCTCTCTCTTCTCCATATTATTCGTTGATTAGATTAGTATTCATGATTGTTCCAACAGCCAGTCCAGCGCTGAGCGGATATGTATTCTCTTGCCATCAATGTCTACATCACTTGTTTCGCTTAATGAAATCAGCGTGAGCTTGTCACATCTCAGTTCCCCCGAAGCTTTTATCAGAGATGACGTTTCCCGCTGAAAGGCTTTAGGGCTACTGATGTCAAAGGCAACTTGTATCAGCTCAATGGCTTTGTCTTGGTTGCAGATGACAAAATCCACTTCTTTAGCTCTGGATGATGGTTTATAATAATAGATGTCTAAAAACTGGGGCGCACATCGGCGCATTAATTCGATGAACACAATGTTCTCGAGACGCCATCCGAGGTTTTCAGCAGCCATTGAGTTGTCACGATTGTTCTGGAGGCCGACATCAACACAATAGGCTTTCTCATTATGAATACGCTGTTTGCTCTTGAATGAATGCTTGATTAGCAACTGCATTAAGAATGCCTGCTGTAAGTATTCCACGTATTTCTTGACAGTCTTGTCAGAAATACCCAGCAGCGAAGCGAGTTCTCCGTAATTGATAATATGGCAAGAATTGGAAATCAGATGATGAGCAATCTTGCGTAAGGCATCAGTGCTGCGCACTTGATAGCGGTATTGGATGTCTTTTATCAAAATGGCCTCTATTAGGCTTTGTACATATCCTCGCTTGTTGTGTAACGATTGAATCTCAGGGAATCCACCATTGTTGATGTAATCCATGAAGGCTTGCTGACGGTCGGCTAATGCCTTTGTGGTAATGCTTGTGGTATTGATATGGTGAAAACGGCAATATTCCAAAAATGAGAACGGGAAAAGCCTGATCTCGTTATAACGTCCCGTGAGGTGAGTAGCAAGTTCGCCGCTTAGCAGCTTCGCGTTACTACCCGTGACAATTACCCTCATGTTATTTCTTAACAAACGGTTCACAAACAAGTGCCAACCATCTACATTTTGAATCTCATCCAGGAAAAGATACTTGATATCGGTGCCATAAATCTGATAGATACACGACAGCAAGGTGTTGAGGTCTTCTGTTTTCATGCTTGCCAATCTGTCATCGTCAAGGTTGGCATAACCGTAATTGATTCTGTTCTCAATCAGCACCTTGTGGCATAAAGTGGACTTGCCACTGCGCCTGACGCCAATTACAATCTGAGCAAGCGGGCTGTCAAGCTCAATGAGCGACTCTTCTCTTCGTGCGACCCATGAAGCTGTGTCGAAAGCATTCTTTTCGTCTCTCTGTTCGGTCAAGACCTGGAGTATGATTTTTTCTTCAACCATGATGTGAGTCGTTGGATTTCAGGCGCAAAGATAATCATATTATCCAAAAAAGCAAGCGGATTTGTGTATTTTTTCGGATTATATTCCGCTAAAATGCCATTTTTTCGGAATACACTCCGATATTTTGCACATTTCAACCAAGAAAAATCGTGAAAATCGGGACTATAACTCCGCATTTTCAATAAAGGCAGTAGGTCTTGATCTGCTGCATGGCGAAACCGTGCGCAATCAGCCCGAACACAGCGCAGCTGTTTTTCGTTTAACTTTTCCCAAGAAGTAGGGACCATCAGGTCGATGTTGATTGTTTCTTTATCTTGTGCCATAATAAAAGCGGCCATCGTACGCTTTGGTACGGTAACCGCCTCTATACGTAAAAGACACCAGAATCTGCTTATCTGTTATTGCTACTGATTAAAAGTCATCTTCATCTTCAAGTCCTGTGATACCATTGTTTACAGCATCATTCAAGTTGTCAAATAATGTAGCAATCCAACAGTGTGCAAGCGTCAATGCTTTAGAACCTGTTCCTTTTTCTTTCTTTGTATAAGGGAAACACTCATTTGGAATGTACTCAACGAGTCTGGGTGGTTGAGGTGTCGCTCCTAATAGTGCAGCTCCTACTCCAGTAGTTTTTGTGACTTCATATGATTGAATTGTTGCAATAACGCGCATTTTTTCTTCCTTTATATCTACGCGAATAATTACCCATGCAGCAGCATCGCTCTTATTAAAGAAGCCTGAATTGGTGCCTAATGCATCTACATAACCTTTTCCAATGATACTTCCGGCGTCTTTATCATTGAGTTGAATAACAGACTTTCCGCTATTAAAAGAATGAATGAACCAGTTATTCACCTCAACGTAAATTTGATCTTTAGTTTTACCAGGCACATTGTAAACAATTGAATGAGAAACTGCATTGTGCTTATCCAAAGGATAAAAATCAGCGAGTGCAAGCGCGGTTTTCTCATAATCGATTTGATCCATCTTCTTTCCTTTGTAGATTAGAAGATTCTCAGAGGATGCTTTGAATTCCTCGTAGGTTGTAATTTGTGCCTCGCCGATGAGCGAGAGCCCCAATACCATCGTAAAAAAAACTAATGATTTTTTCATTTTAATAACTTCTCATGCAGTCCTCATGATATTAATTAATATAAAAAGCGTGGACTGAATTGCCACGTCTATTGTAGAGGTCGTAGGAAACCCTTGATGCAGATGTGAGATAAGCAGCCCACGCAAAGCGTGAGAACCGCTTGCTAACCTCGCATCAATGTTGAAAGATCCTACGTTTCTACAATAAGCGAAAAGCAAAACGCTTCTTTTTCAATACGTCACAAGTGGTAACCCTAAGATTACCACTTGCAAATTTACTTCTTTTCTTCAAATGAGATGCAAATTAGAAGAAAAAAGTGCGAAATATTCTGATTCGACAACGGGTGTTGTTATTCGTGTCGATTCGTGAAATTTGTAGTTTAAATTATTTCGGTTGGTCAATGCCGCGCATCGACAAGGCGATGCGGCCGCGTTCCATGTCGATGCCGGTGACGGCGACACGCACGTGCTGGTGGACGTGGACTTGGCGGGCGGCGGGGATGCCGCGCTGGGGCATCTGGGAAACGTGCACCAGTCCATCCTTGTGGATGCCCAGGTCAACGAAAGCGCCGAATTGCGTCACGTTGGTCACGATTCCGTTCAGCTCCATGCCCTCGCGCAGATCCTTGATGTCGTTGACGTTGTCGTCAAACTCCCATACCTGCACTGTCGAGCGCGGGTCGCGGCCCGGTTTCTCCAACTCGCTCATAATGTCGCGCAGGGTGGGCTCACCCACATCCTTGGAAAGGTAACGCTTCAGGTCGATTTTGTCGCGTTGCGCCTTGTCCTTGATAAGGTCGGCGATGCTGCATCCGCAGTCGTGAGCCATCTGCTCCACCAAGGCGTAGCGCTCGGGGTGGACTGCGCTGTTGTCCAGCGGGTTGTCGCTCTCGGGAACGCGCAGGAAACCTGCCGCCTGCTCAAACGTCTTGGGTCCGAGTTTGGGCACCTTCAACAACTGCTGGCGTGAGGTGAAATGGCCGTTGGCGGCGCGGTAATCGACGATGTTCTGGGCCAGGGTGGGACCCAGGCCAGCGATATAGGTTAGCAGTTCCTTGGAGGCCGTGTTGACGTTTACGCCCACGCTGTTAACGCAGCTCTGCACCGTGAAATCCAGTGCCTCCTTGAGGCGCGTCTGATCGACGTCGTGCTGGTACTGGCCCACACCGATGCTCTTGGGGTCGATTTTCACCAACTCGGCAAGCGGGTCGAGCAGACGTCGCCCGATGGAAACGGCACCGCGCACGGTCACGTCCTTGTCAGGAAACTCGTCACGGGCAATCTTGCTGGCGCTATAGATGGACGCGCCGTTCTCGCTCACGACAAACACGTCGATGGGGCGACGGTAGCGGATGCGTTTCAGAAAACGCTCGGTCTCGCGGCTTGCCGTGCCGTTGCCCAAGGCAATGGCGTCAATCTTATAGGCTTCGGTGAGCGAGTGTATCTTTTTGGTGGCGCCCTCGATGTCGTTGTGGGGGGCGGTGGGGTAGATGACGTCGTTGTGCAGCAGGTTGCCCTGCTCGTCGAGGCACACCACCTTGCAGCCCGTGCGGAATCCCGGGTCAACGGCAAGCACACGTTTGCGGCCCAACGGCGGTGCGAACAGCAACTGACGCACGTTCTGGGCAAACGTCTCGATGGCCTCATCGTCGGCTTTCTCCTTGGCCGCGGTGGCAAATTCGGTTTCAATCGAGGGCTTCACCAGACGCTTGAAGCTGTCCTCGGCAGCCTCCTCGACCAGCTGTGACGATTCGCCGTTACCCTTGACGACGATACGGGCGATGTTGTCGAGTGTGCGGTCATCGTTAATCTCGATACCCACCTTGAGGAACCCTTCTTTCTCGCCACGGCGTATGGCCAGCAGCTGATGGCTGGATACGCGCTTGAGCGGCATCGAATACTCGTAGTAGTTCTCGTAGTTGCGTCCTTCAATCTCTTTACCCTTGACAAAATGGGACACCAGTCGTGCGTCATACTTGAAGCCACGGCGCACGGCATTGCGTACCGCCTCGTTCTCGCTCACCCACTCGGCGATGATGTCCTGGGCACCTGCGATGGCGGCATCGGTGTCGGGTACCTTGTCGCCGTCAACAAACTGACGGGCACGCTCCTCGATATTGCCGCCGCGCTGCGACATGATGATCTTGGCCAGCGGTTCCAGGCCCAACTGGCGGGCGGCCTCGGCGCGCGTTTTGCGTTTGGGCTTGTAGGGCAGGTAGATGTCCTCGAGCGTGTTGGCATCCCAGCAGTTGTTGATGCGGTCGGCCAATTCGGGCGTTAGTTTGTCCTGCGCCTCGATGGTCTTGAGGATGGTGGCACGGCGTTTCTCCAGCTCGCGGTAGTAGCGCAGACGCTGGTCGATGGACTGGATGGAGAAGTCATCGAGGTTGCCGGTCACCTCCTTGCGGTAACGGCTGATGAACGGGATGGTCGCACCGTCGTCAAGCAGATTAACGGTGCCTGCCACCTGGTTGATGGGGATGTTGAGCTCTTGAGAAATGAGCGTCGAGAGTTTATCGGCCATATTATTTTGTTTTTAATTGTCAGTTTTTTTAGTTTTTAGTCCCTAATTTCTAGTCCCTAGTTGGCATCCGCGCCCTAAAGCCTAATACCTAAAGCCTAATACCTAAAGCCTAATGCCTAAAGCCTAATTCCTAATTTCTAATTCTTCTTCCGAAGAGTGATGACGGTGATTTCGGGAGTCGCGCCGATGCGCATGGGTGGTCCCACCATTCCGGTACCGATGTTGACATACAGCTGTTGATTGCCCTCACGGTAGGCTCCGCCCCACTCGGGGTAGCGCAAGCATGCGGGCGACCATTGCCAGTCGCCCAGCTTCAAGAGAATCTGCCAGGCATGGGTGTGGCCCGCCAGCATCAGGTCGATGTTGCTGTTGGGTAGGGTGTTGGCGCGCCAGGCATACGGGTTGTGTTGCAACTCAATCTTGAAGTTGTTGTCGCGCAGGCCGCTATAGGCCCGAGCCAGGTTGCCTCGCTTCTCAAACGGGTGGTCACCATAGTTCTCGGTGCCGATGACGACAATCTGGTCGCCGCCACGCTTGATGATTGCATAATCGTCGTTGAGCAAACGCCAGCCGACGACTTGCTGCATGTCGCACAAGGCTTTGCGGTCGGCCAGTTTGACCTGTTCGTCATCCCACCGCACATAGTTGTCATAGTCATGGTTGCCCAGCACCGAGAAAACGCCGTCGGGGGCACGCAGTTTTGTCAGCAGGTCACGATAGGGCAGGGCCTCGTCGGTCTTGCGGCTCACAAGGTCACCCGTGAAACAAATCATGTCGGGGTGGAGGTCGTTGATGGTGTTGATCTGCCGCTCGACGATGGCAGTGCGCCCGTTATAGGTACCCAGGTGGGCATCGCTCCACTGCACGATGCGGTAGCCGTCGAAGGCGTCTGGCAGGTTGTCAAATGCCAGTTCCACCTCCTTGACCTCGATTTTGCCGGGTGTGATGATGGCTCCCCACCACATGATGCCAAACACCAGCGCCGCCACCAAGAAGGCGCACACGGTCATCCACCGTTGCCTGATGAGCCGCCCGATGCCATAGATGAGCATTCCCAGGGCCTTGGGCGCGATGATGGCAAAGAAGGTGTAGAGCAGGTATTGGCCTGTGACAAAGGTGCTGTTGGGCGTTGAAGCCTCACTGAGGGGCATGACAGCGACAGCGGTGGCAAGAGCTGCAGTAAGCACCGCCAGCACAGCGTTGAACCTTGCCGTCAGCCGATAGCCGCTGCGTCGCAACCGTCGGCAGATATAAACGTCCATGGCGATGCAGAGCACCGCCACGACGATTAATCCTAACCAGTGAATTTTCATATTTAGGTGTTAGGTTTTAGGTGTTAGGTATTAGGTTTTAGGTGTTAGGGGTTAACATTCAGTTCGCGGATGCCACCTAAATCCTAAAACCTAATGCCTGAAGCCTACTTAGTGGCCTCCAAGTAGTTGCTCAGCGGGTTGCTGTACATCTGCAGCATCTTGTTGTACATGTAGAAGCGGTCGGCCTCGCTCAGCTTGATGCCCTCGGTCTTGTCAATCTGACTCGAGAGGTACTGCTCAAATGCCTCGCGTTCCTCCTGGGTGTATTTGTCGGCAAAGTGCTTGTCGTCATACAGGATGTCGTGGGCGATGTAGTTGGTCTTGAAGATTTTGTAGTTCTGATGGATGGCGTGGTCGATGATGGCGCACACGCGGTCCACCTCCAGGAACTTGTCCAGACCCTCGGGGATGTTGTCCAGTTCCTCGTTGATGCACGGCGTGAAGGCATAGTGTACCTCGCCCTTGTGCCCGATAATGCCCGTTTTCATGCTGATGAGGTCGTCCTCGGGAGCCTTGCGCCAGTTGGGGTTCTTGCTCTTGCACAGGAACTCTTTGGCCTTGAGGTAATCGTTGGGGTCATACTCATAACTGATGGAGATGGGAGCGATGTTCAGTTCCTTGAGGCTCTCGATGAAGGACTTGTCGCGGTTGCCATAGGCGAGCATCTTGATCAGGCTCTCCTGGGTGCGGTCGTTGCTGTCCTTGCAGCGGCCCTCGCGTTGGGCAATCCACAGCGAGGCGTGTTTCTGCAGCACGGCAAAGTGCATGTAACCCGACAGCTGTACGGCGGCGGTCAGCGTCTGGATGCGGCCCAGGTTGCGCTTCACGATGAAACTCTTGTTCATGCGCACCAACTTGGTAATCCAGTCATAGATGAGCAGGTTGTTGCCGATGGCGATTTCGCACGCGTCACGTCCGCCCTTGAGCAGCAGGTAGCTCAACTGTGCCGAGTCGAGCACGATGTCGCGGTGGTTGGTGACAAAGGTGTAGGGCATCTCTTTGTCCAGGTTCTCGGCGCCGCTGGTGGTGAGTGTGGTGGCTGTCTTGGCCATCAGACCCTCGATGAAGGGCTTCATCACCTTAATTTGGAACTCATGCTTGGAATTGATGCCCAGCAACACATGCTTGAACTCAGAGTACTTGTAGTTGGGCAATGCCATGCTCACGATGTTCTGGAAACCGGGTTCCTGCACCAGGATGGTCATGGCGGTCTGGAAATCCTTGTCAGGAATCGGGCAGATGTCCTGATACTCCACTGGAATGGGTATGTTCTCGTTCTCTATCATAGTGATTTGGTGTTGGTGGAGGCGCTACTGAACGTCTCGCGGTTTAGTTTCTTTATTTCTCAACCTGCAAATATAGCTATTTTCCTGGAAAAACTCCGATTGTCGTCGCTTTTTTTCAAAAATCCCCATTTCGGCAATGGCCTCAGTAAGACAAAATGTGAAAAATTCAGAGATTTTTCACAAAAAAATACGTTTTGTAAAAGCTAATTGAAAGAAAAGCATTACTTTTGTGAATAATAATCAACCTCTAAAAATTATACAATGATGAAACGATTACTACTGACCCTATTGGGAGCGATGTTTCTGCTTTCGGCGATGGCTGCCGAGGGCGACGGCAATAACGCGATTTTCACTAAGCCCAAGTTCAGCGGTTTTGCCATGGCGTCCTACCAAGCGACGTTCCAGGACGGTAATAACAGTAACTCTTTTGACATCAGGCTCGTCAGGGCGTCAATCGAGGGCCGCATCCTCAACGACTTTTATTACAAGATTCAGGGCCAAATCAATGGTAACAGCACGACGCTGGGCAGCAGCCCCAGGCTGGTGGACTACTTCATTGAGTGGCAGAAGTTTGAATTCTTCCGCGTGAAGTTGGGCCAGTTCAAGCGCCCGTTCACCTACGAGAACCCGATGAACCCCATCGACCAGGGCTTCATGGGCTATTCACAGCCTGTGAGCAAACTGGCGGGTTTCAGCGACCGCACGGGTATGCACGCCAGCAATGGCCGTGACATCGGTTTGCAGTTCCAGGGCGACTTCCTCAAGAACGGCAGCGGCCGCAACCTGATCCATTACCAGGTGGGCGTGTTCAACGGCCAGGGCATCAATGTCAAGGACGTGGACGAGAGGAAGGACATCATTGGCGGCGCATGGGTGATGCCCATCAGCGGCATGAGGCTTGGCGCCTTTGGCTGGGAAGGGTCCTATGCCCGCAAGGGTGGGGGACAGACGGTGAGCCTGCGCCAGCACCGCTATGCCTTCAGTGCCGAGTACAAGAAGGGTGACCTGCAGTTGCGCACCGAGTATATCCACTCGACAGGCCGCGGCTTTGCCACCACCTATCAGAATAGTGCTAACGCCAGTGATGTAGCCATCAAGACCTACACCGACAAGAATGGCAATGAGGTCGCTAACGACAAGTCCGACGGTATCTATGCCCTCGCCATCGTCCCCGTTGTCAAGGACAAACTGATGGCCAAGGCCCGCTATGACCTCTACCGCCCCACCGCATCGAGTGTGGCCGCCAAGACCAACTACGAGGTGGGTCTGAATTACCGCTTCTGCAAGTACCTCGAGGTGCAGACCGAGTATTGCTTCACCCACGACCGTGCACTTGCCGATCCCGACTACAGCACCGTCTTTGTCCAGTTGAGCATCCGCTACTAATAACTGTTAACTATTAACTATTCACTGTTAACTATTCACTGTTCACTATTCACTGTTCACTGTTCACTATTAACTGAAACAATATGTCACTTTTAATGATTTTACAACTCTGTATCGTGCTGGGCGCATTGTGGCTCGGCTCACGATATGGTAGCCTGGCTTTGGGTGCAATATCTGGCATCGGCCTGGCAATTCTCGTTTTTGGCTTCGGTATGAAACCGGGCACCCCGCCTACCGATGTGATTTACATCATCATTGCAGCCGTCACCTGTGCCGGCATTATGCAGGCCTCGGGCGGTATGGACTGGCTCATACAGTTAGCCGAGAGGATGTTGCGCAAGCATCCCGCCCGCATCACCTTCCTGGCCCCCCTGTGCACTTTCTTCCTGACGGTGCTCGTCGGCACTGGCCATGTGGTTTACACGTTGATGCCCATCATCTGCGACATCGCGATCAAGAAGGGCATCCGTCCCGAGCGTCCCTGCGGTATCGCCAGCATCGCGTCGCAGATTGGTATCACCTGCTCGCCCATTGCGGCCGCCGTTGTGGCATTCATCACCATCAGCGGCGCTAACGGCTATGACATCACCATCCCCAAGGTGCTCATGGTGACCATTCCCGCCTGCTTGCTGGGTATCTTGATGGCCTCAATCGCATCCTACAAGCGCGGCAAGGATCTGGACAAGGATCCCGAGTTCCAAAAGAAGATCGCCGACCCCGCCCAGCGCGAGTACATCTACGGCAGCAATGCCACGACTCTCGACAAGAAGATTGCTCCCGAGAGCAAGCGTGCCGTGTATATCTTCTTCGGAGCCCTGCTGGTTATCGTGTTCTTCGCTATTTTCCAGGAACTCCTGCCCACCTATGACACCATCAAGGCCATTGACGGTGATGCCACTGTCGAACTCATCGGCTCGCGTGTGACTATCACCGCCGACCAGTTGGCCAAGTTGGGTATCAATATTGAGGGTATCACCAAGGTTCATCCCACCCCGTTGAAGATGAACCTCGTCATCCAGATTGTGATGATTACCGCCGCAGCGCTGATGATCATCTTCTGCAAGGCGTCGCCCAAGAAGGCCATCGCTGGTCCCGTTTGGCAGAGCGGTATGGTTGCCGTGGTTGCTATCTATGGTATCGCATGGCTTGCTGACACCTACTTCGCCAACTATCTGGGTGAGATTCAGGAGATGCTGGCTGGCATGGTTGAGCAATACCCGTGGTCGATTGCGTTTGCGTTCTTCCTTGTGTCAGTGCTTGTCAATTCACAGGGCGCTGTGGTTGTTGCCATGCTGCCGCTGGCCTATAAGCTGGGCATTGACGGTTGGATTCTGCTGGGCGTGCTTCCCTCGGTTTATGGATACTTCTTCATCCCCAACTATCCCTCGGATATCGCTACGGTGAACTTCGACCGCACGGGTACCACCGTCATCGGCAAGTACCTGTTGAACCACTCGTTCATGATGCCGGGTATGGTTCACACCGTCGTCGCATGTGTTGCCGGCTATATCATCGCTTTCCTCTACCACTCGATGGGCTGGATTTAAAACAGAACCGAGATTTCTCATAAAACAGATAGTACGAGCCAACAATCCATTGGCCCGTACTATCTTGTTTTAGTGACTTACTGTCCTTAATCGTCAATGATAACCTTGGTGATAATGGGTTTCCCGTTTTCGTCAATCAGAGGTGTCAAACCGCCGCCATAACCCTCAGTAACAAAAAGGTAATTCACACCGGTTTCAGTGTCAACAATAATTCTGGTTTCTTTAAGAAAACCTTCAGATTTCCGCCAAACAAATCTCTTCATATTCATACCTAAAATGATTAATTTATTCTACTTATTTCTGCAAAGGTAAGCATAGTTATCATATTTATGGTTATTTTTGTGATGTTTTTGAATTAAATGTTGGAGAATGATATGGAATTGAAGGAGTTTATTCAGAGTTATCGGGAGGCCTTTGGCGATGGGGCGCAGTTGCCGTTGTTGTTCGGTTATAGTGATGTGCCTATGGCGCAGACTGAAATGATTGGCGGCTGTTTCTTCAAGGGGCTGCAGGTGGCGCGTGAGGGAACGCCTGTGAGCCTGAGCGCCGAGGTTATCGGTTGCGGGGGCGGCAAACTCTATACGGGCTTCAGCGACATGCCCGAGCGGGTGCCGAATTTTGTCTCGCTCACCGAGAAGTACAAACGCACGCCCGAGATGGTCGCCGACTATGTGAAGGGCTTGGAGATGCCTCGCGCCACCAAGCCTTACCTGAATTTCGTCAGGGCCGACCAGGCTGAGTCGCTCGAGGGCTTTGAGGGCGTGATGTTCTATGCAACACCCGATATGCTGTCGGGACTGTGTGGCTGGGCTTTCTATGACACCAACGAGCCCGATGCCGTCGTTGCCCGCTTTGGTTCGGGATGCAGCACGGTGGTGTCGATGACCGTGGTCGAGAACGCCCTTGGTGGGCACCGTTGCTACCTTGGGCTGTTCGACCCGTCGGTGCGGCCATGGGTAGGCAAGAACGAATTGAGCTTCACGGTTCCCATGAGCCGCTTCACGGCGATGCTGGAGACGATGCGTGAATGCTTCTTGTTCGGCTCGCACGCTTGGGAGCGCGTGAAAGCGCGCTTGTAATCCATGTTATAGAATGTGAATTGCCCTATAATCATTTTGAATTATGGGGCAATTGATGTAAATTTGCGCAAAACTTTTTTAACCAATAGTGTATTATGAAACGGTATTTCCTCTTTATTCTTGCGTTGGTAGCGCTCACCATGAGCGCGCAGGGCTATTTTGCACCGCCGGTTCAGAGCCCTGAGATTTCAAGGGACGGGTCAGTAACCTTTAAAGTCAAGGCACCTGACGCCGACACGGTTAAGCTGATTATCGACTCACGCTTGGACACGCTGATGAGGCGTCAGGCTGGTGGCACGTGGAGCATCACCCTGCGTGACCTGGAGCCAGACCTGTATATGTACTTCTACACGATTGACGGCGTGAAAGTGCTCGATAATGACAATGCCCAGGTACTGCGCGACGTCAAGAGCGTGATGAACACCTTCTTGCTCGACCCCAAGGGCGACTGCCCCATGGCGGTGCATGACGTGCCCCATGGCGAGGTGCGTGCCGTGTGGTATGACTCGCCTACGCTGGGCGAGAAGCGTCGCATGATGATCTATCTGCCACCAGGCTATGAGCTGAGCCGCCAAAAGTATCCCGTGCTCTATCTGCTGCATGGCACTGGGGGTGACGAGACCGTGTGGCTGGAGCAAGGACGCGCAGCCCAAATACTTGACAACCTCATTGCCAAAGGCAAGGCCGAGCCGATGATTGTCGTCATGCCCAACGGACATACCGACACCCCGGCAGCTGCAGGTATGGGTGCTGATAACAACTATCAGCCTACGTTTGCCCACAAGCAGTGGATGGAGGGTACCTTTGAGAGCAGCTTTAACGATATCATGAAGTGGGTTGACGCTAACTACCGCACACGTGCCGCCAAGCGCTATCGTGCCATTGCAGGCCTGTCGATGGGTGGCTATCACTCACTCTACATCAGCGCTAACCAGCCCGACGACTTCAATTACGTTGGCCTGTTCTCACCTGCTATCGGCCGCATGGACCAGGGCAAGAGCAAAATCTACGACAACCTGGAGGAGAAACTCATCAACCAGTTCAAGCAGCGTCCCCGCCTGTACTGGATGGGTATCGGAAAGAAAGACTTCCTCTACAAGGACAATGAGGAATTCAGGCAACTCCTTGACAAGAACCACTTGCGCTACACCTACCACGAGAGCGGTGCCGGCCACGAGTGGGCCAACTGGCGCGACTACTTGGTCATCTTCGCGCAACAGATTTTTAAATAAGATTTCTGCTGTTAGTGGAAAGTAATGCTCACTGATGCCCATTGCTATTATTCACTGTTCACTATTAACTATTAACAGTAAACTGTTCACTATTCACTGTCAACTGTTCACTATTCACTGTCAACTGTTCACTGTAAATTTAATGCTCGACACGCTCATTCAATTCTTTACCCAATGGGGCTACCTGGGATTGTTCCTGGGGTCTTTTCTTGCGGGTAGCATAGTGCCTTTCAGCAGCGAGGCGTTGGTCATCGCCTGCGTGGGACCGTTGCACATGGACCCCCTCATCAGCATGTTTGTGGCGTTGGCGGGTAATGTGAGTGGCGGCATGACGTGCTACTGGCTGGGACATTTGGGAAAAATTGAGTGGATTGAGAAATATGCCCACGTGAGCGAGGAGAAACTCAACCGTGCCCTTCACTTCATGCACAATCGCGGCGCGTGGATGGGCTTCTTCGCTTTTGTACCCATGTTGGGCACTGCTATCAGCGTGGCCTTGGGCTATGTGCGTTCCAACGTGTGGATAGTCCTCTTGACCATGACCATCGGTAAACTGCTCCGCTACGCCGCCATCATCTGGGGCTCCTTGAAACTCATCAACCTGTTTTGAAACAATTATTTCTTGACTAAGGATGGAATCAGAACATCAAATATCGAACAATCATGGCCAATATCTGAGTTTTCGTGACGATATCATGCGGCGCATCCGCAGTGCGCAGTATGAAGCCATGCGGGCAGTCAACAAAGAAATGATTTCCCTATATTGGGATATTGGCAGACAAATCACCGAACGGCAAAAAGAACTCGGATGGGGAAATTCCGTAGTGGAAAACCTCTCAAAAGACATCCAGAAGGAGTTCCCTGGGATTCAAGGTTTCGGAGTCTCTAATTTGCGTGACATGGCACGTTTTTACTCTGAATATCAATCCAATGCAATTCTCCAACCATTGGTTGGTGAAATTAGCTGGACTAAACATATCTTGATACTCACGAAATGCAAAGACACTCAAGAGCGTCGTTTCTACATCCTTGCCACCAAGCGTTTCGGATGGACCAAAAATGTGTTACTTCATCAGATTGAAGCCAAAGCATTTGAGAATTACTTGCTCGGTCAGAGCAATTATGACAACACATTACCAGAGACCATCAAGCAACAGGCCGTGTTGGCATTGCGCGATGATTACTCACTGTCTTTTTTGGATATAGCTGGCGAACATTCCGAGCATGATTTGGAAACAGCGATAGTGCGCAATATCCGTGCATTTTTGATGGAATTTGGGCATGACTTCTCGTTTGTTGGCAATCAATATCGCCTCGTAGTGGGCGGACAAGAGTATTTCATCGATCTTTTGCTCTATAGCAGACGAATGCAGGCGATGGTTGCAATAGAACTGAAAGTGGGCGATTTCAAACCCGAGTATAAAGGCAAGATGGAGTTCTACCTAAATGTTCTTGATGAGACGGTGAAGTTGCCCCATGAGAATCCGTCAATCGGAATCATCATCTGCAAATCAAAGAACCGCACAATTGTAGAATATGCGCTCCGCAATAGTGCGTCACCTATTGGTGTGGCTACCTACAGCATTTCCAGCGAGTTGCCTGATAACTATAAGGCTATGCTGCCCGCCAGTCAGGATATTGCATCCAAAGTCGACAACCTCCTTAATAGACAATAATCAAAACTATAATCATCATGACACCAATCGAAATCCATAACGAACTGCTGGCAGGTCGCATCATCAAGCACCTGCAGCGCCGCAACTTCAATGCACATTACTGTGCTACCGCAGCCGAGGCTATCACCCTTGTCAAGTCGCTCATGCCCGAGGGCAGCAGCGTCACCTGGGGCGGTTCGCAGACCATCCGCGAGATGGGGCTGACGGCTGAACTCATCGGCAGCGGCCATTACAAGGTCATCGACCGTGACAAAGCCGTCACCAACGAGGAAAAACGCCAGTGCTACCTCGACGCGATGGACGTGGACTTCTTTCTCACCAGCGCCAATGCCATCACCCACGATGGCGTTATCGTTAACATCGACGGCCGTGGCAACCGTGTCGCCGCCATCACTTGGGGACCGCACAACGTGATACATGTCATCGGGATGAACAAGGTGGCCCCAACGATTGAGGCCGCTTTGGCTCGAGCCCGCAACGTTGCTGCCCCCATCAATACCGCCCGCTTGGGCTGCGACACCCCTTGCCGCCTCGACGGTGTGTGCCACAACTGCAATAGCCCTCAGTGCATCTGCAACTACGTCCACTTCACCCGCAACAGTTTCCCGGCTCACCGCCACACCGTCATCCTCATCGGCGAGTCCTGGGGCTACTAACCTTGTTTTGAGCCATTCGTTCTGAGTTGGCATTCGCTTGAACAAACAATATGTTATTTATACCAACCACTGAGGACTTGCAACTTTAGCTATTGATATGAGCAAATCTATCACCATATTGGATCAAGATTACACCCAGTGGGTGAATAACCTTGTAGCACGTTATCGTCAGAGTCAAATCAAGGCTGCCATCAAGGTGAATTCAGAACAATTGGAATTCAACTGGATGTTAGGACGAGACATTGTGGAAATGAGAGTAGAGGAGCGATGGGGCGAGAGTGTCATCGAGCAATTAAGTAAGGACTTAAAGAGCGAAATGCCTCATGTGGAAGGTCTTTCAGTAACGAATTTAAGATACTGCAGACGCTTTTATCTGCTTTATTCTCAAGTAAATATAATTCGCCCCCAACTTGAGGGCGAATTGGATAGGGTAGCTAAGACGGAAATTCTTCCCCAAGTTGGGGGCGAATTGCAAGTGCCTGATGCATCGTTGATTGCCGATAATATTTTTCAAGTGCCTTGGGGACACCACAAGCTCATTTTAGACAAGGTGAAAGGAGATGTGAATAAGGCATTGTTTTTTATAAGCCAAACTGTAGAAAACGGTTGGAGCAGAGCAATGCTGCTCAATTGGATTGATACGGGACTGTATGAACGCAAAGGTAAAGCGATTACTAATTTCAAGCATACAATTCCCGATGAATCAAGTGATCTGGCGCAAGAACTGACAAAAGATCCTTATAATTTTGCCTTTACGGGGGTCACTAAACGGCATAATGAAGCTCAATTGAAAGATGCACTCCTTACAAATATCACTAATTTCCTTATAGAACTCGGAACTGGATTTGCTTATGTTGGCAAAGAGTATCGTTTACAGATCGGTGAAACAGAAAAATTCATAGATTTGTTGTTCTATAATATTAAACTGAGGTGTTATGTAGTAATCGAGGTGAAGATTGATAAATTTGACTCAAAGGATATTGGGCAATTAGGGACATATGTAACAGCAACCAACCACTTGCTGAGGGAGGAAGGAAAAGACAATCCAACGATTGGTTTGTTGGTATGCCGCAGTAAAGACAACACTCTTGCAAAGTATGCGCTGGAATCGAGCAGCCAGCCCATAGGCATTTCGGAATATGAACTGGAGAAATTCTATCCTGAAAAGGTGGAAGGTACCATACCCACTATTAAGGAGATAGAGGAGAGATTGAACGAGAAGGAAAAGGATTAAAATACATATATGGAACAGAAATTGACATTTATTGGGATTATACCGGCGAGGTTTGCCTCGACGAGGTTTCCGGGGAAGCCGCTGGCGATGCTCGGTGGCATGACGATGATTGAACGGGTTTACCGCCAGGTGAGCAAGGCGCTCGACCGTGTGGTGGTCGCTACCGACGATGACCGCATCATGGCGGCGGTGGAGGCCTTCGGCGGCAAGGCGGTGATGACGAGCACCGAACACCGCAGCGGCACCGACCGCTGTCAAGAGGCCTACCTGAAGAATGGTGGGGGCGAGGACGTCATCATCAACATCCAGGGCGATGAACCGTTCATCCAGCCTGACCAGCTGCAAGCCATCATGGCCTGCTTTGACGACGAGGGAACCGACATCGCCACGCTGGTGCGCCCCTTCGACCCCAGTCGTCCCTATAGCGAACTGGAGAATCCCAACAGCCCCAAGGTAGTGCTTGATAACCAGATGCGCGCCCGTTACTTCTCGCGCTCGGTCATCCCCTACATCCGTGGCCGTGAACGCGACGAATGGCCCAAGGCGACGCAATACTATACCCATGTGGGTATGTATGCCTACCGTGCCGCCGTATTGGCCGAAATCACGCGCTTGCCACAGTCGCCGCTGGAACTGGCCGAGTCGCTCGAGCAGTTGCGCTGGCTCGAGAACGGCTATATCATCAAGGCGGGCATAACCACGACCGCCACCATCGGCATCGACACCCCCGAGGACCTCGCACGTGCCGAAGAATACCTGCGCAACTCCTAACTCCTAACCTCTAACTCCTAACTATTAAAATGAAGTCTTCAATTCTCACGATAAGTTGTCTGCTAATAGCAATATGGGCCAGTGCCCAGCCCGCAGGGGAACCGTGGATGAACCTGCAAGTCAACGAAATCAACCGCTTGCCGGTTCATACGTCGTTCTTTGCCCACGATAACGAGGGCGAGGCGTTGAAACAGCAACCTGCTCAGTCGGGGCGTTACCTGTCGCTCGACGGCGAATGGAAATTCAACTGGGTCGCCAACCTGAACGAGCGCCCCACCGATTTTTGGCGTACAGACCTTGATGATAGTGCCTGGGGCACGATGCCCGTGCCCGGGATGTGGGAATTGAACGGCTACGGCGACCCGGTGTATGTCAACATTGGTTTCCCTTGGCGCGACAACTGGAAGAATGACCCGCCACGCGTGCCTGTCCAGGACAACCATGTGGGCACCTATCGCCGCCACATCACCCTGCCAGGCGAATGGAAGGGCAAACAGGTCATCGCCCACTTCGGCAGCGTGACCAGCAACATCAGTCTGTGGGTTAACGGCAAGTTCGCAGGCTATGCCGAGGATAGTAAATTGGCCGCTGAATTTGACATCACACCCTACCTGCAAGAGGGTGACAACCTGCTGGCCTTCCAGGTGATGCGCTGGTGTGACGGCACCTATAGCGAGGACCAGGACTTTTGGCGCCTGTCGGGTGTGGCACGCTCGAGTTTCCTCTATTGCCGTGATGCCCGTAACCACATCGACGACCTGCGTGTTACCACAGGTCTCACCGATGACCTGAAAGACGGCACCTTGATGATTGCCCCAACCATCACTGGCAAGGGCACAATGACCTACCGACTGCTTGATGCCGTGGGCAATGAGGTAGCCATGACCACCGTCGGCGATAACCGCTGGATTATATCCGGTGCCCAGCAATGGACAGCCGAGACACCCTACCTCTACACGCTCATCGCTACACTCACACCCACCGACAAAAAGTCTAAGGGCGAGACCGTTGCCCAAAAGATTGGCTTCCGCCGCGTGGAGATAAAAAATGGTCAGCTGCTGGTCAACGGCAAGGCCATCTACATCAAGGGTGCCAACCGCCACGAGCTGGACCCCGACGGCGGCTACGTCTTGTCGCGCGAGCGCATGATTGCCGATATCAAGGAGATGAAACGTATGAACATCAACGCCGTGCGCACCTGCCACTATCCCGACGACCCTCAGTGGTATGACTTGTGCGATGAATATGGCTTGTATGTGATTGCCGAGGCCAACCAGGAGGGGCATGGCTTCCACTATGATCCCAACACAGCTCCGACCTATAAGCCGATGTTTGCCCAGCCCATTCTTGAGCGCAACCAGCATAATGTGAGCGTACAGTTCAATCATCCCAGCGTCATCGTCTGGTCACTGGGTAACGAGACCTGCGACGGCCCCAACTTCACTGCTGCACGCGACTGGATACGTGTCACCGACCCCTCCCGCCCCATCCATTGGGAGCGTGCCCAGGGCGGTGAGAATACCGACCTGATGTGCCCCATGTATGCCTCACCCGAGTGGTGCGAGCGCTATGCCAGCAAACCCGAGAGCACCAAGCCGCTCATCCTGTGTGAATACAACCACACGATGGGCAACTCGGGCGGTGGATTGATGGAGTATTGGGACATCGTGCGCCGCCTGCCCAAGTTCCAGGGTGGCTTCGTGTGGGATTTCGTTGACCAAGGCCTGCGCGTGAAGGGCAAGGATGGCAAGGAGTACTTCTCCTATGGCGGCGACTACAACACCCACGACCCCAGCGACAACAACTTCAACTGCAACGGCCTCGTGAGCCCCGACCGCGTGTGGAATCCGCACGCCTATGAGACCGCCTATTACTACCAGAACGTCTGGGCCGAGGACGTGAACGTGCGCCAGGGCGACATCGCGGTGAGGAACGAGTTCTTCTTCCGCGACCTGAGCAACGTCAAAATGAGATGGCAACTGCTCGTCGATGGCCAGCCTGTGCTCAACGGTGAGGAGCTGAACCTCAACGTGGCTCCCCAAGGCCGCCAGATGCTGCATCTGCCCATCGTGAACACCCTTGCCACGCTCGACGCCAATCAGGAAGTGCTGCTCAACGTCGATTTCATGCTCAAGACTTCTGAGCCGCTGATGGACGCAGGCCAGCGCGTCGCCTATGCCCAGTTACCCATCAACGAAGCCTTGCCCGTTACCGCAAAGTTGTCTGATGAGAAAGTGAAGTTCAAAACCCGGAACCTTCCCGATGGTACGCTTTCAGTCACTGCCGATGGTGTCAACCTCGGTTTTGATGCCAAGACTGGCTTCTTGAAACAGTACGTTGTCAATGGTGTGAACCTGTTGGGCGAAGCCGGCACGTTGAGACCCAACTTCTGGCGTGCGGTGACCGACAATGACATGGGTGCATGGCTGCAACAGAAATTGAAGGTGTGGCGCAATCCTGTGATGAACTTGGCTTCGCTCGCTGTGGATAAGAAGGCTTCCGGCAAATCGCAGGTGACCGTTGTCGCTCGGTATGATATGCCCGAGGTGCACGCCACCCTCACACTCTCCTACGAGATTCACGGCGATGGCGCCATGTGTGTCACTCAAGGCATTGCATTTGATGAGAGTTATATCGAGATGCCAGAAATGTTGCGTTTCGGTATGGTGATGGAATTGCCCTATGGCATGGACCGCAGCGAGTTCTATGGCCGTGGCCCCATCGAGAATTACGCCGACCGTCGCTACAGTCAGCGCCTGGGCGTCTACCGCCAGACGGCCGACGAACAGTTCTATCCCTACATCCGCCCGCAGGAGACGGGCACCAAGGGCGATATCCGCTGGTGGACGCAAACCGATAATCAGGGCGTCGGCTTCAAGGTGACTGCCGACAAGCCGTTCTATGCCAGCGCTCTGCACTATGACATCGCTACCCTCGACGAGGGTGACGAGAAGCATCAGCGCCACCCGTCACAGCTCCCCAAGTCGCAATACACTGTCCTCACCATTGATGGCGAACAATGCGGCGTGGGAGGCATCGACAGTTGGGGCGCCCGCCCGTTGGAACAGTACCGTATTCCCGCCATCGACCGCACCTGCACCTTCGCCATCACTCCAAAAGTGAAATAAAACAATAGGATAATGCCGATGGCTGGCCAGCTGATGCTAATAGCTAAAAAAGTATTACCTTTGCAGCGGATTTGGAATTATGAGTGTAACGATTTTAGGAATAGAGTCGTCGTGTGACGACACATCGGCTGCGGTCTTGCGCGACACGGTGCTGTTGAGCAATGTCATCGCCAGCCAGCGCGTGCATGAGGCATATGGTGGCGTGGTGCCTGAACTGGCATCGCGCGCCCATCAGCAGAATATTGTGCCCGTCGTGAGCGAGGCCATCCGTCAGGCGGGTATCGAACGCAAGGACATCGATGCCATCGCCTTCACGCGTGGTCCTGGCTTGCCCGGCTCCCTTCATGTGGGCACCTCGTTCGCCAAGGGGCTGTCCTTGGCACTTGACATTCCGCTGGTGGATGTGAACCACCTGCACGGCCATGTGCTCTCTCATTTCGTCAAAGAGACGCCCGATGCCGAGGTACCTGAATTCCCTTACCTGTGTCTGCTCATCAGCGGCGGCAATAGCCAGATTATCAAGGTCAACTCGCCGCGCAATATGGAGGTGCTGGGCCAGACCATCGACGATGCTGCTGGCGAGGCCTTCGACAAGTGCGCCAAGGTAATGGGCCTGCCTTACCCTGGCGGCCCTATTATTGACCGCTTGGCAGCCGAGGGCGACGCCAAGGCATTCAAATTCGCCAAGCCGCACGTTGACAGTTATAACTACAGCTTCAGCGGTCTCAAGACCTCGTTCCTTTATACCCTGCGCGACGCACTCAAAGAGAACCCCGATTTCATCGAGCAGAACAAGGCCGATCTCGCGGCCTCGCTGCAGCGCACCATCATCGAAATCCTGATGGATAAGTTCGGCAAGGCCATCAAGGCCACGGGCATCAAGACCATCGCTATCGGCGGTGGTGTGTCGGCCAATAGCGGCATGCGGGCCGCCGTCGAGGACTATGCCCGCCGCCATCGTCTCAAAGCCTTCATCCCCAAGCGCGTGTTCACGACCGACAATGCCGCAATGATCGCCATCGCCGGCCACTACAAGTTCCTCGACAAAGACTTCTGCGATATCACCGCTCCCCCTTTCCAGCGCGTCATCATTTAGAATACCTCACGTGCTCCTCGGGTGGTAAATGCCTACCTGCGGAATTTCCTGCCGTTTTGTATATAGATTTGGCCTTCAATCAGGTGTTGTGGTGCAACGTGATGCCCTTGCAGGTCATAGATAGCGTTGTCGTGCAAGCCCGTGCGATCCTCTACCACAATCGTAACTGCCGAGATTTCATCATTTAGCGTTTCAGCCTCGGCCTCGTATTGTTCGCCCTTGGCAAAGTAGCCATACAGGCAGACCTCAGGGTCATATTTCATGTAGATTCTGATCATGTAGATTCCGTCATCCCATTCCGAGATGTCGATGTGCTCATCCAGCTCGGGAGTGAGCTGCTCAAATGAGTAGTGTTTTATTACGGCGTAATCGTGCAGCTGGTCTGCTATGCCCACTTCCACATCATTGTAGGTGACATCGGTACAGATAAGAATTGAGTCCCATGAGAACCACACTTCAGGTGCGTATTCTTCTATTGAGAGCGTGTCGCTGGTAGCATCTAGCCTGGCCCATGCCTTTTTATTGGTTCGCACATGGCGGTATTTTTTCTTAGGGCGCTGTGTGCCCGCCGCCACAAGTACCGTGCCGATGAGGATAAGAATGATAAAGCCTGTGATCTTCTTCATTGTTCAACTGTTAATTAAAGGGTACTGATGAATTCATGGAACAGGTCGGCTGTCCCTTTTCTTTTAAAGAGTTTGTAATAGAGCCTTGAGCGCATCATGCTCAAGGCGTTGGGCTCCATGCCCAGGAAGGCACAGATCAGTTTGTTGGGAACTTTGGCTTTCTCAAGCATACAAAGCGTAATCTCTTTGTCCTTGAGTTTGCCATTGAGTTGCCTCACCTTCTCGATGCAACCGTCATAAGTGGTATTGAGCGCGTCTTCAAGAGCATTGTAGTCTGCTAACTTGGGCACAAATCTGGGGTCGTGGAAGTTGGCATAAAGCGTAGTTTCGGAAAATGCACGCGCCCCTTGCACTCTGCTTGAGCGCGGTTGCTGCTGTGCCTCACGCAGTTCTTGCATCAGTTTGTCTGCTTTCTCGCGCTGGAGTCGGTTGAGCAGGTTTTTATGCTTGATAGTAAAATAAGCAAACAGCATCATGCCAAGCAGGAAAATTGACAGGGCGATAATAGTCAGGTCTTGCCTGCGCAACTTGGCATCCTGACGGCGTTCATTGTCCAACTTCTTGTTGAGCGTGGCAATCAGATTGGCATTCTGTCCCTTTTCCACAGCCGTCAGCGAGTCATCTTTGGCAATGCTCCTACCCAACAGTTCAAATGCTTCACGATATTGTTGTCGTTCGGCCAGAATGTCGGCCGAGTTGAGCATGGCATCCCGCTGCACGTAGGGGTTGTCGGCGTCAAGTCCCTGGCGGAACAATATCGCTGCCGAATCAAGATTGCCAGTTGCCAGATAGTAGTTGGCATACTGATTGGTGAGGATGCAACTATCGGTTGTCCGTAGGCCGTGACAGGCATCGAGCGATGCTTTCATCCGGGGCAAATCATCCAGGTTAAGGTATGTGTCCGAAAGCTCCACTTGAATGGTCTGGAACGATTCTGCATCATCGCAGTCAAGAGCAATCTGTGCCGCTTTCTTGAACATGGCGACACCTTGCTCATATTGCTCGAGCGCCACATGGCTGCGAGCCAGATTGCGGAGGGCGTATATTTGAACCACTGTATCGCCAGCTAACTCTCCAAGATGAATGGCCTTCATGAAGTGTGGCTGGCTCTGGCGGTACAAATCCTGATACATATTCACTTGCCCGATCTGATTGACAGCGCGTGCCCTGATAGAAAGGACGGCACTATCAGTCGATAGCGTATCGGTGGCCTGTGAATGGTTATAGGCGTTGAGGGCATCCCCCGTGAGCTGCATCTCGTCATAGACGCGCCCCAATTCAAACCAGGCAAGCGCCCTCTCTTGAGATGAGCCGTGCTTGTCAAAGTAACGGACCGCTTCTTGCATGGCCGAGTCATTGTCGTGTAGGATATGACATTTCTCCTCGGCCCTGTTCCTGAGCAAATAGTACCGCATACGGTCTTCCCTGGGCCATGTCTCGGCATCGGCAGCTACTTCGGCAAGCAGCCGCAATGCACTATCGGGGTGGTTGGTGATTAGACTGTCGGCAGTCAATAGTGCAAGCGGTTGTGGGTAGTGGTTGCTGCCGCATGAAACAATTGTCAGCAAACAGCAACACGCGATCAAGAATTGTACGCATCGTTCCATGCCGCAAAGTTAGTGCATTTCAGCAATATTGCTGTCGCAGCAACGGTATTATATGCGTCTTGTGAACATTTGTGAACACATTGTGAACAGTTATGATTCAGTGTGCTTGAGGTTCACTGGGGGCACTTCTACTTTTGCATCGCAATTTTTATTCTGACAAATCATGAAAGGAAATCTACTTTTTAGAACATCAGCGACCCTCTATTTGTGGCTGGCGGTTTTGACAGTGGCAGGGCAATCGGGCACACTGCCTGTGATGTACATCGAGACACAAAATCACCAGGCCGTCACTTCCAAGACAGTTTACGTTCCAGCAACCTACTACACGGTTGACAGGAAACTCCTCATGGAGGGATGCCAAGAAGCCCTATAAAATCAAGTTGGCGAATAAAACCTCGTTGCTTGGCATGAAGAAGAACAGGCATTGGGCATTGCTTCATTTTCATGAATCGACAGTGGCAGGAATGCAACTCGGCAACATCATGGGTATGGAATGGACCCCATCGACCAAGCCTGTTGAAGTGGTACTCAATGGCGACTACGTCGGCTTGTATCTGCTCACCGAGACCATCCGCATCGGCAAGAACCGTCTCAACATCTATGAGCAACCCAACTGGAATAAGGATGGGAGTACAATCCCTTACGGTTGGCTTGTCGAGGTGGACAATTATTACGATGCCAATCAGATTTATTTGACGGAGAATGACCAATGGGGTATCAGAATCACATACCACTCTCCCGATTCGCTTTCCAGCGCACAAAAGAATTGGTTGACCGATGAGTTTAAGGCAATCAATACGGCCATCTATGACGACGACAAAACCAGTGGAGCGTGGGAGCGGCTGATTGATGTGGACGCAATGGCGCGTTATTTCATCATTCAAGAAGTTCTGGACAACAGCGACGGATTTCATGGCAGCTTTTACCTGCACAAGGATTGGGAGGATGGTGCCCGTTGGATGGCAGGCCCATTGTGGGACTTGAATTGCAATCAACGAGAGAAAACCGATTATACCTTCCGCATGAAAACTTCTTACGGATTCACTCCACATTGGATAGGTGAACTGATAAAGGATGGTGACTTTTGTGACGCTGTTAAAGACGCCTGGAGTCAGTTTTACCCTGTACAGGTGCAACCGTGGATGGAATATATTGATGAAAACCTGCTGCATTGCGGCGAAGCACTCTATCAAGACAATATCCGATGGAACCGCAGCAATACGGAAAGCATCGCTGATAGAGTGGAAGGAATAAAGAGCTCGTTAATTGCCAATATTGAATGGTTTGACAAGCATCTGCCACATGCCGCAGGACTTGATCATGTCACTGACTCGGGTGAGAAAAGTATTGTCAACGTGAAATACATCAACATGGCGGGAATGAGCAGCGATAAGCCATGGAATGGTGTCAACATCATGCTGACAACCTATGGCGATGGTAGTGTTGACGCTGTCAAGGTGTGCCCTATCAATTCTTCAAGCTTCTAAAGGGGCGCTGCCTCATTAACAACTGCATTTGCTGGGACATGGGTCCACGATATGATGGATTGGAGGCAGGCGTGTCATAATTTATACTAAATTTTATATATAATTTGTTTAATTTCCCGCCCAACGGGCGGTTATGTTGAATATAGTTGATTTATGACACACCGTCATTTATTTCTTCCTTCTATGATTGTTGTCCCAGTTGTTTAGTTGTTGTTAGTGTTGTTTGACGAGCGGATGGCGCGGATGCGTTGGGCCAGGGTGGGGTGGCTGTAGCTGAACCACACCACCAGCGGGTGGGGCGTGAGGTTGCTCAGGCCGTGGCTCGCCAGTTTCTTCAGGCCGCTGATGAGCGTCTCGCCGTGCCCATGTTCGGCGGCATAGGCGTCGGCGCGGTATTCGGCGCGACGCGAGATGGCATTGCCCAGAGGGTTGAGCAGCAGGTCGATGGGCGAGAACAGCAGCGAGAAGGCCACCAGTGCAAGGATGAACGACGGCGCGGTGCCTCCCAGGGCGGCAGGCAGGTCGGGATTGCTTACCAGCAGTGAGAAGATAAACAGATTCACCGCCACCATTGCGATGGAGATGAACATGTTCTTGAACGTGTCGCGGTGCTTATAGTGCCCGAACTCATGGGCGAGCACGGCGACAATCTCCTCGTTGGTCATCTGGTCCTGCAGCGTGTCATACAGCACGATGCGCTTCTTGGGCCCGAAGCCCGTGAAGTAGGCGTTGGCCTTGGTCGAGTGCTTGCTGCCGTCGATGATGTAGATGTCCTTGAATTTGGAGCCGAAACGCTGCACCGCCGCTGTGATGGCATCGCGCAATTCGCCCTCGGGCAGGGGAGTCTGCTTGTTGAACAGCGGCACAATGAGGTTGCTGTAGAACATCGAGAAGAACACGATAAACACGGCGATGGCCAGCGTCGCCCAGATCCAGAATTGCTGCCCGTAGGTCTGGTATAGCCAATAGACCACAGCCATCAGCACCACGCTGAGGACGGTCGAGACAGCGAACGACTTGAGCGCGTCGAGCCAGAACGTCTTGTGCGTTGTGCGGTTGAACCCGAAACGCTCCTCGATGACAAACGTCGAGTAGTAGCTGAACGGCAGCCCGATGACGGTGTTGAACAGGTTGTAGATGACCAGGAACAGGATGACCTGCAGCATGGGCACATCGGTCCACGCCTTGCACTGGCCATCGAGCCATCCCAACAGCCCGAAGCCCAGGATGACGAGCGTCAGCGAGAACGACACGCAGCGCGCGACGAGCGACACCCGCTTGTTGGTGCGCATATAGTCCTGCTGGCGGCGGTACTTCTCCTCGTCATACAGTCCCTCCAACTCTGGCGGTACCGGATGTGTCATCCACCGCGTGTTCAACCACGACAGCACACTGCTGACCACAAAATCCAGCGTCACAAACGCCACAATCATCCACAACAACGTCTGAGCCATATCTGTTTCTCAATAATCAATGTTTTCTCTTGCAAAGATAATACAATAATTCAATTTTATTAGAGTGTCCTGGGAAAGATATTCAATATAGGCATAATTATGGAAAACACCATGCCAGCTCATCGAAGATGAGCGCAGCTTGGTGGCAGCCATCTCAAGTAGAAAGTGCGTCGAAGACGAACTTCCGCATCACTCAAATGCCTGTCAATCACAAAGTTCCTCTCCGAGGCACTTGCATAGTTCTGCCCATGGACCAAGCTGCGAACCTCTTCGAGGTTCTTGCATGGTCTTTCTCATTGAAATCAGTTCTTCGAACCGCTAACATCAGCGATGCTTCCCTGGACTCTAATAATTCAATTTGAATTTCATCAACGGTTTCTTTCCTGTCTTCATCCATCCCAAAGCATAATGCTGGCGGCTTTGGGGCCGTTTCCTTCAAGAAAAAGGCTCCAAGCCAATCAAGCCTGGAGCCTTTAGAGTGTTTGCGTATTTATGCAGTGTTTATTTCAGAATCTTCTTGCCGCCCTGGATGTAGATACCCTTGGGCAGGTTCTCGATGCTGGTTCCCATCACGCGTCCATCGATCGAGTAAACGGTGTTGTCAACATCACGCTCGCTGAGCACCTCGGTAACGGCAGTGGGTGCTGCGTCATAGATGCGGATGTCGGTAACATTCAGATACTTGTAGTAGTTGGACATTTCGGGGTCAATAGCCGAGAAGGCGACGCAGATGTATCGGGGCTCGCCAACGAAAGCGTCGAGAGACACTTCCACCTCTTGCCATTCGTCGGCTTGAGGAATATCCTCCTCATAGACGGTCTCAACGTGCGTGCGGTCGGCATTGTACACGATAACCTGCATAATCAGGTGTCCGTTCTCGGTCGAACGCTTGAACGACAGTTTGGGAGCCCTGGCACCCTCCATGCTCACCTTGAAGCTGTGGCCCTGGATGGTATCGTTGAAGAACGTTTCCATGAACAGAGCGCCACCAGACTCGGTATTAGCATTGCGGATGCCACTACCGGCCAGGCCATAGTCATAGCCGAGTCCCGAGCCGGAGCCCGTCCAGAACGTGCTGGCCACGCCATTGGCGAAGTTCTCCTCAAACGGCAGCGGATAGGGTGCACCAATCAGCAGATAGTTCGAGCCCTGGAACGGTCCCTCGCCCGACTCGTTGACGGCAGCCACAGCAAAGCAGTTCATGCCGCGCTCCTCGCCTTCGTCGATGCCCTGGCCCAGCTGCTGCGAGGTCACGCCCTTCTCGGTGGTGAAGATGACGTCACCCAGCGTGGAACCAGCCATCGTCGTGTGGACAGAGTAAACATGGTACCAGATGTTCTCGGGGTCAAAGAGCAATCCATTGTAGCCTGCCGTGGGAGCATCCCAGGTGAGCAGCATGTCGTCGGGGTTGGCGGCCGAGAGCACTACATTGGTCGGGGCCTTGGGAATGTCATATCCCACCCACACGGTCTGCTCGGCGGGAGCACCTTGGCCGGCGTCATTATAGGCGACAACGACATAGGTCTTTGAGCCGCCACTGGTGGGCATATCTACATAGGCGATTTCGTCGCCGGGGGCCACATCATTCCAGGTGCACACGGTCTCGCCATTGCACAGCAGCTCGGCATAGTCGATGCCCGTCAGCGCATCACCTGCCACCGTCAGCGTGGGCAGCGTGAAGTGGATGTCGGCCGTGAGGGCGGCATTCTCGCCCGGGACAACTGTGAAGTCGGTTGGTGCGGCGGGAGCATCAGCCGGTGCAGCCTCGCTGACGATGATGTCGGCCAGATAAAGGTAGGCCCTATCGGCAGCATCGCTCACATCGTGGAAGCCGATCATGTACTCGCCGTCGGCCTCGGCAATAAAGGAGCCCTTGTGCATGTGATAGGTGTCGGTCGTGACAGTCTCCACACCGGTCACGCGGATGGTCATGCCCTCGACTGTCGCCTCCTGGCCTGCCATGATCTCCATTTTGCGTTCAGCGTTGCGGCCACGCAGCTGCACGCTCACTTGATAATTCTTGCCGGCCTCGAGATAGATGGCGGGCGTGATCAACCAGTCGTCATTGGCCTCATCAGCATTGCTGGAGCAGAAGACGTTCAGATTGGTGCCCGTTGAAGTGGCGCCCCAGCCAATTCCGTCATCGTTGGCGTCAATCAGGCCCATACTCATCAGCATCGAGAACTCCTGGAAGGTGTTCAGCGGCCAGTGGGCAATCACGTCACCGATGGCCTTGTGCGGAGCGCGGTAAACGCTGCTGGACTCGATGCTCATCTGTTCAACACGCGGCAGCATCTTGCCAACGTCGGCTTTGGGCATACTCAAGTCAATCTGCTGGGCCGATGCCATGCCGATTGCCAGTAACGACGCCGCAACAATCATAGAGAATTTTTTTATCATATAACAAGAATTTTAGTGGGTTCATTTCAGTTTATGTTTCGAGCCGCATGGTGGGCAGAACCCGTTTGACCCATCAGCGGAGGCTAATTATTTAGATTCACAAATTTACGGTTTCCAGCTCAGATTCTCCCCATTTTAATGCCCAAATAAACAGTAATGGGCACCGAAACTACCACATTCCCTAAAACAGTGAGCCTTCACTTCTTCTACACAGCATGTCACAGGCCGGTGAGAGCCCGAGTCCAACGGTTAGTTTTCTCCCTCTTCCAGGGCCAGTAATTTCTCGATTTCGATATCGCAGGCATCTTTCTTGTCTGAGTCCTTGATGAGCCACCACAGCCCGCCAATAAGTGCGCCGATGACAATAACAGCCAGCACGATGACATACCAAGAGGTCTTGTCAATCAGCCCTAAAACAGCGGCGACGATAATGCATAGCGTCATGGTGATGAGGATGAGTTTCGAAAACAGGGTATTGGCGCTCGTCAGATCGGTGAACTTCTTCATCTCCCTCGCTGTCGAGGCTCGGCGGATTCTCTCATAGATGAGGGCATAAAAGCCCATGGCGATGGCCGACACCAGCATCAAGGCAATGAGCGGGCACTGGTACAGTTTGCTGTCGCTCACACTGTCGATATTGATAATGCCGTTCATAAGAAATATGATGCCCATAATGATGTAAAAGACGCTATGGGCACGGCAGCTCTTCTTGATGAACTTGCGCGACTCTTCTTTCTCATCGACCTGCCCGGGGGCGAAATCCTCCTCGGTAGGGACATGATTCTCGTCGAAATGGTCTTCGGGTTTCATAATGCTCTGATTTTTAACCGTTAAAACAACCTTGCTATTAATCTGTCTATCCATTAGACCACACAAGGACACCACAAAACTACACAAAAAAATCGACATATCCAAGATTCCCCGCCCTTTTTGCAGGGCAACCGCACCAAATTTTGTTGAGTCTCGGAATATAGCGAGTGGTGGCAGACGCCCAAAGGGCGGCCATTTGAGTATCCCCCTGTCAATCAGGCGACAAAGAGAAGCGAGGAACCCCCATTCACACGAGGCAGTTGTCAATCTATTGCGAGCCTCAGGCTCGTTCTATAAGACCCAAATAATTTCTACTATTGTAGATCTCAATGCAACCGTTATCGGTTGCATCATGTCTAAGTGACTACTCAAATTTCTATAATTGTAGAAAGTATTGTGAGATTCAATCACGCACCAGTTGTCTAGAAGACCCTAAGAATTTCTACTATTGGATTTTGCATTTTGTCGTTGACCGGGGTCTGTGGTCATGGTCACTTTGCCCGTAGAGCTGTAAACCCAATCAGTGATAAAACCGCCAAACTGTCAACCCAGTTTAGGCGAACGATAAAATGAGTGTAAACCAACTTAGTTAATCGCTCTCAAATCTGTCAAGTTATTACAGGGGAAAGACAGGCATAAAAAGCACAATTAACAAAAAATAAATCAGCAGTGCCAAGATTTGACACTCCTATGTGTTTATTTTGCAAGAAATAAGGTGTCAATAACTTTATTTGGGATTAATGGCGCAAACAACTAACTTTGCGTTATCAAATAGTGAATGATGCCTAATAATTACAAATACAATGAAAAGTATAGAAGTTATCATATCACACATCAAAGGGTCAACCGGGAATTGGTCGATTCAATCCAATGAGGATCATCAGCGAGGTGTCGCTGAGTTGGCATCAAGATTTGCCGATGCCTTTGGAATGGGCGAGTGGGGCAGGGTGCTTGGTCTATTGCATGATATCGGAAAAGAGCGACAGTCATTCCAGCAGCATATCAAGAAAGAGAGTGGTTATTGTCCAGATGTGAAGGTTGAGGGCGATTTCAGTCATGCCTATGTGGGAGGTCTTGTTGCTCATCGGCTTTTTAGGCCAGCAACACCAATACTGTCAAATATCATTATGGGGCATCATCGTGGTCTCTATAACGATGGCGAATGGATAGAGTTGTTGAAACAAGACATTCCTGCCGAGGTGACCATTCCCTCAATAACCGGACAACTGAAAGCCCCCTCAACACCGCTTTCCAAAGAGGATATGCATCACTTGGTGAGGATGCTCTTTAGCTGCCTTGTGGATGCCGATTATTTAGATACTGAGGCGTTCATGATGCCTGAGCAGAATCGTCTGCGCGGCACAAAAACGAGTATGAAGGAGTTGTGCTCAAAGCTTGAAGCGCATCTTGATAAGCTGAATGAGAGCGCCCCTGACACCGAGGTCAACCGCATCAGGCGATATGTCCAGCAGTGCTGTAAGGAGCAAAGCAACGGTGATATTGATTACTACAGCCTCACGGTTCCCACGGGTGGCGGCAAAACGCTGTCCTCGCTGTTGTGGGCATTGCGTCATGCGGTGAAAAATGACCTGCAACGCATCATTATCGCAATCCCTTATACCAGTATCATCGTCCAAACCGCCGCGACGCTGAAAGCGATTTTTGGTGAAGAAAATGTGTTGGAGCACCACTCCAATGTTGAATATGATGACGAGGGAAATAAAGAAATCACCAAGCAACTTCAACTTGCAACCGAAAACTGGGATTACCCCATAGTGGTGACGACTAACGTGCGCTTCTTTGAATCCTTGTTCAGCAACAAGCCGTCACAATGCCGCAAATTGCACAATATCGCCAAAAGTGTGGTGATTCTTGATGAGGTGCAGACGTTGCCACTGGAATTCTTGCAACCCATCATCAACACGTTCAAGTCGTTGAAGAATGTCTTTGGCACATCATTCCTGTTCACAACAGCAAGCCAACCCATTCTTGATGGCACTATAAGGGGCACAAACAGATTAAACCAATTTAAAGCGTTGCCACATGTCCATGAAATCATACCGGCCGATGCCCGCTTGCATGACAAGTTGCGACGGGTGGAACTTGATATCAACAACGCTCCTCAAACCTATGATGAAGTTGCACGGCAAATCGCTCAGCATGATCGGGTGTTGTGTATTGTGAACACCCGCAGGGATGCCAAAGAACTGTTTGAACGCTTGACCCAGGAAGGCTTGACCCTGCACTTGTCTCGCATGATGTATCCCGCTCATGTGCGTGAGACCATCGAGACAATTAAGGCAGCACTTAAGGACGATAATCAACCGATTATCCGTGTGGTGGCTACACAACTGATTGAGGCGGGTGTGGATATTGATTTTCCTGTCGTTTATCGTCAAGAGGCTGGGCTTGATTCCGTCTTGCAAGCGGCTGGTCGTTGCAACCGCGAGGGCAGACGAGGCATTTGCACAACTCATGTTTTCAGTCTGCGCTGTGAGCATCGATTGCCACCAGGCTATATCTCTCAAGCCAATAATGCTCGACTCAATATGGTGGGTGCATTTGATTGGTTCGCGCCTGAGACGATGCGTGACTATTTTGCCCAACTGTTTTCAAGGACTGAGAGTTTTGACAAGAATCAAATTGGACAATTGCTTTATAAACCAACTGAAATGCAATTCCAGGAAGCTGCCGCCCAATTCCACTTGATTGATGATGATACCACAAGCATTTTCATTCAGCGTGATGGCGGTAGAGCACTTGTTGAAGAACTCAAGCGCAGTGAACCTTCCTATCCTCTTTTGAAGAAATTGTCACAATATGCCGTCAGTGTGAGGAAGAAAGATTTCCAGACACTGAACGATGCAGGGGCATTGGAAGAAATAAATGGCATTTGGGTACTCTCTAAAGAGTCACTCTATGATGATAAGGTCGGCTTAATCACCGACAACCAATGGTTAGAAGAAACATTAATCATATAATATCGATATGGAACATTTTGATAAAGAATTTTGCTTGGAGGTATGGGGGCCAATCGCCTGCTTTACCCGACCAGAACTCAAGGTGGAGCGTGTGAGCTATGATGTCATCACGCCATCGGCTGCACGAGCCATCTTTGAGGCTATCTTTTGGAAACCAGCCATCAGATGGCAGGTGACCAAAATTGAAGTGCTCAATCCCATCAAGTGGACATCAATCCGTCGCAACGAGGTGGGTGCTGTCGCATCCAAGCCTGTTTTCATTGAGGAGAAGAGACAGCAAAAGAACACCTTGATGTTGCAGGATGTGCGCTACCGCATTTGGGCTAAACTTGAATTTATCCCTGTCAGCAAGCGTGCCGAGAGCAAGAATCCATTGATTGACAAGGAGGAAAAAGATTTCTTGCGCAAGGATGAGAACCCTGGCAAGTACAATGCGATGTTTGAGCGTAGGGCAAGTAAAGGGCAATGCTTTAACCAGCCTTATCTCGGCACCCGGGAGTGCTCGGCGTCATTCCGCCTTATAAATCCCGAACAAGAGGAATTGAGCGCACCCTACAACGACAGTCGTGATTTGGGCTTGATGCTTTACGATATAGACTTTGATGGGAATGTGAATAAGCCCGATGCCATGTTCTATCATGCCATCATGGAAAATGGAGTGATTAATGTTCCACCAAGAGACAGTGAGGAGGTGTTGAAATGATACTCAAAGCACTATATGATTATTATCACAGGAGTTCGGATTTGCCATTAATGGGTACCGAACTCAAAGAAATTGGATATTTGATTGTTATTGATAAAGATGGTACTTTTTTACGTCTCGAGAGCCGAATGATAGACAATCAAATAGCAACACGTTATCTGGTCAGTCAAACTGTACCACGTTCAGGAAGAAAGTTTGTAGCGAATTTCCTTTGGGACAACTGTGATTATGTGATAGGGTATTCAGCGACCAATATGGATAAAGCAAGACACTGTAAAGATGCGTTTGTGCAGCGGGTGGAAGAATTGAAAGGACATCTTCCTGGCAATCTGACCGTTGAAGCTATCCGTGCTTTTTATAATAGATATCCTAATATACAGAAAGTTGTTGAACGTGACGCTCTGTGGCAAGAAATGGTGGGTTCTAAAAAGAATATCTCTTTCTTGTTGCAAGGGAATACAACTATTGCTGCAGCTGATGACGATGTTATCCGTTACTCAAGTCATCAAATTGGAAATGGCGAAGCTCATGTGTGTCTGGTGACTGGCGTCAAAGGTGCTACCGCTAGATTGCATTCAAAAATTCCTCTTCAGGGAAATAAGTTTACTTCACTTGTCTCGTTTAAGGACGGGAAGGGCTATGACTCTTATGGTCATTCACAAGGCATAAACGCCCCTGTGAGTGAAGAAGCGGAATTTGCCTACTCAACGGCCCTGAATCATATGCTAGACAGAAACTCGCGAAATAAGTTTCAAATTGGCAGTCGTACCTTTGTTTTCTGGGCATCCAACGATGATGAGGCTGGAAGAAAAACTGAGGAGAGCATCTTTGATATTTTTGGTTTCTCTGATGCTGAAGACGATGACCCTAATGCCAAAATTGAGCAGGTGAGAAAAGTGTTCAAAGCCATTTACTCAGGAGAGTTGAATACCTCACTTGATGACAAGTTCTATATCCTGGGGTTGGCACCTAATGCCGCGCGAATCGCCGTTGTTTATTGGGCAGAAATCCCATTGAAGGAATTTGCCGAGCGCATCAATCGCCATTTTGAAGATATGGAGATTACGGGAGCAAACAAACCATACATGGCATTACGCTCTATCTTGGGCGCTGTCACTTTAGGTGGCAAGGCTTCTGATGCGACTCCCAATTTGCCCGATGCATTAGTCAAGAGCATTTTTCAAGGTATTCCTTATCCTTATACTTTGTTTGCCGAATGCATCAGACGCATTAGGGCGGAACAAAGCATCTATACGACCCGTGCTGCGATTATCAAGGCATATTTAAATAGACTCAACAATATTAATGAACAAAATATAAAAGTTATGTTAGACAAGAACAACACCAATCCAGGTTATCTGTGTGGCCGCTTGTTTGCTGTGCTTGACAAGATTCAAGAGGACGCAAACAATCAGCACACCATTCGTGAACGGTACATGAATTCAGCAAGTGCGACGCCCTCTGCCGTGTTTGCCACAATTCTTAATCTCTCGTCTCATCATTCCGAGAAACTGAATGAGGGAAGAAATGTCTTTTTTGATCAACTCAAGCAGGAGATTATCGACAAGATTGACGCTGATGGTTTCCCTGCCCATCTCGACCTTCAAGATCAGGGCCGCTTTTTCGTCGGTTTCTATCACCAGCGTCAGGCGTTTTTCACCAAGAATGAGAAAGAAGAAAACAACAATAACCAATAATACTTTACAACTATGTTAGAATTAAAGAACAGAATCGATTTTGTGTACATTTTTGATGTGCAGGATGGTAATCCCAATGGTGACCCCGATGCAGGAAACCTGCCCCGAGTGGATGCCGAAACTGGTATGGGTCTTGTGACCGACGTTTGCCTCAAGCGCAAAGTTCGCAACTATGTGCAGGTTGCCAAGCAACTTGCTCCTGGCTATGACATCTTCATCAAGGAGAAAGCCGTGCTTGATAGTATTGTTAATCAGACTTATGATTTATCCGAAATAACACAAGCTCCGCAAGATGAACGAAGGGCAGTTGCAAAAAAAGTCATGTGTCGTAATTTTTATGATATTCGCACATTTGGCGCAGTGATTGCCACTAGTGGTAAACAAGATCAAGTGAGAGGCCCAATCCAGATGACCTTTGCACGTTCTATTGACCCTGTTGCAACTCTTGAACACTCGATTACACGTATGGCCGTTACGAAGGAGGCCGATCTTGAGAAAGAACGCACCATGGGCCGTAAGGCAACTGTTCCTTATGGTCTCTATGTTTGCCACGGCTTTATTTCTGCCAACTTAGCGCAGCAGACGGGTTTCAGTGAGGAAGACCTTGACCTTTTCTTTGACGCATTGAAGAACATGTTTGATGTTGACCGTTCAGCAGCACGTGGCATGATGAGTGCCCAGCGCTTGATTGCCTTCAAGCATGACTCGGTATTGGGCAACGCCCCTGCCAACAAACTCTTTGACCTTGTCAAGATAGAGTTAAAGGACAAGTCTAAGCCAGCCCGCTCATTTGTAGACTACGCCGTGACCATCGACAAAGAGCATCTGCCTACTGGCGTAAAGGTTGAGGAACTTATCTAACAAGCGAGGGCATGGCATATTATGAGGATGACGACCTGCTGATGTTGTCAGGAATTCAACATTTCGCTTTTTGTCCACGGCAGTGGGGACTGATTCACATTGAACAGCAATGGGAAGAAAACCACTTGACTGTCGAGGGACGTTGGCTTCATCGCAAGGTAGATAATTCTCGTGCTATAGAGCGCAACAAGAACGTGGTACACCTGCGTTCTGTTGCGCTCGTTTCTCATGAGCTTGGTTTCAGCGGGATTGCTGATTTACTTGAACTCACTGCTGCCGAGAATGAAGAAAACACTATTGAGGTTCCTAAGTATCCTGGTAGATGGACTGTTTATCCAATTGAGTACAAACACGGCAAGCCCAAGCATGACGAAGTTGATGAGGTTCAACTGTGTGCTCAGGCTTTGTGTCTTGAAGAAATGTACACAATTAGTATTCAAGAAGGAGCCTTTTTCTATGAATCTATTAGAAGGCGCATCCCAGTAACCTTCTCGAATAAATTGCGTGAACAAGTAAGGTACTACTCGGCTGTAATGCATGAACTGTTTGATGCAGGAATTACTCCACAAGCAGAGTATCACAGCTATTGTCGTTCATGCTCATTGAAAGATAAGTGTTTCGTGAACTCAATGAAAAGAGCAATGAGCGTAAATCACTATTTAAAACAAATGGATGTAGAATGAGGAAATTACTGAATACCCTGTACGTGACAAATCCTGATGTCTTTTTGTCAAAGGATGGCGATAACGTTGTCGCAAAAATTGAGAATCGTGAAGTGATGAGGCTTCCTGCTCTTAACCTTGAGAGTATTGTGTGCTTTAATAACTTGGGGGCATCCAAGTACTTGATGGCTATGTGCGCTGAGCACAATATAGGCCTTTGCTTCTTAACTTCGAGCGGACGTTTTTTGGCACGGGTGACTGGTGGAACCAATGGCAATGTTTTATTGCGGCGTAAGCAATATCGGTTGGCGGATGATAAGGATAAAGCACTACTAATCAGCAAAATTATGATTAGAGGGAAAATACACAACTCGCGCAAAATAGTTGAACGATTTAAGAGAGACCATGTTTCATCTACTGAAGAACTCTCACGGGTTGAAAGCATCTCAAATATCCTGAAAGTGAATATGCGCCAGGCAATGAATACCGAATCTGCGAATGAGTTGCGTGGCGTTGAGGGTGATGCCGCCGTAAATTATTTCTCAATATTTGATGACATGATTGTCGCGCAAAAACCTGCTTTCACATTTATTGGTAGAAACCGGAGACCGCCGAGAGACCGTACGAATTGTTTGCTTTCATTTGTCTACACATTATTAGCTCATGAAATGCAATCTGCACTCGAAACTGTGGGGCTGGATCCCTATGTTGGCTTCCTTCATACAGATAGACCTGGCCGTGCAGGATTGGCACTTGACATGATGGAAGAATTGAGAGCATACATGGCCGATAGATTTGTCTTGTCTCTCATTAACCGCAAACAAGTAGAAGCTGAAGATTTTGTTGAAAATGGAGCAGAAAACATTATCATGAATGATGGCTGCAAGAAAACGGTGCTTGCGTCATGGCAAAAAAGAAAAAAAGACACGATGATGCATCCATTTATCAAAGAAAGCGTTCCAATTGGATTGTTACCGTATATTCAAGCGATGCTAATGGCTCGTTTTCTGCGTGGAGATTTAGATAATTACCCTGTTTTTTTAGTACAGTAATACGATGCTTATTTTAGTAACATACGATGTGGATACTACGAGCCCAGAGGGGCAACGTCGGTTGAGACATGTAGCGAAGGAATGTATGAATTATGGCCAAAGGGTTCAAAACTCAGTGTTTGAATGTGTCGTGGATCTCACCCAGTTCACTCAACTAAAAATGAACTTAAAAGGCATCATTTCAGAAGATATAGATAGTATCAGATTCTATCGTCTAGGGAAAAATTATGAAACCAAGGTAGAGACATTAGGAGTTAAAAAAGGCGTTAATATACAAGGTGAATTGATTATATAACTGCGAACCTATAGTGATAGCCAAAAAATAGTAAGTTTCGCAGCTATTGAGTTATAGGGACATAGATCGTTTTTTTTGTGAATTTTTGTTTGTGTTTGGCTTTTTTTGACTAATTTCGCAAAAGATTGCTTAGAACTGTTTGAAAATCAGCAATCTTCTTAATATACAGTCGCACCCCTCGCGGGTGCGTGGATTGAAACCCCGAGGACCACATTGCCGGTAATGCGCTGCTGTGTGTCGCACCCCTCGCGGGTGCGTGGATTGAAACTTGTAGAGTGCTTGACGTGCTGCGCTCTGGACGTGTCGCACCCCTCGCGGGTGCGTGGATTGAAACACCGCGCTGCTGCCACGGCAGACACGAAGTAAAAGTCGCACCCCTCGCGGGTGCGTGGATTGAAACTCTTGAGGCCTCACAAATCAAGAATAAGAAAGAAGTCGCACCCCTCGCGGGTGCGTGGATTGAAACTTAAAGCCTCCAGTTTTGCCATAGAGCGTTCCTTTGTCGCACCCCTCGCGGGTGCGTGGATTGAAACCATAGAGACACCAAGTGAATGCGTCCATCAACGTGTCGCACCCCTCGCGGGTGCGTGGATTGAAACAACGAGATTGATGCCATTTACGAAAAAGCAATGCGTCGCACCCCTCGCGGGTGCGTGGATTGAAACTCAAGAAATGCCGTGATAGACAACTCTGCGGGAGTTGTCGCACCCCTCGCGGGTGCGTGGATTGAAACTTTACTCATTTTTTGTTTTTGTTTGTGAAATTTTGTCGCACCCCTCGCGGGTGCGTGGATTGAAACAGTCGCAGGTATGTTCGCAGATATGGGCAAGTCGTCGCACCCCTCGCGGGTGCGTGGATTGAAACATAATCAGGGTGATTGTGAGGGTCAACGGGTTGAAATGTCGCACCCCTCGCGGGTGCGTGGATTGAAACCGTATCAGCGTCAATGTTACGTAACTGGGCATTGTCGCACCCCTCGCGGGTGCGTGGATTGAAACACCTAAGTACGAAAATTGCAGCAACAGGTCACGGTCGCACCCCTCGCGGGTGCGTGGATTGAAACTCGTTTCCATTGTCGTCAGTTTTATAAACCATATGTCGCACCCCTCGCGGGTGCGTGGATTGAAACACATACACGTCCTCAAGCTCGCCGCCCTCCACAGGGTCGCACCCCTCGCGGGTGCGTGGATTGAAACTTAAATGTTATCCTTTTAATTCCTAAACTCCTTGCGTCGCACCCCTCGCGGGTGCGTGGATTGAAACTCAATATGTATCAGGTAAACCTAGCTTTTTAATAAGTCGCACCCCTCGCGGGTGCGTGGATTGAAACTGCCCTCACGTTTCATCTTACGCATGAGTTTTTGGTCGCACCCCTCGCGGGTGCGTGGATTGAAACCCGAGCCATGACAGATAATTGTTCCTGGTCTGGGTCGCACCCCTCGCGGGTGCGTGGATTGAAACCGTCTATGGTTTATCTTGAGAAATGTGGTAACATGGTCGCACCCCTCGCGGGTGCGTGGATTGAAACCTGATACAGTAACTACTATTGGATCAACGGCATGTCGCACCCCTCGCGGGTGCGTGGATTGAAACACAGTGCCCGTGGTGGAGCGTTGTTGTCGCCATTGGTCGCACCCCTCGCGGGTGCGTGGATTGAAACCTTGAAGGATAGCGGACTGCGCGACTTGGCGAAGTCGCACCCCTCGCGGGTGCGTGGATTGAAACCTTAATCTCACTGTGGCTGGACTGGTTGTTGATGTCGCACCCCTCGCGGGTGCGTGGATTGAAACAACAATTCTTGCTTCAGCTGTTCAAACTCCTCTGTCGCACCCCTCGCGGGTGCGTGGATTGAAACGCCTCATTGGCTGCCGTGGTACCTTTGCACCAAAGCGTCGCACCCCTCGCGGGTGCGTGGATTGAAACATCTCAAACGCTGCACCTCATCCAGTCCAGGACGGTCGCACCCCTCGCGGGTGCGTGGATTGAAACATGGAGGTGGCCACGATTGATGTCAATGGTGTGGAGGGTCGCACCCCTCGCGGGTGCGTGGATTGAAACGTCTGGGATCAGATGAACGCGGACAAACTCGACGTGTCGCACCCCTCGCGGGTGCGTGGATTGAAACGGATCAACCTCCACCGCCTCCACCGCCGCCATTGTGTCGCACCCCTCGCGGGTGCGTGGATTGAAACTATGAGGGCGTGGTAGAGACCGAGGACGGCGACGTGTCGCACCCCTCGCGGGTGCGTGGATTGAAACCTGTACAACTAACCACTACTTTAGTGTCAATGGTCGCACCCCTCGCGGGTGCGTGGATTGAAACCTCGATGAAGGAGCGCCACAAATACAACGCGAGCGTGTCGCACCCCTCGCGGGTGCGTGGATTGAAACATTTTTTTGAAAAAAAGTTGCGAAAAAATTTGGGTCGCACCCCTCGCGGGTGCGTGGATTGAAACGTTGACCGTCCAGTGCGGTAGTGCCTTGTTGAGTGTCGCACCCCTCGCGGGTGCGTGGATTGAAACTCAAAAGCTTGGTCATCATCATTGTCCTGTACTGTCGCACCCCTCGCGGGTGCGTGGATTGAAACCCGTTGTTGGTCGGGCCCTTCAAGGCGATACTGTGTCGCACCCCTCGCGGGTGCGTGGATTGAAACGAGAAACAAACATATTTGTGGATTTTGCAGCCCCGTCGCACCCCTCGCGGGTGCGTGGATTGAAACAACCTATGAGCGCAGAGATAGTTGACATCATCGGTCGCACCCCTCGCGGGTGCGTGGATTGAAACTGCCGCTGAACGTGCTAACATTAACCGCCGTCCGGTCGCACCCCTCGCGGGTGCGTGGATTGAAACAGAATGGTGATGGTGTTATGTATAAGGTTGTCGGTCGCACCCCTCGCGGGTGCGTGGATTGAAACAACTCGCCAACGGAGCAGATGAAACGATTAGCTTGTCGCACCCCTCGCGGGTGCGTGGATTGAAACACTGAACTTATCATCGAGAACATGGAAACGGGTGTCGCACCCCTCGCGGGTGCGTGGATTGAAACATCTACTTCACCAGCAACAAGTCGAGCATCCTGGAGTCGCACCCCTCGCGGGTGCGTGGATTGAAACCTCGATTTGGGCCATTTGGGTGTCATGGTGCAAGTCGCACCCCTCGCGGGTGCGTGGATTGAAACAAGCCAGTGAACTGGCCGATTGTTTCTGGGTCAAGTCGCACCCCTCGCGGGTGCGTGGATTGAAACGATGTTGACGGATAATTTCTTGTCCATGATGATGTCGCACCCCTCGCGGGTGCGTGGATTGAAACATGTTTTCAATATTCTTTAAGGGTTTGACTTAATCGTCGCACCCCTCGCGGGTGCGTGGATTGAAACTTCCTTGACCTCCCTGTCAAGGAGCGCAAGAAGGTCGCACCCCTCGCGGGTGCGTGGATTGAAACTAAACTAACCAAGCTGCGCTATCGGCTACACGGGTCGCACCCCTCGCGGGTGCGTGGATTGAAACATCACCACACTCAAGGCCGCGACGTCCATCAGCCAGTCGCACCCCTCGCGGGTGCGTGGATTGAAACCCTCCATTGACCCCGCAACAGGCAAGTGGGTAATGTCGCACCCCTCGCGGGTGCGTGGATTGAAACCGGAATAATACTTACCACCACGGCATGTGGTCTTGTCGCACCCCTCGCGGGTGCGTGGATTGAAACTGCTCGTGGTTGAGGATTGAGCCCAACCCGATGGTCGCACCCCTCGCGGGTGCGTGGATTGAAACAGGTGGTGCCGTCACTTCCCCGACCCATGCCAAGTCGCACCCCTCGCGGGTGCGTGGATTGAAACAACCTGTTCGCTGGACTGTGGGGATGCCTCGCCGCGTCGCACCCCTCGCGGGTGCGTGGATTGAAACCTCTTCCTTTGTGCCGTTGAAGTTGTCGAGCACGCTAGTCGCACCCCTCGCGGGTGCGTGGATTGAAACCTTGCTTGCAGCTGTCGCCAAAAAAGCAAGCCCATGTCGCACCCCTCGCGGGTGCGTGGATTGAAACCTTCCATCGTCTCGGGATTGTCAAACTTGTTGCGTCGCACCCCTCGCGGGTGCGTGGATTGAAACTGGTAGTTGTCGGCAAAGATGGCGACGGTGCCGCGTCGCACCCCTCGCGGGTGCGTGGATTGAAACACCTTATAGGCATTTCCTTCAGCCATGGAGATCTCAGTCGCACCCCTCGCGGGTGCGTGGATTGAAACGCTTCCATGGTCACCTCCTTTCCGCTTTTGTTCGTCGCACCCCTCGCGGGTGCGTGGATTGAAACTAGGCTTGGTTGATGATGAAATCGGTGATAGGCCGTCGCACCCCTCGCGGGTGCGTGGATTGAAACATCTGCCTAATCATTGCTAATCTTTCGTTCATGAGTCGCACCCCTCGCGGGTGCGTGGATTGAAACGTGAAATGATAAACTATACCACTAAGGACAAAAAGGTCGCACCCCTCGCGGGTGCGTGGATTGAAACAGCCCGCTACTGTCTGCACTCAATCAGTTAGGAGGGTCGCACCCCTCGCGGGTGCGTGGATTGAAACCCGGTACAGGCATCGACGGACACCGCATTGCTCAGTCGCACCCCTCGCGGGTGCGTGGATTGAAACATTGTGTTGATGCATTACGGAAAGGGGTAACTCGTCGCACCCCTCGCGGGTGCGTGGATTGAAACCAAATGAGGCGGTTAGGTACGAACCAATAATGCGTCGCACCCCTCGCGGGTGCGTGGATTGAAACAGATTTGTCATTGTCTCTAGAATTATAAATCATGTCGCACCCCTCGCGGGTGCGTGGATTGAAACTCAAGGTTTTGGTCTCTATAGAACTCGTTATAAGTCGCACCCCTCGCGGGTGCGTGGATTGAAACTCTAGTGTCGCATCTTTCCATTTATTATCACTGAGGTCGCACCCCTCGCGGGTGCGTGGATTGAAACAAGGCCACGTTCGATTGTCCTGTAAATGTCATCTTGTCGCACCCCTCGCGGGTGCGTGGATTGAAACTAATCCCGTTGGGAGGCTTCTCTTTCACCTCCTCAGTCGCACCCCTCGCGGGTGCGTGGATTGAAACATCAAGTTTACGTTTATAGTAGCGAGGCAAGCCAGTCGCACCCCTCGCGGGTGCGTGGATTGAAACAAAATCAGTATCAGTAACCGCAAAGATGCGATTAAGTCGCACCCCTCGCGGGTGCGTGGATTGAAACGTGCCCTCGAATCGGTAAGCACCGTACCACACGATGTCGCACCCCTCGCGGGTGCGTGGATTGAAACGCCTCATTCATTGTGTTGTTGAAAAAAGTTATCAAGTCGCACCCCTCGCGGGTGCGTGGATTGAAACCTCTTGCTCTCCGCGTCTCGAATGCGCCTCACGTCAGTCGCACCCCTCGCGGGTGCGTGGATTGAAACGAACTAATGGATTGCCTTGAAAAACGTGAACAGTCGCACCCCTCGCGGGTGCGTGGATTGAAACTGTAGGTGTATCAATAGCAGCATAACGATAATCCAGTCGCACCCCTCGCGGGTGCGTGGATTGAAACGATATCAAGGTTGTACTTTGCTGCAAGTTCCTCGTCGCACCCCTCGCGGGTGCGTGGATTGAAACTGCTTCCTCTTGCAATGAGGGCAGAGGGTCTCGGTCGCACCCCTCGCGGGTGCGTGGATTGAAACTGAGCCATAACACAGCCTGACCTTGCAGCCCATGGAGGTCGCACCCCTCGCGGGTGCGTGGATTGAAACCTGAGGTTCCACATCGCGTGGATCACGCCCTTGGTCGCACCCCTCGCGGGTGCGTGGATTGAAACTTGTGCATGGAAGAGAACACGGGCACTGAAAAGCAGTCGCACCCCTCGCGGGTGCGTGGATTGAAACTTGAATGCCATATCGTTTGCTCGGTTAACAGATGTCGCACCCCTCGCGGGTGCGTGGATTGAAACACGAGGCCTGCGACCGTTATCGGTCGCTGGTCTAAAGGCCTCATTTGGATGGAAATGAGGACGGGTGCGGATGCCATCAGAAAAATCAGATTGATCTGTTATTTTTTTTATTGTTAGGGTTGTTTGTTGAAGATAATCGCTGGATTTTGCATTTTGTTGTTGACCGGGGGATGTGGTTGTGGTAACTTTGCCCGTGGAGTGTGGCCAAAGAGCCGTTAATCACTTTTAACATTTCCCCCGCACCTTTCATGAAAAGGCGATGTGAAAGGGTGATGTTCACAGTCAGCAGGTTAGCACGATAACTTGGCGAACGGTCAAGTTGCATTTTAGCGTATGAGATGCACGTTTGCCCAACGGCAAAAAGGCGGGCTGCGGCGAAGGTAGGCTGCGCCTCAACAAAACAAATAAATTTGTATAATTTTGGCTGCGCCTCAGCCATTGAAAACAAGCTTTCATGGCTTTCGGCTTGCACAAAATTTGCTTTTGTGTTCGGCTTGCACTACCGTTCCCTCCCGTTGGTCGGGCAAGGTAGGCTGCGCCTCGGGATAAAAAAAGAATGAATTCTTTTTATTCTCCGCTCGGCTTGCACTACCTTTGCAGCATGATTGATTTTTAAATGAGAGAGATATGAAACAGATGAGATTATGGATGATGGCCGCCATCCTGTTTTGCGGCGTTGGTTGCTTGACTTCCTGCAATGGGAATGCTAATGCCGACAAGGCTGCTGAGGATACTGTGGCTGCCGAGGCCGCCCAGCAGGGTGACGTAATCATCAATGCGATAAACAACTATCTGGTTGATTCGATTGGGGCACAATATGCCCCGGGCGAGATGTGCATTCCCGTGATTGCGATGACGTGTTCTGACGGGATGAAGGCCGACAGCGTGTTCATGTGGGGCGACTACTGGGTGTTCAACTACAAGGTGGCAGGTGATACCCTGAAGTGTGTCTCGGGCGGTAACCATCCCGGCAAGATGTTGATCAAGAAGAATGACAACGGCGAATACCAGGTCGTTTCGTTTGAGCAGGTCGAGGACGGACACGGCAATCTGGAGAGCGCCAAGCGCATCTTTGGCGAATACTATGACGCCTTCCATGCCGCCAACAGCGATGAGAATTACCGCGAGAAAGCCCGTGCCGCTTCAATCGCCGACTATGTGAAAGCCAACAAACTGCCCGTCAAGTTCTATCAGGACTACGGCTGGCCCGCAAAGGAAATAAAATAAGTGAACAGTTAACTAGAAACTAGGCTTTAGGCATTAGGCTTTAGGTGTTAGGGCGCGGATGCCAACTAAGGACTAAGGACTAGGGACTAGAAACTAAAATGGACTAGGCATTAGAGCGCGGATGCCAACTAAGGACTAGGGACTAAGGACTAGAAACTAAAATGGACTAAGGACTAAAAACTAAAACAAAACTAAGGACTAAAATGAAATACAGCATTATTGCCATCGGCGATGAGTTGCTCATCGGGCAGGTCACAGACACTAATTCGGGCTGGATAGCGCGGCACATGACGCCGCGCGGCTGGGACGTGAACACCGTCCAGGTCGTGCCCGACGATGCCCGTCAGATTGAGCTGGCCATCGACCGCGCTTTTGCCCAAACCGACGTCGTGCTGATGACGGGCGGCCTGGGCCCCACCAAGGACGACATCACCAAGCCCACCCTGTGCCGCTACTTCGGCGGTGAGATGGTGCTCGACAAGGATGTGGAGCGCAACGTGCGCGAGGTGATGGAACGCCGCCACCTCAAGCTCAACGAGTACACCCGCCTGCAGGCGATGGTGCCCTCGTCGTGCCGCGTCATCCAGAACGAGGTGGGAACGGCGCCATTGATGTGGTTTGAGCGCGACGGCAAGGTGCTGGTGAGCATGCCCGGCGTGCCCTTCGAGCTGCAGGGCATGATGGAACGTGCAGTCATTCCGCAGCTGCTGGCCCGCTTCAACGACGGTGAGGACATCGAGTTCCGCACCTTTGTCGTCACAGGCATCATCGAGTCGGCGTTGGCGATGCAACTCGACGAGTTTGAGCGCCAGCTGCCTCACGGCATCCACTTGGCCTATCTGCCCGAGGGCGGCATCATCCGCCTGCGCCTGACAGGCTCCTCGACCGACACCCGCCAGATCAATGACGACATGGAGCGCCTGTCGCGGCAGCTGCACGAGCTGTTAGGCGGCCACATCATTGCCGACGGCGACAAGCGGCTGCCCGAAATCCTGGGCGAACGCCTGCGTGAACGCGGCCTCACCCTTGCCACCGCCGAGAGTTGCACCGGCGGCAACATTGCCCACCAGATCACGAGCATCGCCGGCAGCAGCGACTATTTCAAGGGCGCTGTGGTGAGCTATGCCAACGAGGTGAAAATCTCCCTGTTGGGCGTCAACGGGCAAGACATCATCGACCACGGCGTGGTGAGCGAACCCGTCGTGAGGCAGATGGCAGAGGGCGCCTGCCGTGCCCTGGGTACCGACTGCGCCATCGCCACGAGCGGCATTGCCGGCCCCGGCGGCGGCACGCCCACCAAGCCCGTCGGCACCGTGTGGATGGCTGCCAAGTGCGGCGACATGCTCGTCTCCCAGGTCAAGCAATTGCCCGGCGACCGCGACCGTGTCATCACCCGCGCCACCCTCGAGGCACAGCTGTTGTTGCTCTCCCTGCTGTAAACGGCGATAGCCCTGAAAATTGGCTATAGCCACTATAGTTTCTATGGCTACTATGAAACAGATGAGATTAACGAGAATCATATTGCTGCTGCTCATCGCCCTGCTTGCCGCTCCCGTCGGGATGGCGAGCACGACGCGTGACGATGACGACAAGGACCCCAGCATGCAGCGGGGCATACGACGCCTGCACCCCGAACGCGAACGCCTCAAGGCGATAAAAAAGCTCCAGGAGCAGATGTCGCGCAAGGCCGAGGAAAAGGCCGACCCCTGGGACACCAGCGACGAGCTGTGGGGCACCGTTGACTTGCCCCCCGCCGCTGTGATGGACAGCTTGGCCGTCGAGGGACGTCGCCTGAAGACTTCCAAGACGCCCGAGGAGCAGGCTGCGCTCGACGCCCTGCTTGCGACAGACTACAGCATCAAGGAATACGGCTACAGGCGCATGACCTGGCGCGACCTGCCCATCACCGCCACCATCGACCAGCTGATGCCCGGTTTCACCGTCGATGAGACAGGCGACTGCTTTTCCAAGTACGTCTCCCGCGACACCTTGAGCAACGAGGTCTATTTCACGTTCTCCATCAGTGAGGACAGCCTGCCGGGCCCCCTGCGCCTCAGGGTGCAGTATTATGCCGACGACCCGCTGGACTTTGACCAGCTGGTGTTCACCATCGACGGCTTTGACTACCCGTTCTATCCCACCAATCATTCCAGCGGCAGCAGGGATGACCAACTCTTCTGGGAGATGAGCGACGACGTCTTGCAGCCCGCCTATCGCGATTTGGTCTATGCCCTGGCCCACAGCAACTGGATAGCGCTCAAACTGATGAGCCGACGTGGCATCAACCACGTCAAGATGCTCACCGACGGGCAGCGCACCGACTTTGCCCAGGCCCTCGACCTGTACCGCCTCTTGGGCGGCACCCTGTAGTGCCCCGATGGCAGGTGCATCTGAACGCGAACGCCTGATATCAAAATGCTCAATATGCAACGGATTGCATGACCTTTTTGGGGCATTTTTGTGACTTTTTGCATGATTTTTTGGGCAGTTTTTAAAAAATCACTACCTTTGCCGCGAATTTTTTAGAGAAAAAATTAATTATTGATTGTTTTATTAAAGGTTTTTTTTATGAACACTGAAAACATTGGAACTTGGGCTGGTCTCGTGTGGAACGCCCTTAACGATGCACAGAAGGCTCTCAATCTCAAGGATTTGCGTAAGGCTACTAAGCTGAAAGTGAACGAAATGCATTGTGCTCTGGGTTGGCTCGCCAAGGAAGGCAAGCTCAACTTCATCGAGGGTAAGGATGACGTAGAGGTAGCTTTGAACTAATCAACTCCAACAACCATTTTTACGAGATTTTTTTAAAGGAAACCATTTCCTCTCTGATTAATAGCAGCGATGGCGCGGAACTGTTTCGCGCCATCACTGTCTTTTCATTGTATTACAGCAAAGCCCGTTTTTCAAAAAAAACCTTAATTTATCTCCCGAATATAATATTAGGCTATAATCGTGCGTTATAATGTTGAAATGATTTTAAAACTGGTTTGCCTATGCACAAAATGACTACTACTAACACTGAAAAAATTAAAGACGTTATGGCACCAGTCACTGGTCCGAAGAAGTCAACCATTAGCCTTATCAAGCAGTTCGCCCGGGCCTATAGCTATAACGCAGATTTGCCAAAAGGATTGGAATCGATGATTTTGAATTGACAGAACTCGCATCCCAATCGGTTGAAGAAAACAAAACAAAGCCTTCTTGCCACCACGGCAGGGGGCTTTGTCTCGTCAATGCCCCGGCCGCTCTGGGGGCTTTGTCTGGTCAATGCCCCGGCAGACTTGGGGGCTTGCTTGGCTAATGGCCTGGCTGTTCCCACTCTATTTGGTTGATTCAAACCTCTTTTTCGGTTTACTGTTGCTCATGTCGTGATAAAATTGTATTTTTGCACCAACAATAAATGATACCGAAATGATTAACTTGATACAACGTGTATTATCGGGCGTCATCTATATCGCGCTGATTGTCGCTGCTATCCTGCTGCTGGATAACTCTCCGGTCATGTACTTGCTGGTCTTCCCGTTGTTTATTGTCGTGGGAATCAGCGAACTGATAGGCATGGCGAGGAATGAGGACACACAGTCCTGGCTCGTCAATGTGATTGATATGCTCGGCGGTGTGGGGGTGTTTGTGGCATTTTACCTGCACTATGAGGGCGCGACGTCGCAGTCCCGCGCCTTGTGGCTGTTGCCCATTGCCTCCTACCTGTTGCTGCGTTGTATCGTGCAGCTCTACCGCCCCAAGCAGAATGCCCTGCGCAGCCTGGAGCGCTCGTTCCTGGCGATGGGTTATGTGGCGCTGCCTGTGTCGATGCTCAACGGTATCATGAGCATCACCGCGCCGCGGTTGCTCCTCGGCATGTTCATCTTCATCTGGTTGTATGACACTGGGGCCTATTGCTTCGGTATGCTGTTTGGAAAGCACCGCCTGTTTGAGCGCATCTCGCCCAAGAAGTCGTGGGAGGGTGTCATCGGCGGCGTGGTGGCGTGCATTGCGGGCGCCTATGCTTCCTTCTACTGGTTTGACGAGTTCTTCCAGGTGCCCGACCTGGCGACCTGGATTGGACTGAGCGTTGTCGTGGCCGTTTTTTCCACCTTTGGCGACCTGGTGGAATCCCTCATCAAGCGTTCGGTGGGCGTCAAGGACTCGGGCAGCATCATCCCCGGTCATGGCGGCGTTCTGGACCGCATCGACAGCCTGCTGCTGGTGGCTCCTGCCGTGCTCATTTACCTGTTGTTGATTGTGCCCGGTATCCGTTAACGGCATGAGGCGTTCTGCTCTCCTGACACTGGCATTGACACTGCTGCTCCTTGTCGTGGAGTCGTGCGTCTCGGGCGGCAATGAGGTGGTCGAGACTCACAAGATTCCCGACACCCTCAACGTGGGCACCCTCTACAGCCCCACGGGTTTTTTCATCCTCAAGGGTGACACGATGGGCTATGACTATGACCGCATCTGTGACTTCGCCCGCTCACGCGGCATTGCCTTGCGCTTCAAGGTGGCCCGCAGCATGCCCGACCTGCTCGATATGCTCAAGAAGAAACGCGTCGATGTGCTCGCGTGTGAGATTCCTGTTACTGCCGAGTACAAGACGCGTGTGTTGCACTGCGGGGCGGTCAATGAGACCCATCAGGTGCTGGTGCAGCACAGTGGCAAGGACATGATCTATGACGTGACGCAACTCATCGGGCGTGACGTGTATGTCGAGAAAGGTTCCAAATATGAATCGCGGCTGCGCAACCTGGACAACGAGGTGGGCGGCGGCATCAATATCCATGCCGTTGAAGGGGAAGCGGCGTTGCCTACCGAACTGATTTCCAAGGTGTCGAAGCGCAAGATTTCCTACACTATTGTGGATAGCGACATCGCGCAGATGAACCTTACCTACTATGACAGCATCAACATCGGCCTCAGGGTGGGCTTTGAGCAACGCTCCTCGTGGGCGGTGTCACGACAAAACCAGTGGCTGGCCGACAGCATCAACACCTGGGCGGCGAGCAGCAACGCCCGCGAATACTCCAAGCAGGTGCTCAAGCATTACTTCGAGATGAACCGCGGTCCCAAACCCGACTCGGTCAAGGTGGACACTGTGGCGGTGACGCCCCCTGGAGGTATCTCGCCCTATGACCACGTGTTCAAGCAGTATGCCAAGGATATGGGCTGGGACTGGCGCCTGCTGGCGGCCATCGCCTACTCGGAGTCGGGCTTCGACCCCAATGCGACTTCGTGGATGGGAGCCAGGGGACTGATGCAGGTGATGCCCAAGACGGCGCGAGCCCATGGCGCTGCCGAGAACTCCCTCAGTGACCCTGCGGTGAGCATTCGTGTGGCCTCCAAGATCCTTAAGGAACTCGAAGGCGTCATGCGGGGACGCACGGCTGCCGGTGACCGCATCAAGTTCATCCTGGCGGCCTATAACGCCGGTTCGGGCCATGTGACTGATGCGATGGCGCTCGCGAGAAAGTTCGAACTGAATCCCCGCGTGTGGGAAGATAACGTCGCTCAGGCGATGTTGTGGGAGATGGATCCCGAGTACTACAACGACTCGGTGTGCAACTACGGCTATTGCCGCGGCACAGAGCCGGTGGACTATGTGGTCAAGGTTCTGAACCGCTATGAGTATTACAAGAAGAATTTCAAGCGTTGACCCGCGTGGCGCGTCAAGACAACTGTGAATTAATTTTTATAGTATATATGACATTATGAGAAAGAAACATTTAATCGTAGCCACCGTTGTGGCTTTGTCAGCATCCATGATGATGCAATCCTGTATCGGCAGTTTCGCATTGTTCAACAAGGTGAAATCGTGGAACGAGCAGGTGGGAGACAAATTTGTGAATGAGATCGTTTTTGTTGCGATGTGGATTCTGCCCGTCTATGAGCTGAGCTTTGCAGCCGACTTGCTCATCCTGAACTCCATTGAATTCTGGTCGGGCAACAACCCCGCCCTGGCCCAGAACGACGTCAAGGTCATCGATGGCAAGGATGCCCAATACCTGGTCGCCAGCAACGAGAACGGCTATGTCATCACCAACATGAAGACCAATCAGGAGACCCGTTTCAACTTCAACGCACAGGACAACTCGTGGTCGCTGGAGAACAACGGTCAGGAGGTGAAACTCTTTACCTTTGTGGACGATAGCCACGTCAACGTGCTCATGCGTGACGGCCGCTACACCACCATCGAGCTGTCACAGCAGGGCGTGCTCGCCTATCAAGACCTCATCGGCGTGGGCGGCACGGCATTTGCCCTGCGTTAACCCCGTGAATAGGGTATGATAACTTTATCAGGCCTGTCGCCATGGTAGCGGCAGGCCTGATATGTTTTGTTGGCGTATCTGTTGATGCGGGATTAGTCGGTGAGGCGGTCCAGGACGGTGCGCACCAGGTCCTCGACGGCGGTCTTGTAGTTGGGGTTGACGTCGGTGGCGACGCGGTTGGCGATGATGGAGCAGACGGTCATCGCGCGGTGTCCCAGCATCAGGGCCATGCCCTGCAGGGCGCTGCTCTCCATCTCGTAGTTGGTGATTTTGCCGCCGTTGTACTCAAACTGCTCGATGCGTTTGTTCAGCTCGGGCTCGGCGAGGTCGAGGCGCACGCGGCGTCCCTGGGGACCGTAGAAGCCCACTGCCGAGATGGTATAGCCGCGAACCATGTCGTCACGGCCGATTTTCTCGACCAGCCACGGGTCGGCGTCCACGACGTAGGGGCGGGCCAGCAACTTGTTCCACTTCACGAAGTCGCAGAACTGCTGCTCAAAGTCGAGGTCGGCCACCTTGTTGCGGTCGGCGTAGTAGTTGATGACGCCGTCAAAGCCGATGGCCTTGGAGGCGATGACGGGGGTGCCCACGGGGACGTAGGGCTGAAGGCCGCCCGAAGTGCCGATGCGCACGATGTTGAGCGTGCGGTGCTCGGGCTTGGGGGTGCGGGTCTCAAAGTCGATGTTGGCAAGGCCGTCAAGCTCGGTCATCACGATGTCGATGTTGTCGGGGCCGATGCCATGGGACAGCGCCATGATGGGCTTGCCGTGATAGGTGCCGCCGATGGCGTGGAACTCGCGGCTGGAGGTCTCCCAGTCCCGAGTGTCGAAGTGGGATGCAATCATGGTCACGCGGCCGGGGTCGCCGCACACGATAATGTTATCGGTCAACTGTTCTGGTTTCACGTGGATGTGAAACGCCGAGCCATCATCATTGATGATGAACTCTGAGTCGGGGATTCTGTTACTGTTCATATCGTTGTGTATTTAATGTTTCGGTTCTCTGTTGCGAATTAAAAAGCAAAGTTACTATGTTCTTTTGAATTATCAAAATTCCGAGTCGAAAAAAAGAAAATTTTAGTTTCTAGTCCCTAGTCCATTTTAGTTTCTAGTCCCTAGTCCTTAGTCCTTAGTTGGCATCCGCGCCCTAAAGCCTAAAGCCTAGGTAGCATCCGCCCATCTATTATCTATTAACTATTAACTATTAACTGTTCACTGTTAACTCCTAACAAACTGTGTATCGGCAGCCGGGTAGGGTGGCGATGACGTGTTTGCCGTCGAGTTCGACAAGGACGCTCATGAGTTTATACACGGGCTGTTGCAGGGCCTCGGCGAGCGTGTTGAGGTGGATTTCGCCGTGGTTGCGGATGACGTCAACGACGGCCTGCTCCTCGTTGGTAAGTTCGGGGAACAGTTCCAGCTGCAGGGGTTGCGGGCTGGCACTTTCCCAGCGCATGGCCATGAGCAGGTCGTCGGCACAGGTGATGAGGGCGGCCTGGTTGGTGGCGATGAGCTTGTTGCAGCCTGTCGAGAACTCGTCGCCGCAACGGCCGGGGACAGCCATCACGTCGCGGTTGTAGCTCATGGCGAGCGAGGCGGTGACCAGCGCTCCTCCCGAGCCTGCCGACTCCACAACCACCGTGCAGTCGCTCAGTGCCGCCACGATGCGGTTGCGTGCCAGGAAGTTGCTCTTCTGCACGCTGTCCTGGCTGGTGTAGTCGGTGAGCAGCATGCCGCCGTGCTTAGCGATGGCGATGGCGTCGTTGCGGTGGCTGGCAGGGTAGATGTGGTTGAGGCCGCGGGGCAGGACGGCGACGGTCTTGACGCCATGCTTGAGGGCGGCGCGATGGGCGGCGATGTCGATGCCGTAGGCCAGTCCGCTCACCACCACCAGGTTGGGCAGGCGTTGTGCCAGCTCACCGATGAGTGTGTCACAAAAGCGGGTGCCGTACTGCGTCGCGTGTCGCGTGCCCACGATGCTGATGATGTGCTTGCTCTCCAGGTCGCAGTGGCCCAGCGTGTAGATCATGGCCGGGGCATCGGGTGCTTCGAGCAGGCGGTGAGGGTAGTTCTGGTCGGTAAAGTAGGTGGTAGCGATGCCGTGCTCACGCACAAAGGCCTCTTCGGCCACCGCACGCTGCAGCACCTCCTGGCGATGGTCGTCGCGGTAAATCTTGCTGCGCCCGTGGGTGAGGGCACGCAGGTCCTTCTCGCTCGTGGCAAAGAAGTGCTCCTCGTCGCCCACGACGTCGAGCAGCTTGCGCGCCAGTTCGATGCCCATGCCCTGCAGGTTGGCAAAGGCGATGCGGTAGCCCAGGGGTGTCAGTCTGCCGGTTGTCATGGTCGGTCAAGGTATTTGGCGATGCGCTCGGCCAGGTCATCGCCACGGTTGATGCGTCCGTCCTTCTCCATGCACACGATGGTCACCACGGCGCTGACCACAGGGGCGCCGTCCTCCTTCCTGAAGATGTCCTGATAGAAGACGAAGCGTGCCCCCTGGCGTTCAATCCACAGGCGGCTCAGCATCACGTCGCCGCTGCGCAGCGGCGTGCGGTAATCGATTTCCATGCGGCGCACCACGGGAATGAGGCCGTCGCTGGTGAGGCTGCCAAAGGGGATGCCCTCCTGCTTGACAAAGGCGTGGCGCGTGTGCTCCAGATAGTGCAGATACACGGCATTGTTGACGATGCCCTCGCTGTCGAGCTCATAGTCGCGCACCGCGATTTCGAGCGTGAAGATGTATCGATCTTGTGTCATTTCTCGTAATTTGGGCAAAGTTACCATTTTTATCTCAGATAACCAGTATTTCACTCAATGAAAAACAAAAAATGCCGATTGATTTTTCGTCGACCTCATTTTTTGCGATTTTCAAGAGAAAACCGCAAAAAATAATTAATTTTGTGACTGAGAAACAAAAAAACAAAACGTCGCACCTTCCCCATTGGCTTGCCGATAGGGTGATGAGTTTGAAGTATGAATTAACCTCAATGACAATGAGTTAACAATCCGATATTATCAACTTAACCAATTCATTATACCGAGTTATGACAAAGAAGAACATTTTATTAAAGAACGTGTTGTCGGCCTTATTGTTACAGGTCGTCTGTTGGATGCCCGCTGGGGCGCAGGGCCTTTATGGCGACGTTAATGGTGACGGTGTGGTCAACATCACTGACGTGAATGAAGTCATCAACGTGATATTGGGCGGCCATACTCCCACGCCTCCCCCTGCTGATGACCACGAGTGGGTTGACCTGGGCCTGCCCAGCGGTACGATGTGGGCGACCTGCAACGTAGGGGCCAACACCCCCGAGGAGTACGGTGATTACTTCGCTTGGGGCGAGACCACACCCAAGGACAACTATGACTGGAGCACCTATAAGTGGTGCAACGGTAGTAAAACCTCTATGACGAAGTACTGCGCGAATAGCACTTACGGCGCAGATGGCTTCACCGATGGCAAGACGGAGTTGGATCCTGAGGACGATCCGGCCTACGTCAACTGGGGTCCGTCGTGGCGCATGCCGACCTTTGAACAACTGCAAGAACTGATGTACAAATGCACCTTGACTTGGACGACTAAGAATGGTGTGTCTGGCCGCTTGGTGACCGGCCCTAATGGCAACAGCATCTTCTTGCCCGCCGTTGGCTACCGCTGGGGTGAGTCGTTCAATGACGCGGGTTCGTGCCGCTATTGGTCAAGCAAGCTCTACACAGAGTATTCCAACCGCGCCTACAGCCTGTACTTCGGTACGCACTTGGTCTGGGTAACTGACGACCGCCGCTTAGGCCTGTCCGTTCGTGCTGTTCGTGTGCCGTAGAATTTGTTACCCTTGCGCACGAAAAAACACGCATTCGTCATTCTGCGCGGTGTGCTCTGTCGGTGCGTTTGAAAAAGAAAGCCTGCCCGCACGTTGTCGTCAGCGTGCGGGCAGGAGAATTGTATTGTTGATTGGCTCAATATTACTTCAGCCAGTCCTGTACCTTGTCGTTGGGGACCATGCGCTCCTCAAACACGTAAGCGCCAGTCTTCTCGGAGCCGTGATGTAACGGCTGATGCCGGGAACGCCAGTACCCTTCTGCTCGGTGCACTCGAGAATCACTTGCACGCGGTCGCCTTTTGCTTTCTTTGCCATAATTCGGTTCCTTTTTCTTACTGGTTGATAACTTGGATTTCAGTCAGATGGCCCTCCTCGGCTGCCTTCTTCAGAGCAGCGTCCAGACCCATCTTGTTAATGTTGCGCAGGCCTGATGCCGAAACGGTCAGGCGAATCCACTGACCCTGCTCGGGCCAATAGAACTTGCGGTTGAAGACGTTAACGTTGAATTTGCGTTTCGTCCTGCGCTTGGAGTGCGATACGTTGTTGCCCGTGATCGCCTTCTTTCCGGTGATTTGACAAACTTTAGACATAGTTCCTCGTTTTTGTTTAGTTATTGTTCTTGTTTTACATTCTCTTAAAGCCGTCTCGCGCGCTACATGCCTGCCTGTACACAGAAAAACACAGGCGCAGCACAATAAATCGGGTGTGGATAACCTTACGTCTATAGGCCATATCTCCCTGTCGGTGTGAGAAGCTCACCGACCATGACGGGTTCATACGGGTAGGGTTATCTCGCTCGTTTTGACATCGAAGTTTCAACGATCAAGTGTCACACTCTTGACTTGACTAACGCATGAGCATCAACGCCAGCAAGACATGTGCCGCGAAATCGGCTGCAAAGTTACAACCAATTTTTGAACTACACAACACATTTACAACAATTTTTTCACCTCAGCTCGGTTTAATGCCCTGTAAATGGCGATTATAGAAGTGAACAGTGAATAGTTAACAGTTAACAGTGAACAGTGAATAGTTGGCGGATGCCAACTAAGGACTAAGGACTAGGGACTAGAAACTAAAATGGACTAAGGACTAGAAACTAAAAACTTTGAGCCTTTTTTTTCTTGCGTAAATGGGGGATTTTTACTAAATTTGCCGATGATTGGGACGTGCTGAGTCTTGGTCAAGACAATTTGTTTTTAAAAGCGTTGTTGTTTTACACTGTCTGTTGATTCTGGAAGAGAATCTAAACTGAATAGGAGGATGAAAAGGCGGCAGCCTCGCCCATGGATGAAGGCGGGTTGCGTGTGTGATGGTCTATTACATGTTTTTCTCAAAAAAAACCTTCAGCGCAGGGTGCAGCAATTACAGTCCACGCTTTCATGCAAACAATAAGGTGTGCTCGGGACTGGAGCATATCCGCCTAAAAAACTGTTTATTATGATGAATAGACTACTGATTGTGCTGTTGACGCTGATGGCTGTCAACATCCCCATGATGCAAGCGCAACCTGCTTCTCACGAGAGACCGGACCGCGACGCTGCCCAGTTTAAGTACGCACCATTCAAAATCGGGCAGTGGGAGTCACTCTCCGCGGCCAGCGGTGAAGTGATATATGGAGACGTCTTATGGGACTTTGAGGAGAGCGAATTCCCTGATTGGTTAACTATTGATAATGATGGCGACGGCCACACGTGGGAAATGATCAATGATGCAGCCCATGCCCATAGCGGCACCAATATGGCGGTGTCCGAGAGCTACAGCACAGAAGATGGCGCTCTTTTCCCCGACAACTGGTTGATTTCACCTCAGGTGTCGCTGTCGGGTACGTTGTCGCTATGGGCAAGGAGTTCTTGGAGTGCCTATCTGGAAGTATTTGCTGTATTTGTTTGTTTGGGTGACCCTAATAACCTGGGCAACTATGTAAGGCTTTCGGCTGATATTACAGCACCTGGTGGTTGGACCAACTATACCTTCGACCTGAGCCAATATGGGGGCCAGATAGGTCGCGTCGTCATCCGTCATTACAATGTTGCCGATATGGATCGACTGTTCGTCGATGACATCGCCATCCTTCACTCCCAAACACCCAGACCAGTGATAACCAGCACCGATGACCACGACAATCAAAGGGTTTGCATAACGGCTACTGGTGAAGGCCATGTCAGCTTGTTCTGCGATGATGAGTTGGTTGCCGAAGGGGATGGCTGCGCTGTTTATTACATCCCCTACAGCGAGTATGAAGAAGAATATGCCTTCGTTGCATACGCTCAGGCGCCGGGAAAGCTGCTTAGCGAACCTGCCTCTTTGATTATTGAGGTTCCCGCGATAGCCATGCATGAAATCCCCGCTCCCGAAATCACCTGTGACCTGACCGAGAATTCGATGGTTATCACCGCGTTAGGTGACGGTTTCGTTACCCTGTACATCAAGTACTACGACAATGAGACTGGTGAGGCGACTACCGAAACATATTGTGGTGATGGCTGTGTGACTGCTGAGATTCCGCGCACTGACGAATACTACTTTGTCAGCGTTTGGGCAACGGCCGAACAGGACAACGCTTATCCAGGCGTCTCACAAACTCAGTTCATCGAAGTTCCTCCTCTTGAGCCGGTTATCGAGTTTACCGAAGCTCCTGTCATCGAATACGTAGTAACCGATGACGGTGTCCTTGTTACCGTTACAGGCAATGGTTGGATTTGCGTTTACGTTTACGGTGAGTTGGTTGCCGAGGGTGTAGACTGTGTTCAATATTTCTTCCCGACTGAAGATACTCCCGGGGGCATGGAGTATGCCATAACGGCTACCGCTCAGGAGGATGGCAAGGAGGTCAGCGAATATGCTTTTGAGGTCGTGTTTGTCCCCGGCCGTTCAATGACTCCTGAAATCGTCTTCTGGGAGGAAGATGGACACTATGTAGTCCAAGCTGTTGGTGAAGGGGAAGTGTTCTTGTTTGCTAATGGAGAGCCGGTCGATAATCCCTATGTCATTTATCTGACCGAAGAGGAGCAACACTTCGTATTTATGGCCTATGCCGTCCAGTGGGATTGTATGCCGAGTTATGAAGTATATTATGAGGTGGTCATTGCCGCTATCCCCCAGGCAGAGTTGGGTGATGCCGATGGCGACGGTGAGATAACCATCAACGATGTCACGACGCTTATCGATTACATCTTGTCGGGCGGTGGCGACGGCGTCAACCTTGATGCAGCCGATGTTGACCGAGACGGCACTGTGACCATCAACGATGTCACGACCCTTATCGATTACATTCTCAAGGGGACCTGGTAAGTCTCTCTAACGGGAATGAGAAATTAGCATCTTGTAGTGACCCCCAAGAGTTAGACAAAACTCCTGGGGGTCGCTCAATTAATAATAGATACTTAACTTCTTAGCAAGTGGATGATATGCTGCTTTGTGATAGGTTGCTACTTGATGAATAGTTTGGCGGTGGCGTTCCCGACCCTGACGATGTGGACGCCGGTGGCGCGGGTGGGGATGACGTTGCGGCCTGCCTTGAGGCTGACGCTGCGTGCGTGTCCGTTGATGTCACAGATTGTCGCGCTCTGGTCGATGGGGCTGTCGATGATGATGTCGTGGCCCTGGGCAACGATGTTGACGTTCTGCGACCATTGGTTGACGCCGGTTGTGGAAATGTCCCCGACCTCAGGCGTTGACAGATTGGCGTCTGAGTCATCCCCGGCAAACAATGGTGGGAATGGGATGCGCTCGATGCACGTGCCTGTCAAGGGAACCACTACGCTCTCGGCCCCGCCGCCGCTGATGTAAATGGCGGTGGTGTTTTGTGTGCCCACATACAGGGGACGATAGGTCACACTCACCGTCGCTCCGAGCAGGGCTTGCTCGGGTGTGATAGTGGTCTTGTTGATAGTGAAGCCGTCACTGGTGCTGTTGGCGCGCGAGGTCAGCACATTCAACGTTAATGGCCCGTTGAGCCTGAGGCCCCTCACCACTATTGACTTGGTCACACTTTGTCCCAACTGTACCGTGCCGAAATCCAGCGATTGGGGCTTGACAATGATAGTGGGAGGTATGGAGTCAAGAATGGGACTGATAACGCAGCTGCCTGACAGGGTGACGTCCTGACTCTCGGCCCCGCCGCCGCTGACGCGGACAATAGTGTAGTTGTTTGTACCCACAGCCTGAGGGGTATAGGTCACTTTCACCTCAACACCGAACAGGGCCTGAGTTCGCGAGATCGTGGTCCTGCTGATGGCGAATTCGTCACTGCTGCCAGAACGCGACGTCAGCACTTCCAGGTTCAAACTTCCCGACAGCCTGAGGCCCCTCACCGTAAATGTCTTGGTCACCGATTCACCCAGATTGACGGTGCCGAAATCCAATGACGAGGGATTGACGGTGATGGACGAGCCGATAGGCTCATGTGATGAGGTGCATGTGCCCCTCAAGGCGACGGTCTGAGTCTCGATGCCGCCTCCGTTGATATAGACACTCGTCGAGTTTTGTGTGCCCACGTATGTGGGTTCGTAGGTCACCCTCACCGTCACGCCTTGCATGGCTTGGGCGGGTGTGATGGTGGTGACGTTGATCGAGAAGCCGTCACTGCTGCTGGAGCGTGTGGACAAGACTTGTAACGTCAAGTTCCCTTTCAGGCCGAATCCTCTCACCTTGAAGGTCTTGGACACTTTCCTGCCCAGTGCCACGGTGCCGAAATCCAGCGATTTGGGATTGACCGTGATGTATGGCTCTATGATGAAAGGCTTCAAACTGTCGGAAACAATAAAGTCGCGCCGTGTTGAGTTGGAATTGGTGTCCAAATTCCCGGTCCTTGATGAATCGAATGGCGATGCCCAGCATTGGACTACGGCCATGACAAGAACAATTGCAAGAAGTAGCTTATGTTTCATAGCTTGTTGAATTTAGGTGATTAATAATGAATGCAGTAGAATGCATTTGTTCCTATCGCAAAGTTATGGCGCAACTGATTTTTCGCATCAAGCGGAAGGGGCTTTTTTAAAAACTGTCTAATTTTTTTACACTAAACTGTCTAATTTTTTTACACTTGCCCCCCAAAAAACAGGGTGACAAGCAACCGGTTGAGGTTTGGCTTGTCACCCTCTGTTGGGTCTCTTGTGGAGATGTACTGCGGTTATTCTACCGTGAGGATCATGTCGATGAGAGATGACACATCGTTAACGCCAAGTTTGCCGTCGCCATCGAGGTCGCCGGGTCGCGCTATCGCTTCGCCACTCAGGTTGATGTATGTCAAGGGTGCGCCCGCAGTCGCGCAATAGACGTTGAGCCTTGCAGTGTGGGTGCCGACTTGGGTGGGATGATAAATAATGCGTACGGTGCAGCCGTTCTCCTGAGAACTCATCGAGGTGATCATGGCACCGAACATCGACGCGTCGGCGCCCTCAATCTCGTAGGTGTAGGTGCCATCGTTGGGGACAGCATCAGTGAGATTAGCGACGATGCCAAACGACATCATCACTGGGTCGGGACTGGGAGGAATTGACGCGTCGGCAAAGTGGATGTAACCGATTCTTGTGGCTAACTTACCCACAGTGGCAGTGAAGTGCTCCGTAGATTTGTCATAGAAACGGTTGTCGGTGTCGTGGTCAATAGCCTGCACTTGGAATGCGCCCAGCACCAGTGCAATCATAAGAAGTAGTCGATAATTCATAATAAGATAATTTTTAGGGAATTGATACTATTATAATAACTGAAACAATACGAGTTTATTGCAGGAATCACACGGTTTTGATGATTTCCTCTCGTTGGTTTGGGCTGATGAGGGTCGGCGGTGTGAAAGAAAGAAGGCGCGCGCCCGCTATAGGGCATGGAGTGGCGCACCTTCTTCAACCGCAATCATGAAAAAACTATTACTCTCACTATTCTTTTGCTTTAATGTTTAACGGCTTGGGTTGAAATCTCGACAGGTGGCGTGCCACCGTAGGCGGGAAAAAAGGGAGGTGCCTCGAGAAGCAGGCATCGGGAACACCTCCCTACCCAGAGAATTATGTAAACGTTATAATAATGCTCATCGTTGTGTCGTTGTCGTGAAATGAGTCGCTCATCGGTGTTGTCTTGAAGAAGCCGGTAGATAGAAGGTGCGCTGGCTAACAGGTGCAACGCACCTTCTTATCACCTGACTACACTTATGAAAAAATTATCTAGCACTGATGGCCCTCATTCTTAAAAATCTATCGTTTCGTGTTATTTACAGAAAAAATGGCACACTGCTACGGCTTATGAATATTTGAAAATGGGAGATCTATTACCTGATTAACATTGGGTTGGTTGGATAGAGCAGTGCGCCATTTTCATCAAATAGCACTTATGTTTGTTGTCTGATGGATAATAACAACTGCCAGGACAATAGTTCGCCTGGGGGAATACAAACATTCGCCAGTAGCTGTGACGCTGCCGACGCATTGCGCATAATCCGGGTAGATAAGTGTACCATGATGTCAATGTTTAGATGATACAATGTTCAATAATTAGGTCTCGATGGCGGAGGCTGAGTATCCGGCTCAACGGCCGCCAAAAGTTTAGGCTATTCCTTAACTAGCCGCAAATTAATAGAGTATTTTTGCAATTTGCAAGAAAATTGGCGATAAAAATAGAAAATAGCACATAAAACTACTAATTTCGGTAGCGCTATTGTCGCTATTTTGCCAAAATTTGTGACATTTCATCATTTTGGCTGATGGTGGCCTGTATGTAGTCCCGATATGCTCAGGCCGCGAGTGCGGGAATGGAAACTTCATTTACAAAGACAAATAATTTTTTTTTGAAAATTTTTCTGTTTTGTTTTGTAAATTCAAGAATTGTTTCTACCTTTGTGCACTCAAGCAAATCTTTAGAACTATGGAATAAAACTGGTTTATCGCAAGCTGTGAAGCGGCGAATGACTTTAAGTGCTTAGTAATGGTTTGTTTTACAGAACGATAACCCAGGATTTTTTCCTGGGTTTTTGTCGTTTTTTATGGGCTTTTGTCATGGCAGAGGATTAGATTTCTTCAGTATCGCGAGCATGATGAAGCCCCTGCAAGATGACGGACCATCCTCCTTATTTGAAGAATTTGCTGTGGCGGATGAAGATATAGCACAGGATCATCAGCACAATCGAGATGGCGACGGCCAGCGGGTATCCCCAGGGCCACGCCTCCATGCCATTGGGCACATTCATGCCATAGTAACCGGCGATGACCGTTGGAATCATCAGCAGGATGGTCACCACGGTAAGCGTCTTCATGATGCGGTTCAGGTTATTGCCGATGACCGACGAGTAGGCTTCTTGCTGGCGGTCCAGGATGTCATTATAGATGCTGGCGGTGTCCAGTGCCTGCTGCGTCTCAATCTCGACATCCTCGAGCAGATCCTCGTCATGGGGCTGCGAGCGCAGGCGCATCTTGAGCCTGGCCAGCACCGTGGCGTTGCCCTTGAGCGACGTGATGAAGTAAATCAGGAATTTTCCCATACCCATCGTGCGCATCAGTTCATCGTTATCCATTTTCTGTTCCAAGCGCTGCTCGGCGGCATTCATCATCCCGTTCATCTGCTTCAGGTACTTCAGATACCATACCGACGTCGATAGCATCAGCGACAGCAGCAGGTCGTAGCCCTTGCAGGAGTTGAGGCGGCGCTGGTTGCTCCAGCGGATGAAATCGTCAAGCACCTCGTTGTCATAGTAGGCGACCGTGATAAACACATCGTCGCGTATCAGGATGGCTATCGGAGCGGTCGAGAATACGGTATCACCGTCCTCGTCAATGCTCTTGCACGGCACGCGCACAAACACCAGTAGCCAGTTGTCCTCGTGATCCACACGCGGACGCTCCTCGATGTCCATGGCATCGTGGGTGAAGTCTGGCACCGCAAAGCGCTCCTTCAGCAGCGCCAGGTCATCGGCCGTCGGGTTGGTCACCTTGATCCAGCATCCCGATTTCCACTGATGTATCTCGCTGAATCCATCCTTGCATTTCCAGTAACTAATCATAAACTCGCCTCCATCAATTATGATATTGCAAAGTTATAGCATTTTCTCTAAAAAACAATCCACAGCCCGCAACAAATCAATCCACAAAAAAAGGCGGCCCCATCACCCGGGACCGCCCTTTCCTAAAAAAACTAATCGCTAATTGCTATTCGCAAATCGCTAATTATTTCTTCACCTTCACAGTACTAATACTACCGTCACTATAGGTGGTGAGCTGCAGGTACAGGCCTGTTGAGGGGGCTGTGGGCAGCTGGCGACCGGTGAGGTCGTAGTAGCGGGTGTTGACAACCTGGGCGCCGGTGGCAAGTTCGTTGACGCCGGTTGGGGTGGGATTGTTGACATAAACGATCTGTGAACGGTTCACTTCATCGCCGGCGGTGTAGATGCTCTGTACGCCCACCTTCTTGTAGTTGGTGGTGTAGAGGTAAACCGTGTGGCGGCCGTTGTTCATGTAAATGTCAAAGTTGATGTTATCCTCAAACTTGTAGGGGATATCGGTCATGGCGCTCGTGAGGCCGATGTAGTCCTCGGGGTCGAAAGTGAACACCTGGTCGTCGAGGTAGATGTTATAATACAGCTTGTTCTCGTTGATCTTGTAGCCGTTGGTGTCCTCGGTGGGAATGGTGAAGTGCAGCACGCTCCAACCTGCCGAGTTGTTGACCATGAGGTCTTCGTCGGTGAAGATGGGCGTTGCGGGCGTTGCGGGGAATTCGTCAAAGGCTACGAGGCCGGGAGCCACATAGTCGTTGATAATCGACAGCGTGTTGGGTCCCACATTGGTGACCATGGCAGCGGGCCACTCGGCAACGATGTTGCGGGCTTCCTCATCGATGGTGAAGACAATCTCGTCGTTGAGGTTGTAGTTGAACACGGGTGAGCCATAGGTCTCGGTGTCAACAAAGGCGTCGCCGGTGAGCACATAGATGTGGCCATTGTAGTAATCGTCAACGCCCAGATACTGGCGGCTGGGGAATGTAGCCTTGCCGTCGGCGAGGGTGCCCTTGATGAAGGAGTCGTAGTTATTGCCATTGAGGTTGCCCATGTAGATGTCCTCGCCGTCGATAACGACGTCAACGATGCAATCCTTGGTCTTTGTCAGGTCGGTGGGATCTGACAGATAGGTCATCGTGTAGCTCTGGATATAATACTCGTCGTCGTGCATGATGATGGGCTCATCGGTCTGGGGGGTATAGACGATGTGCTGGTCGGCCATGTAGAACCAGTCGGCCGTGGCGTCGCACAGGCCGATGAACTTGTCGCCCAACTGGGTGAGCACACCGTTCTCCCATGTGAACTCGATTTGGCCTTCTTCCTCAACGACGGGCATGCCCTCGTCCTCTTCATAGTGCATGCAGTAAGCATAATAGGGATCGCCGTAGTCGAGGATGTACAGCTGCGGCAACGTCACGACATACTTGCCGTCGCCGGCTGGCTCGGCCTTGATCCAGGGCAGGATGGAGAACCAGATGTAGCCCTGCGAGATGGGATTGTAGATGTACAGGCTGCCGTCGGTGCCTTCGACCACCTTGCCGATGCCGCCATCCACATTCTGGATGTAGATGTCGCCCCATCCCAAGCCATAGGCAAACGAGGTGGCATACATGTTGTCATACAGGGTGCCCTCGGGCACATCCATGATGGGCTCTTCCTCGGCCAGCACAGGGGCTGCAGCGGGAGCCTTGAACTGTGATAACCTCATGCTGGCCTTGGCTGGCATGCGTTGGGCGCTGGCCATGCTCGGGATGAGCAGTGCCGCAACTAGTGTGATAAGAGTAATTGTTCGCTTCATAACTTGAATCTGTTTTTTAAAGGTTATAAATAAAATGGTTTTTTCACCCGCAAATTTAAAGGAAATCATAAACAATAACAACAGTTCAATCACTTTTTTTCATCGGAAAGAATGGGGCGATAACTAAAAAGTCGCTACCTTTGTCCTTATGGACAACAGTAATGAACGAAGGAAGCGGTGGATTGCAGCACATCCCGAGATTGTTGCCAAGCCATCGATGAAACGTCGCAAGGAGGGGCATGACTATTGTGGTGTTGCCATCTACATGGTGACATTGTGCATTGAAGGTCGTCGCCCCATTTTGGGGTCGTTGAAGGGTCCCGATGAGCATCACGTCATGCCTTGGGTGTATCCCACGCAAATTGGATTAGCGGATAAACGGGCATGGCAAGAGATTCCGCAATATCACCCTCAGGTCAAGTTGCTCGGTTTCCAACTAATGCCCGACCATGTGCATGGCATCATTCATGTGACATCTCCTATGGCGCAGCCACTGGGACGCCTCATACTGGGTTTTAAGAAAGGCTGTCGCGATTTAGTCAAGTCAATGGAATCTCAAGATGATACCCTATGGGAAGAAGGCTACAATGACCGCATTCTCAAGGGGGCAGGTCAATTGGACCGTTGGATTAAATACCTGATTGACAACCCGCGGCGTTTATGGGTGAAACGTCAAAGTCCGGGTCTGTTTGTACAACAAACGGGTATTACCATCGGCACCACACCAGTGACAATGATGGGCAACAGGTTCCTTCTTAATTACCCAGAAAAGATAGCCGTCAAATGTTCCCAAAGGCTCTCAAAGGAGGAGATCGAAGCAGAGTGCCGCCGTTTTCTTGCCAAGGCTTATCAAGGAGTGGTACTTGTTTCTCCTTGCATCAGCCCAGGTGAGAAAGAGGTCATGGGGCGTGCTTTTATGGCAGGCCTTCCTATCATCGTTTTGATTGAAAATGGCTTTTCCCCCTTTCAGAAACCCAGTGGCCGCCAATTTGAGGCCTGTTCTCAGGGACGCATGCTCCTGGTTGCACCATGGCCCCATCATGACGATTACCGCAAGATTACTCGAGCTCAATGTGATGCCCTCAATGCCCTCGCACGGCACATCAGCAACAACGATTTCTATGAGCACTAAACCTTCGCCCCCTTAACGGGCTATCAGCCCGTTATACTCAAACAGCCCCTTCTCCGGAGTGCTGTCAAGGTTTTACGAGCTGCCAGCTCGTAAAAAGGAACAGCGGGTTGCGACACTAATTGTCGCGGCCCGCTGTTGTGGGTTTCTCGTTAGAAACGTTGTCGGGGATTAACCGAGGCGCTTCTCGAGGTTGGTGCGGATGGCCTTGATGAACTCGGCGCTGTTAACAGCCTTGGCCTCAACACCTTCCATCAGGTTCACGAGGTCCTTGGTAACGATGCCGGCGTTCAGGGTGTCGAAGCAAGCAGCCTCGAGCTGGTCGCCAAAGTTCATGAGCTCCTTGATACCGTCCTTCTCACCGCGCTTGCGCAGGGCGCCGCTCCATGCAAAGATGGTAGCCATGGGGTTGGTGGAAGTCTCC
>CADAFP010000011.1 GCA_902787185.1 uncultured Bacteroidales bacterium | reverse complement strand
GGCCTATGACGGTCCCTCGATCATCATCGCCTACGCTCCCTGTATCAACCACGGCATCAAGGCCGGTATGGGTAAGGCACAGGCCGAGGAGCAGGCAGCCGTAGCATGCGGTTACTGGCACCTGTGGCGTTACAACCCGCAGCTCGAGGCCGAGGGCAAGAACCCCTTCACCCTCGACAGCAAGGAGCCCAACTGGGACGACTTTGAGAACTTCCTCAAGGGCGAGGTGCGCTACGCATCGGTACTCAAGCAGTATCCCGACGAGGCTGCCGAGCTGTTCGCTGCCGCCAAGGAGAATGCCCAGTGGCGTTACAACAACTACCGCCGTCTGGCTCGCCAGCAGTGGGGTGTTGACCCTGAGGCATAATCAGGCTTTAGGCTTTAGGTTTAGGGCCTGATAACTGAAAGAATCCCTTATTCACGGGGCTGGGACCAGTTTCCAGCCCCGTGAAATTTATTTTCCGCACTGAGTCAAATAGTTAAACATTGTTAGAAAAGCCGCCGCATTTAAATTAAATGTCTATATTTGTGCATCATTCTATTGCCAAACTCATTATGAGGCGGCATGACAAAAGAACCAACTAAAATTACAATCATTATGGGATTACTTGACGAACTTCAGAGAAAATTAGAAGAGGCAGCACGCCAGGCACAGCAGCAGAGCGGCGGTGGATCAGTCAGCTCTGACGACATCCCCAATCCGTGGGATAACCAGCCGCAACAACCTCAACAGCAGCAGGTGCCTAACTTCCCTCCGGGTTACCAGCAGCCACAGCAGCCCAACCAGCAGCAGTATCAGCAGCAGTATCAGATGATCATGCAGCAGATGCAGCAACTGGTTCAGCAGGCCTACCAGCTGGGCTACCAGTATGGCGTTCAAGTCGCTCAGGCAGGCGGTTTTCGCGCCGGCTTGATGGACGAGGAGAAGAAGGAATAATTCACGATAAAAGTCGGCCGTAAGCCACGAGCTGACACCTTATTGCAACACCACTGTCCTGCCGTCTCACACAGGCAGAGCAGTAGTGTTGTGTAGTGTGAAAAATCATTCCTGGTCATTTCTGGCCAGGAATGATTCATTTATTGGGCGAGTATGTAATCGATGAGGTCAGTCACATCGGCAATATCCACGCTGCCGTCCTGGTTCACGTCGCATTCGGGAGTAGTAGTGCTATTGTCGAGGATGATGTCGATGAGTGTGGTCACATCTTCAATGCCAAGTATGCCGTCATGGTTCAAGTCACCGGGTTGTACTATCGGCATAACTATGAATTCATAGGCATACACCTCGCTGGGACACTTTCCGGGCGCAACGGCATAGGCCTCGACACGGTAATGGCCAGGCTCGGTAAACCACAGCTCATCGGTATATTCCATCCAGTCCGAATATCCTTCGCCTTCGAACACATAGCGGTAGTAGATGGTGCAATCGGGCTCATTTTCAAAGATGATGACACCAAAGCCCTGGACACCGTCTACAGTGAAACCATTAAACATCGGGGCCACGGTCTGTTCTGGCATAGATACCGTGAACCATTCGGCAACCACCTCGCTTTGAGCTTTACCGGGAGCAACGGCATAGGCCTCGATGACGTAATCGCCAGGCTCAGTAAACGTCATCGCATCGGTATAAGCCATCCAATCGCTCCAATACCCATCGGCCGTCTGATAGCGGAAATAGATGTAACAATCTGGCTCGTTCTCAGTGATTTCTACTAATTTACCCTGATAACCGTTAACGGTACGAATAGTGATTGTTGGGCATAAGGTTTGCTCAATCATCTCTTCTATCATAAACTCGTAGGCATACACCTCGCTGGGACACTTTCCGGGCGCAACGGCATAGGCCTCGACACGGTAATGGCCCGGCTCGGTAAACCACAGCATATCGGTATATTCCATCCAATCGGTAAATTCGCCTTCAAACGTATAGCGGTAGTAGATGGTGCAATCGGGCTCAGTATCGAAGATGATGACACCGTAGCCCTGAATACCGTCTTCAGTGAAACCATTAAACATCGGAGGCTCGGTCTGCTCTGGAATCAACTCATATACCACAAATTCATAGGCATACACCTCGCTGGGATCCTTTCCTGGCGCAACGGCATAGGCCTCGACGCGGTAATGGCCAGGCTCGGTAAACCACAGCATTTCGGTATATTCCATCCATTCGGTATATTCCATCCATTCGGTATATTCCATCCACCCGGAATATTCATCGTCGACCGTAAAGCGGTAGTAGATGGTGCAATCGGGCTCATTATCAAAGATGATGACACCAAAGCCCTGAACGCCGTCTTCAGTGAGACCATTAAACATCGGAGGCTCGGTCTGCTCGGTGGGCTCATCCTGCGTGCCCAAATCGCTCAACGAATTGGCTATCGCAGGTACAACACTGGTTCCCGGACTGGCCGAAAACTCGCCAGCATGTGCAGCAAACGCCAAAGCGGCTACTGTAATCAAGAATAAAGTAATTCTTCTCATAAGCACATTAGTTGTAAATTAGTTAAACAATGATATTCTTCAGTTAAACAATCCTGCTTTCAAATACACAAAAAATGCCCTAAACCAACAACAAGGAACAATCTTGATGATAAGTCGCTCCTTGTTGCTATAATTTTAAGTACTGTTTAACGTCCTAAAATCAGCGGCACTGGAGGTGCTCGTTGACAAGGTGCGAGGTGTGCCTGAGACGTGTAAAACTTGCTGGCAGGCTACCGTTGTGTTATTTGGACAGTATCAAGTCGATGACATCAGTGATGTCGGAGATGGTGACTAGACCATCATCATCCAGGTCAGCATTATCTTTACTGAATGGGGACACCTCAACGCGAAGAATGTAGTCAATCATGTCGGTGACATCATCAATCGATACCTTCCCGTCAAGGTTAACATCGCCCTTTGAAAGATAACAGACGGTACAGGATTCGTTCTCAAAGGGAATTTCTCGGCCTAATACTGTAGTGAACAGGATGTTGCGCATGGTAATGACAGCACTACCTGTGAAATCCTCACTCGCCGCCAACCTAAAAGTCACCAAAGCACCACTATTGCCACTGAAACTCTTGACCTGTATGGAATAGGCCATCATCCTAATCGCTCCATCAGGTTGGTGACTGGTTGACAGCGTGTGGCTGCTGCTCTTGCGGCTGGTCAAGGCAAACGAGGAATCAAGCGCCGTCAAACCTTCAGGCAAGTACATGTCGGCTTGGAAAGCGGTGAATTCCATCTCGTTGTCTAACAGCATCTCGACGGTAACCGTGTCTCCGGGGAGTATCGAGAAGTCCTCGATGTGGAAGCGTTGGGTGGCTGCGGCACACATCGTTGCGACAGCCGCCATTGCCAGTATAAAGAATCTTTTCATAGTCATGATTTAAATTGTAAAAAACAGTATTTATTGTGGAGCCGCCATAGGGCGGGCGGGATATTGCCCTAACAATAGAATCATCTATCCCGCCCACCTTAGTCGGCTATCTTGAACAGGCAAAGCTGTTCAAGACTCATTTACTTGAGCATCAGCTTGGCCGTCTTGCCGCGTGCCACTACAACATAGACGCCGTTGCCAGGATTGGCAATAACGTTGTGGCCAGCGTTGACCTTAACCTGCTGGGCACGACCTGCAATGTCGCTCACGGTCAGTACCTGATCTACAGGGCTCTCGACAATAATGTCATGGCCATCGCTATAGATGCGGGTTGCTGCAGCAATCTCGTTCACGGCACTAACAGCGTTCACATTCATTGAGAAGGTGTCGAGCATCATGGTCTGGCAATCGGCGGTCACCATTTCGATGCCATCGACATTGATAGCACCCTCCACATTGCCGACAGCAGTCACGTCGAAGGTGAGCAGAGCACCCTCGCTGCCATCGATGGTGGCCAACTCGGCAGAATAGCACAGCACGCGCAGGCTGCCGTCGGCCTGCATGTTGGCATCAAGGACGTGGCTTGCAGCACGGTCGGTAAGACGGAAGTTGCTTGCCGTCAGTCCATCGGGCAGCATCATGTCGAGCTGGAATGCGGTGTAATCAATCGAATTATCAAGAGCGATTGTCACGGTGCGGGTCTCGCCAGCGGCAATGTTGAAGTCCTCACCACTCATGGCATCATTCAAGTTGATGGATGCGGGAGCGTGCAGGGGAGCTCCGCCCTGAGGATTGTGCACGAGGCGGGCAATGAGCACGACATCGGTAACGGTAATCTGGCCGTCGCCGTTCATGTCGGCTGCACCAAACTCAAATTCGTCGGTTTCATAGCCCAGGACATAGCGTGCAGCGAGCACAACGTCGGTCACCGTCACGGTGCCGCTATTGTTGGCATCACCAACGATGTAGGGCAGAACGGTCAGCGTGCTGGTGGTCTCGGCGCAACGCAACTCCTCATATTCAGTCGTGGTCAGTGCACTGTTCTTCAGGCTCATGGTGTAATCACCCTCGGCATCGTCGGGAACCACAACGGTGATATAGAGCAGTTCACCGTCATTACCGGTAATAGGATTGATCATGGGCGAGTAGCACAGGATGCGCACACTGCCGTCGGGACGGGTATTGGCCATCACGATGTGGTCGCTCAGGCGGCTCGAAGTCTCGATCAAGAATTCGCCATCCTGCTTCATCATCTCGAAGCCCTCGGGCAGATAGACGTCGGTCTGGAAGGCGGTAATACCGGTAGCATTGGTCAACGACAGCGGGATAACGACGGTGTTGCCACGTACCACCTCAGCGTTAGCAAGCGTCAGGCTGTTGTCTGAGGGCTCAGGATCAGGTTCTACGGGCAGAGGCTCGACAGTGAAAGTCAAGGTAACATAATCGCTGACTAACATGTTTTCAGCCTTTGCACAAGCCATGACTTCATATTCTTGAGCAACATCGGTGCGGGGGAACTGGTAGGTATACATGCCCTCAAACTGTCCCATATCTTCATCATTGATATAGACGCTTACCATAGCACCCTCATAGTCGGACCATACGGTGACGGTTGCCGTTTCACTATCATAGGCAATGAAGGGATTCGGAGTCTTTGCCTCGGGGGCAAACTTCAACGATACAAGGCAATCGGTATCGTCAATCACTAACCTGCCGATGGTGCCGCCGCGAGTGTCATTACCTGATGACATCTCAGAGTGTACCTGAATGGTGCCACCAAGGAAGTCTTCAGCAACCTGCAGCGTCAAGAGGATCATCTCCTCATAATCGCCAGCTTCCCACTTGGCAGCTCCGTACATCTCAAAGCCATTGGGACCATACCAATAACCGGTAAAGTCAATGACTCCGATGAAATGCGTATGGTCGTCATTCTGATGGAGTGTAAGTGCCGTGGTCTGCTCCTGGGCATTCTCGTCAAGATAGGTCACAGTCATGCCCCTGCCGGCAACCGCCCTTACGGGTGTGAGACCTTCAGGACAAGTGATCGACACATCATAACCATTCAAACGTCCATCGAAGTGAGCCTTAATGGGCACCGTGATCTGGCTGCCTGCATTAACCTCAAAGTCATCAATGTAGAAGTAGTTGCCCGGTGATACATCGGGGCTTGACTTCAACGAGACATGGCAATCGCTATCGCCTCTCTCCACCCAGCCGATGGTGCCGCCGCGAGTGTCAGCGCCTGATGACATCTCAGAGTGGATCGAAATGTTGCCACCGTTGAAGTTGCTGGCGACCTGCAGCGTCAAGAGAATCATTTCATCATAGTCGCCGGCTTCCCATTTAACGGCTCCATATGTCTCAAAACCGTTGGGGCCATTCCAGTATCCGCTAATGCTAATAGCAGCAATATAACGTGTGAATTCAGCATTCGTCATAAAACTTGTAGCATAGGTCTGGTTCTGGCCATTCTTGTCAACATAGGACACAGTCATATCCCTGCCGGAAATCGCCCTTATAGGGGTGAGGCCTGCAGGATAAGTGATGTCAAGATCGAAGGCATTCAGACGACCGTCGAAATGGGCTTTAATGGGCACCGTGATCTGGCTGCCGGCATTTACTTCAAAATCATCAATGTAAAAATAACAATTTGCCATGGCTGCTCCTGCTGTGAGCAAAGCCATGAGTGTCAGTAATAAATGTCTCATAATCGCATGTTTTTAATTAATAACTATTCTTTAGGGTTGGAGAAAAATTTCCCATTTGCAAATTTAAGGCTTTTTTCCTTAAAATCCGTTACTCGGGCATGCCAATTATGCAAATCACCAAAAAAATTACTAAAAGTGTCTAATTTTTTTACACTTTGGTCCCCAAAATATAAATTCTGGAAAAAGGAAATCAGGAAATGTGCTGTAAGCCGCGAGATGACACTTTATTGCAAAACCACTGCCCTGCCATTAAACTTAGGCAGAGCAGTGGCGATGTGTGAAATCATCTATTCCGGCCTTTCAGGACCAGGAATGAATGATTCATTGATGGTCATGGTCGAGTATGTAATCGATCAGGTCGGTCACATCGGCAATGGTAACCTCACCATCCTGGTTCACGTCACATTCTGGAGTAGTTGTGCTCTTGTAGAGGATGATGTCGATGAGTGTGGTCACATCTTCAATGCCAATGATGCCGTCACGATTCACGTCACCGGGTTGCACTATAGGCATAACCACGAACTCGTAGGCAATCGTCTGACTGGGGGTCTTACCAGGTGCGGCGGCATAGGCCTCGACACGGTATCGGCCAATTTCGGTGAACATCAGCATGTCGGTGTATTCCATCCATTCGCTCCACTCCCCGTCGGGGTCGGGATACCGAACACGGTAGTAAAGGGTGCAATTGGGCTCAGTTGCGGAGATTTCGACGTTGTAGCCCACAACACCATCCTCAGAAAAGCCATAATATACGGGCCACGATGTCTGCTCCTCTACCGCAAATTCGTAGGAAACCGTTTCGCTTTGGATCTTACCAGGAGCAATGGCATAAGCCTCAATGCGGTAAATGCCGGGTTCGTTAAATACCAAAGTCCCGTCATATACCATCAAATCGCTATAATCGCCGTTGGGATACTTAATGCTGTAGTAGATCGTGCTATTGGGCTCACTCTCGGTGATTTCCACGCAGCAGCCTGGTTCACCTTCAAAATGAGTGACACTGATGGTCGGGTTCAGGGTTATCTCCATAACCACGAACTCGTAGGCAATCGTCTGGCTGGGAGACTTACCAGGAGCAACGGCATAGGCCTCGATGCGGTAATGGCCTGGCTCGGTAAACATCAGCATGTCGGTGTATTTCATCCATTCGCTCCACTCCCCGTCGGGGTCGGGATACCGAACACGGTAATAAAGGGTGCAATTGGGCTCAGTCGCGGAGATTTCGACGTTGTAGCCCACAACACCATCCTCAGAAAAGCCATAATATACGGGCCACGATGTCTGACTGTCATCCTGCGTGGACACGCCCAGCCCGCTCAACGAGTTTTCTACGGCGGGCTCAACACTCGTTGTTCCCGAACTGGCGGAAAACTCGCTGGCGTGTGCAGCAAACGCCAAAGCGGCTACTGCAATCAAGAAGAAAGTGATTTTTCTCATAAGCATATTAGTTGAAAATTAGTTAAACATTTCTGCTTACAAAATTACACAAAAATTGCCATAAAAACAACAACAAGGAACAATCTTGACAGTGGATTGTCCCTTGTTGCTATTATTTTTGGCAGTGTTTACCGTCCGGAAATTAGCCGCACTGGAAGTACTCGTTAACGAGTTGTGAGGTGCGCTTGGGATCGTGCTCGATATCGTGGCGCAGGGTGCGGTCGTTGAAGGAACGCAACTGAGCGATGATGCCGTCGATCATGTGGGCACTGAATACACCCTTCTCCTCGAAGGCAGCACGCAGCTTCTCCAGGCAGTCGGCACTGGCGACGCAGCTGTCGGGCAGGCAGTCGAGCTGGTTGAGGCGGTCGGCGTTGGCGGCATCGTGGATGTTGACGTCAACATAGGTCTTGGCGGCCAGATCCAGCGCGTTCTCCATCTCGAAGCCATGGCGGCAGGCTACGCACAGGCCAGCCAGCAGCTGATAGATGTCGGCAGAGCCGTCCGGCGAACGCATCTCGACGGTCTGCTTCTGGGTCGTGTCAAACTTGTTGGCGGGTTCCAGCGGGTTGGCGATGCGGCACATGTCGGCACCAGCGGTCCAGCCCAGAGGCACGCGCACGAGCACCGAGCGGTTGCGGTCGCCCCAGCATACATTGGTGGGAGCCTCCTGGTGAGGAACCAGGCGGAAGTAGGACATCGGGTTCTTGTTACCGAAGGCGGTGATGGCGGGAGCCAACTCCATCATACCGGCGATAGCCTTGCGGGCTTCGTCGCTCAGGACGCCCTTGTCGTTAATCATCATGTTGCGGCCGTCCTTCATCATGCGCATGTGGATGTGAAGGCCCGAACCAGCCTTGCCCGTAGTGATCTTGGGGGCAAAGGTCACGTTCAGGTTAGCACGGAAAGCCAGGTTGCGGATGACCCACTTGGCCACCATCAGCTGGTCGGCAGCGTCGAGCACGGGAACGGGCAGGAACTCAATCTCGTTCTGCTCATACACCACGCCGTCCTGCTCAAAGTTACCCACCTCGCTGTGGCCGTACTTGATCTTACCGCCGGCCTTGGCGATGTAGTCCATGCAGCGCTGGCGGAAGCCGTTGGTCTTGGCATAGGGCATCGACTCATGGTAGCCGTGCTGGTCGCGTGCGGGATAATAGTCCACCGAGGGGCGGATGACATAATACTCCAGCTCGCCCATGGCCTCATACTCCATACCCGTCACCTCGCGGAAGGCCTGGGCGGCCTTGCGCAGCGTCTGCTCGGGAGAACTCTCCAGCGGGTTGCCGTCCTTGTCAAAGAACGAGCACAGCAGGCACAGGGTGGGAATCTCGGCAAACGGGTCAAGGAAAGCGGTGCTGAAGCGCGGCAGCACATACAGGTCGCTCGAGCTGGCCTCGATGAAGCTGAACAGGCTCGAACCGTCAACACGCTCGCCACACGACAAGATCGTGCGCAGGTAATCCTTGCTGCTGATGACAAAGTTCAGGGTTTTCAACTTGCCGTCACCGCCAGGATACATGAAGTTGACCATACGGATGTCGTTCTCCTCAATGTAGCGGATGATGTCGGCCTTGGTGAACTCACGCGGCTCTTTTTGCAGGTAGGCTACTACCTGATTGGCGTTCAACGCCAGAATTTCGTTTTCCACTTCTAATCTAATAAGATTTACGCTAATAACCACCAGTTGATGACCAGTAGCTGAATAGCAGGTTAATTAATGGTTTTTAGTTGTTGGTGCAAAGGTAATGCAACTCAGCCACAACAGCAAGAAAAAATCTCCTTTTTTATTACTTTCAGGCAGATGATTGAATTAGCCCTAATGGCAATAGCGTTGTTATGGTTGGGGTGGGGAGGGGTTAGAGTTCGAGGGGGAATTCGAGGGGGTGGTGGCGGCGTTGGTAGCGGGTCCAGTAGGCGTTGCGGGCTTGCATGGTGAGGCGAAGGGCTTGTTCCTCGTCAAAGTTGCGGGCTTGGGCGTAGCTGCGGGCAACGAGTTGGGTGAGGCGTTTGGGACCCCACAGGCGGCACAGGGTGGAGCAGCCTTGCTTAATATCCACCTTGCCGAAACGCATCCGGTTGATGTCAACCACGGCGAAATGGAACCCTTGATTGTCCTTGTCCCACAGGATGTTACCTGGTGACAGGTCCAGGTGCAACACCTCGCGATCATGCATCATGGCGATGAAACGGCCAACGGCAACGGCAATCTCCTCGTAGGTGCCCTCGGTGGCGTGGCTTAAGTCGTAGAGTGTGTGCCTCAACGGGGACTGAACGCTGACGAAGTAGCTCAGTCCCAGCAGGCCGCAACGGCGCCGCTCGATGTAGGCGATGGGTTCGGGTGTGTCGATGCCGCGTTCGAGCAGTCGGGCAGGGTAGAGGAAGGCGCGCTGCCCCTTGGGTTGGCGTATGCCCAAAGAATAGACCACGCGGTTCAAGGCATGAGGCACACAATAACGCTTGGCGTTGACGAGTGTGCCGTCAGGGGCCTTGATGACGCGCAACTGGTTGCGCTTGTCGTAGATGACCTCGCCCAGTCGCTCAAATTCCTCGGGCAACCCTTCCAGCCATTGCTCAAGATGCTGATATTTCTTATTGATGAGCACTCTTTGTGTTATGCTTTAGCGCCAAGCATGCGAAACACGGTTGACAAGTTTTCAACGTGGTCGCCTCGCACGATGACGTGATGGTTGCCGATGCTGCGTTCCAGGAAGTAGTCCAATGGTTCGTCGAGGCGCAGGTGCAATTGGGTGCGGCACATGTTGGGATTGGTGGTGCATTCCAGCAGGCGCGCCTTGCAGATGAAGAATCGTTCCATGCCTGCTCCGCCGCACTTGACCACAGTCATGTCCATCGGCTCGAAGACGCCCTCGACGGCGACGCCGCTCAGCGACTCGTAATGGTCGCGCACGATGTAGCGGTCGGTCATCGCGGGTGCAATGGTGCAGTGGGCAAACACCATCTCGTGGGCGGCATTGTCCAGAATCTTGGACGGGTTGGCCATGAAGGTCATCTCGCCCGTGGCAGCCTGTACGGCAAGCATGGTCAACAGGGTCTGCTCGTCGCCCTCGCAGCCAGCGGGAATGCCTTCCTGGTTGAGCAGTGCCAACGCCACGCAACCCGTGGTATGCGTTGTGGGAATCAGGTCGAAGCAGTTGAGCGTGAAGGCATCCAAGCTATAGCGCTCCACGATGCCCTTGACCGAGCGGTACAGGCGCATCGCTTTGACCACCTCGTCGCGCGAGGGCTCCTTGACACCCACGGCCTTGCTGATGAACTCGTCGGTGATATCCTGCACCTCGTCATCGGCAACGGCCTCATAGCCCTTGACCACCTCGTCGAGGGGAACGTCAACCATCTCCACGCCCCAGTGGCTGCGCATAGCGGCATAGCTCACGCCACTGGCGATGAGCCAGCCTGACGGCTTGCCGATGACGCCCACCCGCTTGCCATTCAACTTGTCGATGGCGTCTTGGGCAATGGCATAGTCGTCGATGCCCTGCATGATGAAACTGACGGGGCCATGCAACACACGGCCGTGGCGGTCGTTCTGACGCATCCACGACAGGATCTCGAGTGATGCGGCGAGTGAATTCTTCAGCCCGTCGGCGATGAGCACAACGTAGTGGGGCAAGCGGTCGATATTGGCCTTGACCATCTCCTCCACACCGCCGCTGCCCACCAGCACCATTGTGGCGCCCTCGGGCAATGGCTTGTCCAATTCTTCGGGGAAGATGTATTGCACGTCATATTTCCCGGCGATAGTGTCGAGCAGTTCGTGGTGGTCGGTGAAAATCGACTCACGTGATGCCAGCGACGATGCAAATGTAATCAGATTCAGTTTCATCATGATGAATGGTTAATGGGTTGTGATAATGGTGCAAAATTAGGGAAAATCTGGGACTCCTACAAAGAAAAGCGGCCCGAGACTGCTCTTAGGCCGCTTTTTATCGTGAAATGGGTGATGGTGGCATCAGAACTTGTAGCGCACGCCGGCCAGGGCAACACCCTGCTCACCCATACCTAACTCGAGGAAACCGCGCACGTGGCTACCGCCGGCCTCAAAGCCAAGAAGTGAAACCTGGAAGTTGAACAGCAGGTCGTTGGCTGTTATCTTTTCTTCGGACTTATTGCCTTGCTCATCATAATCCTTATTGACGAAGTGGGTGTAGGTGGTACCCAATGCCAGTTTGGAATAAAGACCCCAATTCTTCTTGCGCAGCCAGTTGAATTTCACCGAGGGCATAAAAGTAAAGTAGGTCCTGTTGATGTGCGAGCTCAGCTCATTGTCATAGTAACCGTCCTCGTTGTTGGTGGCGAAGACGGCCACAGCACCGACGCCAATCAGGGGGCTGGTGTGATAGAAGTATTCCAGTCCGATAGGGCCGACGCACTTATAGTCTTCATAGTCCTCGCCGAACATGGCAGGGATGACATCGGTAAGAATGTCAATCCACATCGAATTGGGCACGGTACCATAGCTGATGGCAATCTCATGACGTGTCTCTTCAGGCTCTTGGGTTTGTGCTGTAGCACAGAAAGCAATACTGATGGCTAAAATAGCCAATAAACTCTTAATTTTCATCGTGATGTAAATTGATTGTGTTTAATTGCATGTGCCGCGGCAATTGCTGTTGCCGAGACGCAAATTATTTGGATTTTTTGTTAGACTTGTTCTTCTTGGTGCCCAGGTTGAGGATACGGCGGAATTCACCTGCCTTATCGAACATCTCCTTGGCCTTGTCCAGATACTCGTCGTCCTTGATAGCGTTCTGTACCTGACCGCGCTGGTAATAGAGGCGGTCCATGATCTCTTGAGCGAGCAAGTAGGCGATATCGCGTCGGTGCAGGTCAAGGTCATGGTCCAAATCATGCTTGAGCAGGGCCTCGAGGCGGTCGAACTGCGCACTCGTGGAGTCGTTCATATATCCCTCGGCAGTCGCGGTCTTTCGCAAGGTAGCGAGTTGCTGCTCGCACACCTTGTCATATTCAAATTTCTCGGCATCGACAAAAGCCTTGAACTCATTGAAAATCTCGTCGGTAATCTCAAAATCCTCAGGGTTGGAGATTTCATGGCCATGCTCGGCGACATATTTGGTGGCGAAGTCAAAGTCCCAGTGGTCGCGCATGATGTTATAGACGATGCGTTTCAGCTCGCGGGGCTCCACCTTGAGGTCGGGCATGATGCCGCCTCCCTCGAGCACCTCGCGGCCATGTGCGGTGTGGAACACACGTGCGGTGCTGTCGGTCGTGGTCTTCTTGAACGTGCCGTCGGCATTGCGGTTGCCGTAGTCCACCTCCTGGATGAGTCGTCCGCTGGGGATGTAGTACTTGGCGATGGTGACCTTGAGCATCCCGTCGTAGGGTAACGAACGGGTAGATTGCACAAGGCCTTTGCCAAAGGACCTCGTGCCGATAATGACGGCGCGGTCCAGGTCCTGAAGGGCGCCTGCGGTGATTTCGCTGGCGCTCGCCGACCCGCCGTCGATGAGTACGGCCAGGGGTATCTCGGTGTCAACGGGATCGACGGTGGTCTTGTAGGTGCGTTCACTCGACTTGTCGCGGCCGCGCATCTGCAGCACCTGGGTGCCCTTGGGCACAAAGCAGCCCACAATCTGGATGGCTCCCTCGACGATGCCGCCGCCATTGCTGCGCAGGTCCAGGACGATGTTTTTCACCCTGGGGTCTTTCTTAAGCTCGATGAGGGCATCGCGCACCTGCTGTGCCGACTTCTCGTTGAAGGTCGTCAGGTCGATGTAACCGATATTATCACGTGTCACGCCATAGTAGGGCACGGGATTGACGCTGATGGTCTCGCGGTTGAACGAGAAGGTCTTGACGCTGTCCTCATCGTAGGGGCGCACAACGGTCACGGTCAGGTGGGTGTTGGCTTGTCCCTTGAGCCGCTTGCTCACCTGGTCGCTCGTCCAGGTGGCGGTGCTGTCGCCGTCAATCATGATGATGCGGTCTCCCGAGCGCAATCCGGCGCGGGCCGCAGGGCTGCCCTCGTAGGGTCCGCTGATGTAAACACCCTTTTTGCCATCGACGGTGCGCTCCATCAGGTAGCTGCCGATACCGCCATACTCGCCCGTGCTGATGGTCATGAACTCATCGGTCTCCTTGGCGGGGATGTACTCGGTATAGGGGTCAATGTCTTCGAGCATCGCGTTGATGGCGTTCTCGATAGACTTCTGGGCATCGATGGTGTCAACGTAGAAGGTGTTCAACTCCTTGTACAGGGTGTTGAAGATGTCCAAGCTGCGCGCCACTGCCGCATCGTCGTTCACCTTTTTCTCGTCGTCGGCGAGGGCTGCCGGAGCAGCGAGGCACAACACCACGCAACCCCAAGCAAGATATTTGAGCGTCTTTTTCATTATTTATAATGTATTTGGCTGCGAAAGTACTACTATTCCCCGAATTTTTCCCGTTTTTCACGCCTAAAAAACCTTTATGACATGAAAAAAAGCAAGATTTTTTATTTTTTTATTGCACAGTTCAAATATTGGTACTATCTTTGCACCGCATTTTTCGGCAGGGTTCTGCCAAAAGGTGCTGAAAACGCTTCTTTAGCTCAGTTGGTTAGAGCATCTGACTGTTAATCAGGGGGTCCTTGGTTCAAGTCCAAGAAGAAGCGCATCATAATGACAGATATTTAAGAGTGGATTGCTTCTTTAGCTCAGTTGGTTAGAGCATCTGACTGTTAATCAGGGGGTCCTTGGTTCAAGTCCAAGAAGAAGCGCAAGCAAGAGACTGCGGGAGCCGTCTCTTGCTTTTTTTACGCACTGACGTGAGTGTGGCGACGGCGGCAAAGCCACCGTCCACGAGACAAGACGAGCCGGCCATTCCTGCTGTGGGGAAAAGTATTGAGGTAGTGAAATAATACAGACAAGGCAAAGCGTTAAAGTGCACATGGGTGCATTAACGCTTTGCTGCGGTAGCCCATAGCAGAATCGAACTGCTCTTTCAAGAATGAAAATCTTGCGTCCTAGCCGATAGACGAATGGGCCGTACCTTGCTGAACCATGACACCCCCGGTAGGGGACGCCACGCTCCTAATTGCTTAGGCCTGGTTCAGCTTGTTGATGTGCTGAGCGAGCTTGGACTTCAGGTTAGCGGCCTTGTTCTTGCTGATCACGTTCTTGCCAGCAAGCTTGTCAAGCATGGCGGTTACCCTGGGCATAGCCTCGGCGGCTTCCTTGGCGTCGGTCATCTTGCGGATGTTGCGCACGGCGTTGCGCATGGTCTTGCTGTAATAACGGTTGCGAAGACGGCGGGTCTCGCTCTGACGAATTCTCTTAATAGCTGATTTATGGTTTGCCATAATTTAATATAAAACGTTGTTATTTAGTGATTAAAAGTAGCCCATAGCAGAATCGAACTGCTCTTTCAAGAATGAAAATCTTGCGTCCTAGCCGATAGACGAATGGGCCGAAAAGCGGATTTTTTCCGCAAAAGCGACTGCAAAATTAGAACTATTTTTTGAATTGGCAAAATTTAACCTCTTGAAAAGCAGAAAAAGTTGCGTTTTTTGGTGTTTTATGGCTTGTGAATGGCAAAGAATGAGTAAATTAGCGGCATGTATGAGAAATTGAAGGGCGTCGTGCTCAATACCGTGCGTTACAGTGACAAGCACAACATCGTGCACATTTACACCGATGGGCGCGGGCTGATGTCGTTTGCCGTTCCCCAGGGCAAGACAGCAGCGGCACGGATGCGCAACGCGATGCTCATGCCGCTGTCGCTGGTGGACCTCGAGGCAGGTCTGCGCAACTGCCGCGACTTGTCACTGCTGCGCGAGGTGCGCCGCAACTACCCGTTGGCGACGATTTACAGTGACCCCGTGAAGAATGCCATCGCCCTTTTCATCAGCGAACTGCTGGCTCATGTCATCCAGGAGCCCGAAGGCAACAGTTACCTGTTCAGTTACATCGAGCAGTCGGTGCAGTTGCTGGAGCAACTGCCGGGTCAGGTCGCCAATTTCCACATTTGTTTCCTTTACCACCTGGGCGCTCATCTGGGCATCCAGCCCAATGTCGAGAGTTACCACAAGGACTATTGGTTTGACATGACCGATGGCGTGTTTGTGCCCTCAGCGGTTCGGGGGCATGCCTTGCTGCATCCCCAGCAGGCGCAGGTCATCCACCTGCTGTCACGCATGAACTTCAGCAACATGGGCGTCTTCCGCTTCAGCCGCGAGGAGCGCAACCAGGTGCTTGACGTCATCATCAGTTACTACCGCCTTCACAATGCCGCCATCGGCACCCTGCGCTCCCCCGACATCCTCAAGCAACTGTTTGTATAAAAACATTAAGGACCTTAAAGGCCCTAGGGTCCATAAAGTCCTTAATGATGATAAGTGAAGGTAACGAGGGAACTTAATTGAAAACGAGTTGTTCGTGTTGTTCCGCGTTGTTCAAGTTGTTTGGAAAACTTGGCGTGAGACGGTTACCAGCTGCCGCCGCCACCGCCGCCGCCGAAGGAGCCTCCTCCGAAGCCTCCCCAGCCACCGCCGCCACCCCAGCTGCCACCGCCGCTCCATGACGAGCCGCCACGTCCCCAGTCGTTGCCGCTGGTGAAGATGATGGGTCCGCCCCAGGTGCCGGTGTCGCCGTTGTTGCGGTTGCCGTGGTTACCCTGGTTGCTCTTGTGAGCAAGGTACATGAAGAACGCCATGATCAGGATGAACATGATCAAGGCGAACAGTGCGCTGTCGTCGTCCTGCTGGGCATAGTCCTCCTCGTTGTACTCGCCGGTGGCGAGGTCGCGCACGACTTTGGCACCAGCCCACACGCCCCCCAGGTAGTCATTGTCCTTGAAGTAGGGGATCATCTCTTGGTTGACGATGCGCGTGCTGGTGGCATCGGTAATGGCGCCCTCGAGTCCGTAGCCAGTAGCGATGAATGCCTCACCCTTGCTGTCAGCCGTTTTGGGCTTGATGAGGATGACCACGCCATTGCGGTTTTTCTGCGTGCCCACGCCCCACTGTTGGCCGATGCTATAAGCCATCATGGCTTTGTCATATCCGCCCAGGTCGTCCATGGTGACCACACAAATCTGGTTGCTGGTCTCCATGGCAATTTTCTCCAGGGAGTCCTCGAGCCACTGGCAATCGCCCAGGATGCCAGCGAAGTCGTTAACCAGTCGTGGCGGATCGGGCCGTGGAGGCACCTGTGCCAGCACCGTCAATGTGGTGAGGCACAGCAACAGCGTTGCCGTCAGGCGCAATATCGCTTTATTCCATGTTGCCATAGTCGTCGTTGTGGTCATCGGGTTCGTCATCGTCGTCAAGGTCGTCGAAGCTGACCTCGTTGCTCAACTCGTTCTCGTCGTCGCGCTCCCCGGGGAAGTACTGCGACAAGCGTTCGCCCATACGGGCGATAATGGCGCACAGGCCGTCAACCGGCCGCCCCGCTTTGAGGTAGCCTTGTAACTCCTCAACCTCGCCGTCCCAGAAACCCGTGGGCACCACATCGTTGATGCCGGTGTCGCCCAGGATGGCAAACTTACGGTCCTCGTAGGCGACAAAAATCAGCACGGCGTTGCGGCGCTTGGTGGTGTACAGGTGCAGGCGGTTAAAAGTGCGGGTGGCGCGTTTCATCACATTACCGCGGCAACGCGGCGTCACATGGACGCAAATCTCGCCCGTAGTGTGACGCTCGGCTGCGGTAATGGCATCGGCAATGCGCCGTTGCCCCTCACTGGGGATGAAATCGACCAGTGCCATCGGTTACTTGCCCTCGCTGGTACCAAAGTCCACCTTAGGCGCCTTGTCGGCACCCTCTTGTGCCTGGAAGTAAGGCTTATCATCGAAGTTGAAAATCATTGCGATGATGTTGGTGGGGAAGGTGCGGCGCTTGGTGTTGTATTCCCTAGCCGCCTCGTTGAACTTGTTGCGTTCAACAGTGATGCGGTTCTCGGTGCCTTCCAGTTGGCTCTGCAACTCCAGGAAGTTCTGGTTGGCCTTCAGGTCGGGATAGTTCTCGGCCACGGCAATCAGTCGGCTCAGTGCGTTGGTCACGTCACCCTGTGCGGCCTGATACTTCTGCAGGTCCTCGGGAGTCATGTTGGTCGGGTCGATGGTGACCTTGGTGGCGTTGGCGCGAGCCTCAATAACGCCTTCGAGCGTCTCCTGCTCGTGCTTGGCATAGCCCTTGACGGTCTCCACCAGATTGGGAATCAGGTCAGCGCGGCGCTGGTACACGTTCTCCACATCAGCCCAAGCCTTCTCAACGCCCTCTTGTGATGACACGAGTCCGTTGAAGGTGCCTTTTACCCAGCCATACAAAGCGAGGGCGATCACGCCCAGGACAATAAGTCCGATCAATCCTTTTTTCATTGTCTTTTTTATTTTTTAATTTAATAATGTGAATTTTGTTCTTTTAAAAGGCAAATTTAGTAATAACCTTGTAAACAATTGCAAGATTTGTGCCATTTTTTTAAAAAACAAGTGGCAAAACGTTTTTGCCACTTGAATGATAGGGATTTGAAAGGCTGATTAGCGAAGGGGAGGACCAGCTCACAATGCCAGTCTCAGCCCGATGCCGTAGCTGCGGTAGGTGGGTGTGACCGCATTGCGGAACGACACGCGGCAGAACCATTCGTCAAAGTACCAGCTGCCGCCACGGTACACGCGGTTGCTGCCGCTGGCGGGGCCTGTGGGATTCATTTGGCTGTCTGACGTGTAGCCCCCATACCAGTCCTGGCACCACTCGTGTACATTGCCGCTCATGTCAAAGAGCATCAACTCGTTGGGCATGCGGGTGGCCACGGGGTGGGTGCCATAGGCTCCAGTACCCCTTATCTGCCACGAGTCGTTGCCCGAGTACCAAGCGACGCTGGAGATGTTGTCGCTGCCAGCATACTTGTATCCCTGACTTTCATTGCCACCGCGGGCAGCAAACTCCCATTCGGCCTCGGTGGGGAGTCTGAAGTTTCTGCCCGTCAGTTGGTTGAGTGCAGCGATGAACTCCTGGCAGTCCTCCCACGACACATTCTCGACGGGGTTGGAACTCCCGGCAAAGTGGCTCGGGTTGCTGCCCATGACGGCGATCCACAGTGCTTGAGTGACCTCGGTCTGCCCGATGAAGTAAGTGTCCAAGGTCACCTGGTGAACCGGCCTTTCGCGCTCGCTTCCGTCACTGCCCTGTTCGTCGGTGGCCCCCATCATGAAGGTGCCGCCCTCGACGGGCATCATGGTAAAAGTGACATCGCCCACATTGAATTCCTCCTCATCAGGTGGGAATGTGACAGCCCCCAGGATGCAATCGACGAGGATAGTCACATCGGCGATGTTGATGCTGCCGTCCCTGTCGAGGTCGGCATTGATGGCATTAAGGATGGTGCTATGATCCAGCATGTAATCGATGAGGATGGTCACATCGGCAATCGACAGTGTGCCATCGTCATCGACGTCACCCCTCATGTTGGTCGCGGTCATGCTATTGGCCGCCATTGCCAACATCAGCATCAGCGATAGCCGTAGCAGTAAAGATTGATGATTGTTTTTCATCGTGATTCAAGTTTTATTGGATACGGAGAATCTTCTTGGCACTGCGGCTCTTGTTGCTATGGGTCGTCACCTCGATATTGACGCCGTCGAAGGGGACGGTGCTCTCGTGGCCGTTGAGGTTGTAGTAACGCACGTTGGTGACATCACTTGTAGTGGGGTCGGGGTCGGCAACGATTTCTTCGACGGCCGTCACCGGGTCGTGGCCCTCGTCGTTGATGGGCTCCAGATAGAACGAGCGCAGGGGTTCATAACCTTTCTCTTCCATGAGCGAATCCCAGTCGGCGGGCAACTCAACGGCTACCGTTGACATGCCACCGCCAGGCATGGTTTGGATCTTGTTGCGTGAAGGGTCACCAGTGATGAGGAATGCGGTTTCTCCCTTGACCATGGTCGGGATGGTCATCATCTGGGCCACATCGCTGGCATACCATTCAGGGGTGGGTGTCATCTCGGCGTCTTCCTCGTCCTGCAGTTGTGTCATGAACTCCTCCAGCGACACCCTGTCGGGATCGATGGCGCTACCCGGGTTGGCATAGTAGTGGGCATAGGCCCGTTCGTACAACGGACGGCGGGCTGTGACAATAAGTTGGTCCTCAAGAGCGTCGATGGTACCATATTTCTCCTTCAGGATGGAGGCGACCTCTTCGGTCATCATGATGGCGCGGTTGGTGTACTGCACGCCGCTTCCCAGTGCCAACTGGCAGCGCTCTGTGATGTCCCATGCCAGCAATTGCATGATTTTCTCCCCGTCGGTGGTGGCGGGAGGCATGTTGTTGCCCCATAGCAGTGTGGATGCCGTTGTGATGGCACTCTCGTTGAGGTCCAGGCCTTGGCGCACGTGATAGGGGTTCCAGCCCACGCGCAGACAGGCCTCATCGTCCTCGGCAAGGCACCACGACACGGGGTAGCCGAAGGTGCCCATGCGGTCTTGCTTCACATAATAACCTGCCAGATTGAGCATCGCCAGGTTCATGAAGCGCCCGATGGCGACATTGGCGTGCTCATTGATTTGTCCCTGCCCGTGGTCAAGTCCCAGCTGGCGGGCAACGGGACCGTTGGCCCAGCAGTAGGGCACCCAGGCATGGGTGCTGCCCAGGGTGCGCCTGAAGTCCCCCGAAGTCATGGCTTTGGTCAGTGCAATAAGCAGCGGCATGTATTCGGGTTTGCAGCCAGCCATGACGCCGTTGATGGCCACGTGCCACACCAGCGACTGGCGGTAGGACGGCGATAGCACGGCGATGGTGCGGTTCCAGCGGTAGTCAGTGTATTTCATGAATTCCTCGACACGTTCCATCGTCGGAGGGATGATGGGCATGCCATCGCTCCACTGCATGTCGTTGAAGAACTCGTTGACCTCGTCAATCGTTCCGCTGAACACGATGTCCTGAGGGTCGGTGTCGCCCAACTGGCTGCTCTCATCGATTTCCTCTTGGGTGATGGGCGTGGTCAGGGCTTCAAGGATTTGGGGCCACAGCACGGTGCGGGTGTTGAGTTTGAGTTCCGCCTCGGTGTGGGAGGCAAAGGCTCCGGGATAAACGGCCACGCGTAGCACGGGAACGCCGTTGTTGCGGGCTGTCGTCTTGGCTTGGGTGTCAAAACCGGGCGCCGCAATCATCACCGAGGGAATGCCGATGTACTCGGCTGCGATGCACGAGCCTGTCTCCTTGGGAGTGCAGATGCCACAACCGCCGTTGCCCGAAATGACCGCGTCAACGCCATATTCCAGCAAACGCTGCTGGAACCGTTCCACCTGCTGCTTGTGCACGCGGGGACCCGGGAACAGTCCTGCTGAGCCGATTTCGCTCAGCACATAGACCTTGCAGGTGGGGTAATTCTCAAGGATGATTTTGCGCAGCTCGACATGCGTCACGCTGGCCATAAAAGAACCGCCAACCAGGGCGATTGTCTTCCCCTCGAGGCTCTCCAGGCGGGGAGCCATTTCAATCATATCCACAGCCGACTGGCCCACAGGGGACAGCACGTCGTAGGTGCCCAGCGATTCATCGCCGCCGCAGTCGCCACCAGGCTCGCATGTGCCCTGGGCATTGAGTGTCAACCCAATCAGTAAAACGCTTGTGAAAAGCAAGATTCTTCGGATGGATGGTAGTAACATAATTCATTCGGTTTTTTGAGGTTATTGTTGTCGTTTCACAACAAAGTGATGCAGCGATTGTGGAAAAGTTAAAAATCGGGTGATAAAAAAGCGATGAGCATTTAACTTTTGCCCTTTTTAGGCATCAAATGATTGGAATGACCAACAAGACTGACGACAGCGCCTTCAGGCAGATGCTCCTCGACCCCTCCCGCCGTGATGAGGGTTTCAGGGCATTATTGGAGCAGTATGGCCGCAGGCTATACTGGCACATACGCCGCATCGTTGTGGGACATGACGATGCCGAGGATGTGCTGCAGGAGACCTGCATCAAGGTCTTGAACCGCATCGACTCGTTCAAGGGCGACAGCCCGTTGGCGACATGGCTCTACCGCGTTGCCACCAACGAGGCCCTGATGCACCTGCGGCGACAGACGCATCTGTTCCAAAGCATTGACGCGCTGGGTGAGACGCTCACGGCAAAATTGCAGGCCGAAACCACGATAGAGGGCCACGAGGCCGAGGTGCTCTTCCAACAGGCACTGCTCACCTTGCCGACGCAGCAACGCATCGCCTTCAACCTGCGCTACTACGATGAGTTGAGTTATGACGAGATTGCCCGCATCACCGGGAAACCCGTGGGCACGCTCAAGACCAATTACCATTATGCCACCCAAAAGGTGAAAGACTACATTAAAGAGCATTCATTATGAAAGATGAATCATTCGACAATATAGGGAAAAGGCTGCCATACGATGAGAGTGAGGAGTACCTTGACGGTTTGCTGGACAAGGCGGCACACGTTGCCCTGCAGCAACATGGCAAGCCCCTTGGCAGGAAGCGTTGGGGCTTGATGTGGGCCTCGGCGGCGGCCGTGGCGCTGTTGCTCATGGGCATCGGTTTTCATGAGCTGAACGATGTGAGCCGTCAACCTGTTGCGGCCCAACGGGCGGACGGTCCCATTGACGAGTTCCTGAACTCGTTGACCGACGAGGAAGTGGCACAACTGCCCTGTTATGAAATCGAAGAAATTCCAGAATATTAACCCCCCCTTAAATTGACAATGGAGACGATGAAAAAGATAGTTATCATTATGCTGCTGGCCATGATTGGCCTTCAAGCCGCGGCACAAGGTCACGGCGGCAGCTCACTCAACGAGCGTTTTTACCAAGCCAAATTAAAGGAAATCGTCTATCGGTTGCACATCACCGAGCAACAGAAGAAGAAGTTTGAGCCCATCTACCGCAGCTACTGTGAAGAGATGCGGGCCTTGTGGAACGAGCGCAAGACGCCCATCAAGCCCGGGACCAGCAGCGATGCCGCCGCTATCGCCAAGCGCAAGATGGAGATGCAGCAGCGGGCACAGGGCATCAGAATCAAGTATATCGACAAGTTTGCCACGGTGCTCAACGCCAATCAGGTGGACCGCCTGTTTGAGGTGGAAAGCATCATCCAGCAGAAACTCAAGGAGCGGCAGAAACAGGCTCGCCGCCAGTAAAAACACCGTTGCGGATAAAAAAGAAAAAGGGAGATGAACCATTGTTCACCTCCTTTTTCCTTTGGTTGCCTTGCCCGGACTCGAACCAGGAAATGCGGCACCAAAAACCGTTGTGTTACCATTACACTACAAGGCAATCCCTATGTCAACTGAGCGGCAAGCGCTCAAATTGCGGTGCAAAATTACTGCTTTTTTTTGATTTGCAATCTTTTTTGCAGGATTTTTTAAAAATTGCTTTCTTTAAATTGTAAGGGAACGCGTATTGGCTCACGCAGTAGTCAAGTCATCAAAACTGTCGGCCAGTGCCCGAAACCAATAAGCCGTTGCAGTGTTTACTTCTCCTCTTGCATCTTCTTTAATATCTTAATGCCCTCCGAAACGGTCACTCTCCTTGGATTAAGTTCTATTGTCGCAATAATTGCGTCAATTACCTCCTTAGTGTTTCGCAAACCATGTTCTTCAAGGATTTTATCAATAGCCTTCTGGTCGAGGACCTCACCTCTCGCTTGTTGCTTCAACAGTTCCTCTACAATTTTGTCGATGGTTGCCTGGTCCAAGTTTTTGGCACCGCAGCAATTTTTCAGATTATTTGCCATAATAGTTAAAAGTTAAGTTGGTTAATAATATGGGTTTCATCCCAATTAAGGGATTTTTTTATTGATCTTTTAAGAAGAACGAGTCCTGCATCGAAATGACACAGGACTCGCATTATTTACTTGACAATCAGCAGGTAGTAGTTCTTCTTGCCCTTCTGGGCGAGGATGTACTTGCCGTTGAGCAGCATGTCGGGGCTGGCAGGCATGTTGGGGTCGGCCACCTTCTCCTTGTTGACGCTCACGCCGCCGCCCTGGGTGAGTTTGCGCATCTCGCCCTTGCTGGGGAAGACGGCAGCCACGTCGGTCAGCAACGAGATGAGCGGAGTGCCCTCGTCGATGGCGCTGCGGGGTACCTCGAACTGGGGAACGCCTTCAAACACGTTGAGCAGCGTCTCCTCATCAATCTTGTGCAGGATGTCCTTGGCCTTGTTAGAGAAAAGAATCTGTGAAGCCTCGACAGCCATCTCGTAGTCCTCGGCGCTGTGTACCATGGTGGTGATTTCCTTGGCGAGGCGCTTTTGCAGCGGGCGCAGGCCGGGATCCTTCTCCTGCTCAGCAATCAGCTCTTCAATCTCGTCCTGGGGCAGGTCGGTGAAGATCTTGATATACTTCTTGGCATCCTCGTCGCTCACGTTGATCCAGAACTGGTAGAACTTGTAGGGCGAGGTGCGCTGGGGGTCGAGCCACACGTTGCCACCCTCGGTCTTGCCGAACTTGGTGCCGTCGCTCTTGGTGATGAGCGGGCAGGTGATGGCGTAGGCCTCACCGCCGTTGATGCGGCGAATCAACTCGGTACCCGTGGTGATGTTGCCCCACTGGTCGCTGCCGCCCATCTGCAGCCTGCAGCCCTCGTGCTCATAGAGGTACAGGAAGTCGTAGCCCTGGAGCAACTGATAGGAAAACTCGGTGAACGACATGCCGTGGTCGGCGTTGGCGGCCAGACGTTTCTTCACGCTGTCCTTGGCCATCATGTAGTTGACGGTGATATGCTTGCCGATGTCGCGGATGAAGCTCAGGAAGGTGAAGTTCTTCATCCAGTCATAGTTGTTGACCACGATGGCATGGTTGGGAGCGTCGCTGTCAAAGTCCAGGAACTTGGCCAGCTGCTTGCGAATGCACTCCTGGTTGTGACGCAGCGTCTCCTCGTCGATGAGCTTGCGCTCCTGCGACTTCATCGAGGGGTCGCCAATCATACCCGTCGCACCGCCAATCAGGGCGATGGGACGATGTCCCGCGCGCTGCAGGTGCTTGAGCATCATCACGCCCACCAGGTGGCCGATGTGCAGTGAGTCGGCTGTCGGGTCGATGCCCACATAGCCACTGGTCATTTCCTTGTTGAGTTGCTCCTCGGCACCAGGCATGATGTCATTGATCATGCCGCGCCATTTCAGTTCTTCTACAAAATTCATCGTTTCTTTATCGTTATTGATTAATTGTTATCTGATGGAGCCACAAAGATACAACTTTTTTTCAAACTACGAATTACGCAAACAAAACAACTTGAATGCCCAACGTCTTTAAACAACAAGAATGACAATAGCATCCGCGCTCTTTCTCCTTTCTGTCGGCGAATTATGCGGATTAGACGAATGGCTGCCGCCTTGTTCACTAACCGCTAATCACTGATTAGCAGCGTCAGCTGCTTCAACTACGGATTTCTCTGATATTTCTGATAGGCATCCGCCCTCGCTTTTTTCTGTCGGCGAATTATGCGGATTTGACGAAGGAACCGCGAAACTGTCAACCCAGTTTAGGCGAACGATAAAATTAGTGTAAACCAACTCAGTTAATCGCTCTCAAATCTGCCAACATTTTCTAGGGAAAGACATTTGACTTGGCGAATATTTAAGTTTTTTTCCTTTTTCTAGTGCCACGATTTTGGCACACCTTTGCGCTACCTTTGCAGCGTGATAGCAATGGTAGTTTTTGGCATCATCTATAGATGATGATGACATTTTCAAGAAAAATGATTATCTTTGCCATCGCTATACCAGCCGACGACCAATCAACATAGAATAATACAACACAAACTCCTTTGTAGTTATGAGCTTTGGTCGGCTCGCTGGGCTACATTGGAGTTTGGTTTTTATATAAATAGTCACAATATCTTTAATTTCGATATAACAATATGTTAACTGTAATCCAAGTGCCCCTTTTAAAATTCATTACGACTGATTCTATTCGATTCATACAAGAGATCAATGACGACATTGAGCGAATAAATAGAATAATAGACATTTCCAACGACACTATTGCTAATGAAATTAGTGCCGTGAATACTCTTCTTGTAGTTTGTACAATTGTAGTTACAGTATTTGGACTGGGAATAGGTTATTATATTACTTATCTCAAAAACAGAGTGTCTGAAATGAATAGAAATGTTGAGATAAAAGACAGAACTATTCGAGAGTTAGCTAATAAAATTGAGGAAACAGATCAAAAAATCCAGAGCGATTTAAGTGGCTTGTATAAAAGATTGCAGCAAGAGGAAACGAATGCTCTCCTTAAGCGACTGGTTGATGAACCTCGCGACATTTCAAACCTATCAGACCTCCTTATGGCTCGCAGTCTTAATAGTAAAAGTTTTGACTACTTGAAAGATGCATTTCTTAAGCATCGTGGATTAAAAGAAGAAGTTCGGGAATATATGTTTGAAAAAGAACAGAACCTCTATCGACTCTTATTATTTCAGCACTTTTTATTCCAATCAATTCTCGATGATGAATTGAGAGATGAGATTGTCCAAGACTTTGATTATGCAGCTCGATGTGCCTTCAAATGTGATATTATAAAATCTACAAAAGATATTTGCGATGCCCTTTCTATTGATAGTGCTCCATTTAACAAAGTTGATATTTTGACTGCATATCTTAAGGCAATTAATCAATCAAAATTCAATAATTTAATAGATATTAAGAATACACTTCAAGATAATATTAAGAATGATTTATTGGTTGAGGCTATCGACAGATGCACATCTGACAAATGCTATTTAATTATGTTTGAAGTATATGCTCCTGAGGAAGAAAGTAATGATAATAATGAAGTTGAGTAATAATTTGTATTATGGATATTGTTTTTTCTCTTCGTGTCAGTGACGTATCAGATAATGGTCAGGTTACGATAATTGATGAAGATAGATTGTGTTATCTGGTTAGGTCTGAAAGCAAAGGTGCAGTCGGTATAAGAACCATCTCAAAGGCACTTCTCAAAGAATTTGTACAATATATTGAACAACATCCAGATTCAAATGCGAATCAGGCTCGTGATGCGTTATCAGGTACAAGCGATATTGATAGATTTGAATATGGTTATGCTTCTACGTTGACTGTTTTGGCAAAAATGGCTTTACAATACGCCAACATAAGGAAAACAGTTGCTGTGACTCCAGTAAACAGGCCAGGCCAGTCTCTACAGCAGATTTTCTATGGTGCTCCTGGTACGGGTAAGTCATTTGCCATCAAAGAACTGACTAAGGGCGATGAGGTGATTCGCACGACATTCCATCCTGACAGTGACTACTCGACTTTTGTGGGTTGCTATAAGCCGACGACCAAGGAATTTCCTGTCATCTCTAATTTTGGTGGTAAAGCTATCAATGTGAAAGATGAAGACGGTAATGAAATTACCGAGGAACGCATCGTCTATGAGTTCGTGGAACAAGCTTTCTTGCAGGCTTATGTAAAGGCTTGGAAAAAATATGCTAGTGCAACAGATGAAGGTAAAAAGCCGAAAGATGTATATCTTGTAATTGAGGAAATCAACCGCGGTAATTGTGCCCAAATCTTTGGCGACCTGTTCCAACTGCTTGACCGTGGCGATAATGGTTTCTCGGAATATCCCATCGTCGCTGACAAGGATTTGCAGAAGCAACTGGCCAAGTCATTTGAGAATATGGCGTTTCTGAACGTACCAGCCGTTGGTGAAATGACTTCTGAAAAAGTGGCGTTGAAGATTAGGAATGGCAACATATTGCTGTTGCCTCCCAACTTGTATATCTGGGCCACGATGAACACCAGCGACCAAAGCCTGTTCCCGATTGACAGCGCCTTCAAGCGCCGCTGGGACTGGCAGTATGTGCCCATCGCCAATGCGGGCAAGGGCTGGAAAATCCATGTCTATGGAAAGGACTATGACTGGTGGGACTTCTTGGAGAAGATTAATGCCTTGATTGGTGACACCACCAACAGCGAGGACAAGAAACTGGGCTATTTCTTCTGCAAGACCACTGATGACGTTATCACAGCCGAGACCTTTGTAAGCAAGGTTATCTTCTACCTGTGGAATGATGTGTTTAAGGACTTTGAATTTGAGGGCGACGTCTTCATCGACGAGGACAAAGAGTCCAAACTCACATTCGACAAATTCTACCGTACCGATGGTGATGGCAGGCCCGCCGTCCGTGAGAGCAAAGTTGACATCTTCTTGACCAACCTCGGAGTGAAATTTGCCGAGGAAGAGAACGAGGTTTTTATCCCCGAAGAAGATGAGGGCACCTCTGGCTCTGGAGGAGCCAATGAAAACTCAGATGGTAAAGACCGTTCAAAGTATTCAATCAATGGCCAAGGCAGTTTCAATAAAAGAAGGCTTCCCGTTGAATGCGTTATGAATTATGTTCAATCGCATCCTGAAATGACAGCAAAGGAAATCGTTGATATATGGATGGGATTAGGAATAAAGAGAAGTAATCTAGTAGAAACTCAAGAGCAACACGAGGCAAGAAGAGGAAATGATCCTCAATTTGACCAAAGGTCATTTTACTTATCATTGCCTAATGGAGAATCGGTCTATGTTAGCAATCAATTCACGGTCGAGCGCATCAACGACTTTATTGAGAAAGTCAATGCCCAAGACTGGGGCATCCATATCGAGAAGATAAACTAATGAGGATTCTCATAGAGGAATATCGGTATATCTCAAGCGAAGATACATGCATATAATGAATAATGCAATAAACGAATGACTGACTATAAAGACATATCTTGTCCAAGGTGCCAATCGCAGAACATTCGAGAGGAGAACGGCGAGTTTCGCTGTCTGGATTGTGATTGTGAATGGAGAATCAATCCTTCATCCTCACAATCCCTGATGATCAGGAACAGTACCGCTGAATTCTTGATTTTCCAAGCGCAGAGTCAAGAGAACGGCGTTGAGGTGATGTATCGTGATGAGACAATTTGGTGTACTCAGGACGCCATAGCGGCCTTATTCGATAAAAGCCGATCAACGATAGCTGAGCATCTGCAGAATATTTTTAAAGAGGGTGAGTTACAGAAAGATACAGTTTGTCGGAAATTCCGACGAACTGCCACCGATGGGAAGGCATATGAGACCCAATTCTATAACTTGGACGCTATCATTTCGGTCGGTTACCGGGCTAACTCTACCCGCGCCACGCAGTTCCGTCAATGGGCGACTGCGGTACTCCGTCAGTTTGCTATCCGTGGCTATGTGATTGACAAGAAGCGAATGGAGAACGGAGCCTTCTTGACGGTTGACTATTTTGAGCACCTGCTTGCCGAAATTCGGGAAATCCGCATAAGCGAGCGTCGATTGTATCAAAAGGTGACTGACTTGTATGCCACCGCCATCGACTATAACAAGGATGCACCTACGACACGTCGATTTTTTGCCATGGTGCAGAACAAACTCCATTATGCCATACATGGCCACACCGCAGCAGAATTGATTGTGGAACGCGCTGATGCTGACAAAGAGCACATGGGGCTTACCACGTGGGAAAACGCCCCATCCGGTAAGATTGTCAAGACTGATGTGTCTGTTGCTAAGAACTACTTGAAGGGCGATGAGTTGGAGAGCTTGGGACGCGTTGTCAACGCTTTCCTGGATTTGGCCGAAGATCGTGCCAAGCGACACATTCCCATGACGATGGAAGACTGGGCAAAGCACATCGACAAGTTCTTGGCAATGGATGACCGCCAGTTACTGCAAGACAGCGGTAGCGTTTCGGCAGCCGCTGCAAAGCAATTTGCTGAATCGGAATTTGAGAAATACCGCATTGTTCAGGACAGGTTATTCAGGTCGGACTTTGACGATGAGTTGGATGGATTATTGGGTAAGTAACACTAAACATGAGGATTCTCATTGAGGAATATCGGTATGACGTGGCGCGGGTGAGGGACGTGCTGCATGGTATTGATGCCCTGGAGAACGTTGAGGGCCAGGTGTCTATCCACTATGTGGGGTATTACTACAATACCCTGCTAAAGGACTGTGTCTTTATCCTGCCCAAGGTGCTGCTCAAGGATGTTGGCGGGCGAGAATTGGCCTTCGGGAAATACAGCCCTGAGGACATCGTCAGTCTTGATCCCCAAATGCTGGAAAAAGACGAGCGTGACTTCCTCTATAAGTTTGCCGTGTGGATTTACCGAGCCATCATGGTCTATAAGAATTCCCGTAACTGCGACCCCGATATTGTCTATCACACCAAGATTGCTGAGATCGGCAAGGGACGGCGGCGCTTGAGCAACACCTACCTCGATATCCTGTTGCAGCTGTTGCAGTTCAACAGGGATAACCAGGACTTTTTCTTCTTTATCCTCAAGAACCTGCATGCGGGATTGAACAAGATTAACTGGACGCGCACCATCAGCCGCGAAACGGCCATCGTTCAGGACAACAGTCCTGTTTATCTGAATCCCATCAACAAGAAGCGCCGCATCAACTTTGACGAGGAGTTGTTGGTCATCTTCTTCTCTATCTTGAACCATATCGGTAATAAATACGGTTTCCCGATAGAGATAAATTGCCAGTATGACCTTATTACTGGCAGGCGCTTTGAGACCTATCTGAAGGGCTATGGCAAGACACGCCTGTTGCAAATCAAGTACAAATACTTTAGCGACAAGGCATTGGAATTGTGGCGACTGTGCTTTGCCTTCTTTGACGAGGCGCGTCAGGTCTCCATCAATACTGCCAAGAAGGAATATCTGCTGGTCAAGAATTTCTACATCGTGTTTGAGGCCATCATCGACGAACTTGTGGGTGACAATCCGCTGCCCGACGGCATGGACAAGAAACAGGAGGACGGCAAGATTGTTGACCACCTCTACACGGCCAAGAGCCTTATCGAGAACGACCACAGCAACACCTACTACATCGGTGACAGCAAGTATTACAAGATGGGTCATAAGTTGGGCAACGAATCCATCTACAAGCAGTACACCTATGCCCGCAACGTCATTCAGTGGAACCTCGACATCTTCAATGCCGGCAACACGACAAAGTCGGGTGTCAAGTTGCGTGACGACGTGACTGAGGGCTACAACATCATCCCCAATTTCTTCATTTCGGCCAAAATGGACGAGGGCTTTGACTACACGACCGACGGCATCGAGAAAACCGACCGCGAGGATAATCGTCACAGCCAGTCACACTTCAAGAACCGCCTGTTTGACCGTGACACGCTGCTGTTGTTCCACTATGACGTGAATTTCCTGTTTGTGCTGGCCCTGTATGCCCGAAACAATGCAAGTCAAAAGGCCGCCTGGAAAGTCAAAATCCGCAATAAGTTTCGTGAAGAAATCCAGAAATGGCTGCAGGACGACTATCAGTTCTATGCCATGGCGCCTCGTCAAGGTGTGGACGCCAAGGAGTATTTCCAAACCCACTTCAGGGATGTACTGGGCAAGACGTTCACTCCTTTTGCCGATGAAAACATTTTCTCACTAGCCCTGCATAACAAGGAGGCCGAGGAAAACGAGCACCTGTTAGGAGAGTTGCGCAAGTATTTCTTCGTTGAGGAATGTAATCTTGGCGAGAAACCCGAGCAGATTCTGGAACAAGCCACGTCTGGCCAAAGAGCCGTGGTCAATCTGCCCAACAAGAACGGCGTGTTGATGGTGATGATGGAAAACTACTATATCAAGAGTTTGTTATTTCTCGAGAGAGGGGAACTGGCCATTGGCATCAAGTACACTCGGGACTCGATGGAGATTGTCGAACACCTGAACACCATTGGTTATGTTCTTTTCCACGTTAGAAGCGATGAAGGTCAGCATTTATTCAAGGTGAAAGGGAACTGCGCCGTGAAATCGGATGGCGAGTTGGAAACCGACCGTTACAAGAACGTTAACACTACCACTATCTACGTCATTGTTGACATTGACACACAAGAACTTGATGCCACACTCGTGGATAGCCGCAAAAAGGAATATATCCCCTCAACCCGTTATGATGCCCAATATGCGACCCTTGAAGAGTTGTATAAAGCAAATTAACGACTTAGTGTGAAGGCTTTTCTTTCTTTACGAGACGGCGGTCATTTTTTAATGGAGCAGCTGGCGCTGCTGATTAGGGATTAGTGCGGCAGTCATTCGATTAATCCGCATAATTCGCCGACAGAAATAAGAAAGAGCGGATGCTATTGTTATTGTTTAAAGACGTTAGGCTTTCAAGTAGTTGAATTGGCGTAATTCGTAGTTTGAAAAAAATGTTGTACCTTTGTAGTTCGATTTATAAAGATTTGTGAGCGATGGCAAAGGACCCGTTGAATACGCCGATGATGAAGCAGTTTGTCGAGATGAAGGCTAAGCATCCCGACGCTGTGCTGCTGTTCCGTGTGGGAGACTTCTATGAAACCTATCTGGAGGATGCGGTGACGGCGAGTGAAATCTTGGGCATCACGCTGACGCGTCGTAGCAACGGAGCGGCGGCAGCGACCGAGATGGCGGGTTTCCCCCACCATGCGCTGGACACCTACCTGCCCAAGCTGGTGCGCGCGGGCAAGCGTGTCGCCATCTGCGACCAACTGGAGGACCCCAAGCTGACCAAAAAGCTCGTGAAACGCGGCATCACCGAACTGGTGACGCCTGGCGTGGTGGTGGGCGGCACGATGCTCGACCGCAAGGAGAACAACTGGCTCGCGGCGGTACACTTCGGCAAGAAGATGATGGGCGTGTCGTTCCTCGACATCAGCACGGGTGAATTTCTCACCGCCGAGGGCAATGAGGAGTATGTCGATAAACTGTTGGTCAATTTTTCGCCCAAGGAGGTGCTCATCGAGCGCAGCAACCGTCAGCGCTTTGCCGCTACCTTCTCGTCGCGCTACCTGACGTTTGAGCTGGAGGACTGGGTGTTCACCTTTGATTCGGCCAACGACCGCCTGTTGAAGCATTTCGAGACGCAGAACCTCAAGGGCTTCGGCATCACGGCCATGGACAACGCCATTATCGCCAGCGGTGCCATCCTGCACTACCTCGATATCACCCAGCACACCCAGTTGGGCCACATCACCCACTTGTCGCGCATCGAGGCTGAGCGCTATGTACGCCTCGACAAGTTCACCATCCGCAACCTGGAGCTGGTGGCCCCCATGAGTGACGACGGCAAGTCGCTGCTCGACGTCATCGACCGCACCATCTCGCCGATGGGTGGCCGCATGATGCGCCGCTGGGTGCTGTTCCCGCTGCAGGACGTCAAGGCCATCAACCGCCGACTCGACGTGGTGGAGCACTTCATGCGTGACCCCGACGGGCGCGATATGGTGAGGGAGCGCCTGGAACTGATAGGGGATCTGGAGCGCCTGACGTCAAAGGCCGCCGTGGGACGCATCACGCCGCGTGAGCTCGTCCAGCTCAAGAGCGCCCTGCAGGCCATCGAGCCGATGAAGCAATACTGCGAACAGTCGTCGTGTGAGGTGTTGCGCAGCCTGGGCGAGCAGTTGAATCCCTGCGCCCTCATTCGTGACCGCATCGAGCGGGAGATTAACCCTGATGCCCCCAATCAGACCAACCGTGGCAACGTCATCTGCCGCGGCGTGGACGAGCAACTTGACGAATTGCGCGACATCTCGAGCAGTGGCAAGGATTACTTGATTGCCATGCAACGCTCGTTGAGCGACCAAACGGGCATCCCGAGCCTGAAGATATCATATAATAACGTGTTCGGCTACTATATCGAGGTGCGCAACACCCACAAGGACAAGGTGCCTGAGGAGTGGATACGCAAGCAGACGCTGGTCAACGCCGAGCGCTATGTGACGCAGGAACTCAAGGAATATGAGGAAAAGATTCTGGGTGCCGAGGAGAAAATCCTCATCATCGAGAGCCGCCTGTTCAACGAACTGGTGACCGCCGTGACAGAGTATATCCCCGCCATCCAGAACGATAGCGCCATCATCGCACAGCTCGACTGCCTGAACGCACTCACACGTGTGGCGATGGAGAATCGCTATAACCGTCCCGTGCTCGACGACAGCCTGGACATCGACATCGCCATGGGCCGACACCCCGTCATCGAGTGCCAGCTGCCGCCGGGCGAGACCTATGTGCCCAACAGCATTCGCCTGAGCAACGACGACCAGCAGATCATCATCATCACCGGTCCCAACATGGCGGGTAAGTCGGCACTGCTGCGACAAACGGCGCTCATCACCCTGATGGCGCAGATGGGCAGCTTCGTTCCGGCCCAGCAGGCGCGCATCGGCATCGTGGACAAGATTTTTACCCGTGTGGGTGCCAGCGACAACATCTCGTTGGGCGAATCCACCTTTATGGTCGAGATGACCGAGGCCGCCGCCATCCTCAACAACATGAGTCAAAGGAGCCTTATCCTGTTCGACGAGTTGGGCCGTGGCACGAGCACCTACGATGGTATTTCCATTGCCTGGAGCATCGTTGAGCACATCCATGAGCACGCCACCAGGCCCAAGACACTGTTTGCCACCCATTACCATGAGTTGAACGAGATGGAGAAGTCCTTCAAGCGCATCGTGAACTATAACGTGAGTGTGAAGGAAATCAACGGCAAGGTGGTGTTTGTGCGTCAGCTGGTCAAGGGTGGCAGCGAGCACAGCTTCGGTATCCACGTCGCCAAACTCGCCGGCATGCCGCCCACCATCGTCGCACGCGCCAACGAGGTGCTCAAGCAGCTGGAGACCAACAACCGCAACGACACGGCCCTGACCAAGGACCTGGGTGACGTCGCCAGCAGCCGCTCGGGCTATCAGCTGTCCATCTTCCAGCTTGATGACCCCGTGCTGAGTCAAATCCGCGACGAAATCCTCACCATCGACATCAACAACCTCACGCCCATGGAGGCCCTGAACAAACTCTACGACATCAAGGGCATCCTCACCGGCAAGAAACAACGATAAATTTTAAAAAACTACGAATTACACAAATTAAACTGATTGGCATCCGCATTCAATTATAACGAATTTGACTAATGAACACGATGATCATTTATCCGAGCGAGTCATATAATATTATTGGTTGCATGATGAGAGTTCATCGTGAGTTGGGGTGCGGATTTTTGGAGAAAGTTTACCAGGAAGCTTTAGAGCGCGAATTCATTGCTGAGGAAATTCCGTTTCAAAGGGAGGTCAATTTGAAGATTTATTATAGAGGTACTCCTTTACAGCAAGAGTATATCGCTGATTTTGTGTGCTACGGCAAGATTATTGTCGAATTGAAAGCCATTAGTAAGTTATCTGATGTTGAAAAAGCCCAAATTATCAATTACCTGAAAGCGACAGGCTATGAATTGGGTATCCTTGCTAATTTTGGCGAAACCAGTCTAAAAACGGAACGTTTCTGCAATATCAATAAAACAGCACATGAATAGCTTTCTTTTATTAACTATATATGAATGTCAATTCGTGAAATTAGAAAGAATATGAATGCGGATGCCAATTAGTATAATTAGCGTAATTCGTAGTTTAAAAATGAGATAAGACAATGAATCGCAAGGATTTTGAGATTATGGCTCCTGTGGGGTCTTGGGAATCACTATATGCCGCCCAGCAAGGCGGTGCCGACGCCATTTACTTTGGCATCGAGGGACTGAACATGCGTTCGCGTTCCAGCGTCAACTTCACGCTCGATGACCTGCACACCATCGCCCAGTGGTGCCATGAGCACGGCATGAAGAGCTACCTGACGGTGAACACCATCGTCTATGACGAGGACATGGACTACATGCGCCAGATTGTCACTGCGGCCCGCGATGCCCAGGTGAGCGCCATCATCGCCAGCGACATGGCGACCATCCTGTTTGCCCGCAGCATCGGTGTGGAGGTGCACATCTCCACCCAGGTCAACGTGAGCAACAGTGAGGCGGTGCGCTATTACAGCCAGTGGGCCGATGTCATGGTGCTCGCCCGCGAGTTGAATCTGGAGCAGGTCAAGAAAATCAGCGCGTTCATCGAGGAAAATGACGTCCGCGGCCCTCACGGCGACCGGGTCAGGCTGGAGATGTTCTGCCATGGTGCCCTGTGCATGGCGGTGAGTGGCAAGTGTTACATGAGCCTGCACCAGGAGAATACCAGTGCCAACCGCGGCGCGTGCCGCCAGATTTGCCGTCGCGGCTACATCGTCACCGACCGAGAGAACGGTGACGAACTGGCCATCGAGAACAAATATATCATGTCGCCCAAGGACTTGAAGACCATCCACTTCCTCAACAAGATGGTGGATGCCGGCGTCACTGTGTTCAAGGTCGAGGGTAGGGCGCGAGGACCCGAATATGTGCGCACAGTCATCGGCTGTTATGACGAGGCGTTGCAGGCGATATGCGACGGAACCTACAGCGAGGAACGCATCGACCAGTGGAACGAGCGTTTGGCCAAGGTGTTCAACCGCGGCTTTTGGGACGGCTATTACATGGGGCAGCGTCTGGGCGAGTGGTCGTCCAAATATGGTTCCAGTGCCACCAGGGTCAAAAAATATGTCGCCAAGGGCATCCGCTATTACAGCAAGTTGGGCGTTGCCGAGTTTCTCATGGAGGCAGGCGAACTGCACGTGGGCGACGAGGCATGGATTATCGGTCCCACCACGGGTGCTATCCCCTTGACCATCGAGGAAATCCGTGTGGATCTGAAGCCCGTGGAGAAAACCGTCAAGGGCGAACACTTCTCTATTGCCGTCGCCGAGAAAATCCGTCCGAGCGACAAACTCTACCTGTGGGAAACTGTTATCCCCAAGGGACAATCAGACGCCAGGCAATAGCTGACGCCTCAATCAATTAATGTAGGATGATGTCCTGGAGCCAGGTGTCCTTGTGGAAATGGCACAGGTCCACATAGGCATCGATGCCTGGGATGATACCCGTCTCGCTGAACTGCCAGATGGTGTATTTGCCTTCCCAGTTGATTTCGGGTGGTTCCTTGGAGTAACGCCCGATGTAGAGGAGGTGCTTGTTGAAATGTGGGGTTAGATTCTTGTTGTAAAACTCCATCGTGCTGTAAATCATGGGCTGCACACCATAGAGGCGCTGGACAAGTTGGCAGAACTTGTCCACGCTGTCGATGAGTTGACTGCGTGACCACGTGCCGCGCACCTCCACGTCGAGCATGGGCACCAGGTCTTGCACCGACTTGAGGGCAAAGGATGAGAAATTCTGGAACTGCTCATCGATGGACGAGGACGAGGTGAGGTAATGGTAGCTGCCCACGAGCATGCCGTTACGGCGTGCCTGAGACAGGTTGTGGGCATAGTGCGTCGAGCGGTAGGTGGCGCCCTCGGTGGCTTTGATGTAAACAAAGCGGATGTTCTTGTCGCTGCTCACCTTGTTCCAGTCGATGTATCCCTGGTAGCTGGATATGTCGATGCCGTCGTAGGGGGCTTCGGCATCTCGGGATGGCATGTGGCGAATCACGTCGTCGATGCGCCGTTGATTGCTGTTGTCACAGGACCATAGCAACACCATGACCATAGTCAGCAGTAGGGCAGACCGTAGCGGTCGTGCTGGTGTGCTATGTTGCCACTTAATCATTGTCAGCCGAGCTTTTGTTGATTTTGCGGCCTTTGTACTGGGCGTTGCGGATGCTGTCGCCCTGCAGTGCCTTAGACATACTGGTGGATGACGAGCCCAGCAGGTTGGAACTCTTGCTCTTGTTCTGCTTGCTGTTGGCATTGCGCTGGCTCTTTTCCTGCTTAGCCTTTTGGGCGGCTGCTTTGCGTTTAGCCTTGGCCTCGGCTTCTTCCTTAGCCTTTTGTTCGGCTTTGGCTTTCTGCTCGGCGGCTTCGCGCTGTTTAGCCTTTATCTCGGCTTCTTTTTTAGCTTTTTGCTCTTTGGCCTGCTGGCGCTCTTTTTCGCGGGCTTTCTCGCGCTTTTCCTGTTCGGCTTTGGCCTTAGCTTTCTTCTCGGCCTCGGCTTTTTCTTTAGCTTTTTTCTTGGCTTCTTCCTCGGCTAAGCGTTTCTCGCGTTCACTGGCGCGCTTGGCTTTTTCGGCTTTTTTCTGTTCTTCCTCTTTCTGCTGCTTTGCTGAGACTTTTGGGGTCTCTTTTGCCTTGTTTTGCTGTTGTTGCTCGGTCAGGTTGACGGTGGTGGGTTTCTCCTTGTTCTTGTCCACGGCATCCTTGACGCTGATTTTGGGTTTCCCCTTGGCGGGCTTGTAAATGATGTCGTTGATGCCGCATCCCTTGCTGAAGCGGCTCAGGTCCACTTCGCCATAGTTACCCTTGACGGGGCCCTTGAACAGGCCATTGTCGGCAAATTGCCAGATAATCCATTTATAGCCGATGTTGGGGGCAACCGAGCTGTACTTGGCGATGAACAAGGGATAGTCGGCAAAGGCGCGTCCCAAGTTGGTCGTGAAGAATTTCTCGCTGGTGTAGATGAGGGGCTTGCAGCCATAATAATCCTCGACCAGGTCGGCAAAGACCTTGAGGCTGTCCCTGAGCTGCTGTGAAGTCCATGGTTTGAGTTTCTCGACATCAATGACGGGCAGCAAGTCTTGCTCGTCGCGCTTTACGGTGCGAGCGAAGTTGACGAACTGTGTGACCACACTCGAACGGGTGGACAGGAAGTGATAACTGCCGACCTTGAAACCGTGCCTACGAGCGTTACGGATGTTTTCCATGTAGGTCGGATCAATATAGTCGCTGCCCTCGGTGGCCTTGATATAGACGAACTTGATCTTGGGATTCTTCTTGAGCTCTTCCCAGTTGATGCGGCCTTGGTACTTTGACACGTCGATGCCGTCAAAGTCGGTGGTCTCGGTATTGGTGGTTTTTCTCACCTTGGGCTTTTCGGCGGCAGCCTTGGCTGTGGAGTCGGTTGTGGGCTTCGCGTTGTCCTGTTTCTCGGCGGGCTTCGCGGCTTCCTGCTTCTTGGCAGGTGTGGTCTCTTGCTTCTTGGCGGGGGTGGCCTCCTGCTTCTTGGCAGGGGTGGCCTCCTGTTTCACCTCCTGCTGCGTGTCCTTCTTGTTCTTCACGCGCTCGCGCGTGGGTTTGTTGATGTCGGTGGCTGTTGACTGGGCGTGCAAGTCCATGCAGGGCATGAAGACAAACACTGCGATAATCAACAGGGTGATAGATATGATAGATGTCTTGCGTGTAACCATTAAATCCATTGCTAATTGTGGTATTCCGGGGAAATTGCGCATACCGAAAACAGGACAAAGAGGATATCCTTTTGCTGCTAAGGTGATGCCAATTTTAAATAAAGTTGACTGCAAAGATAGGAAAAAATCTTGAATCGCGAGGTTGCAGCAATAAAGTTTTAGTTTTTTTATAGCTTGCTTTAGCAGGGTTTCAAGTATATCAATCTAAAAAAATGCGAAAAACGTTGATTTTGTCGGCTTTTGTGTACAAAAATCCGTATCTTTGTAGTTTAAACTAAGAACAATAGCATCAATACGGTCAAGATATGGCAAAGAAAAGCGGATTACAATCGTTGAAACAGGAACGTCGTGAATACCACGACAGGGTGATTAACTTCTTCAATGAGCAGGGTGAAGGGTCGTTCAACTACAAGCAGGTGTCGGCTGCCGTGGGTGCCAACACACCCAAGCGGCGCGCCATCATCGTGGAGATTCTCGACCAGCTCGCCGTGGACGGCTTCCTGGTGCAAGTGGGGGCTGGCAGCTACAAGGCAGCAGGCCGCTCGTCGGTTGCCGAGGGAATCTTCATTCGCCGCGGCAATGGCAAGAACAGTGTGGATACTGCCAGCGACGACGGCAATCCCATTATGGTTGCCGAGCGCAACTCGATGCACGCCCTGAATGGTGACCGTGTGCTGGTGCATATCCGCGCGGCGCGTCACGGCATGGAGCCTGAAGCCGAGGTGGTGAAAATCCTCGAGCGCAAGGAGCAGGTCTTTGTGGGCACGTTGCAGGTGATGAAATACTTTGCCCAACTCGCCACCGACAGCAAGTTTCTTGCCACCGATATCTTCATCCCGTTAGACAAGCTGGCTGGAGGCCGGACGGGCGACAAAGCCGTTGTGAAGATTGTGGAATGGCCCGAGGAAGCCAACTCGCCCATCGGTGAGGTGGTTGATGTGCTGGGCGTGGCCGGTGAGAACAATGCCGAGATTCATGCCATCCTTGCCGAGTTCGGGTTGCCCTACAAGTATCCCGAGAACGTCACCCAGGCCGCCGAGGCGCTGGATGACGGCATCACGCCCGAGGAGATTGCCCGTCGCCGCGACATGCGCGACGTGACGACCTTTACCATCGACCCCGCCGATGCCAAGGACTTTGACGATGCCCTGTCTATCGAAAAACTCAAGAACGGTAACTGGGAAATCGGCGTACACATTGCCGACGTGAGCCACTATGTGACCCCAGGCTCCATTATCGACAAGGAGGCCTATGAGCGCGCCACCTCGGTCTATCTGGTGGACCGCACCATCCCCATGCTGCCTGAGAAGCTGTGTAACAACATCTGCTCGTTGCGCCCCGATGAAGACAAACTCACCCATTCGGTCATCATGGAGATGGATGCCGAGGCAAAGGTGAAGAAATACAAGATTTGCCACACGGTGACACGCAGCAACAGGCGCTTCTCCTATGAGGAGGCACAACACATCCTCGAGACCGGCAAGGGTGACCTCGCCGAGGAACTCGCTGTGCTCAACGAGATGGCCAAGCAGCTGCGCCGTCGTCGCTTTGAGGAAGGCGGCTCGGTGTCCTTCAACCGCGAGGAGAAAAAGTTTGACATCGACGAGCAGGGCAGGCCCACCGCCGTCCATATCCATGTGGCGCAAGACGCCAACAAACTCATCGAGGAGTTCATGCTGCTTGCCAACTGCAAGGTGGCTGAGCACATCGGCAAGGTGGCCAAGAACAGAACCGCCAAGGCCTTTGTCTATCGTGTGCATGACCAGCCCGACTTGGATAAGCTGCAGAATTTTGCCGACATCGCCGCCCACTTCGGCTACAAGGTGCGCACCAAGGGTTCAGGCCGCGACATCAACAAGTCCATCAACAAGATGCTCGAGCAGGCCAAGGGCAAGCCCGAAGAGGAGATGCTCGCCATCCTTGCCATCCGTTCGATGGCCAAGGCCATCTATAGCGCGACCAACATCGGTCACTATGGCCTCGCGTTTGACTACTATACCCACTTCACCTCGCCCATCCGCCGCTATCCCGACTTGACGGTGCACCGTCTGCTGGACAAGTATGCCGCCGGCGAGAAGAGCGTTGACCCCGTCAAACTTGAAGACCAGTGCAAGCACATGAGTGCCCAGGAACAGCTTGCCGCCAATGCCGAGCGAGCCTCTATCAAGTACAAGGAGGTCGAGTTCATGGGCCAGCGCCTGGGTGGCGTGTTCAAGGGTCATATTTCGGGTGTGACCGAATGGGGCCTGTATGTGGAACTCGACGAGACGCATTGCGAGGGCCTTGTGGGCATTCGCGGACTTGATGACGACTTCTATGAGTTCGACGAGAAGAACTATTGCATCCGTGGCCGTCGTTTGGGACGTGTCTATCGACTGGGTGACCCCATCACCATTCAGGTGGCACGTGCCGACCTGATTAAAAAGCAGCTCGATTTTGTCCTTGTTGACAAGGAGAATCCAGCCAACAGCCACCGCATTGACCGTGAGCCCATCACCGAACAGAACAGCCGCAGCACCAGCGGCAAAATGTCGCGTGACGAACGTCGCCGTGAACAATTCGAGGGCGGCAGCGCCTCGCGCCGTCAGCAGCGCGGCCAGCGTGGCAACAGCACCCGCCGCCAGGCCCGTGAGGCCCGCGACGGTAAAGTCGGTAAACCCGGCCGTAAGTCAGGCCGCACAGGCAAGCCCCGCGGACGCAAAAAATAAGTTAGGAGTTAGGAGTTTTTTTCGGTTCCATCCATTTCATCCATTTTATCCTTGTGATAGATAAATGAGTGATACCATCCGACATAAGGTAAAACTCGAGACGTTGGGCTGCAAACTCAATTTCTCGGAAACCGCCACCATGCAGTCGCTGCTCGCCAGCCACGGTATTCTGCCTGTGGCTAAGGGCGAGGTGCCTGACGTGTGCATCGTGAACACGTGCAGCGTCACCGCGCTGGCCGACAGTAAGTGCCGCCAACACATCCGCCACCTTATCCGCCAGTATCCTGACGCCCTCATGGTGGTTACTGGTTGCTATGCCCAGCTCAAGGGTAAGGAAATCGCCGAGATTCCTGGGGTGGACATTGTGTTGGGCAGCGAGCACAAGGCTGAAGTCGCAAAGTACGTGCTGAGGTGGTTCGAAGACCGTCAGCAGCGCCTCGACGTGACACCCTCGCTCGATATCCGCACCTTCTCGCCCTCGTGCGACCGTGGTGACCGCACGCGCTACTGGCTCAAGGTGCAGGACGGCTGTGACTACTGGTGTAGCTATTGCACCATTCCCGCTGCCCGTGGGCGCAGCCGCAGTGGCACCATTGCCGACCTCACGGCCCAGGCCCGCGAGGTGGCTGCCGACGGAGGCAAGGAAATCGTCATCACGGGCGTGAATATCGGCGACTTTGGCAAAAACACGGGGGAACACTTCCTTGACTTGCTCAAGGCGTTGGACGGCATCGAGGGCATCGAGCGTTACCGCATCTCGTCGATTGAGCCTGACCTGTTGACCGACGAAATCATTGACTTCTGCGCCCAGTCACGCGCCTTCATGCCCCATTTCCACATCCCCTTGCAGAGCGGCAGTGACCCCATTCTCAAACTCATGCGCCGCCACTACGACCGCCAACTGTTTGCCGACAAGGTGCAGCGGTGTCGCCAGCTGATGCCCGACTGCTTCATCGGCGTGGACGTGATGGGGGGCACCCGTGGCGAGACGCCCGAACTGTTTGAGGACAGCTTCAACTTCATCGCGGGCCTCGACGTGCAGCATCTTCACGTGTTCCCTTACAGTGAGCGCCCCGGGACGATGGCCCTGCGCATCCCCTATATCGTCACCCAGCAGGACAAGCAGGAGCGTGCTGCCCGCATGATAGCCTTGAGTGACGAGAAACAAGCCGACTTCACCCGCCGCTACCTGGGCACCGTGCGCCCCGTTTTGCTCGAGCATGGCCGCGGCAAGGGACTGATGCACGGCTTCACCGACAACTACATCCGCGTCAACGTGGCCCCCGATATGAGCCTTGCCAACCAGATTGTGAACGTGAAACTCTTGACACTCAACGATGACCTGAGTGTCGATGCCGAGATAATTAGATAATGCCCAAATTGAAATGAACGAAATCGAAAGTATTCAGTATAGAATTCATGAAATCCGTGGCCAAAAGGTAATGCTGGATTTTGATTTGGCAGCACTTTATGGCATAGAAACTCGAGTATTGAATCAAGCGGTCAAACGCAACATCGAGCGTTTCCCCGAGGATTTCATGTTTCAATTGACCAAAGGCGAATTAGAGATTTTGCGGTCACAAATGATGATTACAAATGAAGAATCACAAATTGTGATATCCAATCAGCCTGAAAAACAAAGAAATATAAATTGGAAATCACAAACTGTGATATCCAATACTGAAGAAGATGTTTTTTTGAAATCACAAATTGGGATTTCAAAGATTTCTAAAATGGGCACACGCAAACTTCCTTACGCATTCACTGAGAACGGTGTGGCCATGCTTAGCAGTGTACTGCGCTCTCCATTAGCCATACAGATGAATATAGGTATAATGCGTGTCTTCACCGAAATTCGTCGAATGGCAGCCTCTCTCACATTGCCCGACAGCAGTGCCGAGCTGAGGCGCGAGATTCAAGCCGTGCGCGACGAGATGAACGAGATTCTTGCCGACCAGAACGAAATTAACGAGGATACCCGCGCCCAACTTGACGCCATCAGTACAGCGCTTGCCGAATTACAAGACAACCGCCCGCGTCAGCGCCGCAGGTCCATCGGATTTATAAAACCTGATATGGAGTAAAACTTAAGCATGAAACCAGTTGCTGTCATCATATTAAATTGGAACGGTGCCAAACTGCTGCGCCGCTATCTGCCCACGGTGCTCGCGGGCACCGATGCCCAGATAATTCATGATATTTGATCAATGAATGAGTTAGAAAAAATACCAAGTAGCGTCGATACTATATATGATAGTATCAAAAGCATTCTGGCGAGGGCTCGAAAACAGACTTATCACGCCATTAATTTTGCGATGGTAGAAAGCTACTGGATGATAGGTCAGACCATAGTAGAACATGAACAACATGGTGAGACACGCGCTGCCTACGGCAAAAAGATACTAAAAGAACTGGCAAATCGTCTTACTGCGGATTTTGGTAAGGGCTTTGACGAACGCGAATTGCGAAAAATGCGTCAATTTTATCTCACATTCCAGATTCGGGACACACTGCGTCCCGAATTGACGTGGTCACACTACCGACGCCTTATCAGTGTGGAGGACAATCAGGCGCGACTATGGTATATGAATGAGGCGGCAGATGGCGTTTGGAGTACGCGGCAACTGGATAGGCAAATATCCTCCCTTTATTATGAAAGACTGTTGGCAAGCAGGGATAAAGACCCAGTCATGCGTGAAGCCCAAGAAAAAATGGGACAAATCGCCCCTCAGCAATTCATTAGGGACCCATTTGTGTTGGAATTTTTGAATTTGAGAGATTATCCGTCTTTACATGAGGATGTTTTGGAACAAGCCCTGATAGATCACCTTCAACAGTTTTTACTCGAATTGGGACGTGGTTTCTGCTTTGTTGCTCGCCAAAAACGGATGCGGTATGATGATGAAGACTTCTATGTTGATTTAGTTTTCTATCATAGCATTCTTAAATGTCATGTGCTGATAGACCTGAAATTGGGTAAACTGACTCATGAAGATGTCGGACAGATGGATAGCTATATTCGCATGTTTGAGGCACTTTATCGCAACGAAGATGATAATCCCACATTGGGTATAATACTGTGTTCTCAAAAGAGTGAGGCAATAGTGAAATATTCTGTTTTGAGTGAAGGCAAACAAATTTTTGCATCGCGTTATAAATTGTATCTGCCAACCGAGGAGGAATTCAAGCAGTTGCTGGAATCCATTTGAAATAGCAATTCATTAGTTTTTATATAACGAGATAAGAAACAAGCATGAAACCAGTTGCTGTCATCATATTAAATTGGAACGGTGCCAAACTGCTGCGCCGCTATCTGCCCACGGTGCTGGCGGGCACCGATGCCGCTATCGCCGATGTCATTGTCGCTGATAACGGCAGCACCGACGAGAGCCTAAAGGTGATGCAAGAGGAGTTTCCTCAAGTCAAAGTGCTGAAATTTGACAAGAACCATGGTTTTGCCGAGGGTTACAATCTGGCCATCGGCCAGACGATGTACCCTTACACGGTGCTCCTCAATGGCGACGTGCGCACGCCGCAGGGTTGGCTCAATCCTCTATATGACTACATGGAGGCTCACCCCGAGGTGGGTGCCGTGATGCCCAAATTGCTCAAGGACCACGAGGACGGCAAGCAGACGTTTGAGTATGCGGGTGCGGCAGGCGGCTACATCGACTGCCATGGCTATCCCTATTGCAGGGGGCGCATTTTTGAGTATGTCGAGGATGATCACGGTCAGTATGACGGAGCCCCAAAGAGCGTCTTTTGGGCCAGCGGGGCTTGCCTGATGGTGCGCAGCCAGCTCTATCATGATGTGGGCGGTCTGGACAAGGACTTCTTTGCCCACATGGAAGAGATTGACCTGTGCTGGCGCATCCGTCTTGCCGGCTATGACTTGACCATGGTGCCGTCGAGCTGTGTCTATCATCTGGGAGGCGGCAGTTTGGCCTATGGCAACCCACGCAAGACCTACCTCAACTTTCGCAACAACCTGCTGCTATTGTACAAAAACCTCCCCGCCGAAGAGGGCAAGCGCTTGCTGCTGGTGCGCCGCATGATGGACACGTTAGCCTTCGGCATGGCAGTGGCCAAATTCCACTTTGGCGATGCCTGGGCCATCATCCGCGCCCACCGTGACTTCCGTCGCGACCGTTCCCGCTACACCTCACAGCCCACTGTCAATCTCTTGCGCCAGCTGCCCGAGGAGCGTGTCAACATCATCACCGCCCATTACCTGCGTGGCATTAAACTCTTTACCGACCTCAAGATTCAATAGCGGTTGGTGAAAGTGCTTAGAATAGTGAATAACAACTTAAGATTCAACAATATGAGAAAACTTGGATTTGGATTGATGCGTCTGCCGCTGGTCAACCCCGACGACCAAACGAGCATTGATTTAGAAAGGATGAAACAGATGGTGGACCTGTATATGGAGCGTGGTTTCACCTATTTTGACACGGCCTACCCTTATCACGGGGGCAAGAGTGAGGAAGCCCTGCGCGAAGCGGTGGTGAAACGTTATCCGCGCGAGGCCTTCACCGTGACCAGCAAAATGCCCGTATGGGCCATCAATGAGCCAGCCGACCTGGAGCGCATCTTCAACGAGCAGTTGGAGAAATGCGGCTTGGACTACTTTGATTACTACTGGCTGCATGCCCTTAACCATGAGCGCGTTGAGGTGATGGAACGCATGGATGGCTGGGGGTTCCTCGTGCGCAAGAAGGCTGAGGGACGCATCCGCCACATCGGTTTCTCGTTCCATGACGACTCAGCGTTGCTGGCACAGATTTTGGAGCGCCATCCCGAGATAGAGTACGTGCAGCTGCAGATTAACTATCTCGATTGGGAAAGTCCGGCTATCGAAAGCAAGACGTGCTACAACCTGTGCACCAAACACGGCAAGCCTGTCATCGTGATGGAGCCGGTTAAGGGCGGCTCTCTTGCACGTGTTCCAGAGGCGGTAGATCGCCTGTTCAAGGAGTATCATCCCGATGCAAGTCCCGCATCGTGGGCCATTCGCTACTGTGCCTCACTGCCCAATGTGCTCACTGTGCTTAGCGGCATGAGCAACATCGAGCAAGTGGATGACAACACCAGCTATATGCAGGATTTCCAGCCTCTCAACGACGAGGAGCAGGCCATCATTGCCCGGGCCACTGAGTCTATCCGTGAATCGATTGCGATCCCTTGCACAGCTTGTCACTATTGTTCTGAAGGCTGTCCCCAGCAGATTGCCATCCCCGAGTACTTCAGTCTGTACAACACGGTGCAGCAGTTTCCGGACCAGAAGAGCAACAGTACCCTATACTATAACTTGGTAGCCAAGAATCATAGCAAGGCCAGTGAGTGCTTGGAGTGTGGCCAGTGTGAGGCGCAGTGCCCGCAGCACATCGACATCATCGAGAACCTCAAACTCGTTGCCCAAACTTTTGAGGAGTAATACCCGACAAAAAAAAGAATGAATTCTTTTTGTTTTGTTCTCGGCTTGCACTATCTTTGTAGCATAAATTAATGACATCAACTAATTATTAAACAACGTTATCACAATGAAAGAGTTAAAAGGAACCAAGACCGAGAAGAACCTGATGGAAGCCTTTGCTGGCGAATCCCAGGCTCGCAACAAGTACACCTATTACGCATCCAAGGCCAAGAAGGACGGCTATGTGCAGATTGCTGCCATCTTTGAAGAGACCGCCAACCAGGAGAAGGAGCACGCCAAACTGTGGTTCAAGCATCTGCAGGGCGGTGCTGTGAAGGGCACCATCGAGAACCTGGAGGATGCCGCTGCAGGCGAGAACTTCGAGTGGACCGACATGTACAAGCGCATGGCTCAGGAGGCCCGTGAGGAGGGTTTTGACGAGATTGCCGCCCAGATGGAAGGCGTTGCCGCCATCGAGAAACTGCACGAGGAGCGTTACCTCAAGTTGTTGAACAACATCAAGCAGGACATCGTCTTCTCACGTGACGGTGACACCATCTGGCAGTGCTCCAACTGCGGCCATGTGGTCATTGGCAAGAAGGCTCCCGAGATGTGCCCCGTGTGCAACCATCCGCAGGCCTACTTCCAGATCAAGGCCGAGAACTATTGATTTTTTTAGGCTTTAGGCTATAAGTGTTAGGCTTTAGGTGTTTGCTGCGTGTGGCAAGAACCTAAGGCCTAAACCTTTAATTGACAGGTTTTATGAAAAAGCGTTTACTCAACTTGATGCTGATGCTGGTGGTTGCGTTGACTGCCAGTGGTGCCACCATCGAGGGACAACATGGCGACGATGTGATTCAAGCGAGGAATCTCGCCGAGCGTTTGTCACCGCGGCTGCTGGACAAGGTGGAGTTTGTGACCATTGATGCCGTTGGCGGCAAGGATGTCTTCACCCTCGAGAGTGGGGGAGGCAAGGTCATCATCGGAGGCAACAATGCCGGGTCGATGGCGGTGGGGCTGAACCGCTACCTGAACCGCTACTGCATGACGACAGTGTCGTGGTATGCCGATGTGCCCGTGGAACTGCCGCGTGTCCTGCCCGACGTTCCCGCTGCCGAGCGGGTGACGGCACGCGTGCCGCAACGCTTTTTCCTCAACTACTGCACTTGGGGCTACACAATGCCCTTCTGGCAATGGCGTGACTGGGAACGCCTCATCGACTGGATGGCGCTCAACGGCGTGAACCTGCCATTGGCCATCACGGGACAGGAGGCGGTGTGGTACAACGTGTGGACGAGCTTGGGAATGACTGACAAGCAGGTACGTTCCTACTTTACCGGACCTGCCTATCTGCCGTGGCACCGCATGGCCAACATCGACGGCTGGTGCGGCCCCCTGCCCAAACAATGGTTGGAGCACCAAACACAGTTACAGCAGCGCATCGTGGAGCGGGAGCGCGGTTTGAACATGCGTCCCGTGTTGCCCGCCTTTGCCGGTCATGTACCAGGCGCCTTGCGCGACCTCTTCCCTGATGCCGACATCCAGGCGTTGGGCGGCTGGGCAGGTTTTGACGACCAATACCGTACCTATTTCCTCAACAGTGAGGATCCACTGTACAGCCGCATCCAGCGGCTCTTCCTCGAGGAGCAGACCCGCTTGTTCGGTACCGACCACATCTACGGCATTGACCCGTTCAACGAGGTGGACCCGCCCAGTTTTGAGCCCGACTACCTCAATCAGGTGTCCCGCCACATCTATGAGAGCCTGACGGCGGTGGACCCTGCTGCCGAGTGGTTGCAGATGGCGTGGTTCCTTTATTACCAGCGCGACGACTACACCCGCGATCGCACCCGTGCCATGCTCACCGGTGTGCCGCAGGGCAAGATGACAATGCTCGACTACTATTGCGAGTATAAGGAGATGTGGCGCGAGCATGACGGTTTCTACGGCCAGCCCTTCATCTGGTGCTATTTGGGCAATTTTGGCGGCAACACCAACGTGCAGGGCCGCGTCAAGGAGGCTGGCGAGCGCATCGAGCGGGCCTTGGCCGAGAATGGCGACAATCTCGTGGGCATCGGCTCGACGCTCGAGGGCCTCGACGTGCAGCAGTTCCCTTACGAGTACATCCTCGAGAAGGCTTGGGACTTTGCCAAGAGTGACGAGCAGGTCATTAACGAACTTGCCGACCGCCATGCGGGCTGCGAGTGCCGCCCCGTCCGCGAGGCATGGCAACTGCTCTATGACAACGTGCTGGATATTACCCCAGGCAATTTTGCCGCACCGCTTCCCTGCTCCTATCCCGAATTTGGCAAGGAGGGCCGCAAAATCAAGTATAACCCGCGCGAATTGCTTGCCGTGTGGGACCTGTTGCTGGAGCAGGAAAATGTCACGACCGACGCCATGACCATCGACCTCGTGTGGGTGGGCCGGCAACTGCTGGGCGACCTTTTCCTCGTCGAGAAACAGAAGTTTGACCAGGCTTTTGAGCAGAAGGACAGAGAAGCATTCTACCGCCAGAGCGACCTGCTGTTTGAACTTTTGTCCGATCTGGACAGTTTCAACAGCCATCATCCCTATGCCATGCTGGGCACTTGGCTGCAGCAAGCCCGCAACCTGGGCACCACTACAGAGCTCAAGGATTACTACGAGATGAACGCCCGAAGGCTCATCACCACATGGGGCGGCCATCTGAACGACTATGCCTGCCGCAACTGGAACGGCCTGATGTGGGATTACTACGTCAAGCGTTGGGAAACCTACATCCGTGAACTCACCGTCGGGATGATTTCGGGACAAGATGTTGACAACGACAAGATGCGCTCGACCATCGACAAGTACCAAGAGCGCTGGGTCACCTCGACCGATGAACCCATCTGCGGCTCATCCGACCTCGATATCCTCACCCACTCGCGCCAGTTGCGGGACAAATACCGCGAACAGCTGTTACAGGCTTTCCAGGTGCGTGATGGTGCGCAGGACCGATAGGGCGGTGCTCACACTGGGGATGTTGCTGATGATGATGCTACGGCGGCCGTTTTTCTGACTCAAGTTGCACCGCTTGGGGTTCTGCTGGATGAAGTTGAGCAGCCGCCCGAAGGCGGGAGACTGGTAATAAGCCACATTTTCCTCACCCACCATGAACAGGTGCATCCGCGTCTGTCGGATGACCAGTTTCTCTATGCCCAGGCGTCGCGCTGTACGCCTCAAGGGCACGATGCGGATGAGTTCGGCGGCCATATCGGGAATCTTGCCGAAACGGTCCACCATCCTCTGCTCGAATGCCTCCACCTGGTCGTCGGTCTCCATATTATCCAACTCGCGGTACAGGGTGATGCGCTCGTTCTCCTGCGGCACATAGCTGGCGGGGAACATCAGTTCCAGGTCGGTATCGACCACGCAATCGGTGACAAACTCCGTCCCTCCGTTCAATTCGTCATCTCCGTTTTCTCCGTTGCCCGTTGCGCTAAACAGCGACGAGAATTCCTCGTTGCGCAACTCGGTGACGGCCTCCTTGAGCACACGCTGGTAGGTCTCGTAGCCCAGGTCGGCAATGAAGCCGCTCTGCTCTGCGCCCAGCAGGTTGCCCGCACCGCGGATGTCCAGGTCCTGCATGGCAATCTGGATGCCGGCCCCCAGGTCGCTGAAACTCTCGATGGCCTGCAAGCGACGGCGTGCGTCGGTGGCCAGCGGCTTGCCCGGCGGCACGAGCAGGTAGCAGAAGGCCTTGCGGCTGCTGCGTCCCACGCGGCCACGCAACTGGTGCAGGTCGCTCAGGCCATAACGGTCGGCGTTGTTGATGATGATGGTGTTGACGTTGGGCATGTCGATGCCGTTCTCGATGATGGTTGTCGAGAGCAGCACGTCGTAATCGTGGTTGCCAAAGTCGATGATGGTCTGTTCCAGCCGCTCGGGTGGCATCTGGCCGTGTCCCACGGCGACGCGGGCATCAGGCACCACGCGGTGTATCATGTTCTCCAACTGCTCCAGTTGCTCGATGCGGTGGTTGACGAAAAAGACCTGGCCGTTGCGCGACAGCTCGAAGTTGATGGCCTCGGCGACGATGTCGTCGTTCAGCGTTCCCACCGTGGTGAGGATGGGGTAGCGGTTGGCGGGTGGGGTAGTCAGCGTGCTCAGGTCGCGCGCGCCCATTAGCGAGAACTGCAGGGTGCGCGGGATGGGCGTGGCACTCATCGTCAACGTATCGACGTTGAGTTTCATCTGCTTGAGCTTGTCCTTGACGGCGACGCCAAATTTCTGCTCCTCATCCACCACCAGCAGTCCCAAGTCATGGAACTCCACGGTCTTTCCGATGAGTTTGTGGGTACCGATGAGGATGTCGATTTTGCCCTCCTTGAGGTCGGCAAGAATCTGCTTCACCTCCTTAGGCTTGCGGGCTCGGCTCAGGTAATCCACCCTGACGGGGAAGTCGTGCAGGCGCTCGCTGAAGGTGCGCCAGTGCTGGAATGCCAGCACGGTGGTGGGCACCAGCACTGCGGTCTGTTTGCTGTCGGTAGCGGCCTTGAAGGCGGCACGGATGGCAATCTCGGTCTTGCCGAAGCCCACATCGCCGCAGATGAGGCGGTCCATCGGCTTGCTGCTCTCCATGTCGGCCTTGACGGCTTGGGTGGCGGTCAGCTGGTCGGGGGTGTCCTCATAGATGAACGAGGCCTCCAACTCCTGCTGAAGGTAGCCGTCGGGGGTGTAGGCGAAGCCCTGCTGCTCGCGACGTGCGGCATACAGGCGGATGAGTTCGCGGGCGATGTCCTTGAGGCGGCTCTTGGTGCGCGACTTGATGCGTGCCCACGCGTTGCTGCCCAAGCGGTTCAGGCGTGGTGCCTCACCCTCCTTGCTGCGGTATTTCGAGAGTTTGTGGAGCGAGTGAATCGAGACGTAGGCTTCGTCGCCGTTGAGGTAGGTGAGTTTGATCATTTCCTGTGGCGTGCCGTTCATCGAGGTGCGGATGAGTCCGCCGAACTTGCCCACGCCCAGGTCCTCGTGGACGATGTAGTCGCCCTTTTCTATCTGGTTCAGTTCCTTGAGCGACAAGGCCAACTTGCCCGAACGGGCGCGGTCGCTCTTGAGGTTGTACTTGTGGAAACGGTCAAATATCTGATGGTCGGTGAAGACGCACAACTTCAGGTCGTCATCGACAAAGCCCTCGTGCAGCGTGCGCAGCACGGGCTCAAAGGTGATGTCGTCGCCGCGGTCCTCAAAGATGTTGTGCAGGCGTTCTATCTGCTTGGCGCTGTCGCTCAGGATGATGAGTTTATAGCCTTTTGCTAAAAAATCGGTAAACGACTGCCCGATGAGGTCAAAATTCTTGTGATAGATGCCCTGCGGCTTGCAGTGTAGCGTCAGGCGCTTCACGCCGCGCTCGTCAGGGGCCTCGCTGTCCTGAAAAGCGATGCGCCGCAACTGGTTCAGGCGCTGGACAAACAAGTCGGCATCCACCACTTTGCTGGTCGCTTGGGTGTCGCCCTCGTCGGCGATGAGGGCGCTGACCGACATGCCTTCGCGGGCAATCTCGCCAATGCGCGCCGTGAGCCACTGCTCGCTGCGGCACAGCACGATGGTGTCGTCGCCCACATAGTCCAGCAATGACACGTTATCCTCACGGCCTCCGCCCGTGTCATTGTTGAGGATGCTCACTTGCTCCAGGTGCTCCTCGCTCAACTGTGTCTCGACGTTGAAGGTGCGTATCGAGTCGATGTCGTCGCCCCAAAAGTCGATGCGGTAGGGCAGTTCGTTGCTGTAAGAGAACACGTCGAGGATGGAACCGCGCACGCTGTACTGGCCTGGCTCATAGACGTAGTCGGTCGCCGTGAAGCCCAGTTCGCGCAACCGTGCCGCCACCTCGGTCATGTCGGCCGTGCCTCCAGTCTTCAACTGCACGGTGCTGGCCTCCACGTCCTCGCGGCGGCGCACCCGCTGGGCCAACGCCTCGGGGTAGGTGACGACCCAGCGCACATCCTTGTCGTCATACCAACGGTTCAGCACCTCGGTACGCAGAATCTCGTTCGGTGCATCCACCTGTCCATACTTGATGTCGCGCTTGTAGCCCGACGGGAAAATCAGCACCTGCTTGTCGCCCACGAATTGACACAGGTCGTTGTACATATACCCCGCCTCGTCCAGGTCGTTCATGACAATCAGATAGGGGCACTCACGCTGCGGCAGCCGCGCAAACAGCATCGCCGCACTGGACCCTGCCAGCCCGTCAATCACCGCATTGCCAGCACCGCCATCCAACAACTTGGATAACGCCGTCAGTCGCCCCTTCCGGTTAAATATGTCGCATAGTTCCCGTATCTCCACGTCAACAAGATTGAAGTCGCAAAGTTAGTGTTTTTTTCGCACTCCAATGAGAAAACGACGATATCAATGAATTAAAGACAACCAAAACAACTGACACAATGTCGATAAGGAAAACAATAAGGTGATAAAAACAATAAATAGGTAAAAGATTGTGGATGTCATCAGAAAAAATCAGAGAATCAGTTGTTGGATTTGGAGGTTTATAGGGAAATTGTTGCTATTGCTTGCGGCAAAGATAGGCTACGTCTTGATGAAAAAGATAGAATTCTTTTGTTCTTCGGTTGAAGTTTATTATCTTTGCGATTGTAAAAGAGATCTGTAGCATAAATAGCAGTCCACATATTCTTTTTGTACATAGTTATTATTCATCAATAATATTTCACGGCAATGAGAAAGATTATTACGTTATTTATTTTATCCATGATGGCAAGCCTCTCGTGGGCAACAGTCTTCACTTTTATTCCGGGAAAGACAGTTCACAAGACTTTCGAAGTAGGAATACCAGACACTATGAGCCTTGGTTGTGTAAGTGTGTTGAGCCAATATGGGCTAACTGATTTTGGCAATGACATTGCATATCGTTTTCATAAAAACTATGCTTATATCTTCACTACATCAGTTGGTTCGATTACGAGTATTAAGTTCACCTGTATAGCTAAAGGAGAACACTCATATAGTCCATGGGGTTTTGAGGGGAATGCGGGGTATGAATATGAAAAAGATGGTTATATTGGCATTTGGAGTGGTAGTGCAACAAGCGTTACACTCATTGCCTATTGCGTTCAAGTGCGCGCCACTAAGATTGAAGTCACTGTGAGTGCTGATGTCCAGTTGCCGAAGTCTCCCACTTTCTCACCACCAGCGGGCAGCTATTCAGGACCAGTTAAGGTGACCCTGAACTCGGCTGATAATGGAGCAGAGATATTTTATTGCTACAGTACTCGGTACGATGATCGTTATATTCCTTGGAATTTGTACGTAGCACCTTTTGTAGTCCACGACAATGAAGGTTTAAGGGCATATGCAGTAAAGGATGGAATTTACAGTTACGTGGTCAAAGCAACGTATGATAGTGGCAATAATCCAGAACCAGGTGATGTGGATGGTGACTGGCAAATCGGCATTGGCGACGCGACGGCTCTTATCGACTTACTTCTTGAAGATGGAGTAGTTGATTTATATGACTATCCTGCTGCTGACGTGGACGGTGATGGCCGCATCACTATCGGCGACGTCACCATGATCATCGACCGCATCATTTCGGGCAACTGAAATTGAAGACAAGAAAACTGAAAGTGCGCCAAAACGATCGATTTTTGATGATTTTGGCGCACTTTCAATTCAGCCCAAACGGCTTTTGTATAATCTCACGACATGTCGCTAAGATGCATGGGAAACGGATGCCATTCAATCAAGTTGTCCCATGTTGTTTCAAGGGTTGTCTTTGTTGTCTGAGAATTTTGCGTCTTAGCGAGGGGTTTTAGTTGCCGAGGATGAGGTCGATGAGTGATGTGACGTCGGCGATGTCGATGCGGGAGTCGCTGTTGACGTCAGCGCAGATGTCGCAAATCGTTATCGCACTGCGGTCCAGCAGATAGTCGATGAGGGTGGTTGCGTCCTCGATACCTACAACGCCGTTATGGTTCACGTCGCCAATGGCGTAATCGTGCTCATCGGGGTAGCCACCCTTGACGAGAGTGACAATCTGGGTGTTGCTCCACTCACTCTCGGTGTTGTCGATATAGAGGGCCTTCACCCGATAGAAGTACGTTCCTCCAGCCATCAGTTGGGTGACGTTGTAATACTTGTCGGTGATGCCGGTAAACAGGCGGACATTACCTTCGTCTGCCTCGCTTTCACTTATTGAATACTCACCGGCATAAATCTCAATCTTCTGGATCTTGGGATAATAGCCGGCAGTGAAGGTGATGTTGCTGCCCTCGTCACAGTCGAGCACAACGGCCGTTGGACCATAGTCGCCGAATGGCAACTCGATGGTTTCGGAGGCTTTGCCGGTCGAGATGGTGAGTTCGGAGGCGTAACCATAAGGGTCATAGCTGCATCCGGTCACCACGACGGTCACCTTGTCATAGCCGCTGAGCGAGAGGGCATCGGTGGTGATGACACCGTGGCGGCGGGGCATGATGCAACCGCCTTCCAAATTAAACTCCGAACCGGTGAAGTTCCAGCCTTCGGGAAGGTAGTCGTTGGCGTGTGATGCCTGGTTGGTGGGCACGATTTTGGGCAGGTCGCTGAAGTCGGCCTCCTCGAGCAATAAGTATTCGGGCTTCTCCTTAACCTCAAGGGTGTAGGACACCACGTTGGCGGACGGTGTGTTGTCGGTCCAGTCGGCGCGGAAGGACGTCAGGGTCACCCATGAGCCTTTGGCGGGCTTCATCTCGGGCTGATAGACCTCGAGGGGCGCGTTGCCGTTGAGTGTCAGCGTCAGCACGTTGGCTCCTTGGGACTGGCAGATGACCGTAGCCGTGCTGTTGCTCACCATTTGGGGTGAGTAGGTCACGGTAATCTCTTTACCGGCCTCGACTTCGGCTTGCGGCAATGTGGTGGCACCGATGTCAAACACGCCGTCCGGGTCATTCATCGTCAAGGTCACGTCATCGGTCAGGTTGGTGCCCTTGAGGGTGAAGGTTACCGAACTGGGTTTGCCAGGATAGGCTTGTATATTCACGGTGGAGGGATAGGCCTGCAGGCGCGGGTCCTGGTAGCCCTCAGGAGGCTGGATGCCGATGACCATCTGCTGGGCGGTGCCAAAAGTGTAGTCGCCGTAAGAGAAGGCGTTGAGGGCGTAGTGGCCGTTGCCGCGTCCGTTCCAGCCCCAGTTGACGTGGTACTCGCCGGTCGTGGCGTCATATCCGTCGACGTTGAAGGCATGTCCGGCGCCCGTCGCGTTGTCGTAGGCACAATACACGATGGGGCGACCGTTCTGCAACTCGTTCTGAATCAGGCTCGCCCACTGGGCGTCAGAGTAATTGGCATAGCCCAGTTCATCGCTCTTGAACAGCATCTGGGCATTCTGGTCATACTCAAAGAGTTTGACGGCACGCAGGATGTCCTTGAGATAGCCACCGCTGCCCGAGATGGTGTAGTCCATCTCTTCGGCCTGCCCGATGTAGCGCATCAGGTGGGCGACGGCAGTAGCCTGTGCCTCAGAGTAGTTGCCCGTATAGTCATCGAGCATGTTGTCCCAATCAAAGATGGTGGGCGGCAGTTCGGGCAGCGTGACGCCATAGGTGGGCATCAAGTAGGACGGCACGGCGGGCGTCTGCTGCTTGGGATACTTCCAGTAGTGGAAGACCATCGCCAGCGATGTGGCGGGGCAGCCCGTGTAGCAGGTGTCGGTTCCAAAGACAGGGCACTCGTTCCAATAGGGTGCCAACTGGCTCCAGTTGGCGCTGATGAGCGGCTGTACCGTCTCGCCTGATGCCTGGTAGGGCGGCAGCTGCAGGTCGGGGTGCTCCATGAGGAACGCCATCTGCTTCTCGTAGCATGAGAGCCAGTATTGCATGTTCTCAGGGATGTCGTTCATGTTGATGGGACGGTCGCCATAGGCGAGAATCTGACGGGCGCGGTCGTCACCAGCGACGATGACAAAGGCGTCGGCGGCATTGAATACATAGTAGGCGGGCTCATGAGTGAAATGGTTGCCCGTGCCGACGAGGCGCAGGTCCATATTGCTCTTGGGTGCCATGATTTTGCCGGAGGCTTGGCTGCGCAGGAATGCCTGGGCCTTGCTTTGAGCGGTGGTCTGGCTGATGCTAACAGCCCATAACTGGGTGACCGCCATCAGCATTGCGGTGAGAAGTAAGATTCTTTTCATGTGGTTTATATTAATGGATAATTGATGAAAGTCACAAAAGTAATAAAAATCGTGAATGTGTTGGGTATTAGAAGAAGAAAAATGCAGGATAAGGGGTGTGGCTGGTGTTATTGGGCAGCGTTCTACTCTGGAGCATGGCTCATGTCGAGCAGGATGTCGGTAAGGGTGGAGATGTCGGCGATGCCGATGATTCCGTCCTGGTTCACATCAGAGCATATCGGGCACACTTCGGGAATGATATCGAGCAGATACTCAACAAGCCAGGTCACGTCAGCGATACCTATCAAGCCGTCGTGATTGATATCTCCTAACTCGAATTCATGTTCTTCGGCGGGCACGGGTAGCGTGACACTCTCGACGTTTGACCAGTCGCTGAGGGTGCTGTCGTTGTAGAGTGTCCTGACGCGGTAATAGTAGGTGTTGCCAGGGGTGAGGGTATCGACGTTGCAGCAGGTGGTGTCGATATTTGTGAAGATGCGGTAGTCGGCGCTGTCGGGCAGGAATTCTGGCGTGGTCGCCACCTCAAGGATGTAGCTGGCGATGACGTCAGGTTGCGTCTCATCGGTCCAATCGGCGCGGAATGACGTTGTCGTGATGGCGGTGCTGTCGGCAGGCAACATCACGGGCGTGAACAGGTGAATGCTTGCGTTGCCGTGAACGAAGACGGTGACATCCTGCGCCCCCTCACTGCTGATGACGATGCTGGCCTCGCTCTC
>CADAFP010000010.1 GCA_902787185.1 uncultured Bacteroidales bacterium | reverse complement strand
ACCCACAAGTTTACCGTTATACACAACCAGATTCTGAATACCGATGCCGGGATTGAAGTTCAGGTCGTGGAAGGGCAACGACTCCTCAAACACGTTCCATATCGCCTTCTGTGAGTATTGCAGGAACAGGTGGCTGTGCAGGGGCAGGATGGACTTGGTGAGCCTGTGGCGGAAGCTGATTTGGAACTTCACGTCGCTGTTGTACTCGGTGGGCTTGGTGTTGAGTGCCGTTCCACCGACAAAATAAGTGTCCTTGTAGATGCCAAAGGCAGGCCTGCTGTCAAAGTCATTGATAATGCTGTCCACATCTATTTTATTCTCCACGCCTTGTCTTGACGTAACAATCTGGCCCATCAGAGGCAAGCCAACCAGTGCCATCAACGCCAGATATATTGCTCTCGTGTAGTTCATATTTTTTAGTTTTTTGTTTCTGGTTGATTATAGCACTGTAAATCCAGATACTTGGATGTTATCATAGGTCTTGACGAGTTGGCCATTCCTCCACAGGTGGGCTCTGGACTCGTCAGTGTCGTTATTATATTCATATGTGAGCATATACACATCATCGCCATAGGAAAGGATTTCGATGGCTTGTGAACTGGTACATTCCCACCCCGACAGATAATGAGAGGGGACACCATCGACCCACAGTGTGGCAATTATCGTCTTATCGTAGTCATATTCAAAGCCTGCCGCATAGATGTGGTCATTACACTTCGTCGCCGACTCCACGCGTCCAATCAAGTACTCGTTGTCACCGAGTGCTTCCCTGGGATAGGTGACAGGATAAACCTCATATTGCTTATCTACCCAGACGGCAGGCATGGCGTCGATCATGCCACCGATGATGGTATGGTCTCGGTCATAGGCATAAATGGCATGACATTCTCCGGTCACGGCACCCTCGGGCATGGGCAGGTACTCTTTCTTGTAATTGGTGTAGAGCACCGGCTGATAATGCCCATCTGGATTGACTTCACTAAAGCCGTAACCAATTACATAACATTTGCCCTCGCTCACGGCGAGCGCATGATTGGCGGGCACGAAGTCGTGGAAGTTCTCGAGGGGGAAGATACCGCTGTTTTTCAGCACATTGGGAATATCAAGCAAGTAGATGTAGTAATCCCATTTGCCGATTCCGTAGGTCCAGTGGTCCACATCATCGATAAAATCGACATGCAGGGTGTTCCACTTGCCGTTTTTCCAATAGCCCACGCGCCCCTTAGACTGAACACCTGACACGAAGTAGTCGTCACCGTCCGAGATGATTTCAGCGGCGAAAGTGCAGTTGGGCAATTGCGTGACAAACTCGCCGTTTTGGTCATAAATCTCGCCACTGGGGGTCACCAGCAGCACCGTGCGCTCATCGACCGGCTTGATGGGGTTGACGGGCTCGTCGTGCGAGCATGACGAGGCCAACCATACAGCGCAAACCGCCAGAAGGAGATAAAAAAGCGTATGTCTCATAGAATGATTGATGATAGAAATGATTGTTTCGTTATCGTGTGGCGCCACCCAGGGCGATATACAGGGCGATGATGCCCAAGGCACCGTTATACATGTTGGTGGCCTCGTTGAGTTGAGCATTCAGGAGGGTTTCCTGAGCCGTGAGCACCTCCAGGTAGCTGGCCTTGCCGTTGTCCATGAGTTCATGGGTCCCGCGGTAAGCATCTTTCAATACCTCGACCTGGCGATGGTAATAGCCATGCTTCTCGACTGCCGCCTGACAGTCGGCGAGCGCTTCATTCACCTCGCTGCCGGCTTCGATGACCGTCTGCACATATTGATTCATCAGGTCTTCCTGCGCCAGCTGGTTGATTTTTAGGTTAGCCTTCAATTTGCCTTGGGCATAGATGGGCTGCGTGAGCGATGCAACGGCATTGAGCAAAATCTTGCCAGGGTTCACGACACCACCGCCAGCACTATTGGTCCAACCGGCTATTCCCTGAAGGCTGATGGAGGGATAAAAGGCCGCACGGGCCGCTTGGGTATTGTAGAAGGCCTCGGCCATGGCCAGGTCGGCCAGCTTGACGTCGGGACGGTTCTGGAGCAGCATGGCGGGCACCCCCGTGGCAAAACGCCGGGGCAGGGAGTATTTGCCCAAATGGCTGCGCTCGATATGCTGTGGCGTGATGGCCAACAGGCGGCAAAGGGAGTTCTCCACCTCGCGGATGTTGCGCCGTGCATCCACAATCGACGTCTTCACGCCCAGATAGGACGACTCCATCTGGTTGACGGCGGTAGAATAGGACTTGCCGTTTTCCCAAAGGATCTTTTGCGTCTCGAGCGAGATATTCCACAGGCTGTCGGTGGCCAAGAGGATTTCAAGCTGCTGGTCGAGCAGGAGCAAGGTGCTGTATTGCTGGGCCACCGCCGAGATGATGTTGGCGCGGACGGCTTGCTCGCCGACTTGAGCCTGGAGGAGAACCATCTCGGCCTTACGCTTCTTGTCCTTGATGGAGCCGAAAGCGTCAATATCCCAGTTGACCTGCAGCGGCACGTTATAGGTCTTGGACGCAGCGCTGCCGCCAAAGGAGGAGATGGAGCCCGAGGGCGAGAGATACACCGACGGGAAAAATGCCTGCTTGGCGGCCGCCAGCGACGCCTCGGACTGCTGGATGGCGATACGCGCCGAGTTGATATCGGTATTGTGCACGAGGGCGGTGTCGATGAGCCGCTGCAGCAACGGGTCAGTAAAGAACTCACGCCACGACAGGTCGGCCAGCGACGTGCTGTCGGCCGCCATATTGACGGCGCTACCGAAAACGTCGGCCGGAATCGTCGCTTGGGACTGGTACTCGCTATGTAAACTCTTGATGGTGCCACAGCCTGTTAGAGACAGTGCCGCCAGACTAAGGACTATTATTTTGAACGATGTTTTCATTGTCGATTACAATTATTTGTGAGAGCCTTTAAGGTCATTAAGGTCCTTAGGGTCTTTAGGGTCATTACTGATTTGTGCTTCCACAATGCTGGTTTCCAGCTCCCCACCGTCTTTGCCTTGGAATTTTTCATGCAGCCGCTGGAAGAACATGAAGAACACGGGCACCACATAGAGCAGGGCAAGCGTGCCGACAGCCATACCGGCGGTCACGCCGAGGGCGAGCACGCGGTTACCGTTGGCACCAGCGCCACCGGCGATGATGAGCGGAATCATACCCGCAATCATCGTGACGACGGTCATCAGGATGGGGCGCAAGCGTTCCTCACAGGCGGTGAAGGCCGCATCGCGGATGCTCATGCCCTGGGCACGGCGCTCCGAGGCAAACTCGGTAATAAGGATGGCCGTTTTGGCCAGCAGACCGATAAGCATGATGACACCCGTTTGCAGGTAGATGTTGTTCTCCATGCCAGGCAGGTGGAGCAGCGATACCAGCCAGATTGCGCCAAATGAGCCCATCAGTCCGAAAGGCACGCTCAGCAGCACGGCCATCGGCGTGAACCATGAGTTATACAATGAGGCCAGAATGAGGTAAATCAGAATGACGCAGATGACATAAATCAGCACCGTGGCATAAGAGCCCGCTGCCTCTTCGACCTCGCGCGACATGCCGCCGTACTCATAGCTGTAGCCATTGGGCATCTCTTGCTTGAACACCTCGGCAATGGCCTCGTGGGCATCGCCCTCCGAGAATCCGTTGGCGGTCATCACAGCGGCGGTGATGCTCTGGTACAGGTTGAAATGGTCGACCGATGCCGAACCGACGATTTCGTTCAATCTGACGAACTCAGAAATCGGCGCCATCTTGCCACCCTGCACGCGCACAAAGATATTGTTGAGCGACGAGGGGTCAAGACGGTATTCGGGGGCGGCATTGGCCATGATGCGATACACCTTGCCGAACTGGTTGAAATTGCCCACATAGGTGCCGCCGCAATAGGCGCCCAGCGTGCGCAGGACAGCGGCTGGCGACACACCGGCACGGTCGCATTGCGTCGCATCGATATTGACCTGATACTTCGGGAATCGTTCCGAATAGGTGGACATCGCCATCATGATTTCAGGCCGTTCGTTGAGTTTGGCGAGGAATTTGGTGGCATCGGCGTTGAACTCCGACATCGGGCGGTCCTGCAAGTCCTGCAGCACCAGGTTCACGCTGTTGTTTGAACCGTAGCCCGGCACCTGAGGCATCTGGAAGGGAATGACAATCGCATTCTTGATTTCCCTGCAGTCAAAGGCAAAACGCCCGTAAACCAGCATGATGTTGTGGTTCATGCCCGGGCGGTCGTCCCAGTTCTTGAGGCGGATGATGAACGTGGCATAGCAACTGCCCGAGCGTCCGGCCATGATACCGTAGCCACTGACTACGGCATAGCTCTCCAGTTCGGGAATCTTCTTCACCTTCTCCTCCACTTTCTTGACAATCTCCTCTGTCTCATGCAAGGTGCAGCCCTCAGGCGCGCGCACCTCGGCAAAGAACACGCCCTGGTCCTCTTGGGGCACAAGTCCCGATGGCAGACCGCGCATGAAGATAATCAGCAGCACGGCAGCGACAGCGAGCAGCAGCCAAGCCAATTTCGGGCGCTTGATGAAACCGCCGACGCTCTTCTTGTACTTCTTGAGGATAGCGTTGTAGCTGGCGGTATAGGCCTTGGTGACGTAGTAATTCAGGTTCTTTTTTTCCTTATTTTCCTTGGAATAGCGCATCATGATGGCGCACAGGGCAGGACACAGCGTCAGGGCCGAAACGCACGACAAGCCCACTGCCGAGGCCAGGGTGACACCAAACTGCGTGAAGAACGAGCCCGATGTGCCCGGCATGAAGGCCACGGGGATAAACACCGCCATGAAGACCAGCGTACACGAGATAACGGCGATTGACACGTCGCTCATCGCTTCGCGGGTGGCACGGCGGGCGTCTGAAATGCCGCCCTCCATCTTGGCCATGACCGCTTCGATGACCACAATGGCATCGTCCACGACCGTACCGATGGCCAGCACCAGGGCGAATAGCGTCAGGATGTTGAGAGAGAACCCCGCAAGCGACACGATGGCAAACGTTCCCAGCAGCGACACAATGATTGACAACGAGGGGATGACCGTTGCCCTGAAACTCTGCAGGAAGAAATACACCACGAGGATGACCAGGATGATGGCGATAACCAGCGTCTCCACCACATTGTGGATGGCGGCGAAAAGGAAGTCATCGCTGGTCTCCAGAATCTCAAACTCCAAGCCGGCAGGCATCGTCGGCTTGAGTTCCTCGTAGAGTTTATTGATGCGGGCATTCACTTCGGTAGCGTTGGCACCCGGAGCCTGGAACACCATATAGATGGTACCTGGCTGGCCGTCAATGTTAGACGTGAAGTTGTAGCTGACAGCTCCAATCTCCACCTCGGCCACGTCGCTCAGGTGCAGCAGGTGACCGCCTTCGCTGGTGCGCAGCACAATCTCGTTGAACTCCTCGACGGTCTTCAATGTTCCCTTGTACTCCATCGAGTACTGGTAGGCATTCTCGGACTGTTCACCCAGCGAACCCGTGGCGGCAACGAAGCTCTGGCCTCCGATGGCGGCGAACACGTCGTTAGGTTCCAGCCCGTATTGTGCCATCACGTCGGGCTTGAGCCAGATGCGCAGGGCATAGGTGTTTCCCAGCGATATCACGTCGCCCACGCCGGTGATGCGCATCAGCCGGGGCTTGACGTTGATGTCAATGTAGTTGGCAATGAAGTCGGTGTCATATTTGCCGTCCACACTCTTCAGCGCGCCGATGTGCAGGATGTTGCTCTGCTGCTTCATCACCTGCACGCCCACTTTGGTCACCTCAGAGGGCAACAAGGCCGTGGCGCGGCTGACGCGGTTCTGAACGTTCACGGCTGCCAGGTCGGGGTCGGTTCCTTGCTCAAAAAAGACCTGAATCGAGACATCGCCCGAGGCCGAAGCTGAACTGGTGATATAGGTCATGCCCGGCACGCCGTTGATGTTCTCTTCAAGGGGCTGCACCACCGCCTTCATGATGGTGTTGGCGTCGGCACCGGTATAGGAGGTGGAGACGCGCACCGTGGGCGGCGCGATGTTCGGGTATTGCTCGATGGGCAGTATGCTCATGCAGATAACGCCCACCAGCGTGATGACAATCGCTATTGCGCATGCCATCACATATCTCTTGATGAAGATGTTATTCTTCATGGCGTTCAGTCTTTCTTGTTAGCTGCGGCGGGGTACAGGACACGCTGGCCTTCCTGCACGTTGTTGGCGCCAACGGTGACAATGCGGTCTCCAACATTCAGGCCATCGGTCACGATGACATCCTTGCCGTTGCCCACATCTGTCGTAATCACGGTAATAGCCGTGGCGGTGCTGTCGGCTTTCACTTTATACACCAGCGACTTGTCCTGCAGGCGCACAACGGCGGCCTGGGGAATGACCATCACATCATGGTGGCTATAGGGTATCACCACGGTGCCCTGAATGCCAGAGTACAGGATACCGTCGGGGTTGGGGAATGTGGCTTTACAAGCCAGCGAACCGGTGGTGGCGTTCACCACGCCTGTCAAGGTCGAGATGCGTCCCTTGATGGGATATTCGGTGCCGTTCTTCATGACGAAAGTCACGTCGGGCAGGTTGGCCATGTTTCTGGCCTTGTCAGTCTGGGTGTAGCCCGACGACATTCCCGCCTCGAGAACAGACTCTGGAATCGAGAATTCGGCCTCCATCTTCTGGTTGCCGCTGACGATGGTGAGCTGCGTCATCGGGGTCACCTGGTCGCCGGCATAGACCGGAATCTCGCCAATGACGCCCGACACCGGCGAGGTGATGGTGCAGAAGCCAAGGTTCACCCGCGCCCGGTTCACGGCGGTCTGCGCCTGGCTGACCGATGCCCGCGCCTGGCTGACGGTGGCCTGTGCCTGCTTGTAGGTGTTCAACGAGCTCTCGAGCATGTAATTGCTCACGATCTTTTTCTCATACAGGTTCTTGTTGCTCTCATACTCCAGCTTGGCGCTGTTGGCTTGAGAGATGGCCGCCTGCAGGTTGGCGTTGGCCGCCTGCAGGTTGGCCCGGGCCGACTCCAGCTCATGTTGCGCATTGCGTGAGTCAATGACGAAGAGCGTCTGCCCTTTACGCACCTGCTGGCCTTCGGTCACGCAGATTTTCATCAACTGTCCGCTCACTTGGGGCATGATGGTCACATCTGCCTGGCCTTTCATCTTGGCGCTGTACTTTATGGGGACCTCAATATCTGACTTTTGCACGGTCATCGTTTCAAACGACGACGGCTTCTCCTTAGGGATGTCCACCCCACAGGCGTTCATCATAGCCATTGCCAGAATAGTGCACATCCATGTACAGATCTTGTTACTGTTCATCATCTTGTTTTTTTATGATTATGAAGTTTTTTTAAATGTATAATTCTCAAGATGGCGCAAAGATACAATAAGTTGCATAAGCGACAACTCAAATGGGGAAAGAATTTTTTACATTCCGATGGCTTTGACTTGTGCCTCAAAGGTGTCACGGTCGCCCAAAGCGCCATTTTTGATCTTCGCCCGGTAGTTGTAGATGGTGTTGACCGAGTAGTGCAGAAATTCGGCGATGCGGCTGCTGTCCTCGATCCCCAGGCGGATGAGGGCGAAGATGCGCACGTCGGTGTTCAGCGTGCCGCGCTCGGGTAGCGTGACGCGGGCTTCGGGCCTGAGCAGGGCATTAAAGTCGTCAACAAAGTTGGGGAACAGGTGCAGGAAGGTGCTGTCGAACATCTCGTACAACTCGGCGAGATTCTTGTCACGCAGCTCGCTGTCGCTGGTGAAACGGTGCAGCGCGTTCAGGTCCTTGCCCTTGACCATCTTGTTGACCTGCTTGCGCAGCTCGTCCAGGCGGTCGATGTAGAAGGAGCACAGGTGGATGAAGCGCCCCACATACTCATCCTTGACGCGGTTTGACTCGCCTAGCGCCTGGTTTGACTCGCCTAGCGCCTGGTTGGTCTCGCTCAGCTGGCTGTTCAGGTTGCTCAGCTGGCTATTAAGCTGCGCCAGCTGCCTGTTGCTCACGCTGAGCTCATTACGCGCACGGGCGAGTTTCTTGCGCTGGCTGTTGCTGTAGAACAGGATGACCGTCAGAAGGGCCGCCAGCAGGCTCGACACGACTACCAGCGCCTGCAGCAGGCGGTTGGCGCGTTTTAGCGAGGCCTCGTAGTTGTCGCTGATGGCGGTGAGTACGGGCGAGATCTGGTTATTACGTTTTACGGTGTTGAAGCGGTTGGCGCACTGCCAGGCAAAGTGGATGTAGCGGTAGGCGCGGTCGATGTCGCCGTCGGCCATGAGCTTGTTGGCCAACTCCCACATTGCGCCCTGGTCCATCACAGCGTTCTCAACGTCGCTCAGTGCCGACTGCGTCACCCAGTAGCGGGACTGCACCGAGTCGCCCAGCAATGAGTAGTCGAGGTAGCGGTAAAAGGCCACGATGGCATACTCGTGAGACCCCTTCTTGACCTGCTTGAGGCGCTGGTCGCTGTAGCGCAAGGCCCCCTCGCCATCGCCGGCGGCAAAGCGCTCCACCTCCTTCATCTGCAGGAATTCATCATCGTTGCTTGAGATGCCGGCGGTGCCAATCAGGCTGTTGTAGTGGTTGTGCTGGGCAGAATAATTGCCTTGCAGCTGGGGCACCTTGCAGTAATAGCCCAACTCGCCATACAGGTGTGCCAGCGTGCTGTAGTAGCGGCGGCGGTTGCTGGACGCGTTGATGCGCAGCTCGTCTAAGGAATTGAGCACGTCCATCGCCTCGTGATACATGCCCGACTCGGTGCATTGGTGGGCCAGCTGCAGGCGGCACTCGTCGGCGCGCTCGTCGTCCCCCATGGCCTCGGCCAGCGTGATGCAACGGCCGATGTAGTGAATGGCCGAGTCGCTCATGTAGGGGTGGTATTCCTTGTACAGGCTGTGGCACAGCTCATACTGCACCTTGGGGTCGTCACTCACGCCAAGGGCAGTCTTAAATTTATCGATGCGGGCCTCGCGCTGCTCAACATACCGGTTGGTCTGCCCGATGGCAATGTCCAGCTTGCGGTATTCCTGCTCCAGGTCAATGCCGCCCGCAAGGGCCTGGACCGTAAAGAGCAACAGCAGGGCTGCTGACAGGGTCAAATCCTTCATGATGCTCAGGGTTTAATTAACGGTGCGGCAAATGTAGGCAGAAAAAACAGCATTTTCTAACAAAATGGGCAAAATCTTCGATGAAATCGTTATTTCTTCTCATTTTAAAGGTTTTCGGTAGTCCTATAATTTAACCACTTTTTAACGATTGTCAGTTTTGTGTAATTTATTGATACACAAATAGCTATAAAATTAATGTGGTCAAAATCATCCACTTTTTTGCTGTTGGAGTTAACAACACATTTCTATATTCTATATTTTTGCGATGTGACTCATAGGCGATTACGCTTACCTGTCTATGAAAACCAGTAATGTGACTATCGATTGAAACAACCAATATTTATCAACCAATATCAAATGTGACATGAAAGAGAAGAGATTACTTTCACTGCTGTTGTCAGTCATGCTGGCGATAGTGGCATTTGCACAGAATCAGACCTTCACGGGCAAGATCGTTGACGTCAACGGTGAACCCGTGATTGGTGCGACGATTGTGCAAAAGGGAACGTCGAACACGGTTGCATCCGACTTCGACGGCAGTTTCTCCATCAATGCGCCTGCTGGTGCTGAGTTGGAAATCAGTTTTGTGGGTTACGTCAAGCAGACCGTGCTTGCCCGCCACAACATGGAAATCGTGATGACCGAGGACTCCGAGTTGCTCAACGAGGTGGTCGTTATCGGTTATGGCGTGCAGAAGAAGAGCGTTGTGACGGCGTCTATCGCCAAGGTCTCGTCAGAGGACCTGGCCGGTAAGACCCGCCTGCGTGCCGAGGATGCCCTAAAGGGTATGGCCGCTGGTGTCAACGTCACCTCGTCGTCGGGCCAGCCCGGTTCGCAGTCGATGATCCGCATTCGCGGTATCGGCACCATCAACAACTCCAATCCCCTCTACATCATCGACGGCATGCCCACCGACCAATATGGTATGGAGAGCGTGAACCCCAACGATATCGAGAGTATCGAGGTGTTGAAGGACGCCGCCTCGGGTGCCATCTACGGTGCCCGCGCCGCCAACGGTGTCATCCTGGTGACCACCAAGAAGGGTAAAATGGGCAAGGCAGCCATCAACTACAACTTCTCGTACGGCTGGCAGAGCGCCTGGCGCAAGCGTGACGTGACGGGTGCCACCGACTATGCCATCCTGCAGAACGAGCGCCGCATCCAGAACGGTTTGTCCCCGCTCTATCAGGATCCCTACAACCTGATTGACGCCAATGGCGACAAGATTGTGGGCTTTGGTACCAACTGGCAGGAGCTCCTGTTCAACGACAACGCCCCCATCATGCAGCATGACGTGAGCGTGAGCGGTGCCTCTGAGAAGGTGAACTATTACCTCTCGTTGGGTTACTTTGATCAGGACGGTATCGTGGGCGGTAACTTTGGCCAGTCAAACTATGACCGTCTGACCATCCGCGCCAACAACATGTTCAACCTCCTGGATGCCACCAAGGAGCGTAACTTCTTGAACAAACTTGACCTGGGCGCTAACCTTTCGTATATGCGCGTGCACAGCACCGGCATCGAGGCCAACTCCACTTGGGGCTCACCCCTGGGTTCGGCCCTCTATCTGGCTCCCACACTGCCCGTCACCCTGCGTGGCGACGTGGCCCAGGAAATGATCGACCGCTACAGTGCCTATGACCTGTATCGTGACGAGAATGGCAACCCCTACACCATCCCCGGCTTCATCGGCAGCTATCAGGAGCAGAACAACCCCATGGCCATGATGCAGGGCACTCCCAACAAGAACTGGAGCCACAAGTTCATGCCCAAGTTCTCGATTGACCTGCAACTGTGGGATGCGTTGAAGTATCACTTCACCTACAGCGCCGAGCTCTCATTCTGGGGCTACAGCGGCGCCACCAAGCAGGAGTACTACCTCTCGGGTAACAACAATGCCGACCACACCTCGGCAACCTCGTTCAAGGGCAACAACAGCACCTGGCAGGTTGAGAACACCGTGACCTATGACAAGACCTTCGGCAAGCACACCATCGGCGTCGTGCTCGGCCAGAGTGCCTTGAAGTTCAAGGGCGACGAGCTGGGCGGTTCCCACTGGTATCTCGTGAACCCCGACAAGCCCAGCATCAACTACACCACCGGCGGTGATTTGGAACTCACGACCGATGCCGACGGCAAGGTGACGGGTGCCAAGAGCCTCGTGGGTGTATGGGGCGGCCCCTATACCGAGCACAGGCTCTCGTCGCTGTTTGCCCGTGTAAGCTACAACTACGACGAGCGCTACATGTTCCAGGCAACCGTGCGTCGCGACGGTTCGAGCCGCTTCGGCTCCAATAATAAGTATGGTGTGTTCCCCTCGTTCTCGGTGGGTTGGAACATCATGAACGAAGCATTCATGGAGAACACCCGTGACTGGATGAACAACCTGAAGCTGCGTTTCAGCTGGGGTAAGAACGGTAACGACAACATCGATGACTTCTTGTACACCACCCTTACCGCAATGGGCGGTTCGAGCAACTACTACTACGGACAGACCGCTGCCATGGTCTACGGTTCAAAGGCTAACCGCCTGGCCAACGAAGACCTGAAGTGGGAGGAGAGCGAGCAGACTGACTTCGGCCTCGACTTCGGCTTCTGGAACAACAAGCTGACCTTCAGCTTTGACTACTTCATCAAGAAGACCAACGGCATGATTATCGAGATGCCCATCCCCAGCTATGTGGGTGAGGCCCGTCCCTTTGCCAACGTGGGTGATATGGAGAACAGCGGTGTCGAGTTTGAGCTGGGTTACCGCTGGAACATCGCCGACGCTCACTTTGCCATCAAGGGCAACGCTTCTTATCTGAAGAACAAACTGAAGAACCTGGGTAACGACACCGGTTTCCTGAACTACGGCATCTCGCAGTTCAGCGACGGTGGCACGCGCGCCGAGAACGGCCAGCCCTTCCCCTTCTTCTACGGCTACAAGACCGACGGCATCCTGCAGAACAAGGCCGAGGCCGACGCCTATAACGCCAAGTACGGCACCACCTCCCATCCTGGTGACTTCCGCTTTGTGGACACCAACGGTGACAGCCGCATCAGCAGCGACGACCGCACCAACATCGGTAGCGGTGTGCCCGATTGGACCTTCGGTCTCAACTTCGACTTCGACTGGAAGGGCATCGACTTCGGCGTATTCTTCCAGGGCGTACATGGTGCTGACGTGTTTGACGCCACCTTCCGCCAGGACATTGCCTCGGGTAACTATCCCACTTGGGTGCTCCAGCGCTGGACCGGTGAGGGCACCAGCAACAAGGTTCCCACCCTGGGTGACTCCAAGAACTGGGTTTGCAGTGACATGTATATCCAGGACGGCAGCTACCTGCGTCTGAAGAACATCACCCTGGGCTACACCCTGCCCACGATGTTAACCAACAAGATCGGCATCAACCGCCTGCGCATCTACGGACGTGCCGAGAACCTCTTCACCTGGACCAAGTACTGGGGCTTCGATCCCGAGATTGGTTCCGGTTCCACCAGCCTGGGTGTTGACTACGGTGTATATCCTCAGGCTCGCACCTTCACTATCGGGTTTAACATTGCACTTTAACATCCTAAAAGAATTATCAATATGAAAAAGTATATTTTTATCATAGCAGGTTTTTGCGCAGTGACAATGGCACTGACCTCCTGCAGCGACGATTTTCTTGAGGTGAAGAACCCGACGGGTGAGCCCCTTGAGGAATATTATACCAGCGAGGAGACCCTCAACGAGGCACTCACGGCGGCCTATGCTCCCCTGCACTGGCCCGACTGGGACAATGTGGCCTATAACGACCTCACCGTTGACGGTGAAATCATGGGCGACGACTTCTGGGTAGGCGGTACGGATAACACCGACAACCAGCACTGGCACCGTCTGTTCAACTTCGAGGCCGACGGTAACAACACCCTCTCCACCCTGTGGGGCGACTTCTACAGCGGCGTGAAGCGTTGCAACGATGCCATCAAGTATGCCTCTTGGGAGACTTCGGCCAGCGCAAGCTTCTGCCGCTCCATGGAGATGCAGGCCCGCCTGTTGCGCGTGTACTATTATAATATCCTGTGGCACTACTACGGCAACGTGCCCTTCTATCTGGAGAACCTTTCGCAGCCTTACACCGCTGAGCAGATTTCGGCCGACGAGATTTACAACAGGCTGATGCCTGAGCTCGAGGATATCATCGCATCTAACGTGCTGCCCATGCGTTGGCCCAATGCCGATGCCGGTCGCGTGAGCCAGGCTTTCGCCTACATGCTCTACGCCGAGATGGTGATGTACCAGAACGACAATTCCCGTTATGCTACCGCTCTGGGTTACATGAAGCAGATCATTGCCGACCCGGACTATTCGCTCAATCCCAGCTTCAGTGACCTGTGGCAGGAGCGCGGCGAGTGGTGCTCCGAGAGCATCTTTGAGATCAACTACAACGACGACCAGGCCCAGCGTGACTGGGGTGTTGCAGCACTGAATGCCGGTGGTACCGTATTCCCCACCTTGTGCTCGCCCAACGGCTGGGGCGGCGGCGAAGGCTGGGACAGCGGCAACGACGGCTGGGGCTTCCTGCCCATGCGTGTCGAGACCTACAACATGTATGCCGATAACGACAAGCGTCGTGATGTTACCTGCTGGGACGTGCGTGGCTACAGCTACACCGAGCGCTATCAGGACACCCACATCTGGCACGGCAAGTATCGCCCGCAGTCGGACAACAACAAGGACTGCCCGACCTCCAAAAACCTGAACTATAACAACAACAAGCGCATCTACCGCTATGCCGAGACCCTGCTCAACGCTGCCGAGCTGCTGCTCCAGACCGGAGGCAGTGTAGCCGAGGCTACGGGTTATGTGAATGAGGTCCGCAACCGTGCCGGCCTTGATAACCTCAACAACGTTACCATCGACGACATCTTCACCGAGCGTCATCTGGAATTCTGCGGCGAGGGCAAGCGCTACTTCGACCTCGTGCGTGCCGAGGGCATCGCTGGTGCAACCCAGAAGGCCTCGACCGTGCTCGTTCCTGACAGCTACGGCTATCGTACCCACTCGTGGACGCCCAGCAAGAAGTACATCCCTCTGGCTCAGAGCGAGCTTGATGCTGACCCCACTCTGGTTCAGAACAACTATTAATAATCACTGATTTAGAGATTAAAAATTATGATTACCAAGATAAACAAAATAAGCAGCGCATTAGCAATCATCAGTTATTGCTTATTGGCGATTGGTTTCACTGCCTGCTCGCCCGATGACTTCAAGGGCGCTGACCCCAATGGGCTCCCCACGGTGAGCGGTATTGACTTCCAGATGTCTGTTGATCAGGAGACCAACCAGATGATTGCCAGCTACAATGCAGAGCCTGGCACCTATCCCATCTGGATCCTTGACGGTACGTCCTATTCCACCCTTCCCGAGGTGGGTTACAAGAGCGCCGAGGCTGGCACTCACACCATTGAGTTGCGCCTGGGTAACCGCAATGGCATCAGCCAGACGGGTATCAAGAAGGAATACACCTTCAACGAGTCCAAGATTGACTACACCAACGACTTCCGTCGCATTTGCGAGAAGGAGTGGCGCTTTGACCACAAGGAAAGGGCCCACTTGGGTTGCGGCCCTGCCGGTACCGCCGGTGACGGATGGTGGGCAGCTCAGCCTGATGAGAAGAAGGACTTCGGTATGTATGACGACCGCATCAGCTTCACCGCTGAGAACCGCAAGGGCGGTAACTTCTATTACGATGCTGGTGAAGACGGCCTGACCTATGTCAACAAGGGCACTACCAAGTGGGGTCCTCAGGCCAATGATGACTGGGATGCCAACGTGGGCAACCAGAACAGCACCTGGAGCTTTGAAGAGTATGATTGGGAGGATGCCGACGGCAACGTGAGCAAGCAGACCTATATCCAGCTTGCCCCCAACACCGCCTTCCCCTATATTTGCGACGATGCCCAGTATGAGAACCCCAAGTTCCGCATCGAGACGCTGACGGCCAAGAAAATGGTCCTCATCTATGAGACCCCTAACCGTAGCATCGCATGGCGCTTCATCTTCACCAGCGAGCCCGAGGAGAAGGGATTCACCGGTTTCGACCCCAACAGCGACTTCAATATGTGGAAGAACGTCGATTACAGCATGTTCTTCTGGTATGCTCCCGGTTGGAACCAGATCGCTGATCCTGGCTTTGAGGCCAATGGTAATGACTATACCGTCTTCCTGCCCGAGGCCACTACCGACCAGTGGCAGGCTCAGATGGCATTCAAGACCACCAACATCTCGACCTCGGCAGCTCATAACTACGACTTCTCGTGCATCCTCAACAGTGACAAGGACATCAACGGTGTCACCGTGAAGCTCGTGATGGAAGGCGACGACAACGTCTTCTACTTTGCCGACCGCGTTGACCTGAAGGCTGGCCAGGACTACATCTTCTGGAAGAGTGACATGCCCGGTATCGACATGGAGCGTGTGAACCTGTTCTTCGACTTCGGCGGCTGCCAGGCTGGTACCACCGTCAACATCTCGAACATCGTGCTCAAGGACCACGCCAACGATGACGGCACCGTGCTGCCCGTCACCCCCGACGAGCCCACTGTGGAATGGGTGGATGTGAATTCTCCCGAGAACCTGGGTGCTGCCTTCAACACCATCGGTGCCATGAGCTTCTGGTGGGCTGATGCCGGCTGGTCGCAGATTGCCGATCCCTCCTTCTCGTTTGCCGATGGCGTTTACACCATCCATGCCGATAACGCTACCTCTTCAGAGTGGCAGGCACAGTGCGCCATCAATGGTGCTCCCCTGCACATCGAGAAGGGCCAGGCCTATGACGTGCGCGTGACCATCACCACCAACATGGAGCTGGGCCGTGCCACCGTCAAGGTCAATAAGGATCCTGACGTGCAAAACGATCCCAACACACTGTGCTACAAGGGTGACTTTGTCCTCGAAGACGGAGAGAACGTCCTTCAGTTCGTCGGTGTGGTTGCCATGAACGCTGGTGAGGAAATCGAGTTTGACCAGGGTAAGATGATCTTTGACTTTGGTGGCTGTCCCGCAGGATTTGAGGCCAAAATCAGCAACATCATCATCCAAAAGCATAAATAAAGCTCAGTAATTTAATTGGTGAAGCGGCTAACCGCTTCACCAATTGATTAGTGATTAGAGATTAGTGATTAGGGGATTTTTTCAAGTCAACTGTTAACTATTCAAAATGAGACAATACATGCTTTATACGCTATTGCTATCTCTCGCCGCAGTCCTGTGGGGCTGCGGTGGAGACGGCAAGGACGAGCCAACACCTGCGATAAACATCACTGTCTCGCAGGAGAGCATTTCTGTTCCTGCCAACGGTGGTCAATACTCCATCAACGTCACGACCACGGGCAAGGAGTGGGGTGCCTATACCAATCAGGATTTCATCACGTTTGACACGAAGAACACGTTGTCACAGTCGGGTTCGATTACGATTACGGTCGCCGCTAACCCGTTGACCGAGGTCCGCAAGGGTGAGGTCACCATCCAGTCAGGTGCAGCCCGCAAAACCATCGCCATCACGCAAGAGGCCGCCGAGGAGTCGCCCTACTACGCTCCCGAAGGCTACCGCCTGGTGTGGCACGATGAGTTTGACATGGGTTCGGAGTTGAATCCTGATGACTGGACGCATGAGGTGCAGAACAGCGGTTGGGTGAATCACGAGTTACAGAACTATGTGAATCACAAGACCCCTGGCGGCAAGTCCGTGACCGAGGTTCGCGATGGCCACTTGCGCATCACCGCCCTCAAGGAGAACGGTAAGGTGTATTCCGGCCGCGTGTATGCCAAGCGCAGCACGGGTTGGAAGTATGGCTACATCGAGGCCAGCATCAAGCTGCCTAAGGGTAAGGGAACGTGGCCCGCATTCTGGATGATGCCTGTCAACTTCAAGTCGTGGCCTGCCGATGGCGAGATTGACATCATGGAAGAGGTGGGCTACCACCCCGACTATGTGTCATCGAGCCTGCATGCCAACGCGCATGTTCACTCCAACGGCACGCAAGTGACCAACGAGATGTACTGCAAGGGTGCCGAGGGCGAGTTCCACACCTATGCCATCGAATGGACGGGCAAGAACATCACCACCTATGTTGACGGTAAAGTGCAGCTGACCTACAACAACCGTGGCTTGGGACGTGACGATTGGCCCTACGACGACCCCTTCTACGTCATCTTCAACCTCGCTTGGGGTGGTGACTGGGGTGGCGCTCAAGGCGTTGACGAGAGTGCCCTGCCCGTGACCATGGAGGTGGACTACGTGCGCGTGTTCCAAAAGAACTAACCGTTTAACCGAATGACTCAATGAGAGGAACTTTAGTTATCATACTCTCTCTCGTGCTTGCCTTGGGGCTTCATGCTAAGCCCCAAGACAGGTTTGTCCGCGTCGAGGGAACCAACCTGGTGAAGCCTAACGGCGAGAAGCTTTATATCCAGGGCACTAACCTGGGTAACTGGCTCAACCCCGAGGGCTACATGTTCGGCCTGAGCAAGACCAATTCGCCATGGATGATTGACTTGATGATTAAGGAGGCCGTGGGGCCTGACTTTGCTGCCGATTTCTGGCGACAGTTCAAGGACAACTACATCACCCGCGCCGACATCAGCTTCATCGCCCGACAGGGTGCCAACACCATCCGCTTGCCGTTCAACTACAGGCTTTTCACCGATGAAGACTATATGGGACGCTCACGTGAGCAAGACGGATTTGCCCGCATCGACTCGGTGGTGAATTGGTGCCGTGCCGCAGGGCTCTACCTGATTCTCGACATGCACGACTGCCCCGGTGGTCAGACGGGCGACAACATCGACGACGGCCATGGCTATCCGTGGCTGTTTGAGAGCGAGCCGAGCCAGCGGTTGTTCTGCGACATCTGGCAGCGCATCGCCGCCCGCTACAAGGACGAGCCCGTGATTCTCGGCTATGAGCTGATGAACGAGCCCATCGCCCACTACTTTGAGAACAAGGAGGAACTGAACAAGCAGCTGGAGCCGCTGTACAAGCGTGCCGTGGCTGCCATCCGTCAGGTGGACACTAACCATGTGATTCTGCTGGGCGGTGCCCGCTGGAACTCCGACTTCTATGTGTTCAGTGACTGGAAATTTGATGACAACATCATGTACACCTGCCACCGCTATGGCGGCGACGCCACGGCCGAGGCCATCAAGGATTACATCGATTTTCGCGACAAGACCGGTCTGCCCATGTACATGGGTGAGACGGGCCACAACACCAACGAGTGGCAGGCCCAGTTGGTCGATGTGATGAAACAGGCCAACATCGGCTACACCTTCTGGCCCTACAAGAAGATTGACGGCTCGTGCATGATGGGCATCACCCGTCCCGAGATGTGGGACAGCATCGTCGTGAAGTATTCCGAGGCTCCCCGCACCACCTATACTGAATTGCGCGAAGCCCGTCCCGACCAGGAGACCTTCCGCAAGTTGCTGATGCAGTATGTCGAGAACAGCCGCTATGAGCGTTGCACCCCGCAGACCGGTTACATCCAGTCGCTGGGGATGACGCCGCAGTCGCCGTTGTATCTTGACGAGAGTATGCCCATCGAGTCGCGTGTTGAGGATGCCTTGTCACGCATGACGCTCGACGAAAAAATCGCCGTCATCCATGCACAGAGCAAGTTCTCGTCGCCTGGAGTGAAGCGCTTGGGTATGCCCGACTTCTGGACCGACGACGGACCTCACGGTGTGCGTCCCGATGTCCTGTGGGACGAGTGGGTACAGGCTGGACAGACCAACGACTCATGTGTGGCATTTCCCGCCCTGACGTGCCTTGCCGCCTCGTGGAACCCGGCGCTTGCCGAACTGTACGGACGCAGCCTGGGCGAGGAGGCGCGCTATCGTGGCAAGGATATGATCCTGGGCCCTGGCGTGAACATCAACCGCACTCCGCTGAACGGCCGCAACTTTGAGTATATGGGCGAAGACCCCTTGCTGGCTTCTCGCATGGTGGTGCCTTATGTTCAGGGCCTGCAGAGCACGGGCACATCGGCCTGTGTCAAGCACTTCTGCCTCAACAATGATGAGGAATACCGCCATCAGGTCAACGTGAGCGTCAGCGACCGTGCCCTGCGTGAGATTTACCTGCCTGCCTTCGAGGCTGCCGTTAAGGATGGCCATACCTGGGGCATCATGGGCTCCTATAACCTCTACAAGAACCAGCATTGCTGTCAAAACGAGTACACCCTCAACCAAATCCTGAAAGGGGACTGGCAGTATGACGGCGTGGTGGTCAGCGACTGGGGTGGAGTTCACGATACCGAGATGGCTGTCAAAAACGGCTTGGATATGGAATTCGGCAGTTGGACCGACGGTCTGGCATGGGGCGCAAGCAATGCCTATGACGCCTATTACATGGCAATGCCCTACAAGAAGCTGATTGAGGAGGGCAAGTTCACGACCCGCGAGCTGGACGACAAGGTGCGCCGCGTGCTGCGCCTGTTCTTCCGCACGACAATGAGCAGCAAGCGCGCACAGGGCTTCCTGTGCAGCGAGGCGCACTATGACGCGGCGCTCAAGATTGCCCAGGATGGCATCGTGCTGCTGCAGAATAAGCGCAATGTGCTGCCCATCGACCTCAATAACACCAAGCGTGTGCTGGTTGTTGGCGAGAACGCCATCAAGATGATGACCGTTGGCGGCGGCAGCAGTTCGCTCAAGGTTCAACACGAGATTTTGCCGCTCGAGGGTTTGAAAGCCCGTCTGGCAGGCACTGGCATCGAGGTGGATTATGCCCGTGGCTATGTGGGTGACACCACAGGTGAGTATAATGGCGTTGTGGCTAAGCAATCGTTGGCCGAGAACCGTCCTGCCAGCGAACTCATCGCCGAGGCAGTGGCTAAGGCCAAAGGTGCCGACTATGTCATCATCTTTGGCGGCCTCAATAAGAGCGACTATCAGGATGCTGAGGGCCATGACCGCAAGGACATGGATATGCCCTACGGTCAGGATGCTCTGGTCGAGGCGTTGGCACGCGTGAACAAGAACGTGGTGTTTGTCAACATCTCGGGCGACGCCGTGGCGATGCCGTGGCGTGACAAGGTGGCCAGCATCGTTCAAGGCTGGTTCATCGGCAGCGAAACGGGCAAAGCATTCGCCAGCATTCTTGTGGGCGATGCCAATCCCTCGGGAAAACTGCCTTTCACCTGGTATCACAAGCTCAATGATGTGGGTGCACATGCTTTAGGTGCCTATCCCGGCAACTGGCGTGAGGACCACAAGATCATTGACGAGGACTACAAGGAGGGCATCTATGTGGGTTACCGCTGGGCCGACAAGCAGGGGACGAAACCGATGTTTGCCTTTGGCCACGGACTGAGCTACACGACCTTTGCCGTGAGCAACCTGCGTATCGACAAGAGTGAGGTGGCTGCCGACGGCACTGTCACCGCTACCGTGACCGTCAAGAACACCGGCAACCGCGTTGGTGCCGAGGTCATCCAACTCTACGTCAGCGACTTGAACACCACTGTCGAGATGCCTGTCAAGGAGCTGCGTGCCTTCCAGAAGGTTACCCTCCAGCCTGGCGAGAGCCGCGATGTCACCTTGCAAATCAGTGGCCGCGCCTTCCAGTACTGGGATGAGGCAAAGGGCGACTGGGCCGTCTCTCACGGCAAGCGCACCATCCTCGTGGGTACAGCCAGCGACAACCTCCCGCTGAAAACCTCCTTCACCGTCTTATAACCGACAACCAAGGTTACTTATACTTATAAAGCAGGAAGCGCCCGACACGCTTCCTGCCTTATTGTTATGCGTTGTGGTCAACATCCCCAATATTGATGACACACATTTTCCCAACGCCCAATGGGGTAGGGTGGGGCTATGGGTAGAGGGTGCCGTGGGCGACGATGCGGGAGGAGCCGCCGACGTGGATGGTGCCGTCGGGACGGATTTCTGTGGTGATGATGGAGGGGCGGCCCATGGCTTCGCCTTGCAGGAAGCGGCATCGGGCGGTGCCGCTGACGATGCCGTGCAGGGCGAGGTAGTGGGTGAGGGCGGCGTTGGCGGTGCCTGTGGCCGACTCCTCGGGTACGCCGTAGAGGGGTGCGAAATTCCTGACGTGGGCGGTATAGCCGTCCTCGGCCATCGCAAAGGCATGGACGCCAACGACATTCAGCTCCCTGCTGAGCGTCGTCAATGCCTCCATATCGGGGGCGATTCGCTGCAAGAGGTCCACACTGGCTATGGGCATGATGATGTCGGGCAAGCCAGTGGAGATGACCTCGGGAGAGAGCCCTGTGTCGGGATTGTCGGGCAATCCCATGATGCGGTTCAGGCGCTGGCTGTCGATGGGCGTATCCAAGTCTTGGGGTGTTGCCATCTGCATCATCACCTGCTCGCCCACACTCACGGTGAGGTCTCCTGCCAGGGTGTGGTTGATGCAGGTTGTGCCGTCGGCGACAATGCCCTCTTGCAGCAGTACCCCGAATGTTGCGATGGTGGCGTGTCCGCACAGGTCAACCTCGCTCACTGGGGTGAAATAGCGCACGGTAAATTCAGCGGGACCGTTTTGCTGAACAAAGGCGGTCTCGCTATAGCGCAGTTCGGCTGCAATCTTGAGCATCAAGCCATCGTCAGGAAAAGGAGAGTCTTTTCCCAACAGCACCACTCCGGCAGGGTTGCCGCCGAAGGGCTCACTCGTAAATGCGTCAACAATAAAGTAGTTCATCTTTTTTTAATGAGGAATGAGGAATTAGGAATGAGGAATGAGGAATGAGGAATTAGGAGTTAGGAGTTAGGAATTGGGCGGATGCCACCTAAAGCCTAACACCTAAAGCCTAAAACCTAATGCCTAAAGCCTAATGCCTAAAGCCTATTTAGGATCCAATCCGCGGTCGATGTTACGTTTGAGGGCCTCGACGTAGTTGTTGATGCGCTCCATCTCCCTGGGGATGTTGATGCGTTGCGGGCAGTGTTGCACGCAATGTCCGCAGCCGATGCAATGGTCGGCTTGCCGCAGTTTGGGAACACTGCGGTCATAGCCGATGAGGAAGGCGCGGCGGGCACGGGCATAGTCCGGGTCTTTGCGGTCGCGCGTCAGGTTGCCCTCGGCGATGCACTTGTTGTAGTGGGTGAGCACGCCCGGGATGTCGATGCCATAGGGGCACGGCATGCAGTACTTACAGTCGTTGCAGGGGATGGTGTTGTAGCCCACGATTTCCTCGGCGATGCCGTAGAGGAATTCCTTCTCCTCGTCGGTGAGTTCCTTCAGGGGACAGTAAGTGCACAGGTTTTCCTTGAGGTGCTCCATATAGGTCATGCCGCTCAGCACTGTGAGCACGCGGGGGAAGGATCCGGCATAACGGAACGCCCAGGAAGCAATTGTCCGCTCGGGGTCACGCTCAAGAATCTTGCGTGCCAGCGGCTTTGGCAGCGAGGCGAGACGTCCACCCAACAACGGCTCCATGATAACGGCGGGGATGCCTCGCTTGTCTAACTCGGCATACAGATATTCGGCGTTGGTGTTCTCCTCACTGAAGGCTTTGGCGTGTTGCCAGTCAAGGTAATTCAGCTCAATCTGCACAAAATCCCATTTGTATTTGTCGTGATTGGCCAGCAGATGGTCAAATACGGCAATTTCGCCATGATAGGAGAATCCCAGGTTGCGTATCACGCCCTTCTCGCGCTGCTCCATCAGGTAGTCGAGAATGCCATTATAGATATACCGCTGCCTGAACAACTCCATGGCCTCCTCGCCAGTGCCGCCACCGATGGCGTGCAGCAACATATAGTCGATATAGTCCACTTGCAGTTCCTTGAGCGAGTTCTGGAACATCTCGATGCTGGCTTCACGGGTCTGTGTCTCGGGAGCGAAGTTAGAGAGCTTGGTGGCGATGAAGTACTCATCGCGTTTGTGGCGGCTCAGCGCGATGCCCGTGGCGCGTTCACTCAATCCCTTGCTGTAGGCAGGCGACGTGTCAAAGTAGTTTACGCCATGCTCGATGGCATAGTCAATCTGCTTGTTGATCATCTCCTGGTCGATCTCGGCATTATTGTCCCTGCCAAAGGGCTCGCCGTTGGTGGCCGGCAGGCGCATCATGCCGTAGCCCAAGATGGAGACCTTCTCATGGGTCTTGGGATTCTCACGGTAGGTCATCTTGCCCACGGGAGGCTCCTGAGCGGCAGGTTTTCTCTCATCGCCAGTGGCACAACTCACGATAGCGGGAGCTGCTGCTGTGGCGGTACCCAGTCCCAGGGCCTTGAGGAAGGTGCGGCGTGACAGCCTCTTGCCGCTGTTATTGTCGTTATTCTGATTATTGTTCATATCCGTTATCGATTATTTAGGTTTTAGTCCTTAGTCCCTAGTCCTTAGTCCTTAGTCCTTAGTCCCTAGTCCTTAGTCCCTAGTCCCTAGTCCTTAGTCCCTAGTTTCTAGTTGGCATCCGCCCCTAAAGCCTAATACCTAAAGCCTAATTTCTAATTCCTAACTCCTAATTTCTAATTATTAAAGCTGGCTGTGCATCTCGTGGCCCTCAACATAGATGGCGCTGAAGGGTCTTGCGGGACACACATACTCGCATGTGCCGCAGCCGATGCACATCGCACTGTTCACGGCAGGCACCATGGGTGAGTTCTCATCGTTGGGGTCGCTGGGTACCATCATGATGGCTCCAGCCGGGCAATGGCGGGCGCAGTTGCCGCAGTTCACGCAGTCCTTGAGGATGACGCAGTTGTCCTTAACCCAAACGGCGTGGCCTATCATGGTCGAAGACTTCTCGGCCACGGTGATGGGCTTGATGGCTCCGGTGGGGCACACCGTGGAGCACTCGACGCACTCGGGACGGCACGCACCGCGCTCGAAGCTCAATTCGGGCTGCATGAGGCGCATCGGGTCGCTCGAGGGACGCAGCACGCCATTGGGGCACTTGGCGACACACAGCTGGCAAGCGGTGCAGTGTTGTGCAAAGTTTCTGGCGCTCACCGAGCCGGGAGGCGTCAACGGCGTGGAACGCTTGGCGGGCACCTTGTCCTCGATGATGGCCAGTCCGCCGTCCACCTTCTTGGCCGCCTGTGCCAGGGCGATGTCGGCACCCACGATGGCTGTTCCCACGAGGAACGCGCGGCGGGCTTGGTCGGCATTGGGCTTCTCCTCGCTCACGGGTTGCACGCTGGCCTTGGGATGGCCGTAGTGCAGGGCACCGAAGTTGCACTTCTCGATGCAGTTGCCGCAGGTCACGCAGCGCGTATAGTCCACCTTGTGCGTCTTGAAGTCGATGCACGAGGCCTTGCAGTTCTTGGTGCACAAGCTGCACGCTTTGCACTTGTCGGCGTCAAAATAGACCTTCAGGCACGAGAAGCGGGCCAACTGCGCCAGGATGGTGCCCACGGGGCAGATGGTGTTGCAATATGTGCGTCCGCCGCGCCATGCCAGCACCGCGATGATGACAAATGTCGCCAGGGCGATGAGGAAGGTGGGCAAACTCTTCATCCACACGTCAACGCCGTAGAAGGCATAGCTGTCCACACGCTCGGCAATCGAGGCCAGCAGGTTATTCCCCCACTGGTAGATGGGCAGCAGCAGGTTGGTCACCATGCGCCCATAGCTGCTGTAGGGAGCCAGCAGGGCCACCAGCGAGTGAATGCCGGCGACAAAGGCGGCGATGAACACCACCAGCACGCCATAGCGCAGCCACCGCCGCTCGGGACTTGCCGTGAAACGGTTTTTCTTCCTCTTGCCGTGTATCCACGACACGATGTCCTGAAAGATGCCCAGCGGGCAGATGACCGAGCAATAGATGCGCCCGAAGATGAGCGTCAGCACCACCAGCGCCACGATGACGACAACGTTGAGCGCCAGTAATGCGGGCAGGAACTGGATGCGTGCCGTCCATCCCAGATAATGATGCAGGACGCCGCTCACATCAAGAAATAGCAACGTCACCATGAGCATCATGATGGTTGCCAGTGCTATACGGATTTTTCTTAACATAGAAATATGATTTAGTGTCAAAAAGTGAAAGATGTTAAGTATAGAGCGCAAAATTAGTGAAAAAACATAGTATTGACAACAATGCGGCAATTTTTTTAGAAAGCAATCGAGCAAAATCACATTGTGAAGCACTCTGGCCATAACAAAACTGTGCCAAGAGCGTTTCCGCTCTCGGCACAGTCATGTGCTTTACTCTTGAGCCATCGCGAGGCGATGAACTCATGTTAATGACTCACCTTATTGGAGAATCATGTCGATAATCAAGGTTGCGTCGGCAATGCCAATGATACCGTCGCCATCCATATCGGCAGCGAGGAGGTTGATCTCAACGCTGTCACCGTGCAGGATATAGTCGGTGATAGTGGTCACGTCGGCAATACCTACCAGGCCGTCATTATTAGCGTCACCAGGGATGAACTGAGGATCGGGAGGAGTTACCCAGTTACCAACGGTGAAGGGCACGGGATCGTTAACGAACCAGTTCCAGTCATAGTTGTTGGGGAAGTAGGGCGACCAAACAACAACATAATACTTGGTGCCTTCGGTCAGGTAGTAAGAACCGCTGATGTCGATGGTAGCGGTCTCGTTCTCCTGCAGATCCACCTGGGTGGTTTGAGCCGAAGTAGCTACAGTGTACTTGCCTTCGTCGTTCCTGGTAGCGAGAGCCCAGCGGATGGTGCCCTGCCAGGGACCGCTCAGAGCTTTAACCTCGAACGAACCACGCACGTCGTTGGCGGGCATGATCTCCTGGAGATAGGTTGTACCGGTTACGACAACACCACCGTTCTCACCCTCCTGTGAGGGACGGATACCCATGATGGCATACTGGTCGGTGTTGAAGCCCTCAAGCACTTCATCATGCTCATAGGGGGTGTCACCATAGATGCGCGGCGACAGCAGGTCGAAGCTGAACCAGCTGTTGTACTCCTCGGGCTGGAAGCCCCAGATGACGCGAACCCTACCCTCTGAATCATAACCGTCCATCACGAAAGCGTGACCAACGTGTGCATTCTGGGTACCATCGTTAAGAACGGTCCTGTAACCGAAGTAGAGAACGGGACGGCCCTCATCGAGCTCTGTGTAAACCATCTCACGCCAGGTAGCATCGGCATAGCTGGCCTTCTGCAGGAACTGCATGTTGGGGTTGTAGTCAAAGTAGGCAACCATACCCTTGATGATCTGGTCATAGCTAACGTTGGTGCTGCTGGTCGAGAACCTGGCCTGGAGAGCGACAGCGATGTCATAAATCATCTGTGCGCAATCCTGCCAGTTGGTCGAAGACTCGGTGTAACCGTTCTTCATGTTGCGGTACTTGTAGCTGTGGTTGAAGTTGGCGGTAGCGGTCTTCTCTTCGTTACCCAGCATGTAGTGGAAGGTGTTAGAACCATTACCATAGGCGGGGTACTGCAAACCCTTCATGATGTGAGCGACAGCGATGGGCACGCAGCCAGCATAGCAGTGCTCGCCGTTATAAACGGGGAAGTAGTTGTTGTAAGGACCAAACTGATGCCAGTGGGGACCCTCGCCATATTCATTCAGGAACATGGGAGAAACACCATTGGGGTTCATCTTGATCGAAGGGGTCTGAACGCTCTGCGAGTGCTTGCGCATCGACTCCATGCTCTTCTGATAAACCTTGAACATCCTCTGAATGGGCTCGGGAGCCTGGTTGATGTCAAACGAACCACGGTCGCTGTAAGCCAAGATGGGATCAGTCATGTCATCACCAGCAACGACAACGTAACCCTGACCACCGTCACGGTTGAACACATAGTAGTCAGTCTGTCCCTTCAAGTTGATGGCCTGATAGGTCAAGTTCATCTTGACATTCGAAGCATTCAACTTGGTGGTGGTTGCAAACTGCTGCTTAGCAATACCCATGGCCTGGTTGGGGGTAATGCTCTTAGCCTCAATGCCCTGCGAGCATACGCCGAGCATTGCAATCAAAAATAAAAATTTTTTCATAACCATAAGTAATTATAGAAATAATAATAATGAATAATCAGTTGTTTAAGTATATAGTTGGTTAATATGGTTTATGTTTGCAAAATAATAAGAATTGAGTGAAACCTAATAGGGGGGCTTTCAATCAACCATATCACGTTGTTACATCTCATATCCAGTTAATTTTCAGGCGACAAAATTAGACTATTTACTGAAAACGTCAAAATTTTTTGGGAAAAAAATACATAATGTTTCACATCTAATTATGCCAATTAATAAGGAATACTTAAGGGGAGTGGGAAATTCGTGGCATTTTGTAAGATGGTATCATGCCCATATAGAGAGAAAACGGTGGGCTTGCCCATAAAAAATGAACACCTCGTTTCACAACGAAATGTTCATTTAGGATGAATAGTATTAATATTTCCAACTTTGTCGCAAAGATACTACTGTTTTTGTCAATCCACCAAATTTTAAAGGTAAAAAATTGTTATTATTAGTTAACTAATTTTGGTAGGGAGAAAATGATAGGTCGGCAAAGCAAATGAAAATCTCCAAAACCTGAAGCTTGTGAGGTTTCTGATGGGCATCCGCACTCGATAGTTGTCGGCGAATTAAGCGGATTAAACGAATTATCGCCTGAAATCAGCTCGCTACGGACGCCAATCCCATCAATCCCCATAATCTGCCGACCATTAAATTGCCCGACTGCATCATGGGCAACCCGCCCTTCTTCGGTGCCAGGATGGCGACCGCGATATCATTGTCAAGTTATCGAGTCGCAATGGCAAAAAAAAGGCGGTGTGTCATAAATCAACTCTATTCAACATAACCGCCCGTTGGGCGGGAAATTAAACAAATTATATTTAAAATTTTAATTTACAAATTTGCTTAATTTCCCATGCGTAAGCACGGTTAAGTTCAGAGACTGAATTATGACACACCGCCATAAGGTGAAGTCTTGCTGACGGGTGTCAGAGACTTGATTTCGTTATCCTGTCACTTCAATCATGGAACAGGATCATGTCGATGATTGTGGTAACGTCACCAATCATGATTTGGCCGTCGCTATCCATGTCACCTGCCAGGAAATTGATTGTGACGGAGTCACCGTACAGGATATAGTCGATGAGCAGGATCACGTCGTTGATACCAACGATGCCGTCTTCGTCAACGTCACCGGGGGTGTACTCGGGTTCCTCGGGCTCCCAGGTGTTCTCGTAGCAAATCTCGATGTCGTCGATGTAGCAATACTCGGTCGAGCTGCCCTGGCACTTGAGACGCAGCATGATGGGCGTGTTGGTGGGCAGCGAGGTGATCGTGGCCGAAGTCTCGGTACCGGCTGCGAGATAGAAGTCGTAGGGATAAGTGTCCAGGCTCCTCCAGCGACCGCCGTTGTTGTTAGAATACTGCGGCGTAATGTAAACGCCTGTTGAGGTGGGATTGTAAATCTTGAAGCGCACAACCTTGGGAATCTTGTTCAGGTTATTGGCGGTGTTGAAGTAGCTGCCGTTCTTCATGGCAACGACATGACCGTTACCCACCTGGGCGGTGTCAACAACAGCACAGTTGTAGAAGTCCCAGTTGGCATAAACACCGGCTACACCGCGCTCGTTGAGCGTAGCGCCCACGGGCATTCTCTCGAAGTCCTCGATAGAACTCTTGGAGTTGTCAACAACCACCTCAAAGGTGATGATGCTGTCGGCCTCGGTGATGTTGGTGAAGGCATACTGGCTCAACTTGCCGTCCCAAGTGCGCAGGTTGGGCTGGGTGGCGTTAGAGATTGAGGTGACATTGGAGGTGCCGGGGAACGGGTCACGAGGACTGTCGTTCATGCCGTTGAAGTTGGCACGCAGCAGCTCATAGTAATTGTGGTTGGGATTGGCGTTGACCAGGTTGTTCTCCCAAACAGCGGCATTGGTCGAGTCAACACGCCAAATGAGCATACCGGGACCGGGCAGGTTCTTGTCCCACTTGATGCGCTGGCGGTTCTCGATGAGGAAGTACTCCTTGTCGTTGGCAGTGTTCAGGCGGTAACCCATGTTATCCTTTTCAAGGGCAGTAACGGTAACCGTACCTGTGCCCTCGATGAGGGTGGGCTGGGCAAAGCCCAGGGCATAACGCTCAAACAGGCTGTAGCCTGCAGGATTGCGGCCGGTGTTGTTCTTGAAACCGCTTGCCATGACCGACCAGGTCAAGGGATACTGGTGGTTGACACCACCGCTGCCGTCATTGTCGGTATCATAGAAGTCGGGCAGACCCAGGCAATGGCTGAACTCGTGGCAGATGGTGCCGATACCGGCGATGCTGCCCAATGAGATGAAGTCGCCCTGTGCTCCCATCATACTGGTTGAGCAGGCATAGAGGCGGAAGTTCACACCGTCAAGCACGGGAGAATCGGTAAAATCCTTCATGTGGGGCCACAGGTAGTCGCGGTTGTTGTCGCTGTGGTCCGAGCCGTAACCAGCCACCAGGAAGAACACCATGTCGGCAGTGCCGTCCTCATCGGTGTCATACTGGCTGAAGTCCACTTCGGGGTCAAGCGCCTCGAGGGCGGCAAAGAAGATGGAGTCGCACTTGAACTGGTGGGCGTCGGTGCTGGCAAAGGGCACATTCACCGGACCCAGGATGTCGAACTGCGGGTCGAACTGATGATAGGAGTTGTCATAGTAGTAGTCGCGCACACTGCCCATGCAGTCCACCTTGGTGCCTGCGGGAAGCGTGAAGCCCTTGTAGTCATGACCGTTGATCATCTCGTTGTAGAAGCCATAGGGGGTGTAGTTAGAAGGGGTGCAATCGTCAAACGTGATGTCGGTGTAGTTGATGAGGACAATCAGGCCGCGGAACTTGCTGTAGTCCATGTGGCCACCATGACCGATGCCGCGAATCAGGTTGTCGCGGTGGTTTTTCATCATCTTGCCACGTTGAACCATCTCGGGGCTGGTCAAGCCCTTGGGCAGGCTGGCGAGGTAGGCATTGTCGGCAGCGGTGCGGTTATCGCGGGCGATAGTGTTGCTGGGTACCAAGCGGTTGCCGTCCATGCGGGCATAGGTGTAATAGCCCGCGTCGTTCTTGACAACGGTGTAGCCGTCGCTCGTCGTCAAGTAGTTGAAGAACTCGTCACCATGCAGTACCACGGTGAGCTTGGAACCATCGGGCTGAGACACCTGTCCGGGTGTCGGGTCAGCGGGGGTCGCTTGTGCGCACAAGCACACTAACCCCAAAACAAAAAGTAATAAAAAGTTTTTCATAACCACAAGTTTTAGTTGGTTTATAAATACTAATGAAAATCAGGTTTATAGTTTAATGGAATCATCAGGTGACCACGTGACCATGGAATTATCAGATGATCACCTGACGATGATGGCATCAGGTGATTACCTGACGATGATGTTAATCAGCAGGTTGATATCGCTGATGTTGATCTGGCCGTCATGGTTCAAATCGGCCAGCTCCATTGTATAGGCATCCACCGAACCCTTCAAGACATAGTCAATCATCTGGTTCAGGTCGCTGATGTTGACCAGTTGGTCCTCGTTCAAGTCACCGGTAATAGGCTCGGGCCAGAATTCATCATAATAAAGCTGTACATCGTCGAGATAGCAGGGACTCTTGGCGTTGCCTGCCGTCTGTGAGATACGCATCATGATGGGGGCAGTGGTGGGCAGTGTCACCGCAACATTGGTGAAATTGCCGCCCGATACCGAGACTTGTCCCTCAACGCTCGAAGTCCAGGTCTTACCCTTGTCAAGCGAGTAATAGAACACGAACTTGGCTTCGGTCGCGGTCGGGTTGGTGATGGTATATTGAACCATGTAGGGCTTGATGCGCATTGGGGTGGAGGTGGTGATTTGGCTGGGTTTCTTCATGGCAACGGCTTTGGTGCCGTCATCCAGCGTCTGGATGGCGCACTTGGAGAAGTCCCACTTGCTGTACACACCCTGAACACCCTTGGCGCTCATGTCATCGGTTGCGGGCATGAGCTCAAAGTCTTCAATGATGGAGACAATCGAGGTGTCCATATCCACCGTTAAGGTGATGATGCCATTGTTCTCGGCAATGTCGTTGAAAACAAGATCGCTGAACTTCCTGTCCCATGACATCAGGTTGGGATTGGTGAAGTTGTTGAGCGAGGTCACCATGTCGGTGCCGGGATACGGGTCGCTGTCACTGTCACGGCCCTTGTAGCTGGCACGCAGCAGGTCGTAGCACATGTGGCTGGGGTTGCAGTTCACCTCGTTGTAATCCCAGATGCGGGCGTTGGTCGAGTCCACGTGGGCCACGAGCATGCCGTGACCAGGCAGGTATCTGTCCCACTTGCCCTTGTCCTGACGGTTCTCGATGAGGAAAAACTCGTGCTCCCTCTTGGTGTCCAGGCGGTAGCCTGTGTTACTCTCGTCCAGGGGCTGAATCGACAACTCGCCGGGCTCGGTGATGAGAATGGGCTCGGTGAATCCCAGGGCATAGCGTTCATACAGGCTGTAGCCCACAGGATCGCGCCCGAAGTTGTTGCCGCTGCCGCCTGCCATAATCGACCACTCGCCGGGATCGCGGCTCTGTCCGCCGCCTTGCTCATAGTCGGTGTCATACAGGTCGGGCAAGCCCAGCACGTGACCAAACTCGTGGCAGAAGGTGCCGATGCCGTTCACGTCGCGGTAATAGGATTCCCAACCGGCGATTTCGGTCGAGCAGGCATACAGGCCAAATCCCACGCCATCCAGCCTGGGGGCCCTGTAGAGATAGTACATGTGGGGCCACAGGTAGTTCGAGTTGTTGCCGCTGTAGTTGGCCGACAGGCCTGCCACCAGGAAGAAGACCATATCGACATATCCGTCACCATCAGTGTCATAGTCATTGTAGTTGACCAGTGAATCGGCAGCGTTGAGTGCGGCATAGAAAATCGGCTCGGCTCCGTCCGTTCCCCTGGGGTCGGTGCACTTGTAGTTCACCTCCACGGGACCCACCACGTCAAATGTGGGGTCAAAGATGTGGTAGGAATTGTCATAGAAATAGTCCCTCACGCTGCCAGGCATGTTCACACGACGGCCGTTGAGGGTATAGCCCGTGAAATTGGGCGTGTTGACCATGTCATCATAGAAGGCGTTGACCTCGGGCATGGAGAATTTCTTGTCGGTGTAGTTAATCAAGATGATGAGACCGCGAAAGCGCTCGTAATCCATCATTCCATCTGAGCCCACACGGCGCATCGCTGCGTTACGGCGGCCCAGTTTCTTGGTGCCGTTGGCGGCGTTGGCTTTGTCGGTGAGGCCCTTAGGGGTGCGGGCCAGGAAGGCGCGGTCGGCAGCGGTGCGGTTTGCAGCATCGCGTGCAATCAGGTCACCAGGCACCAGGCTGCCGTCGGCCTGCTGGCGGGCATAGGTGTAATAGCCAGCGGCATTCTTGAGCACGGTATAGCCGTCGAGGGTGGTGGTCACATGGAAGAACTCGTCACCATGCAGCTTGATGGTCACTGTGGTGCCATCGGGTTGAGTCACTGGCATGGGAGTCGGGTCGGCAGGAATTGCGTGCATCGAGAGTGCCAGCAGTCCCGTCATGAGCAACATAATCAGATTCTTTTTCATTTTGGCTTCAATCATGTTAAAACACTAAAGTTGTGATGCTTAGTGCATAGGTTGTAAATTATAAAATGATTTCGGAAACACTTGGAGGACAGTCTCAAGGCCTTGCGGTCCCGTATGTTCGTTTTTCCATGTGTTTCCGAAATCGGTGGATAAAGTTCTATTTAATTTCTTAATTGTTCTTCAGGATGATGGCGATGGTGAAATTCACGTCGCTGATGTTGACCTGGCCGTCACCGTTCACGTCACCGACCGAGCCGCCGTTACCCGAGAGAATTACTTGGATAATGACATTGATGTCACTGATGTTGACCTTGCCGTCGCCGTTCACGTCGCCAGGCAGCGTGCTCTGGCCGTCCTGGTTATAGTACAGCGTGAAGTCATCAACATAGGTGGGCGAGTTCTTGTTGCCGCCCATCTGGCTGACGCGGAACTGTACAGGAGTCTTCGAGTCAAGGTTCAGGTTCCAGTAGCAGTTACCGTTCGTTTTGGATGGAACCTCTGCTGTGGTTGCACCCGTCGGCGTCAACGCCTTGGTCCACGTCTGGCCACCGTCCACCGAATAGTCCAGCGAGTACTTGGCAAGGGTGGTGGTGGGGTTGAATACCGTCAGTTGTGCAAGGTAGGTGTCGTAGTAAACAGGGGTGACGCTGTAGAACTGGCTGGGGAGCTTCATCAGCACGCTGTTCTCGCCGTTGGCCAGGTCCTCGCCGGGGGCGCGAACGCCCGATTTGTTGAATGTCCAGTTGGCCAGTTTGCCCTTGACGTCGGCATCGGTGGTGCCAGTGCTCACGGGCATGCTCTCAAAGTCTTCAACCGCTTTGTACAAGGCATCGTTCTCAACCACGTTAAAGCTGATGATGCCGTCATGCTCTTGGATTCCCACGATGCAGAAATCGTTTTTCTTGCCTGCCCACGTCTTGAGGTTAGGCAGCGTTTCGTTAGTGAGCATGGGGTTGCCCAACGTACCGGGGAATGGATCGCTACCCGAGTCACCGCTGCTGCTGTTGCCGGCACGCAGGAGCTCAAAGTAGTTGTGTGCGGGGTTGGCATTCACCTTATTGTTAGACCAGATGCTGGTGTTGGTGCTGTCCACACGGGTCACAATCATGCCGTGTCCCGGCAGATAGGAGTCCCAACTGGTGCGTTGACGGTTCTCGATGGTGAAGAACTCGTTCTCGACAGGCGTGCGCAGGATGTAACCCTCACGGGCGGTGTTCACGGGCTCCATCGAGTATTCACCAGACTCTGTAATGGTGTTGGCTTGAGCCCATCCCAGAGCGTAGCGCTCATAGAAGGTGTAGCCCACAGGAGAACGGCCGTAATTGTAGTCAGCTCCACCAGCCATCACGTCCCAACCTCCGGGGTCATGGCTCTTGCCGCCGCCGTCTTCATAGTCGGTGTCATAGAAGTCGGGCAGACCCAACACATGGCTGAACTCGTGGCAGATGGTGCCAATGCCTTCAACCTTCACCGTCGAGGGGGTACCCTCAAAACCATAGAGCTCGGTCGAGCAGGCATAGCGGTCAAGCCTCTTTCCGTCATAGGTGGTGCCGCTATAGAACGACAGGTTGGAGGCGTGGGGCCACAAGTAACCCTTGTTATTGCCCTCGTAGCTTGACGAGTAGCCAGCCACCAGGAAGTAAATCATATCCACCTTGCCGTCCTTGTTGTTGTCATATCGGGTGAAGTCAATCTCGGCGTTGGCCTCCTTCACCGCGTTGGTGAAGATGGTGGTCGCGTAGTTGTTTCCTTGAGCGGCTTTGCGGGTGGTGGTGTAAGGACCATACACGTCAAAGGGGGGTGCGAACGCGCCGTTGGACTGGTCGCTGAAATAGTCACGCACACTACCCAAGACGTTCACCTCATTGCCGGTCAACGGGTCAATGAAACTGCTTAGATTCTCGGTGCTGAACATCTCGGTATAAAATGTTTTGGGATCCTCGACGTTGAATGTCTTGTCGGCAAAGTCAACGAGGATCACCAGACCGCGGAAGTTAGCGAAGTCGAAGTTTGACAGGTCCACATTGCGCTTGGCGCGGCGAATGTTGGCCTGCTGGACCTCAGCCCTGTCGGTCAGATGCTTCGGGGTGATGGCGAGTAACGCCAACTCGGCGGCATCGCGCTCTCCCTCGTTGTGGGCAAGAATGGTACTGGGAATCAAGGTTTCGCCTTCGCGTTGGGCGTAAACGTATGCGCCACGCTCGTCAAACATCAAGGTGTAACCGTCCTCGGTAATGTTGTAATGGTAATACTCGTCACCTACCAGGCCGATGGAAACCATTGAGCCGTCGGGTTGAGGCATGGGAACAAAGCCACGGTGAGCGGGAATCGCAAGGGCCTGAAGTCCCATGAGCACTGCTACAAGCAGCATGAATGCAGATTTTCTCATTTTTCTCTTTTTTGATATCTTGATTTATTTCACGCAGGTTTAAACGGCCGATAGCACAAAAACTAATGTTGTCGCACCATCGGACATTATATAAAAGCACGCAAAATTACAGTATTTTTTGTCACTTATACTAAAAATTAGGTTAAATAATAGCCCGAAGGACGATTTGTGGCCTTAAAAATAACTTTTTTTTAGAAAAACGGCTATTATTGCGGCAAGTCGCGTGTCGAGAAACGGCCATGCGGGCATCATCATGCGCTGTCATGAGGTGGTAGCCTGTTGATAGCGATAACCACGTGATTCGTTGGTTTTTTTCTGTGTTTGGATTGTCATGTCATCCATTTGTTATATATTTGCAGCAGATAGTCATTAATTGTTTAGGACAATGAAAAAGATTTACACTACTTTGTTGGCCGCCATCGTGATGTTGTCGATGGCAACGGGATGCACAACCGGACTGCTTGGCAATCTGGGAATGGGCCAAGGAACAGGTAATGAGAGCGGCAACGGTAACTTGGGAGATATTCTGGGTGGCGTGCTCGGCGGTGTGTTGGGCACACTGGGCTCGCAGAACACCGTTGACGGCTTGCTGGGCCTGGTCATCGGCAGCGTGAAGGTGCAGGAGAACGAACTGTACGGCAACTGGTATTACGCTGCGCCGACCTGTGCTTTCACCAGTGAGAACCTGTTGGCTAAGGCTGGTGGTGCCGTGGCTGCCCAGAACTGTAAAGAGAAGCTCTTGCCCGTCTATAACAGCTTGGGCATCAGTGGCCAGAATACGCAGTTCCAGTTCACTCAGGACCATCAGTTCGCCGCCAAAATCAAGGGTATCCCCTTGAACGGCAGCTATGCATACGACCCGTCGAGCGGCACCATCCGCTTGCAGACAATGCTGTTCACCACCAATGCCTACATCACCCGCACCACCAGCGGTCTGGGCCTCACCTTTGAGAGCAAGAACCTGTTGAAGGTGTTGCAGGCCGTTGCAGCCCTGAGCGGCAACAGCACCCTGCAGACGGTGGGCGAGCTGAGCAAGCAGTATGACGGCGTGCGCCTGGGCTTTGACATCGCTCCCATGCGATAAAGCGGCGTGTCATCCGTCAACTGAATTATGCATAACCGCCCCCTTGGGCGGGATGTGATGTCGTGGGGTGCATAGAGTGCCCGATGGCCTAATTGCAGTGGAATCCTATTATTTTTGCTGAACAATCGGTTGGATTTGTTGATTTTAGCGGCAAATCAAGCAATTATTGTGCTGCTAATGCGTTTTTTAATTAGTACATTTGCAGCCCAATGGAGAGCATCATCAGGACATATCATCCCATTTCGCTCGATGAAATGAGCGGCATTAAGCTGATGAACCGCACTGACACCAAGTTTGTCACGACGGCCAGCCGCTTGCGCCAGCTGTTGGTGCTTGCCCATGACGATTATCGCGTTCAGGAGATTAACGGCAAGCGCATTGCCCGCTACTATACGGCCTACTTTGACACGCCCGACAACAATATGTACATTGTTCACCAGAACGGGCATGTCGGCCGACAGAAGCTGCGCATCCGCTCTTATGTCGATTCGGGCTTGAATTTCCTGGAGGTCAAGACCAAGAACAATCACGGGCGTACCAAGAAGAAACGCGTGGATATGGTGGGCTTTGACCCTATGAACCCAGACCACGGCATCCGTTTCCTGCGCCAGGACGAGCAGTTCAGGCAATATGATGAGTTCCTGCACAAGCACTTGCGCTACGATCCGACGATCCTGACGGAGCAGCTGGAGAACCACTTCAACCGCATCACGCTGGTCAACAAGGCAAAAACTGAGCGCCTGACCATCGATTCCGCCTTGTGTTTCCACAACCTTGTTACCGGCAAGGATGTTGACCTGACGGGCCTGGTCATCATCGAGCTGAAGCGTGACGGCCTGCAGCCGTCGCCCATCCTGGGGATGCTGCGTGAGCTGCGCATCAAGCCGAGTGGTTTCAGCAAGTACTGCATGGGGTCGGCGTTGACCAATCCCGCGCTCAAGCGCAACAACTTCAAGGAACGCCTCCACATGATTGACCGCCTCCTCTCAACTAACTAAGGACTAACAACAAAGGACTAAGGACTAACAACTAAGGACTAAAATATGATACTATTGCAAGATTTATCCGCTCTTGAAGACGGCAACGAAGCCGTGCATGAAGCCATCAAGGCTGCCACTGGTTTTAAGTGGTTTGACGCCGCGGGAGTGACCGAGATGTTGATACGCTTCGGTTTCTTCATGCTGGTGTTGTGGTTCATCGTTTATTTTCTCTATTACCGTAAGACACACCGCCGCGACTATTTCTTCACACTCGTGCTGTTGAGTGTGAGCATCTTTTTCCTGATTTACCTGTTGGGAAGCGTGAAGGTGAAGATTGGCTTTGCCTTGGGACTGTTTGCCATCTTCGGTGTGCTGCGATACCGCACCGAGACGATTCCCGTGCGCGAGATGTCTTATATGTTCGGTGTCATCAGCCTGTCGGTCATCAATGCGCTGGCCGACTCGTTGAGCATCGCCGAGTTGTTGCTGCCCAATGTGGCGATAGCACTCCTGATTTGGCTGTTTGAGACCTATGTGCTGCGCAAGAACCTGGCCAGCAAACTCATCCTCTATGACCGCATCGAGTTGATTACACCCGAGAGACGCGAGGAACTGCTCGCCGACCTGCGCAAGCGTACTGGTTTGGAAATTACCAAGTTGAATATCGGCTCGGTCGATTTTCTCAAGGATACCGCCATCATCAAGATAGAATATGAGAATGACGGCAATGGTGACAAGCAAATTAATGATACGTTAAAAGTACCTAAATACGAATGGCAAGACGTGAAAGAAAACAACTGATAGCAAGCCTGCTGTGGCTGTTGTGCGCAGCTTTCATCCCGACATCCTCGTTAGCCGACGATGCCGGGTTGGTTGCTTCGGTCGAGGCCTCCCACAAGTTCTCCAAGAAGTTGAACGCGGGAGTAGAGATGGAATTCCGTTCGCGCAACGATTTCCGCACCGCCGACCGCGTCAGCCTGGGCGGTGACGTCAGCTACAAAGTGCTGCCGTGGCTCAAGGCAAGTGCGGGCTACACCCTGCTCATCGACAACAACCGCGAGGAAATCACCTATCAGGACGATGGCGTGAGCTATAATAACTGGCGTCCCAGTTATTGGGGTGTGCGCCACCGCTTCAATGTGTCGCTCACGGGTAGCTACAAGATCAGGCGTGTCGAGGTGAGCCTGCGCGAGCGCTGGCAGTACACCTACCGCCACAGCAAAATGATTGACAACTTCGACTTTGATGAGGGCGAATGGGAGGACCATGAGGTGCGCGGCAAGGGCAAAAACGTGCTGCGCAGCCGACTGCAGCTGGAATGGGACATCCCCAAGTGCAAGTTCGACCCGTTTGCCAGCGTGGAGTTCCACACCACGCGCGACTTGGAAAAGACGCGCTGCATTGCCGGTGTGAGCCACACCGTCAAAAAGACGCACAGCTTCAAGCTCTATTACCGCTACCAGGTGAGTGGCAGCAGCAGTGAGCCCAACATCCACATGCTGGGCATGGGTTACACCTATAAATTTTAAACCGTTATGAAGAAGTTTTTACGCTATAGCCTCATGCTGGCCGCTTTGACCCTGGTCATGGCATCGTGTGTGAAAGATGACACCGACATGGACGACGTCATTGCCCAGTATCAGGTGGAACCCGCTGCGGTGGAACTGGACTTCACCGAGTTGACCGAGGCTGCCGATGTCCCCGTCACCGACGAGGCCGACCCTGCCTATAACGACTATGTGGAGAACACCTCCTGGGGCAAGGTGATGAATATCGAGTTTGCTGATGGAACCGCGACAGTTACTGGACGCGTGAGTGGTGTCGCCGTTTCGATAACAGGAGCCCATGTCACCGTCACCAACCTGTCGGGACCCGTGAAGTTTGTGGTCGGCGGACAGTCGGCCAATGGCTCCTTGAAGTTCTACGGTGACAAGCGTTTCCAGCTGATGCTCAATAATGTTGACCTGACCAATCCCAACGGCGCTGCCATCAACAATCAGGGCAGCAAGACGATGTACGTCGTGCTGGCCGACGGCACCACCAACCATTTGCAAGATGGTACCGACTACGTCATGGTGGGTGAGGAAGACCAGAAGGCAGCCCTCTTCAGCGAGGGACAAATCATCTTTAGCGGCAAGGGGCGGCTTGACGTCTCGGCCTTGGGGCGTGGCGGCATCCGCAGCGATGACTACATCCGCGTCCGTCCCGGCGTGAAGCTCTATGTCGAGAGCAGTGCCCTCGATGGCCTGCGCGCCAACGATGGCATCATCATGGATGGCGGCGTCATCAACGTGCTGGCCAGCGGCAATGGTGCCAAGGGTGTGCGCAGCGGCGGCGTGATGACCGTTAACGGCGGTCGCCTCATCGCCATGAGCAGCGGCGACACGCGCATCGAGACCACCGACGAGGGACTGCTTGACACCACATCGTGTGCCGGACTGGCGTGCGACACCCTGCTGATTGTCAATGGTGGAACGCTCAAGTTCAAGGCCACGGGCGATGGCGGCAAGGGCATCAATGCCAAACGCGATGTCACCATCCACGGGGGCAACACGATGGCGGTCGCCACGGGCACCAGAAAACTCAAGAAACCCAGAGGCGTGAAGATTGACGGCAATTTTGCCATCGACGGCGGCTATTTCTACAGTTACAGCAAGCGCAGTGACCCGATGGACGTGGCCGGCACAACCACGGTGGCACCGGGCTATAAGACCTACGATCTGGCTCCCAAAGTATTGACCATCTCCTATTAGAGTAACCAAGAAATTCAAGACAAAAGCAATGAAGAGATTTTTACTGCTCACAGTCATAGCGGCGGCAATCGGTGTGCCCGCCAGTGCCATGACGGGCGATGTGAATGGTGACGGCACGGTGAACATCACAGATGTGAACCTGGTCATCAACAGCATTCTGGCCGATAGTTACAGCACCGAGGCTGATGTCAACAATGATGGCACAGTCAATGTGAGCGACGTGAACCAGGTCATCAACTTGATTTTGGGCGGTGGCTCGCAGCAAGACGAAATAGTGCCCAAGGAAATTGCTCTGGACTTCTCGGACCTCACTGAACCTGCCGAGCGGATTCCCGACGATGAGGATGCCAGCGACTATGGCGACTATGTGGAGAACACCTCATGGTCCACCTCGGTGAACATCAGCTTTGACGGGGAGACGGCAACGGTGACGGGCAATCCATCGACGGTGATGGTGAGCATCGAGGGCGCCCATGTCACCGTCACCAGCACCGCCAAGCGCGTGCGCTATGTGGTGACGGGCAGCACTCCCAACGGTTCCCTCAAGTTCTACAGCGAACGCAAATTCCAACTGCTGCTCAACGGCGCGGACATCACCAATCCCAATGGTGCCGCCATCAACAACCAGTGCGGCAAGTCGCTCTACCTGGTGCTCAACGCGGGCACCGAGAACACCCTGCGCGATGGTGAGAATTATGCCATGGTGGATGACGAGGACCAGAAGGCCGCCGTCTTCAGCGAGGGGCAGATACTGGTCAGCGGCAAGGGTACGCTCAACGTCTATAGCGTGGGCAAGCATTGCGTCGCCAGCGATGACTACATCTTTGTGCGCCCGGGTTGCCACCTCTATCTGAACAGCACCAGCGGCCACGGCCTCAAGGGCAAAGACTATGTCCATATCAAGGGCGGTGTCATCAACATGGAAATCGCTGCCGACGGTGCCAAGGGCATCAACTGCGACAGCCTCGTCTATATCACGGGCGGCCGCACTACCATCATCAACAGCGGCACCTCAAGGATTGAGACCGACTCACTGGGCAATCCCGTCTCGACGGGTGCGGCAGGCGTGAAGGCCGACTATAACATGAAGATGACGGGCGGCACCCTCAACATTAAGTCGATGGGCGACGATGCCAAGGGCATCAACGTGGCGCAGCCCTTCTTGTTCACTGGCGGTGAGCTGAATGTAGTGGTAACGGGCCGCCAAAATAATGTCGCTCCCAAGGGCGTGAAGTGCGACACCGATTGCACCATCAGCGGTGGCTACTTCTACAGTTGCGCTCCCAATGGCAAGGCCCTCGACGTGGACGGCACGACCACCATTGCCGACGGCTACACCACCCTCGACAACACCGATCCCCGCCTCGTGGAAATCAGCTATTGATTTCCACACGAGCGGATACCTCCGTCCGTTCTGTCTATTCCTTTCAATTACACATCAGGGTTATTGCAAGCCTGAGCGAAGGAATTGGAACAGCCCCATGTAATGGATGCCCTTGTTGTCTATGTATGGAGCGATATCTGTTCCTACAATGACGATTTTCTTGAAACTGTCGGGAATTTTCAAGAGCGAGTTCAGCTCTTGCTGCCGTTTCTCTTCGCTGCCCAACTCAAAGGCCGACTGGATATAGAATCGATCAATGCCGTTACTGGCAATAAAATCGACCTCATACTGTATGTAAGCCAGTTTCCCATCACGCTTTTCCCGTGACTCAACAAGCCCTACATCAACAGTATATCCCTGCAATCGCAATTCATTATAGATGACGTTTTCCATGATATGGGAAGGTTCTTGCTGACGAAAATTCAGTTTAGCGGCCCTTAGTCCCACGTCAACGGCATAATACTTCTTAATGCTATCAAAATATTTGTTTCCCTTAATATTAAAACGCTTAGCACCCTCAAAAAGAAAAGCGTCTTCCAAATAACCGATATATTTCCCCACAGTGTTTGGGTCAATGGCTGTGTGCTGTACACTTTTCAAAATGTTACTGATGCGATGAGGATTGGTCAGTGAACCGATTGAGGAGCACAAGGCATCGGCAAGAGTCGAGAGCGCAACTTTGTCCTTCACTCCATTGCGCTCGACGACATCATCAAGATACGTCTTGTTCCACAACCGTTGCAGGTAAGCCACTTTTTGCTCGGGTGTGCGTTGGCGCAGCAAGCCGGGCATGCCGCCGTAGGTGTAATACTCTTTCCACAATTCGGTGACCGGTTCAGTGCGATCGGTGCAGAATTCATTAAACGAGAACGGATAAACCCTGATTTCATCGCTTCGCCCCCTGAAGATGGTGCGAATATCTGATGACAGGAAATGCGAGTTGCTTCCCGTCACATAGACATCAACATTCTCTTTTGCATTTAGGCCATTCACGATTCTTTCAAAGCCGTCAACTTCTTGAACTTCGTCAAGTATCACATAGTAGTTTGTCTCTGACGAGGTGATGCGGCTATACAAGAAAGATTTGAGGGCTTGATGGTCGGTTAAGTCACCATATATCTCTTCATCGGTATCAAAAGAAACGATGATGATGTTTTTCTCGTCCACTCCGTTAGACTGGAGATAATCCTTGAAGATGCGGCTCAAGAGCCATGACTTGCCACTGCGACGAGGGCCTGTAATGACTTTCACCTCACCATTATTCATCCGGTTGACGAGTTTCTGCAGATAGATATCACGTTTAATATAGTTTGCCATCATTAATTCTGAATTTTCTGCAAAATTACAATAAATTCGGAATTGAACAATATCTTATTCAATATTTTTTGTAAAATCACAAGGAATCCTGATACAAACCAACATCCGCACCCTGATAGTTTACAGAGTGCGGATGCTAGTGAGAGCACGGGTGCCATCAGCTGGGACGGTTCTAATGATGCGGTAAGCGAAGCGGCGCTATCAGTTAGAACCGTCCCAATGATGCACCGCCCCCGCCGCTGCGTTTGGTTTGCACAAGTTTTCTCGGGCGTAGCCCGATCAAAGTTTTAGGATTGAAAAAAACAGGTGCAGCGCCGTTGTGGATTGAATCCGGGCGCTGCACCCTGAAAACCTGAAAATAAACTATTCTTCCCTTAGCACTTCTATTTGGCAAATGTTACCACTGGATCATCGACCCAGGATGTAGTCAATCAGGAAAGTCACATCGGCGATGTTCAGCTCACCGCTGCCATCCACGTCAGCGTGTTGCATCAAGAGTGTCTGTGGGCTCATCAGCATGTCAACCAGGGCGGTCACGTCAGCGATATTCACCTGTCCGTCACCATCCACGTCGTATGGGTTGCCCTCCACGGCCTCGGCGTTGTAGCGCATGCCCTTGTAGATGATTTTACCGTCCTTGATGACGTGGCTCAGGCCGCAGTACTCCTGGTAGTCGGCATCGGGGTCGGGCTTGCGGGTGAACGGAGCCAGCAGGTCGCCCATGTCGCGGCTGTCGATGCCAATGCCCTCGATGAGGTAGCACTGCACCTCTCCGCTCTCGTCCACGTAGGCGTAGCGGTTGCAGCTGTAGCCGTCAATCTCGACCGGCTCCACGAGCGTGAAGTTGTCGCTGGTCAGGATCTTGGGAGACTGCTGAAAGTGGGTATAATAATACAACACATATTCGGGATTTTTATGGTCAAAATAGTAGAGCAGTTCCATATTGTCCGCCCCTACGAACATTCGGCGCATCAGGTTGCGGCCTTCGCTAGCCACCTTGTCCATGATGGTGTTGTCGATGGCCCTCTCATCCCAGCTATCGAACTTCAGCGAGCACACGATTTCTCCGTCACCGTCCGGTTTCATGCCCTCGTAGTAGCGGCAGTATCTGGCTCCAGCATAGATCTTTTCATAGTTATCTGACGAAATGTCCCCACGGGCATCCTTGCCACCGATCTCATAAGTGTAGTATTCGCTCTTTGTCACGCCGTGGTCGATGGTGACGCGTTCAAACACCCACTGCATGCCTTCGCGCTCCATGGGCATGCGGCCGTCGGGGGGTGCCACGTCCAGGTAATTGACGCCCTTGTAGATGATCCTACCGTCCTGAACGACATGGCTCAGATAGTATGGGAAGCCATCCTCGCCATAACTCAGCGGATAGCCGGGATAGAACCCGTCATATCCTATTCCCTCGATGAAGTAAAAGTCCCGTTCATGACGATTGAAGGTGTGACGATTGACCTGCTGTCCGCCCACTTCCACCATGTCAACGCCCAGATAGCTGAGGTGGTTACTATCGAAGGTATAGATGTACTTGTAGTAAGCTTCCGTCTCATTGAACTCATACAAGATGATTTCTTGTCCTGATCTGGCCATGTTATAGAGGCTGTTGCCCCACACGTCGCCATACCCCACCAGGAATGAATTGCTGGCCATCCCTTCAGGGATGATGGCATAAACGACGCGGTCCTCCTCGCGCAGACAGGCCAGGACCGTGTCATCGTCAGGGTTGACACCGATGCCGCTGTATTTGTGCATCATCTTGTACTCTTTGCCGTTGATGACGGTGTCGCCCTTGAGTTCCAGCGTGAAGAACGTCTGACCTGGCTCGAAACCCATATAATCGTTGTCACAATAGAAATAGCAGACCCACTGCACTCCCTCGCGCACAAACGGCGTGTAGCCGTCCTGAGCCACCACCTGTGACAAGCCCAAGAAGGCCATCGTCATAATCATTAAAATCTTTTTCATAACTTTACTTGTATTAAATGGTTTGTAAATAATAGGTTATTTATACGAAGTCCTCTGCACGGTAAATCTGGCACCCAGCTCAACTTCAAAGCCGCCAGCCAGGGTCACATCACCCGAGCCACTCGGATTCAAAACAATTTCATCTGGATCAGCATACACCATGAAACACATTGATGCAAATAAGAAAAATAGAATGTTTTTCATTTTCATTTTTTTTATATTGGTTTACACGGTGCAAAAATAATGGTAAGGGAAATAGGAATAATAGATATCCTGAAATTATTTAAAAAGAAATTTTAAAGATTATAATACGTTGATAAATAGAGTGTTATTAAAAATTACCCCCAAAAAGACTTTTTCGGGGTGTGTACAAAAAAAAGATGTAATCAACAGAGACACAAAGGATTATGTATAGGCCTCTCTTTAACTACCAAAAACAGTAGCTTCTTTATGCCGTGAAGACTTTGAAGAAGTGTATTTCGTGAGATTCAATGCAGTTTCATTTCTTGATTAAGGTATTCTTGAAGGGGGACTCGAAGATTTAGCTTTGATGCAATCTTTCTGCGCTTTTGGCTAATATATTGGGGTGTATAGCCCATTATAATGGCTATTTCTATATAATTGAACCCACAGCAGCACAGTTCAATGAATTGTAAATCGTTTTCTGTAATACGTGGTTTTTGGGCTAAATTGGTTATTAATTGATTGTTGTTTTGGTCAATATGTGTCCTTAATGCATTCCAAAACTCCTCAGTTGCCGTGAGTTTACTAATCTCTTCATTGACACGTTTCCGAATCACTGAAGGAGAATCGTGCTGGCTTGAATCAATTAATGTTTGCATCAACGATACCAAGTTTTCTATAAACTTACTGACAGTCCCGTCTTGAGAATCAATTTGCTCCAATAAATCCTCATGTCGATCCACGCCAGCGAGCCGCAACTCGTTAATAACTGCTTGAATTTGTTTAACCCTGCGGTGATGGTAGTGCCAGAATAGAACTGTTAGAATGATTGCTATGGCAAGTAGAACTATAATCAGTAAACGCAAAGAATGTATTATCCGCTTGTTTTTCTGTGTTTGTTTGGCTTGTTTGAAATTGATTGTATTCTCCGTATCTTGTATTTGGTATTTCTTTTTATTGTTGAGTATGGAATCAGAGACCTGATGAGCCAAAGATTCATAGTGACTGCTTTTAACGTTATCGCCGTCTAATTTGTAGATTCGAGATAGAATTAGATACTGTCTCGTTTTTATTTGGCCGATATTAGGAACATTGGCATTGATTTTTACTAAGTTCAAATAATACCTTGCTGAGTCGGGCATACTGCTAAGTGCGTAGATATCGGCCAAGTCGAGCAGAAGATCTTGGTTAACATATTGTCGGTAGTTATTTAGGCAAGCTAATGCAATCTGCTTGGCTTTAGTCAGTGAATTATCAGAATAATACAACTGACGACATAGCAGTTCTTGACATGTATAATAACCAGCACTATCATTTAATTCTATAGCAAGATCTATGGCATGAAGTAAGAGCTGTTTAGTGTTGCCGATGTGGGTTGTGGCACTACATGCCCCCATGTTGAGTAAACAATCAAACTGCAATGGCTTATTATCAGTTAACTGATAATATTTCAATGCTTGTTTGAATTTGTCGAAGCATATTTGCCTGTCAGCATAATAGAGGCGGTACAGGTCGGCTATTCTGGTATTGATTTGGCCCAGATTGGTGTAGTCTTTTTCCTCTGCGCTAACCTCGGCGGTCTTATAGTAGTACATGGCGCTATCGATGTGGCCCAGTTCCTCCATGACGGCTCCCTTGTAGAGATAGGCGCGGGTGAGTTTCTCGCGCTCATCGCTGTGGCGGCGGTAATGGGTGATGGCACGGCTGATGGCGCTGTCGTCACTGGCAGTGATTTCGAGATAGCACTTGTAGCGGGCCTGCGTCACGAGCAGGTCGCGGTAGGCCTGATTGGCCTCGCTGCTCAGGCTGTCGATGGCGGTCAGGACGGCCAGGGCGCTGTCTGGCGTGTCCCACATCAGGCTGTCGGCCGCCACCAGCCGCCCGTCATAGCGGGCACTGTGGCTGCACCCCGCGACCACCGCCACGAGCAGCGCAAAGACCAATATGACCAACGGCAACCGTTTCACACCTGCAAAATTACATTTTTTTTTCAAGCCCCAAGTTTTTACCCCCTATTTTATAGTTCATAGCCATAATTCATTTTTTGACAGAATAGACAAATGGCATCCGCATTCTGATTTGTTCACTTCAGTGTGCGGATGCCAAATAAAAGTCTTCGCGCCTTGGCGCCTTAGCGTGGGGCGAGTGAAGTTGTGGGGCGAGTGAAGATGGGTCGAGGTTACTCCTCGTCGCCGCCTTCGCCTTCGGCCATGGTGGTGAAGACGTTCTGCACGTCGTCGTCCTCCTCGAGCACCTCGATGAGGGCCTCGACGTCGGCACGTTCGGCGTCGGTCACGTCCTTGTAGTCGGCGGGCTCATAGACGAACTCGCTGCTCTTGATCTCGAAGCCGTTGTCCTCGAGGTACTTCATGATGTCGCCGTTAGCGGCAAAGTCGCCCGACACGAGCATCTCTTCCTCGTCGATGGCAAATTCCTCGGCGCCGCAGTCGATGAGTTCCAGCTCGAGCTCATCGGGGTCCACGTCGGCCTTGGGAGCCACATGGAAGTAGCACTTGTGGCTGAACATGAAGGCCACGCTGCCAGAGTTACCCAGGCTGCCGCCCTTCTTGTTGAAGTAGTTGCGCAGGTTGGCCACGGTGCGGGTGGTGTTGTCGGTAGCGGTCTCTACCAGCACGGCAATGCCGTGGGGGCCGAATCCCTCGTAGATCACCTCCTTGTAGTCACCAGCATCTTTCTCGCTGGCACGCTTGATGGCGCGCTCGATGTTCTCCTTGGGCATGTTGGCAGCCTTGGCGTTGGCGATCAACGCGCGCAGGCGGGAGTTACCTTCGGCATCGGGACCACCAGCCTTAACGGCGATGGTGATTTCCTTGCCGATGCGTGTAAACGTGCGGGACATGCTGCCCCAGCGTTTCATCTTTCTTGCTTTGCGGTATTCAAAAGCTCTTCCCATGATTGGTCTTTTTTTATTTTGGTTTTATAATCTTGTTATCTATTATCTGTTATCTGTTAACTGTTAACTGTTATCTGAGCTTGGCTCCCAGCTGGGTCTCCAGATTCTTGATAATCTTGTTCATGATGGCATCGATCTGCTTGTCGTTGAGCGTCTTCTCGTTGTCTTGCAGAATCATGCTGATGGCATAGGACTTCTTGCCGGCCTCCAGTTTGTTGCTCTCATAGACGTCGAACAGTGTCATCGAGCGCAGCAACTTCTTCTCGCTGGCCTCCACCACGCGGCGGATGTCGTCGTAAGTCACCGTGCGGTCCACCAGCAGCGCCAGGTCGCGGCGCAGCGGTAGCGTCTTGGGCAGGTCGGTATATTTGATGTCCTTCTTCATCGCCAGCTTGCAGGCGAGGTTCCAGTTCACTTGAGCGTAATAGACGGGCTGATCGACGTCAAACTTCTTGGCCAGCGCCTCGTCAACGACACCCATCACGGCGATGGTCTTGCCGCCGTGGTTGCTGTAACGCAGGGCGGGGTTGAGGATTTCGTCCTCGTGCTGCTCGACGACGAGGTCGTGCAGGTTGATGCCCATGTTGACGAGCACGTTCTCGAGGTCGGCCTTGAGGTCATAGACGGTGAGTGCCCTCACCTTGTCGGCCCACGACTCGTCGTGGTTGTTGCCGGTGAGCCACATCGCCATCTGGGTGCTCTCGCTGTAGGGGGCGAGGGCTTTTTCCTCCTGACTCACGCTGCCGTCGTGGCTATAGACGTTGCCGAACTCATAGAGGCGCAGGTTGGCGTTCTTGTGGTTGATGTTGCGGGCGATGCTCTCCAGGCCGCCAAACAGCAGCGTCTGGCGCATGACGTTCAGGTCGCTGCTCAGCGGGTTCATGATGCGCACGCACAAGTCGGCGGGCCACGTCGTCAGCCCCTCGTAGTAGGCACCCACGGTCAACGAGTTGTTCATCATCTCGTGGTAGCCCACGCTGGTGAGCTGGTTGCTCACGGTCTCCTGCATGTCGTCGCGCCAATCGACGTCGGTCTTGTTCGACAGGCTGCCGTGAACGGCGTCGGTGAACTCGACGTTGTTGTAGCCATAGACGCGCAGCACGTCCTCCACCACGTCGCAGGGGCGGCGAACGTCAACACGATAGGTGGGCACGACGAGGTTCATCTTCTCGTCGTCCTCGGCGGTGATTTCCATCTCCAGGCTCTTCACGATGTCGCGGATCTCATCGTGGGGAATGTCCTTGCCGATGAGGCGCTTCACATAGTCGTAGCGCAACTCCACGGGGAAGCCGGGGAAGTCGTGCGCCTTCACGTCAACGATGTCGCCGCAGATTTCGCCACCTGCCAGCTCCTTGACGAGCATAGCGGCCAGCTTGAGGTTATAGATGACCTCGTTGGGGTCGATGCCGCGCTCAAAGCGGAACGAGGCGTCGGTGTTCAGGCCAAAGCGGCGGGCCGTCTTGCGGATCCACGTGGGGTGGAAGTAGGCCGACTCCAGGAACACGTCGGTGGTCGTCTCGGTCACACCCGAGTCCAGACCGCCAAACACGCCACCGATGCACATCGGCTCCTCGCCGTTGCAGATCATCAGGTCACGGTCGGTCAACGTGCGCTCCACGCCGTCGAGGGTGACGAACTTGGTGCCCGCGGGGGCGGTCCTGACCACGATGCGGTCGCCCTTGACCTTGCTCAGGTCAAAGCAGTGCATGGGTTGTCCCGTGCCCAGCAGGATGTAGTTGGTGATATCGACGATATTGTTGATGGGACGCTGTCCCACGGCGAGCAGCAGGTCCTTGAGCCACTTGGGGCTCTCCTGCACCTTCACGCCGCGCACGGTCAGACCGGCATAGCGGGGGCAAGCCTCGGCGTTCTCGACGGTGACGGGGATGCCGCCGTCCTGACGGTCGATGGCAAACTCCTCGACACTGGGCTTGTGCAGGTTTCCGTCCATGCCATGGCGATGCATCCATGCCGACAGGTCGCGGGCCACACCATAGTGCGAGCCGCCGTCGATGCGGTTGGGCGTCAAATCGACCTCAATCAGGTAATCATCCTCGATGCCATAGTAATCGGCAGCGGGAGTGCCCACTACAGCGTCCTCGGGCAGGACGATGATGCCGTCGTGGCTGGTGCCCACGCCAATCTCGTCCTCGGCGCAAATCATGCCCAGCGACTCCTCGCCGCGCATCTTGCTGCGCTTGATGGTAAATTCCTGGTCGCCGTCATAGAGCTTGGTGCCCAGCGTGGCGACGATGACCTTCTGGCCAGCGGCCACATTGGGGGCACCGCACACGATCTGCACCGGCTCATTGCCGTCACCCAGGTTCACTGTGGTGATGTGCAGGTGGTCGCTGTTAGGATGGTCGATGCAGGTCATCACCTGTCCCACAACCAGTCCGCGCAGGCCGCCCTTGATGGTTTCCACTTGTTCAACTGCTCCCACTTCCAGACCCAGCGAGGTCAGTGCCTCGGCCACCTTCTCAGGTGTCAGGTCGGTGTCAATATAGCGTTTGAGCCACTTATAGGATATATTCATAACGTCGAATAAAGATTATAATCGCTTAAAAACGTGCAAAGTTACAAAAAGTTTAGCGTATAGAGTTGATTGTACCAAGTTTTTTTACTCGCACCCGTTTTGCGGCCCAATCACATCGATGCCACACAGCCTCACGACGACCCAGACAAATAACCGTCATTCCCGCCCTCTTTGCCCCACGCAAAGGGCGCAAAGACAATAAGAATAAAAGGACGACAAAAAACAACTAAAATAAAAGGAAGACAATAAGCACAATAATGACAATTGGCATCCGCTCACTTTGACGATCCGTCTTGGCAACTTAACCATGCTAACGCACGGGAAATTAAACAAATTTAAAATTAAAATTATAAATATATTAATTATTATGCTTAATTTTAAACATAATTTGCTTAATTTCCCGCCCAACGGGCGGTTATGTTGAATATAGTTGATTAATGGCGCACCAGCACCCCTCTAATCCTTTAATCCGCTGGCAGTTGTCAGAATGCAGATGCCATCAGAAAAAATCAGTAGAATCCGTAGTTTTTGTATAGTTGTGCGGATGCCGTTGTGTTATTTGGTGAGGATTTTGCTGTTGAGGTAGTTCATGAAGGTGTCCTTGTAGTTGTCGCCGATGGGCAGGGAGGCGTCGCCCTCAAGGATGACATGGTTTTTCTTGACCTCGCGGATTTTGTCCAGGTTGATGATGTAGGAGCGGTGGATGCGCATGAAGGTGTTGGTGGGCAGGTGTTCCTCGATTTTCTTCATGCTCAGCAGCACGATGACGGGTTTTTCCTTGTCGTCACATGAGATGCGCAGGTACTCGCTCATCGCCTCGATGTAGCGGATACTGCTGATGTCGATGCGCACAATCCTGTAGTCGCTCTTGACATAGATGACGTTGTCGTTGGGGTCGGCCGACACTTCGGCACTGGACTGATGGCGTATTTCCATGATGTCCTTGACCTTTTGGGCGGCTGTCTCAAACTCATCGAAGCTGTAGGGCTTCAGCAGGTAGCCCACAGCATTGGCCTTGTAGCCCTCGATGGCATATTCGCTATAGGCTGTGGTGAACACCATGATGGGGCCCTTGCTGTGGTCTTGCATCGACTTGGCAAAGTCCAGGCCGTTCAGGCCGGGCATGTTGATGTCGAGGAAGATGGCATCGACCTGCTGCTGGTCAACCACCTGTTGCGCCTCAATGGCACTGCGGCACTCTGCCACGAGTTCCAGATATGGAATCTTCTTGATATAGGTCACCAGCTTCTTGAGAGCCAACGGTTCGTCGTCGATAGCAATGCACTTGATCATAGTCGTATAGCGGTTTTAGCGGTTTTTAATTGTTCGTGTTAGTGCGTGCCTTGAAATCCCCAGGGTACTTGGCGGGCAGGTCGAGTCGCACGTCATAACTGTCGTCCTCGTCACGGATGTCGAGGTTGTAGTCATTGCCGTAGATAAGTTCCAGGCGCTTGGTGACATTGTTCAGTCCCACGCCGCCATACTCGTGCTTAACGCCGCTCTTGGTGTTATGGCAGTGGAACAGGAGGCGTCCGTTCTTGTGCTCGATGTCGATGTCGATGGTCGATGTCTTGTCGATGCCCACGCCATGCTTGAAGGCGTTTTCCACAAAGGGGATGAACACCAGGGGCACAAGTGCCAGATCCTCGCTGCACGACTGGGGCACGTCGAGGTTGATTTCCACGGTGTCCATATAGCGCAACTTCATCAGGTTGAGGTATTTCTTGAGGAAGAGTATGGCGCTACTGAGCGACACGCAGTTTTTGTCGCTCTCATAGAGCAGGTAACGCATCATCCTGGACATGTCAACAATGCTGTCCTTGGCCTGCTCAGGGTCAATATCGACCAGGGCATGGATGTTGTTGAGCGTGTTCATGATGAAGTGCGGGTTAACCTGGTAGCGCAGGTAGTCCAGCTCCTGCTTGAGGCTCTGCTCCTTGAGCTTGGCCAGGTGCTTTTTCTCCTCCTCACTCTGGCAGAAGGTCTTTACGCCCAGGTTGGCTCCCATCATCATGATGACCAGAATGAACATGGTGATGTCGTGCCTGTGGATGGGGGGACGTCCGTCGGGAGGAGGTGGCTCCATCTCGATGACATTTTCCGTCTGTTGGCCGTTTGGCATCATGTGATGGTTAGGCTTGTGGACGCATTGAGCTGTTTGGAACAGGGCTATGACGACAATGCTACAGGCGATGTATTTGGCCACTTTCTTCTGCTTTACCAAGATGGGGGCCAGGATGTGGTTATGGATGAGGAAAGCGACAAAGAACATCAGCATGTGAACCCATGTGTCAAACAACCCGTTCTTGATCCAAATCGGATGTTCGGGGTCAAAGTTGACGACAAACTCCGCGAGAGGCGCCAAGAAGATGACAAACCAAATGATGGTGTAGATGATGGTTTCTTGTCTGGTCTGCTTGTAGTAATCGCTCATGGGTGTAACATTGTTTGATAAAAGTCAAGCAAAGATAATCATACTGTGCTGTACTGCAAAATATTTTCAGCCATCAATTAGAATGTATCAATTAAACCGCCCCTAAGGCGGTAGCAATAGGGGCGGTTTTATTGATTGTTGTCTGATGTTGGCGGTTAATGCCAGATGTAGGTCACGGTGCCGATGCCCTCGGTCATCGTGTTTTTGGGTACCGAGAAACTCGATTTCAAGGCTGCCTGCTCACAGGCGCGGCGCACCTCGGGATGTGAGGCCAGGTCGCCCGTGGCGCTCACGGCCTTGGCCTGGGTGACCTGTCCGCGCGGGTTGACGGTGACTCGCACCACCACGCGTCCCGACCACTTGCTGTTGGGGACGGGCTTGGCCCAATAGTCGAGGGTGTAGCCCACGAGTCCGGCGATGCCGGGCTTGCCGGCGAGCACGCCCTGGCTGGAGTTGCCACCTTCCGAGCCTTGCTTGCCGCCGCCGTTGCCGCTACCGTTGCCGAAGGCGTTTTTTACCCTGTTGTTGGTGGCGTTGCTGGCGGTGGTTTTCTGCTCGTTGGTATTCTTGGACTTGGTCTCCTGAGACTCAGAGTTCTTGTTCTGGGCCTTGGGTTTCTCTACCTGCTTATCGTTCTCACGTGTGGGTCCCGACTTCTTGGGTTCGGGCTCCTTGGGTTTCTCCTTCACCTTGTGGGGCGATTCGGTGGTCTGTGTCACCAGGGGTGGCGTCTTGTGTGCCACCTCGCCGGCATCTTCCATGTCATCGGCCTCGATGTCGGGGTTGTCGCCTTGTTCGGGCGACGCGCTCGGGTCGGCCGATTCCTGGTCCATGAGGTCGTTCTGGATGTTATCCATGGTGTTGCCCAGCATCACAAACTCACCGCCAAACAAGATGGAGTCCTGTGCCAGCTGCGTCATGTCGGGCGGGTTGGGGACCTGCTCGTAGCGCAGCGTGAAGCGCAGCAACAGCGCCAGCGTGCCCACCGTGATCAAGAGGGTGAGCAGCAGCGCCCAGAGGCTATTTTTGCGGCGATCGTCTTCCATCGTGATAACCTGTTACGGGTTGGTGGTGGTAGGTAGGGGTTCGGTGACGATATCCTGTCCAGTGGCGGCCTGCTGGTCGGTGACGGGACCGAAGGTGGCCTCGCTGGGCTTGGTGGCGAGGACGATTTTCACGCCCTGGCGCGAGCCCTTGTCCAGAATCTCGACAATCTTGCCATAGTTCACTTCCTCGTCGGCATAGACGGCAACAAACTCGTCGGGGTTGCCGGCCTTGAGTGCCTGCATGAAGCCTTCGAGCTGCTCGGGGGCGATGGGCAGCAAGTCGCTCTCGCCCGTTTCGCTCGTCTGGGTGGCATACATGTTCAGGTCCTTGTCCACATAGATGCGCGTCGAGGGTTTGATGGATGTCTGTTCACTACTCTGGGGCAGGTTCACTTCGAGCGCCGACGGGAAGACGAACGTCGAGGTGACCAGGAAGAAGATGAGCAGCAGGAAGATGACGTCGGTCATCGATGCCATGCTGAACATCGACAGAGTGTTATGTTGTCTCTTGAGTGCCATAGTTCTTATAAGTTTTTAGTCCTTAGTCCTTAGTTTCTAGTCCCTAGTCCTTAGTCCTTAGTCCTTAGTCCTTAGTTTCTAGTCCCTAGTTTCTAGTCCCTAGTTTCTAGTCCCTAGTCCCTAGTCCTTAGTTGGCATCCGCCAACTCCTAATTCCTAACTCCTAACTTCTAATTCCTAATTTCTAATTCCTAATTCCTAATTCCTGACTTACTTTGCCGGCTCGTTGAGCAGGTCCATAAATTCCATCGTCTTGCCCTCGAGCTTGTTCATCACCTTGTTGACGCGCGAGGTCAGGAAGTTGTAGGCAAACAGGGCGATGATACCGACAACCAGACCGGCTACGGTGGTTACCAGGGCCTGATAGATGCCGCTGGCCAGGATGGTCACGTTGCTGTTGTTACCGGCGCTGGCGAGCTGGAAGAAGGCTTGTACCATACCGATGACGGTGCCCAAGAAACCGATCATGGGAGCGCCGGCAGCCGTCGTGGCGAGCCATGAGAAGCCCTTCTCGAGTTTGGCGACCTCCATGTTGCCCACGTTCTCGATGGCGACGAGCACATCGTTCATGGGACGGCCAATGCGGGTGACACCCTTCTCAATCATGCGGGAGTAGGGGGTGTTGGTGTCCTGGCACAGTTGCAGCGCCTGGTTCACGTCACCACGGTGGATATACTCCTTGATGCGGTCCATGAACGAGCGGTCCTGACGGTTGGCATGATTGATGGCGAACAGGCGCTCAAAGAAGATGTAGATGCTCACGACAGCCAGCAGTGCCAGCGGAATCATGATGAACCAGCCACCGGCTTTGATAAGTTCCCATACCGAGAGTTCCTTGACAATAGGTTCGGCGGCCTCGGCTACGGGGGCTGCTGCAGCGGCAAGGGCGGCAGCGCTGTCGGTAACAACCTGTGCGGCGCTGTCGATAGCTTGCTGCACGGTGTCGGCGGCCTGCTGCATCATCGTGTCGGCAGGCGTCACTTGGGCGAGAATCATGTTGAGAATTGACATGTTATATTTCTATTTTAAAGTTGTTAGTATTCTGTTTTTAGTTTCTAGTCCTTAGTCTTTTTTAGTTTCTAGTCCTTAGTCCTTAGTCCTTAGTCCTTAGTCCTTAGTCCCTAGTCCTTAGTTTCTAGTCCCTAGTCCCTAGTTGGCATCCGCCAACTCCTAACTCCTAATTCCTAATTCCTAATTTCTAATTCCTAATGCCTAATGCCTAAAGCCTAAAGCCTAATTGTTAAATCAGTTGCTCTTTATAGGCCTTGATGGTTGCTTCCAGGCCCAGGTATAGCGCGTCACAGATTAGGGCATGGCCAATCGAGACCTCGCTCAAGTGAGGCACATGCTGTTGGAAATACTTGAGATTGTCCAGGTTCAGGTCATGGCCGGCGTTGATGCCCAGGCCGACGTTGTGGGCAGCGATGGCGGCTGCGGTGAACGGGGCCACGGCAAGGGCGGGGTTGTCATGGAATTGCTCGGCATAGGGGCCAGTGTACAGCTCCACACGGTCGGTACCAGTGCGGGCAGCGGCGCGGATGTTTTCCTCGTCGGTGCCGACAAAGATGCTGGTGCGGATGCCGGCTTCCTTCAGGCGGTCCACAATGCCGGTGAGCAGTTCCATGTTGGGCGCCACTTCCCAGCCTGCCGACGAGGTGAGCACGCCGGGGGCATCAGGGACTAAAGTGGCCTGGGTGGGACGTACCGCCAAAACCAAATCCATAAACTGTTCGCTGGGATAGCCCTCAATGTTGAACTCGGTGCGTACCAGCGGGCGCAGTGCATAGACGTCGCTGCGCCGGATGTGTCGCTCGTCAGGTCGCGGATGTACGGTGATGCCATCGGCACCCCACCGTTCACAGTCCATTGCTACTTGCAGCACATCAGGCATATTGCCGCCTCGCGCGTTGCGCAGGGTGGCTATCTTGTTGACGTTTACACTCAGGTTGATCATTATCTCTTTATTTCTGGTTCCTGGTTGTCAGTAAAAAAACTAAAAATGTGAAGTCTAAAGACTTATTTTGATAAAAGGTGTATTGCCGCACACCTCAAGCCGCAAAGTTAGCCATTATTTTTCAAACAGACCTGCTAATGGATGTGAATTTTCTGTAAAAACGCTCAAGGGCGCTTGCCGTAAAAAGGATGGTATCCGCCTGCCACATTTTTGTGAGTGGGCGGATGCCAATTGCCATTATAGTCGTTAGACAGGGTAGGGGCGTGTTAGCGGATGACGGCAATCTTGGTCACGGCGGCTTTGCCGCTGCCGCTCGACTGTGAGCACAGCACCAGGTAAACGCCTGACTTGACATGCTCGCCGCTCTCGTCACGGCAGTCCCACGTCACCATGCCGCCAGTTGACTTGAGTTGGCGGATGACGTTGCCACTGGCATCGGCAATCTTGACGAGTGAACCCTCCATCAGGCCGGTGATGGTGACATCGCCGCCATAGTCGGGACGCACGGGGTTGGGGAAGGCGAGGATGTCGGAATAGCTGCTGGCAGCAGGGCTGCTGTCGCTGAAGTATTCATACAGGCCTGCCGGGGTGGTGACATAGACCGAGTTGCTGTTCGGATTGCAGCACACGCGATAGATGGTGTTGCTGGCCAGCGGGCTGTTGGTGGCGTTGAAGCGGTCGATGACCACACTGCCGTCGGCACTCACGAGGAACAAGCCTGAACTCTCGGTGCCAATCCACTTGCGGTTGGCGCCGTCCACGTCGATGCAGTTGACCTGGATACCGTCCATCAGGCGGTCGGCATAGCCCGTGCCGTCGTTACGGGGCACCTTGGGGCGGACAGCTTTAAAGGTGTTGGAGTTGAGGTCCTGGTTGGGATTGAAGTAACAGATGCCTTCGGTGCTGCCCATCCACACGTTGCCGCTCAAATCCTCGGTCAAGCACAAGATGTTGGTCCAGGAGATCTGCTCGCCGTCCTGGTCGTTGAGCGACTTGAGGGCCACTTGTGGCGGTTTGGTCGACATTGTACCGTTGGTGTTCCAGATGAAGAGGGGCGTTCTGAAGTTGCCGTCGTTAAATATCTTAATGTCCTGGCTTCCCTGCTTGGTGGAGATGAAGCTGGAGCGCTGGCTGTCAGTTGAGGTCAAGCCATCAATCTGGGGCAAGAACCAGTCGTCGGCGGTGGACTGGTTTAGCTTGGTCTTGGCGGCGGGTAACACCATGGCGGGGTGTTCTGAGCTCTCATAGGGTTGGACGACCCACAGGTTGCCGTTGCGGTCCATACTGGTGACGGGATGCATAGCCCCGCCTCTGTATGAAATGGGGCTGTTAGCCGTGTCGTACTTGAATACGATCTCATCCTGGTACACCTTGAGCAGGCCTTTAGTCCACGTGCCTATAAAGTAAGTGTCGCTCTCGCCAGGCATGAACTCTATCCAATAGGTACCCGTGGCCGGAGCACCCTCGGGGGTGACGTCGTGCCACATGATGCCGTCATAGGTGTTAATATAAGACGGCAGGGGATCCCCAAAGTGGACATTGGCCGTGGGACTGGAGACGTACAGTTTGTCCTGCTGCTTGTTGTAAGTCATCCAGTAGGGATTCTTGAAGCTTAATGCGTTGGGAAGGAAGTAGTTGCCCTCGCCCTGCAAGTGCAGTCCCTGTGGTCCCGCAAGCCATAGCTTGCCGTCGCCACGGGGATTGGCGCTACACATCTCACCCTCGGTGTCGATGACGACGGGGTTCTTGCCCTCGGCATCGGTCTTATAACACTGGTTCTCTTTGGGTACCCACAGCAGCCAACCGTCGAGGGTAGGTTGCAGAATGCTGGTTTTCTGTTCAATGATTGTGCTACCGTCAATTTTGAGTTTATCGTCGCTCACGGGCTTCAACGTTCCGAAATAGGTATTACCACCCGTCACGCAGAAGAGTGTGCTGTCGGTGATGGGTCTGATGATGCAATTCTTGTGGAACGATACGGTCTTGAACGACTCGAGTTGCTCATGATAATCGCTGGCAAGGCCGTAGTACAGGTCACTCTCGGTTGACAGCAGCAGCCACTTGTCTATCTGTGCCACCGTAGTCAGGGGGGTGCCATAGATGTGCGACTCCTTGACGACAAAGCGTTTGTCGTCAATCACGACATAGCCAAAGCCCGTGGCGAGATATATCAACCCGTCGGCAAAGGTGACATCGTTGATGGCCTTGCTGGCGGTCAGCACGGCGTCTTTCACCTCGGGCATGTTGATGACTTGGCCATCGCTCAAGATGATGTCGATGTTGGTGTTGCTGTAGATGACGACCAGATAGTCCCGCTCGTTGTTGTAGTAGATCTGGGAAATCGTCATATCGCTCAAGTCATTCATGATATTCAGCGACTCGTTCTCTTTGGTTTCCTTGTCAAGCCTGAACAGATTGCCCCCGCTCAGGTAATAGACCCACTGGTTGCCTTCGGCCACAGCCATCACGTTGTCGCCCACAAATGAGGTGTGGATGCGCCAGTCACCCACGGCGTGCTGCGCCGATGCCCACAGCGCTGTCAACACTGTCACGAGAGATAACAATAATACTTTCTTAGCCATATCGTTGATTGTTATTGTCAATTATTGTGGAACCGCAGAACTATGCGTCCTGGTTGATATTCTTATTCAAGTTTCTAAAGTGCTAAGCACTTCAGAACTTGAAGATTAGAGATTAGTGATGAGTGATTAGTGAAGAAAACTTTTTCAAAGTTTGCGGGTTTTCGACCCTATGGGTCTATCCCTAATCTCTAATCTTTAATCCCTAATCTTCAAGTTTCCTAAAGGGGCAAAGCCACTTTATAAACTTGAGTTCTTATTTATAACGTAAATAAGCCTCAATAAATTGTGTGCTCAGTAATTCAGCTTCACCACCCGGGCGGTTGGCGATGCCGTGTCGAGGGTGAACGTTGCCCATGTGCTGGTCAACTGGCTCTCGTAGCGCATCCGGTATTTGCAGTTTGGGCGCAGACACTTGAGCACAGCCTCCCCGGCGACAGGGTCACCCTCAATGCCCTTGACTCGGTTTTTCCTGCCCTTCTTCTCCACGATGGTGCAATGGTCTTCCTGAATGGTGATGACCAGGTTGACGGTCTCGTCAGGTGCAAGGCTGATGCCGCTGCGCTTGAGCAGGACGGCTTTTCTCTCGCTTGAGGGCTCAAGCGTCACGGTGTCCTCGGCTTCGTCATCTTCGGCTTCGGCTGTGTCGAGTTGCACGATGTAGGTGCTGGGAGGGCGTTTTTCGGTACGCCCCATGAGCAACGCCACCAGAGCCATCGCCACTACAAATGCCAGCGTGTAAAATTCGACCGAATTGATGTCCATAGCCTGTGATTGTCAGTTGTCAGCGAATGACAGAAATTTACTTGAGCTTCTTGATGATTTCCCCGGCAATGACCTGTGACGAGGCTGGCGACCAGTGGGTGTCGTTGAACAGATACACGTCCATTACGCCCTGCTCGAGCAGCGGGTAGAGGATGTCTTTGGAAAACAGCAGGTGCTCCCTGTCGGCAGGCTGCAACCAACGGGCGATATCCTCGTTGAGGGTCTTGGCAGGGAAGCGGTTTTCGACAATGAAATCCTGGTACATGTCATACTTGTCGGCAGCAATGAGGATAATCAGGTTCACACCCTGGCGGCGTGCCATGGCGATGACATCCTCAAAGCAGGACACCACCTTCTTGCGCTCACCGTCGGTCACGTTAAAGCCCAGTTTCACATCATCGTTGTAGAAATAGAGTTTGTCAGGCTCCTTGCCGCCAAACATGGGGTGATTCAGTTGGGCGGTATAAATCGGGTTTGCGCCCAAGAAATGGTAGAACACATAGTCCTTGACTCGCAGCAGCGGGCTGTAGTCCTCGTGCTCGGGGCGATCAAGAGGAGCCTCCGACTCCTCTTCGGGCTTGGGGCGCGGAATCGAGTCGTGGGTGGTGACGAACTTGCAGTGGCGGTCAACCAGGTAACGCTCCACCTCTTGGACGACCAGGTTGGGGGCGTTGGTCGAGTCGATGACACCCAGTTTCAAGATATCATAGGCGACCTGCATGGGGCTGCCCAGCGTGGGGTCCGAGGGGGTGAACACGACCACCCTGCGTCCGCTGTCATGGGCCAGATAATTGACATAGTCGCCGGATTTGCCCACGCCACCGCCATGTGAGAACGAATCACCGATAACCAGCACGCCGCATGTGTCAAGGCGCAGCAGGCTGTCGTTGTCCTGGCCGTCGTAATAGACTTCGGGCAGCAAGCGCTTGCTGATGGAGTCGGTATATTCGGCGCCGCCGTCGATGAGACCCAAGCGCATCAGGTCACCGGAATTGTCATTGGTAGCCCATAGCCAGGTGGCCAGCCCGACGAGAATCAACCAGACGGGCAACACGGTATAGGATATGATGGTGAGAAATTTTCGCATGGCTGGGGTCAGAATTGGAAGTAGATGAATGTTTGCACCTCACCGGCGAAGTAGAAGATGAGCGCGACGAGCAGCGCATACAGTGCCAGGCGGGCGGGGCGTGTCGAGAAGATGGCATAGCCATCGATCTGCAGCACGTGTTGGCGCTCTCGCTGCAGCCACTCGGCCAGCAAGAGTCCACCGCACCACAGCAACATCGTCGCCATCTTCATCGTCAGTCCGTGGGGATTGAACAACGATGGCGAGAACAGGCGTGCGGTGAAGTCGGCAAAGGCTGCCACGTTGGGGGCACGGAACAGCACCCAGCCGAAATTGATGAGCAGGAACGTCACCAGTATCGACAGGAATTCACTGCCTGTCGGCAACAGGCGGCCATGAGCCGCGGTATCCTTGTAACGACGTGACTTGAACAGGATGAGCGGGATGAACAGCAGGCCCAGATACAAGCCCCAGAGGACAAAGGTCCAATCGGCACCGTGCCACAGTCCCGACAGGGCAAACACGATGACCGTGTTCAGGACAGTGCGCCACTTTGAACAGCGGCTGCCGCCCAACGGGAAATAGACATATTGGGTGAACCAGGCATTGAGCGTGATGTGCCACCGACGCCAGAACTCCCTCACGTTGCGTGAGAAATACGGCACCCTGAAGTTGGTGGTCAGGCGGAATCCGAACAACTTGGCGCATCCGATGGCAATGTCGCTGTAACCCGAGAAGTCGGTATAGATTTGGAAGGTGAACAACAGCGACGCGATCAACAGCATCAGGCCTGTCGAACTTTCCATGTTGGCCCACAACTGGTTCACCACCTCGGCACAGCCATCGGCAATGATGAGTTTCTTGAAAAAGCCCCACAGCATCTGGCGCATACCGTCCACAGCGATGCCGTAATCAAATGAACGCTCACGCAGCATCTGCGGCAGCAGGTTGGATGCCCGCTCGATGGGACCGGCAACCAGCTGGGGGAAGAAACTGATGAACGAGAAGAAGGCAACGATGTCGCGCGTGGGCTTAAACTTCTTGCTGTAAACGTCGATGGAATAACTCAGTGCCTGGAAAGTGTAGAAGCTGATTCCCACAGGCAGGATAATGTTCATCGTGGGCCAGTCTGGGGTGATTCCCGCCAGGGCCAGCAACGATGCCAGGCTGTCCTTGAAAAAGTTGAAATACTTGAAAGTGCCCAAGATGCCCAGGTTCAACACGATATTCGCGGCGCTGACGGTCCGCTGCAAACCTCGCCTGCCCTCATAGCGCTCGATGAGAAGGCCGCTGCAGAAGCTGCTCAACGAGGTGATGACAATCAGCAGGAGAAAACGCCAGTCCCACCAGCCATAGAACACGTAGCTTGCCACCAGCAGGAGCACGTTTTGCCACTTCAACGGCTTGAAGACAAACCAGTAGAGCAAGAACACTACTGGCAGGAATATCATGAATGTGAACGAATTAAATAGCATCAGTCTCTAATGTAAGGGGATTCTGCGTTCAATGTGTGTCAGGGGGGCTTTGCCCGTTGGCGTATCCCGCCCCTATTTATTGCCAAGAGGGTATGCCCTGGGCGGCACACCCTCTTGCGAGAACCTTCGATCAAAGTAACCGCAATCCTGGATTACTTGATGATCATGATGGTGGTCTGTGGCGTGCCTGTCGGTTCAGGGAATGCCCCTTGAGCGGCATACACGTTATAGATGCCTGTGGGTAGCCTCTCGCCATCCTCACCATAGCCATCCCACAGCGCGCTTCCCATTGCAGGGCCGATCTGGGCTACCACCACGCCGTTCTTGTTGGTGATGGTCAGGTAGCTGTTGTCCATCAGGCCGGCAATCTTGATCATTCCGGTAAAGTCGGGCTCAACAGGATTGGGGAAGGCATAAGTGCCATTATAGTTGAGGGTAGCGGCATCGCCGTTAACAATATACTCGGCAAATCCGTTGTCGGTGATGATGTAAACGCGGTCATTTACGGTGTCACATTCGACGGTATAGACCAAATCACTGGGAATGTCACTGTTCTCGGTGGTGAAGTGGGTGAACACCTCGCTGGCATCGGGAGAAACATAGTACAAACCATTGTTGGTGCCAATCCACTTGTTGTTGTTACGGTCAACACCGATGTCATAAACGTCATAACCCTCACACAGGTAGCCCTTACCCTCGTTAAAGTTGGTGACATAGGGGCGGATGGCCTTGGGACGCAAGTCAAAGGCAACCTCAGGGTCGAAGACGAACAGACCGGCATCGTGGCCCACCCAGATGAGACCTTCCTTGTCCTCTTCCATGTGACGCAGGTAGATCCAGTCAACCTGCTTGTTGTTCTGGTCAATAAAGTGCTGGATACTCCTCATGTGGTAGGTGTTCACCTTGGGATCCTCGTTGTCGTTGTCAAAGCAGAGGATACGGCCGGTATAGGTGCTGGGAAAATCGCCGTCGCAGTAGATTTTCACATTGTTCTTCTTGGAGATGATGAAACGGGAGCGCATCATCGAGCCAGTGCTCAAGTTCTCCAGTCCGCTGGGGGTGAACCAGTCACTCTTAGTGACGGAACTCTTGGCCACCTTGTCGGCAGTGAGTACCGAGGCTGGGGCACTGGGATAGCCGAATGAGCTGACAATCCACAAGTTGCCGTAGTTGTCAAATGCGGGATGAGCCTTGTAGGTGCCCATGGGAGAGTTGCTTGAGGTGTAGGTGCCAATGTGGGTGTCGTTCTTCACGCGGTGAACGCCCTTCTTCCAGCTCGCACGTACGTAGTGGGTAGGATCCAAGGGATTGAATACGAACTCATAGGCACCACCCTCGGTGCTATAGGGGGTGGCTTTCTTCCAAGTGACACCGTCGTAGGTGTTAACGACATTGGTGGCAGACATGTTCTGGGTGGTGATCATGTTGGGGGCCGAGGTCGCGGCATACAGCTTGTTCATCGCTGCGTTATACTTCAGCCAGTAGGGGATGTTTGTCGTCAGACTGTTGATCATGTAATATTCGGTGCTACCCGACACGTGCAGGCCGTTACCGTCGAGAAGCCATATCGTGCCGTCTCCAGCGGGGTCGCTCGATGCAATACCCACAACCGACGAGGCTTGAGTAGTCGTTGTTCCCAAAGCATCAGCAGTGTAGTAATAGGCTTTTCCGGCAAAATTGAGGATGAAGCCTGTGGGTGTGCGTTGTATGTTGGTGGGGACAATGCTCAACAACTTGGTCGATCGGGGGGCTTGTCCCTCGGGGAAGTCATAGCGGTAAAGCGTGGATGACTTCAGCAGGAAAGCCGATGTATCGTTGATGGCAAAGAACTTATTGCCGTCGAAGGTGCCTTGAACTTTCTCATAAGTAGTGATGGGGTATTCTTCTCCTGGCTCACCGTAATAAAGGTAGTTGTTTGACAGGATGACCAGCTTGTCGCCGACGGGGGTGACCGAGTTGACGGTGATATTGCGGCCCAAATCGTAGTTCTTGATCACGCGCTTGGTAGTCTCATCGATAACCATGAAGCCGTAGCCATAAGTCACGTAAGCTTTGCCGCCGCCGAAGGTGATATCCTTGATGGCCGTCGAGGTATAGCTAGCAAGAAAACCTTTGTTTTTATCACTGGAAAAGGTCGCCTGATGAGCTATTGGTGTGACATCCTTGAGGTTGGGAACGTTAAATACGTTGCTGTTGGCATCAATAATGTCGATATTGGAGTTGGCGTATGCGACAAACAGCAACCGGTTCTCGTCATCAAAGAAGATCTGCCTGACCGACGCGTCCGACAGCAGATTCTGACGACTCAGCAAGTTGGTGACTTTGGTCGCCTTGTCAAACTGGAACAGGTTGTTACTGTTCATGTAATACACCTTGTCGCCAGCGTCATAGATGTTCTGGATCTTGGATGTCACATAGTAACTGTGAAGTTTCCAGGTTCCTGCTTGGGAACTGGCTACAGCCATGACCATGAGCATCACAAAAAGTAGATGTTTTTTAAACATATCAAGTAAATTTAATCTATTAATTCACATTGTAACATATTGATAATCAGCAAGAAATGCGATCGAATCGCATAAAACCCACTGTATCAACTGACAAAGTTATAAATTTAAAACGAGAAAAAGCCTCTTTTATCTTTTATAAGATGTAAAAATCTTTCTTAAAAATTGCAAATTCACAAAAACCCTCTTGAAACCACGAGCGGGTTTCAAGAGGGTGAAACGGTAATTGCCATGCCTTGCATGGCACCTCGTGAGGCGAGGTTTCAAGGTCTGTTGAAATGGGTTACTCCTTGCTGGCGGCAGCAGCGGCCTCGACCCATTTTTTCACTTCGTCAACGACGGGCACCTTATAGCCCAGCTTGTACTTCTTATTGATGTCGAGCAGGTCCTGGAACAACTTGCCAGGTTTCTCCAGGGCACCCAAGGCGGCCACGGTGAGCAGGCCGGCCTTCTGGATGGGAGCTACCCATTCCTCGGGGATGCCCAGTGCGGTGAACGCCTCGACCTTGTCGCGGGCAGGCACCTTCTCAGGACGCATCTGCGGGAACAGCAGTACGTCCTGGATGTAGCTGTTACCGGTCATGAGCATCACCAGACGGTCGATGCCGATGCCGATACCGCTCGTCGGCGGCATGCCGTACTGCAGGGCGCGCAGGAAGTCGCGGTCGATGACCATGGCCTCGTCATCGCCCTTGTCGGCGAGGCGCATCTGCTCCATGAAACGCTCCTCCTGGTCGATGGGGTCATTGAGCTCGCTATAGGCATTGGCAACCTCCTTGCCGTTGACCATCAGCTCGAAACGCTCGGTCAGGCCTGGTTTGCTGCGGTGCATCTTGGTGAGCGGTGACATCTCCACGGGATAGTCGATGATGAACGTGGGCTGGATGAATGTGCCCTCGCAGAACTCGCCGAAGATCTCGTCGATGAGTTTGCCCTTGCCCATGGTGTCGTCGATCTCGAGCTTGAGCTGCTTGCACACCTCGCGGATTTCCTCCTCACTCTTTCCCTCCAGGTCGTAACCCGTCTTCTCCTTGATGGCCTCGAGGATGGGCAGACGGCGGTAGGGGGCCTTGAAACTGATGACCTGGCCATCGATTTCGGTTTCGGGCTTGCCGTTGACGGCAACGCAGATGGTCTCGAGCAGTTTCTCGGTGAACGACATCATCCAGTTGTAGTCCTTGTACTGAACGTACAGCTCCATGCAGGTGAACTCAGGGTTGTGGTTGCGGTCCATGCCCTCATTGCGGAAGTTCTTTCCGATTTCATACACGCCCTCAAACCCACCTACAATCAGGCGCTTGAGGTAAAGCTCGGTAGCGATGCGCATATACATCGGGATGTTGAGCGCGTTGAAATGGGTGATGAACGGACGGGCGGTGGCACCGCCGGCGATAGCCTGCAGCGTGGGTGTCTCCACCTCGGTGTAGCCGGCATCGTCCAGCACTTGGCGCATCGTCTTCACGACCAGGGCTCGTTTCAGGAAGGTCTCTTTCACGCCCGCATTGACAACGAGGTCAACATAGCGCTGACGGTAGCGCAGTTCGGGATCTTCAAACGCGTCATAAGTGACGCCGTCCTTCACCTTGACCACGGGTAGCGGTTTCAATGACTTGCTCAGCAACTTTAACGACTGGGCGTGGACACTGATTTCGCCCGTCTGGGTGCGGAACACGAATCCCTCGACGCCCACAAAGTCGCCCATGTCGAGCAGCTTCTTGAACACCGTGTTGTACATCTCCTTGTCCTCGCCCGGGCACAGGTCATCGCGGCTCACGTACACCTGTACGCGGCCCCGTGAGTCCTGAAGTTCAAAGAAGGAGGCCTTGCCCATGATGCGTCGGTTCATCATGCGTCCGGCGATGCTCACCTGGCGCGGTTCGGCATCATCTTTGAAGTTGGCGATGATGTCATCACTATAGGCGTTGACCACATACTCGTCGGCAGGATAAGGGTTGATTCCCATAGCCTTAAGTTGTTCCAGACTGTTGCGGCGGAAAATCTCTTGTTCGCTTAATTCCAGTACGTTCATTGTCTTGTCCGGTTTTTTGATGTTGTTGTGCTATTGCTATTTGGTCGGCAAAGGTAGTGAAAAATTGCGCAAGCCGAAAACAGAACAAAAAGAATTTATTCTTTTTTATGTTGAGGCGCCTCAAATTTTATGGAAAAATTGCGCAAGCCGAAAACAGAACAAAAAGAATTTATTCTTTTTTTATGTTGAGGCACCTCAAATTTTATGGAAAAATTGCGCAAGCCGAAAACATAACTCGAGCCAGCTCGGTTTTGCGCCCGGCTTTTTGTTCATGTCAGAGGTGGCATCAAGAATTATTCACGCAGTCATGCCGCTGTTCTATCTCATGCTATTATTGTTTTTCTATTCGCTTGATTTCACGCTCTATATCATCAATGGCCCATCTCAACTTGAACATTTTCACAATAGAATACCCCATGTATGGAAGGGATATGATTAATAAAACCCCGATTATCCATGTTGCGATATCTACACTCATGATGTCAAAGACATTGACAAGAAGTCCCAACCCGATAACAATAATTGTAATCGGGAAGACCCAAATATCCACCTTGTTCAGCTTCTTCTCAAGTGCCTGTTTTTCTTGCTTGAGCATTTGTAGCTTTTGTAGCTTGTCGTTGTTCTTGGTCGTGTCCATATAACATGCATTTTTACAATCAATACACCGATTAGACACAGAAAACTGCCAAAAACTACACGAATCGGCATCTTTTTGTTGCAAATCTTGTGTCTTTTGCCATCTCGGTACACAAACATACCTTTGCGGTAAATAAATTATCGCGGTTGTGGGCGGTGCCTCGGCAACGCTCAAGGTTGTTTTGTGGTTGTGCCCGACTTGCACAATTTTTGTTGAAATGCATCCCCCTTTTTGCCTATTATCCCTGCTGGAGGGTGTCAAGTATCTGCTTGAGTTGTTCGTCGGCCACGGTGAGTTTGCTGCGGCAGATTTCCAGCAGTTGTTTGCTGCGTTTGGTGTAGTCGGTGAGGTTGTCGATGCTGCACTGGGGGTCCTGCATCTTTTGAACGAGTTGTTCGAGCTCGGTCACGGCCTCGGTGTAAGTCATTGATTGATTGTTCTCTTCCATTGTATTATCTTGATAGTTTACTGGTTTTCGACATGATTGACGGTGGCTTCGGCATTGCCGCTGGCAAATTGCATGGTGACGGTGTCGCCGGGCTGTAATTGGCTGGCGGCAGTGACACATTTATTCCCTATTCTCACCAGCGAATAGCCACGGCGCAGGGTGTTGTCGGGCGACAGCAAGGTGGCTTTATCGCCAAGTGCGAGCAGTCGTTGCTGCTCACGTTGCATTGCCTGTGCCACGGCATCGCCCATGCGTTCCACGGCCCGTTCGAGACGTGTGCGCTGCCCCGCGATGAGGTTGCCCACGGCAAAGGGGATGTTCTTGGCATGGTTGTCAAGACGGATGCGGTTGGTTTCGATGATGCGGCGCGCTGTGGCGGGAATCATGCTGGTGTAATAGGCCAGCTGTTCTCGGGCTTGCCCCAAGGTGTCGCGCACGGCGGTCACGACGGCTTCCTGCAGTTCACCCAAGTGTGCCAGGGCATCGGCACCGCATTGGATTAGCCATTCGGCGGCTGCTGTGGGCGTTTTGACACGTATGGCTGCCACATAGTCGAGCACCGTCTCGTCCCGCTCGTGTCCGATGCCCACGATGACGGGCAGCGGAAATCGGGCAACGGCCGCCGCCAGGTCGTAGTTGTCAAACGAATTGAGTTCTGACGTGGCACCGCCACCACGGATGATGACGACGCAGTCGAACAGGTCGGCATACTGGTTGATGCGGTCCAGGGCCGACAAGACCGTGGGCACCGTCTGAGCACCCTGCATGACGGCATTGAACAGGCAGGTGTAATACTGCAGGCCGTAAGCGTTCCCCGTCAGTTGGTTCATGAAGTCGCCATAGCCTGCCGCGCCCGCTGCCGAGACGATGGCGATGCGCTGTGGCACTCCCATCCACGGCTGCTGCTTGTTGAGGTCGATGAGCCCTTCGGCGGTGAGGCGGTTGATGATTTCTTGACGTTGCCGCGCCATGTCACCCATCGTGTAGTTGGGGTCGATGTCGTTGATGACCACCTTGATGCCATACAGGCGGTGGAACGACGCCGTCACGTTGACCAACACTTTCATGCCCGTTGACAGGACTTGGCCCGTAGCTCTCAAGAACTTGTGATAGAGTTCCCGGTAGGTGTTGGCCCAGATAGCGGCACCCACCTTGGCAATGGTCACGCCTTTGTCATCCTTCTCGATGAGTTCGGTGTAGCAGTGTCCGCTGCGGTTCAGCCGCAGGTCGCTGGTCTCGGCGATGACCCACTGGTTGTGGATGTTTTCCTGGCCATTGAGGTGGGCCTCGATGCGGGAGTTGAACTCGCTCAAGGTGATGCCCTGGGGCTGCTGGCTGAAAAGGGTAGGTTGCTGCATGGTTATTCCAGTTTTAGTCTTTAGTTTTTAGTCCTTAGTCCTTAGTCCTTAGTTTGCGGATGCTTAACTTCTAACTCCTAACTCCTAACTCCTAACTATTTCACGGGCTTGATTTTCAGGCCGTCGAAGCGGTAACTGATTGACGGCTTGAGATAGCTGGCAAAGCGCTTGAACTCCTCGGGGACGAGGAAGCGTTCAAGGCCGTGACTTGCCTTGATGGTGTCATGGTTCTTCCCCTCAAAGGTGAGCTGGACGAGCGGGAAGGGCATCACGCCTTGTAAGTCCGCCCGCAGTTCTCGCGGCATCTTGCCAACAATGAAATTGTCGATGCCCGGCATTGCAAAGAGTTTGTCGCTCGTGAAGCGCTGCCAATGGACGTTCCACTGGCTCAGGCGGCTGTCGGGCACAGGGGTCAGGACCGTCTCGATAACGGTAATGACGGTATCCTTGCCTGCTTTTCTGATGAGCATCTCCACAACACGGCTCTCGCTTGTTTGCACCTTGAGGTAGATACTGTCCAGATCCAGCAGGCGGCTCTCGCCCGCCAGGTTGTTGTTCACGGCGACCATCTGGCCGCTGTTATAGTAGTCTACCATGTCCAGGCGGTTGGTGCGCGTGAGCAAGGGGAAAATGGTGCCCGGCTCGAGGGCAAACAGGTCGGCTATGGTGCGTGAAAATCCTGTCGATGGCACTAATACCATCGACAGGATGAGAATGCTGAGAATCCGTCTCATTAAGAAGCTCTTTGGGATGCTATGGGCTTCTTACTTGGAGCCGTATTGTTTCTTAACTTCGGGCAGCCACTTCTGGATGTCCGAGATGCGGGTGGCATGGCTCGGGTGCGAGCTCATGAACTCGGGAGGCTCTTGGCCTGACGTTGCCGACATCTTCTGCCAGAAGGTGATGGCCACATCGGGATTATAGCCGGCGATGGTCATCAGCACAAGGCCCATCTTGTCGGCCTCGCTCTCATGCTTGCGCGAGAAGGGCTGCATCACGCCATACTGGGCACCCAGACCATAGACCTGCTGGGCGATCTGCTGGGTGGCAGCGCTCTTGCCGCTGGTGAAGATGCCGATGGCCTGCGCACCATATTGAGCGAGTACCTGCTGGCTCATGCGCTCGTTGCTGTGCTTGGCAACGGCATGAGCCACTTCGTGACCGATGACTACGGCTAACTCGTCATCGCTGCCCACAAGGTTCATAATGCCCTCATAGACGACAATCTTTCCACCAGGCATACACCAGGCATTCACGTCATCACTCTTGACCAGGTTGAACTCCCATGCGAAGTTCTGCAACTCGCTTTCCAGACCTGCATACCTCAGGTAGGCCTCGGTGGCGGCAGCGATGCGCTGTCCCACACGGGTCACCTGGGCGCTCTGGGTCTTGTTGCCCGAGATGGGGGCCGTCTGCATGAAGGAGGCGTACTGCTGGAGGCTTGCTGCCAGCACCTCCTGGTCACTAACAAGATTCAGTTGCTTGCGACCCGTGATAGGTACCGAGCCACAGCTGGTGAGCAGCATTGCCGCTACAGCCAACATTGCGATAATCTTTTTCATAATCAGTAGATTTTTATTTAACAACAGGGTGAATAATTCTCAGTTTTAATGCGTCTCCACGACCTCGGTGGGGGGCAGATTGGCATTGCGGCGGTCGATGGCGTCAACGACACTGGTTGCCAACTTCTTGAAGGCGATGCCGCTCACGTCGTTCATGCGAACCACGGGCTGACCGTCGTCGCTGCCCTTGCAGATGCCTGCCACTAGGGGTATCTGGCCCAGCAGTTCCACTCCCAGCGTCTCGGCTAGCTGCTTGCCGCCGTCGCGCCCGAAGATGAAGTACTGCTCGTCGGGGTGGGCCGCAGGCGTGAACCACGACATGTTCTCAACGATGCCTAACACGGGAACGTTCACGTGCTCGCCCATGAACATGCTGATGCCTTTGCGGGCGTCGGCGAGTGCCACCTGCTGGGGCGTGGTGACCACGATGGCGCCGGTGATGGCAAGGGTCTGTACCAGGGTCAGGTGGATGTCGCTGGTGCCGGGGGGCAGGTCGATGACAAAGTAATCGAGCTCACCCCAGTCAGCCTCGGTGATGAGCTGGCGCAGGGCGTTACTTGCCATGGCTCCGCGCCACAGGATGGCCTTCTCCTTGTCCACGAGGAAACCCAGCGAGAGCATTTTCACGCCATATTTCTCGAGAGGGATGATCAGGTTTTTGCCATCTACCTCGTGCATGTAGAGTTGCTCGTCTTCGGCACCGAACATCTTGGGCATCGAGGGGCCGAAGATATCGGCATCAAGCAGTCCCACGCGGTAGCCCTGAAGGGCGAGTGCTACGGCAAGGTTGCAGGCGATGGTCGATTTGCCCACACCGCCCTTGCCAGAGCTCACGGCAATGATGTTCTTAACGCCAGGCAGCGGCTTTTCTATTTTGCGCACAGGGTTGTCCTGTGGGGTCTTCACGCTGATGTTACCCTTGATGTCCACCTCACTGCCCACATGGGCGATGATGGCGGCCTCGGCAGCCTTGACCACACTCTTCAGGAAGGGGTCGGTGGCTTTCTCAAAGGTTAGTGACAGGCTCACGCGGTTGCCGTCGATGCGTATGTCATCATTCACCATGCCCATCTCCACGATGTCTTTTCCCGTGCCGGGATAACGCACCGTGCGCAGGGCATCCAGTACCAGATTTGGATAAATAGTCATTGAGTTAGTTTTTAGTTTTTTGTTATAAGTTATTAGTTGTTTTATGCTTGATGATATAGACTATCTAATTGGGAATAGATGGCCTAAAAAGATGATTTCTCATTCGGGTGGCATCGGGATATAGCCGCGGTTGTAACTGCGGTAGGTGTCGGGCTCTATCTCGATGTCGGGTTCAACGAGTTGAATGCCGTGAGGCAGGGCAAACTTGATGTATTTGATGGTCAGTCCGCGTTGCAGCCACTGCATCTCGTAGTGCGTCTTGATGTCCAGAATGTCGTCGGCAAGTCCGCTGGCATACAAGTCATCGGTATCGGTCTCGACAGGCAGGTGGTTCTCCTCGACCAGAGCGTGGGTGTAGGTGTACAGGAAGGGGCTGTCGGTCTTCAGGTGGATGATGCCGCCATCGGTCAGGATATTGCGGTAATTGTTCAGGAAGCGCGTTGATGTGAGCCGTTTGTTCACCTTCTTCATCTGCGGGTCGGGGAAGGTAATCCAGATCTCGGAGACCTCACCAGGGGCGAACATGCGGTCAATCAGTTCGATATTGGTGCGCAGGAAGGCCACATTGGGCAGCCCCAGTTTGGTGGCCATTTTGGCTCCCGTCCACATGCGGGCTCCCTTGATGTCCACACCGATGTAGTTCTTGCCAGGGAAGCGTTTTGCCAGTCCCACGGCATATTCCCCCTTGCCGCAGCCCAGCTCCAGTACGATGGGGTTGTCGTTCTTGAAATACTGCTCATTCCATTTGCCGCGCATGGGGCAGCCGCCCTCCTGTTGCACCACGGCAAAGGGGAACTGGAACACACATTCCATGCGCTCCATGTCGGCAAATTTCTTGAGTTTGTTCTTTCCCATTGTTCTCAGTTGCTTATGTAGATTACTGAATGGCGATTTTGTAACTCCTGTTGTTGATGACAACCACATAGATGCCCGGCTCCAGTTCATAGCGGTTCACGCCCTCGGTGAGCGTCAACTTGCGGCTGATGCCGCTGATGGTCGAGAGTATCGCAGTGGTGTTCTCACGCACCTCGATGCACAGGGTGCGGCCCTCGGCCCATACGCGGCCGTAGTCAACGGTCAGGTCGGCCACATGGCTGGTGCTGTTGACACGTGCTGCACAGTCGGCAGGGTGCCAACCCTCAAATCCTGCGGCTATCACGGCCCCAGAGAGCAGGATTTGACTCTCTGCGGGCAACGACTTGTCGGCCCTGAGCGTCAAGGTGAATACCGGTGCGTCGTTGTCAAAGTGGCGTGCCTCGGGCGAATAGATGGCGATGCGTGCCGTCGATTCATCCATGGGGCTGCTATGCATCACATAGCCCTCGGGGCAAGAGCCGGAAGCGAGCGTCAGTCCTTGGGGCAGCGTGATGTCGCACTGCAGGGCACTGTAGGCTCCCGCATTGTCGAGCGACACGGCTACGGTGACTTGTTCTCCAGCCATGACGTTCACGTCAGGCAGATGCAGCTGGTCTTGTGTGTCAACATTCAGCATGACCGAACTCGAAGGCCTCATGATGATGTTGAGCAGCAGATTCACGTCAGTGATGTTGATCACGCCGTCCTCGTTCACATCGGCACGCTGCAAGGTCTCAATGTCAACCGAGGCACCAAGGATGATGCTGACCACGGCATTGATGTCCGAGATATTGACCGAACCGTCATTGTTCACGTCGCCCTTGAGCCATTGGCTGGGGTAGAGGAACTCCATCCATTGGTCGCTGGATTGGTACAGGTCGATAGAAGTCTTGGGTACCGACAGCGGCACCTCCGACTGCTTAACGCCTGCCCACACTTCCTTACCCAGCGTGGGCGGATTCTGTGCTTTGCAAATCAGTTCAGCAAGGCCTGTCATGCCCGCCATCGAGCGTGTCCCTAAATGCTCAGTTATTGTGGGGAACTCAACGGATGTGATTGACTGCAAGTTATAGAGGGCGTAGTCGCCCAGCGTCTTCAGTCCCTCAAAGGTGAGCTTGCCCTGCAACGACGTTCCGGCAAAGGCATAGTCACCCGTGGCGGCCAACCGTTGGCCAAAGGTGACGCTGGTGAGGCTCTTGTCATAGAGGAATAGACCATTACCCAACTGTTTCAGGCTCGACGGAAGGTTGACTGATGTGATGGGGGTCAGTGTCAGGGCCCAATCCCCGATTTCTTCGAGAACACTGCTGCCTCTTAGGTCCAAAGCTTGAATACCTGTGCCCGTTAAGGCTCTTGACCCCAGACTCTTAATCGTATTGCCGAGGCTGATGTTAGTAAGGGCAGGGCAGTCCATCAGTGCCATGTCGCCCAAGCGGGTCAGATGTCCTGACGAGGCCACGGCGAAGGTCTTGAGAGCGCTGCAGCGCATGAAGGCGCCGATGCCCACCTCAACGACGCTGGCGGGCAGTGTCAACTCGGTCATTGCCGTGCAGCCGGCAAAGGCATAATTGTCGATGACCTCGAGCGATGCGGGCAAGTCAATTTGAGCCAACCGTTGGCAGTCGGCAAATGCAGCACTGCCTATGCGTTTCAATCCTGTGGGCAACATGACGCTTGTCACTGCCATCGAGGCGAAGGTGCCTGCAGGCAGTTCATCAGCGTCGAAGTTGAATTTAGAGTAGTGTAACTGGTTGGTATGGCACGGCACTATTTTCACCTCACTCAGGTCAACAGTCGTGAGCTTGCGCAGGTTGTCGGCCATGAAATAGAAGTCATTGGCATCCATGGTTCCCGTCACCTTCAGCGTGGTGACGTTCATGTCGGTGACCACGGCATGTAGGCCGCCAGCACTGCATTGCACATCCAAGGCGAAGCTGTACAGCGACAACGACGCCAGTAGGATACTTATGATGAATTTCAAGCGCATGATGATGTTAGCTATAGCGTTAAATGTGCAAATATAATTGATTTTCTCTATAACGCACCGCATTTAACAAAAATTGTGCAAGCCGAAAACAGAATAAAAAGAATTATTCTTTTTCTATGTTGAGGCGCCGCAAATTTTTAATGCCCCGCCGCCCTAATTATTTCAACAAATCGAAATGGCGGGCCCCGCCAAGTTGGCACGTCTCACCCGAAGGGTGGCATTTGAGTAACCCCCTTGCCTATCGTGATCCGAAGCGCAGCGAGGAGAACGATGGCAAGGGGGTAGTGCATATATAATGACTGTCGCCGAGGGCGACCCCTCTACCACACAGGATTTGCAAAATTTGGATAATCATGTTATCTTTGTCGGGCTATGAGTTACACCAACCTCGTCTATCATATCGTTTTCAGAACATACCGAAGCATCCCCGCTATCGAGGAGGCACACGAACGTGAGTTTTATGCCTATGCATACGGTTATATCATGCGCCATCGTGCAAAACTGTATCGCATAGGCGGTATGCCCGACCATGTCCACCTGCTTGTCTCTCTACCTCCCGATCTCGCCGTGTCAGAGTTCGTCCGAGGACTTAAATATGCTACCAATGGATGGATGAAAGGAAATCCCTCGTTCCCGCTTTTTGCGGGATGGGGAGAGGGCTACGCCGCCTTCACTTACTCCAAAGAACAGATTCCTGTGGTAAAGCAGTATATTATCAACCAGAAAGAACACCATAGGCAGATATCTTTCGCCGAGGAGTACAAGCGAATCATCCTTGAAGGTGGGGGAGAGATTGACGACAAGTATTTCCTGAAAGACTGACTACATGGGGTCGCCGCTGGCGACGCAGTAGATACGTCATATCCCCGCCAACCGGTTATCCTCGCTACGCTTCGGAAACCGATTGGCGGGGTTACTCAGAGGCCACCCTTCGGGTGCTGCTCAAAATCTGAAATACACGGTATTGCTATTATCCCCAATATTCTCTACAAACCGATAGTTGTCGGTTATTTTAGGGTTAATTCGGGGGAGCCGGGTTCGATGCCTAAGGGGATGACGATGTGTGAGATGGCTTGGGTGGGCATCGGCATGATGAGCATGATGCGGCCATTGTAGCGCAGGGGGAAGAACCCCTGCGGATCATAGTCGGTGACCAGTCCGTAATCCTGGCGGCGGCTCAGCTCTTGCGAGGACAGGGCATTGGACGAGGTGAGATAGTAGCGTGCCGTCTGGAAAGAGTGGGGGAAGGTATCGGTTTTGAGTTCCACGGCGATATGGGAATTGGGCGACAGTGCCAGCACCGCACCGGTGATGTCGGGACGGTCAGACTTCATGGCCAGCGGCACAGCACCGTCGAGCAGGGTGCCGTTGTGGTAACGGTCGTAGATGGAGCCGCTCACAAACTGCACGTTTTCCTTGTCGAAGTAAGCACAGTAGATGACCTCGTGGGCAAAGAAATTGTCGGACTTGAAGTTCACGGGCTTGATGAAACGGCTGTAACCGTCAAACATGCGTTCGTGCAGCACAGCCTGACGAGGCGCGGCTACAATCTCGTTAATGGTCTGGTCATAGAATCCCTTGTACTGGCCCAACACCTTGATGCCGCGGGCAAAGGTGAATGCTACCAGTGCCAGCGCCGCAACCACGAGCGCCGTCCTTGCCCAATGCCATTTGCGCGTTAACGCATCGGCCGCGATGGCCACGATGATGAACGTGGCGGTCGCCAGCGGGGCATAGGCGCGCTCATGGATGATTCCCATGACGAACATCACTGCCGCCAATGCCAATGCGATATAAATCCACACACAGCGGCGCACCTCGCCTCGGCGTCTGAATACGAGCGCCGCAATACCCACTATCAACGCAGCTACAGGAGTGAGGAAACGCCACATCTTCTCGTGGAAGATGAACAGGCGGCTCTTGAGCAGGTCACCCAACGGCATATCCACGGCAATGCCGCCCGCGGCCACACGGTTCCACGCGCCAGGTGACGCGGCGATAAGCACGATGCCCAACAGGTAGCCCGCCAGAGCGATGGCGGCACGGCGGTCAAAGCGGTTATGGTTGCACGCATAGTAGGCACACAAGCCCGCGAAAAAGCCAAACGAGGTCGCCTCGTTAAATCCACCGGCGACAAAGGCGCACAGCAGTAGGGCAATCGCGCCCCCCCAGCCAAGGGGTGAACGGTGCGGACGTTGCAGGTAATAGACGAGGGCCAACGAGCCAGTGATGGCCCACATATAGCCCGCACTGCCCGCAATCCACAGCATCGTCTCGCCAGGCACGGGAAAACAGGTGCCAACCACTGCCGCAAACAGGGAAACCGTCAGCACCGAGCGACGTCCTGTCACCAATAGGCTGAGCAGATGCAGCATCGTGATGAATACCAGCGTGTTGCACACGTTGAACGCCGTCTTTCCCGCGATGCCGCAGAAGAATAAGGGAACGATATCGGCCAGACGGCCGTTGGTGTGGAGGTAATGGTAACCGTAGGAGCGCAGCGCGTCAGTGAGTGAGCGCACGGGAGTCAACTCGCCCTCGATGAGCGTGAACAGCATGTCGTCCTCCTTGAAGGTGGTGAGGAAATTCATTACCAGGAAGGCGGCTCCCAAGACAATGAGTATCGCCCAATAGGCGGTATCATGCCAGCGTGAGGCACCTAAGTCAAGATGGCGGCTGCGGTTCTCCATGACTGCTCCTGTCGTTCTCGGGTTGTTATTCAATCGGTTTGACCTCGGCGGGATTGTTCCCCTTCCTGTAAATGGTGACTCTCTCCTCGCCTTCATAGTCCAGCAGCAGTTCCATTCTCGACACCTTGTCGCTCATGAGCGGTAACACCATGAGCACCCTGCCGTCATAGCGCAGCGGGTAGTAGCCGAAGGCATCGCTCGAACTCTGTAAGGCATGTTTACGGCGGAAGTCCTTCTCTTGGGCTGTCAGGACGTCTGTCGAGTCGTTCCAGAATGCTTTCCCGACCTGATAGGCGGTGGGCAAGGTGTCCACAGCGAGCGGGATGACCATATAGTCCTGGTCTGGGAAACCTAACAACGTGCCCACCAATGCGGGACGGTCACTCGTGAACGGCATCTCGATGGCACCGTCGAGCAGACGTCCGCTATGGAATCGCTCATAGACCGAGTCAGGCACAAACTGCACATTTTCCTTGTCGAAATAGGCGCGCCAGATGTACTCGTTGGTGAAAAACCAGTCCGATTTCATCGGCAGGGGGTACAGGAAACGGTTGTAGTGCGTGAAGGGACTCTCATGCAGGATGACTTGGGTGGGAGCCGAACGGATTTCGTTGACCACCCGCTCGTTCAGCGTCTGAAATTCCTTCAACACCGTGATGCCGCGGCCAAACGTGAATGTGGCCAGTGCCAGTGATACGATGACAAGCACAATCCTCACCCCAGCCTGTAACCGACGGCTCGCAGCCGATTCTCCTCGCGTGAGCCTATCGACGGCAATCACTGTAATCACAAGTGAAACCGTTACCATAGGGGCATAGGGGCGCTCGGGAATCCAGCCCAGGATAAAGAGTACCCCCAGCAGCATGACCAGCAAATAGGGCCATACACTGGCCGTGAGCGTTTTCCTCCCTTTCCACAGCCATGAGGCGATGCCTATCGCCAGAGCAGCGACGGGGACCATGAAACGCAATAGTTTCTCACCGAGGATGAAACAGCGGCTCTGCAACAAGTCCAGCAGGGGCATATCTACGGCGATGCCGCCACCGGCCGCCCGTTCCCAGGCTGCTGGAGAAGCCATGATAATCAATGCTCCCAAGGTGTAGCCAACCATGCCAACCACTACGGTGCGGTCTATCGACTTGCGGTTGAAAAGGTAGTACAGCACCATTCCGCCCACAAAGCCGAACGACATGGCCTCGTTGCCAGCTCCAGCGACCATCGCCCCAAGCAGCAGAAGCACACTCTTGCCCCATCCCAACCGAGGGTTGCGGTGGTTGAGCAGATAGTACAGCAGCCACAGCGTGCCGGTGATGCTCCACAGGTAGTTGCAACTGCCGGCCAGCCATAATAAGGTCTCGCCAGGAACAGGGAAGCAGGTGCCGATGCAGGCATACAGCATCGCCTGGGCCAGCAGGGAACGCCGCCCCGTGGCCAGCAGGCTCACCCCGTGGGCCAGGGCGCCAAACATCAAGGTGTTAAATACGTTGAACAGAGGCTTACCCAACAGGCCGCAAAAGAGTTCGGCAATCATGTCGGACGAGCGCCCGTTAATGAACAGGAACTTGTTCCAGTAGCCGTGCAGCAGGTCGCCTATCGAGCGGATGTGCGTCATGTCGAGGGCGACCATCGAGTGAAGCATGTCGTCCTCCTTGAAGGGTGTCAATGCATTCATCCAGTAGAACACAGCACATGCCACCAGCAGTAATCCCCAGTAGGCGGCATCATGCCAGTGGCTATAGCCAGATGAATGCATCACACTAATCTCTAAACAGTAAAAATCTAATCAGCAGTGTGTCATAAATCAACTATATTCAACATAACCGCCCGTTGGGCGGGAAATTAAACAAATTATATTTAAAATTAAGTATAATAATATAAATATTTATAGTTTTAATTTATAAATTTGCTTAATTTCCCGTGCGTTAGCACGGTTATATTTGAGATTGTGACACACGGCCTTCTTTTAGACCGTCAGGATTTCTTTCTCCTTGGCAGCAAAGATCTCGTCGATCTTCTTCATGAACTTGTCATGAATCTTCTGTACCTTGTCCTCGCCGTCCTTGCTGATGTCCTCGCTCATGCCTTCCTTTACGGCCTTCTTCAGACCCTCGATGGCCTCGCGGCGGGCGTTGCGGATGCTCACGCGAGCCTTCTCGCTCTCGGCCTTGGAGTCCTTGACGAGCAATTTGCGGCGTTCCTCAGTCAGCGGCGGAATGTTCAGGCGGATGACCTCACCGTTGTTCACGGGCATGATACCCACGTTGCTATCGATGATGGCCTTCTCGATGGTGCCGATCATGTTGCGTTCCCACGGCATGATGGCGATGGTGCGCTGGTCGGGAGTGCTCACGTTGGCCACGTTGTCGATGGGCACGGGGCTGCCATAATAGTTCACACGGATGCCGTCGAGAATCTTCACGTTGGCTTTACCTGCACGGATGTGTGCCAGGGTGTCGTCGAGGAAATCCACGGCTTCCTGCATCTTTTTCTCGGCTGCGTCGAGATAGAATTTCACGTCGTTCATAAGTCTTGCGTTTTTATTGTTTTGTCATTGATCTGTTTTTATTTGGTCACGAAAGTACACCATTTGCCACAACCTTGCAAATATTTTGCCAAAAAATCATTATTTGGCAAGCGGGTGTAACGTCACGGTCACGTCCTCGCGGTCCAGGCCCAGAGCCTTGAAAGTGACGCTCGAGACGGTGTCGCCAATCTCGGGGAAGAGGTAATAGACGTGATCCTGATAACGCAAGGGATAATAGAAAATCGGCAGCATGGCTTGGCCATGGGTATCTACTGTCTGGGCAAACTGGTAGGTGGGCATCACCGAGTCGCCGCGCATCTTGACGGCGGTGTAATCCTGGTCGCTGAACGAGAACACATCCATGACATCGCCAGGATGGGTGGTGGAGTACTTCACGGGGCTGGCGCCGTCCATCAGGCGGCCGCTGTGGTAACGGTTATACACCGAGTCGCTCACAAACTGGATGTTCTTCTTGCCGTAGTGTTGGCACAACAGGTCGGCATAGATGTAGTAATTCCACGAGTCAAGATAGAAAAGCTTGATGAAGCGGCTATAACCGTCAAAGTGATGCACCTTGAGAATGGCGTGCGGCGAATCACACTCCTTGATGTCACGCTCGGCCTGTTCAAAGAATGCCTCATAACGTTTCACCGTGCGGATATTCGACGGCACTTTGTAGGCGCACACGGCCAAGCCTGCGATAACCACAGGCACTGTGAGCCACCGCCACCGCTTGAACAGGTAGTCGAGCACCATCGCCATCACGATGAACGCAATCAGGCTCACGGGGCAGTACATGCGCAGCGAGAACATGCCTACGGCAAAGACAAAGGCCATCATACTCAGGTAGATGAATGCCCACGGGGTGTCGGTAAACGTCTTTTTCACCCCGTTCTTGACGATAGCCACCAGGCCGAGCACAGCCGCCACGATGGGAGTGATGAACATGACTGAGCGGTCGGCCAGGAGGACAAGACGCTCGCGCAGCAGTTGCATCGGGCCTGCGTCAAGGACGATGTCCGATGAAGCCCTTTGCCATATCCCAGGGCTGGAAATCAGCCATACGATACCCAGCAGATAGGCTGTCATGGCAATGACCACGGCGCGGTCCACCTTACGGCGGTTGAACAGGTAATAGAGCACCAAGCCCAGTCCCACGCCCATGGTCGTGCCCTCGTTGGCCGCACCTGCCAGGAACGACAATACGGCTACCACGATGCCAAACATCCAGCCTGGCTTGCTGTTGCGGTGGTGCATCAGATAGGCGATGAACAGCAGCGAGGCCGTCATCGACCACAGGTAGTTACAGCTGCCTGCCAGCCACATCAGCGTTTCGCCGGGCACAGGCCATGCCGCGATGATATAAGCGAACAGCATTGCCAATACCGCCACCGAATTGCGGCCGGTGCTCAAGCGGCTCACCACGTGTGCCATCAGGCCGAACATCAGCGTGTTGCACACGTTGAACAGGGGCTTGCCCAGCAGTCCGTTGAAGAGGAAATCGGGGATGTTGGCGGCACGTCCGTCGTGCCACTTGTAGTGGTTCCACAACGACCGCATCAGGTCCAGCAGATTGTTGACAGGCTCCCGCCCGTAGGTCCCGAAGACGGTGGTGTGGATGAGGTCATCCTCTTTGAGGGTGGTGTGGATGTTCAATATCAGGATAACGGCACAGCCTGCGAGCATCAGCAGCCAATAGGCCACCTCACCTGCCAGCGCCAGGCGGTCTCGCTCCAATAGGTTACTTCTGAATCGGCCAGCCATCCTTTTTTTCGTTTTCTAGCTATGCACACTCCTTACGGCTTCTCGCTCCATCGGTCGTTAGCGAATTCCGTGTAAGTGACAAATTTGGCCTCATGGCTCTTGAAGGTCTTGATGAGCATTTCCAGCCGCCGTTGCATCTCTTCACCTGCATTGTGCTTGATGAGGTAAGGGATATTCCACTCGGGATGCTCCTTGAGGGCGATAAATTCCCACGGATGGAAATAGATGACAAACTGCCCGTCGTGGCGCAACGTCCATGCGCACAACTTGCGGTACAGCTCTTGAGGGTAATGGTGGCAGGCCAACCAGAACAACGGCACGCGGCCGATGTGGAAGACCGAGACGGGAATCTGCAGCACACCTCCCTTGAAGAACGGGGTGCGCGGCACATTCAGATGCATGTACCGGCCTGGGATGTAGGCGGGATGGATCGATGAGTTGTAGCGATAGCCGCAGCGTTCAAGTTCGGTATCGTCGATGGCAAACATGCGCGGCTCGCGATAGCCATGAATCGGCCGTTGGCATATCCGTTCGAGGGTTTCCTTTGACTCGGCGATGTCACTGTCCTTGGGCTGCCAGTGGTCCACGCCATGGCTGGCGACCTCATGCCCGTTGTCGAGGATGCGCTTCATCACCTGCGGGGCAAGGGTGGCAAAGGTGGCGGTACAGAAGAATGTCGCCTTCACATGGTTGCGTTCCAGGATGTCAAGGATGCGGGAGGTACCCTCAATCGAGACCTCCATGGCCCGCTCGATAGCGATGTCAACACCATGCTCACGGGGCAAGTCAAACTCCTCGGTATCAAAACTCAGTAATACCACTGGCTGATTCCTGTTGCCTTCCGTCCTTTTCATTTATCTCTTGGTCAGTTACTTACAATTCTATTGACAAGCCGCTTCACTCCTTCTTCCCGTTAAACTCGCGCACGATGTAGTCGGGGCGGTTCTTGGTCTCGTTATAGATGCGGCCGATGTACTCGCCGATGATGCCCAACGACAACAACTGGATGCCACCCAGGAACAGGATGAGGATAACCAGCGTGGGATAGCCCTGCACAGGGTCGCCATAGATGAGCGCCTTGATAAACACATAAATCATGTAGAGAAAGGCGAACAGTGACACGATGAACCCGACAATGGTCGAGATGCGCAGGGGCACGTTGGTAAACGAGGTGATGCCGTCGATGGCGAATGAGAACAGCTGCTTATAGTTCCATGACGACTTGCCTGCCTGGCGGTCGCCCTGCTCAAACTCGATATCCTTCTTCCTGAAGCCGATCCAGGAGTACATCCCCTTGGTGTAACGCTCACTCTCGCGCATCTGCTTCAACGCGTTGATGCAGCAGCGGTCAAGCAGGCGGAAATCGCCCACATTCTGCAGCACGTCAAAACGCGATGAACTCTGCAGAATCTTGTAGAACTGCAAGGACAAGCGCTTGCGCAGCCAGCTTTCCTTGCCGCGCGTCTTGCGTTTGGCATACACGTCGTCATATCCCTGCTCCCACAAGTGTATCATGTCGTGGATGAGTTTGGGCGGATGCTGCAGGTCGGCATCGATGATGACCATACAGTCGCCGGTCACATGGTCGAAGCCCGCCAGCATCGCTGCCTCCTTGCCGAAGTTGCGCGACAAATCGACGTAGTTGACGCGCTGGTCCTGCCCACGCAGCTGCTGCAGCACCGTCAGGGTGTTGTCGCGGCTGCCGTCGTTGACGAACATCAGTTCCCACTCATAGTTGGGTTCTGAGTCCATGAGTTTGACCAGCTCGGGATAGAGCAGTGGCAGGGACTGTTCCTCGTTGTAGCAGGGGATGAGAATGGATATCTTCTTCATTGTTGTTTGCTATTAGGCCACGAAAGTACTCATTATTCAGCAATGCGGCAAATAATCGTTAAAAAAACTCCCGCACAGGCTACACGTTGTCCTCACGCTTAGGCGAGGGTAAAACTTTGTCTCTTAATGACTTGTTTTGGGCGCTTACCTGAAGGTTAGCGACGAGAGGCGGTCGGTGGCGAGATAGGCTGCCGCCTGGGCAATCTCCTCGGCGGTCACGGCCTGGATACGCTCGATGGTCTCGCTGATGGTAGCCACACGGCCATGGTAGAGCAGGCCGCGTCCGGCGCGCATCGCCATGAACTCGGTGCTGTCGGCAGCCACCATGAGTTGGCCGCAATACTGTTTCTTGTAGGCCTCGAGGCGTCGTGTGGGCAGCAGGTCCTGGTTCAGGCGGCTGGTGATGCGCTCTATCACGCGCAGACTTGAACGCACGTCATCGGGGTCGCACCCCAGGTAAATCTCCATCCAGCCGCAGTCGGTGAGCAGCGACAGCGTCGATTCGACGGTATAGACATAGCCCCGTCGCTCCCTCAGTTCCACGTTGAGCAGGGAGTTCATGCCAGGGCCGCCCAGGATATTGTTCAGCAGCATCAAGGCGTGACGCAAGGGGTGGCTCATGTCGGGCACGCGTGCTCCCACGATGGTGTGGGCCTGGTGTGTGCCGATTTGGATGGTCTGCCTGAAAGTTTCCACCGCCTGAGGGATGGCACGTTGACGCGGCACCATCTCGTGGCTCATGGCGGCAAACGATTTCTCGGCAAGCCTGAAAACCCGCTCGGGACGCTCCGGCCCCACCGAGAAAAATGCCATGTTGCCCGGCACATACAGCGTCTTGAGGTAATTCATGCAGTCCTCGCGGCTGATGCTTTCCAGGTCCTCTTTCCTGCCAAGGATATTGTGTCCCAACTCGCTGCCACTGAACAGCAGATCCTCGAAGTCGTCATACACGGCGTCGCTGGGCGTGTCACGATAGCTGGCAGCCTCCTCGAGTACCACGTCGCGCTCGCGGTCCAGTTCTTCTTGCGGAAAGATGGACCACTGCACCAGGTCGGCAAGCAGGTCGATGGCGCGACCCAGGTGCTGGTGGGGAAACACCGAGTAGAGCATGGTGCCCTCCTTGGTGGTGTAGGCGTTGAGTTCGCCGCCCACGCGCTCCATGCGGTTGAGGATGTGCCATGCCCGGCGATGCTTCGTCCCCTTGAAGATGGTATGCTCGACAAAGTGCGCCAAGCCGTATTTCCCTGCACACTCGTCGCGACTGCCGGCACTGACGGCCAATCCGCACCATGCCACCTGATTGGTCGTGCGGATGTGGACCATGCGCAATCCGTTGTCGAGGGTATGATAGTAAATATTCATTTTTTTAGTTTCTAGTCCTTAGTTGGCATCCGCCAACTTATCACTTCTCACTGTTAATTATTAACTGTTAACTGTCAAAGTCTCGTGTTCAGGTGCAGGATGTGTTGCACCAGGAGCATCTCGTGGATATCGCTGCGCATCACGTCCATGTCGTCGTAGTTGGGATTCTCGCTGCGCAGCACCACCATGTTGGGGTCGCTGTGGCGGCGCACATATTTCACCACCCTGAAGTCGTCGAGTTGGACCAGGTAGATCTGTCCCCAGTAGATTTGGCTCAGGTTGCTCACCTCGCGCACGGCGATGAAGTCACCATCGTTGATGACAGGAGCCATCGAGTCGCCGCTCACCCTGACGATGCGGCAATTGGGGCTCATGTTGGGCAAGTTCACCCAGCCGATGATATTCTCGCTGGCAAAGAGCTCGGCACGGCCCGACGCCACTCCTGCGGTGGCATCCACGTCATAGACCGGAGTGCCGCCGGTAGCACCTCCCGCCACGTCGCTTGAGTCGATGAGCGCGGGCGTTTTGGCAAAGGGCAAATCGGTGCCCTCGAGCAGCCATTCCTTAGACACACCCAGGTTCACCACCAGACGGTTCAGGAACGAGTCGCTGAGCGGCATGTGGGCATTGAGATATTTCGACAGATTGGACGTGTCCACCCCGATGCGCTCGGCAAACTGCACCTGACGCAGGCCCATTTCCTTGATCAAATACTTGATTCGCGCGATGATTTCGGCATTTTTCTCTGGTTCCATTGCAATAATTGGTTGTAGTTAATGATATTTTGACGCGGCAAAATTACCACAACTATTTGCATTATGCAAACATTTACCATGTTTTTAGTCGTTTCGTTTTAGGCTGTGGTGGTTCCCTCACAGCAGAATTTTCAAGAAATTCAAATTTTATAGTTTTTATAATCCATGCGTGTGTCTTGCACAGGGGAATCCTCGCTCCGCTCGGAGAAATCAAAAAAATCTGATTTTTTAATTTTTTTCCCGCCAGATGTCCCACATTGAGGCCACAACAGAAAAGGAAAACAAGTACAACAAATACAAAACGGCATCCGCCACCCTAATTTTGCAGCCCATAGACAAAGATATGGCTGTTGCGAGCCTGCGGGGCTAACGCTAATTACGCGAATCCCACTAATTGTCGCTAAGTTTTTTTTCGTTGAATTCGTAAAATTAGCGTAATTAGCGTTGAAAAAAATATTGTGCCTCAAGAAATTCAAATTTTATAGTTTTTATAATGCATGCGTGGAGTTTTCCGAACAACTGATAATTCTGATAATTCTAATGGGCATTCGCACTCCTGTAGCCGAAAATAACGGATGCCCGCAGGCGGGCAAAAATCAAAACAAATCTAAAACAAAATCAACCCTCTGCCACAGCGCAGCCCATCAGACCCATCAGAATAATCAATTGTTCATTTTCAGTTTTCCTCGAGTGTGCACGAATGGCCACAAATTCCCATGAATCAACCAAGAATGATTTATGAACATTCACTTGTCAATCAAGTTAAACTTAGCTTTGACTTGAGAATCGGCAGGGTCTTTCTAAGAATATCTTGTTCGATTCTTTGCATAAATTTTGACATAAACTCAAAGTCAATCTCGCCATGCTTGTTGACTGGTAAAATCAGTTTTTCTCGTTTTATACGCTCATCGTTAATTTCACGATTAAAACTATATTTTTCACTTAACCGACTAACTAATGGGATTAAAAACAAGTATGCGTATTTATCAAGTCCATCACGCTTTAGTTTTGTCACATGATCACTGGCTACAAATTCATATTTGTGAAAAAAAGCAGAACCAACACTACCACTGTTGGCAATAGTCAAGCAATTTTCAAAAATTCTTACGCTGCTTTCATTACCGATGAATCCATCTATACCATTATTAAATGAAGTTGACGAAACATAAGGAGTTGACCCATCTGTGTGGTCTGCTTTTTTAAGGCGTTTTCCTCTTTGTATCTCGGTAAAAACATCGGTGAAGAAGAATTCTTTCCATTCAATATCATTTTTAATCATGTCTAATTTCTCCTTTCTGTTCATCAAAAAGATAACTGCGGCCATGAGTTATCATATTAAACTCAAAAGTAAGATAATCCGCCATTGTGCGCTCAAAATCCTCAACTCTTGGAATCTCATCGTTGAAATAATAAAAAGCGTGTAACCATTCATCGTCAGGCTCTATTGTAGTCTTAACACAGAATTTTGTTTCAGCCTCAACACGACCAAACCACACATCAAGCAAATGCTGTCTTTTGTCTTTTGCCGATGGGGTCTCAACAAGACCTAGATGCTTTTTCACTTCAAATCCATCATCTTCAAAGTTGATGAATTTGCATTTATGGTTTTTGTCGTGAGGTATGCCAGTCGTGAAAATTGCGATACAAGGATTTGTGCCCACACCATAGAAAGTATTCTTATTTAGTGTAATAACACCTTCTAAAGTGTGATGTTTCAAGATACTAGCTTTGATACTCTTCTCGTCTGCCGACTTGCCTGTAACTGCCGATTGAGGTATTATTACAATAGCACGGCCGCCATCAACAAGGGAATCTAATAAATGCTCAGTGAAATTGATTTCATATTGATTTGGGTCTTGTTTGGTGCCCTGTGAATAAGGTGGATTCATCATACCTACTGAGCAACTATTTAATTGCAATTGGTTGGGATTCACTTTCAAGAAATCTTTGTTTTCAAGGTTGCTTTTTCCGTCCCCCCTCAAAATCATGTTTGTTGTGGCAATGGTGAACATGTATGGTTGTATCTCAATACCAAATAATTGATCTTGTCTAATGCGGCGCTTTTCATCTTCGTCACCAGTTTGGCTTAACATTTTGTGCATGGCAGCTATCAAGAATCCTCCCGTGCCACAACAAGGATCAAGAACTAAATCTGTCGGTTTTAGGTCAACTAAATCACAGAATAGCTCAGTAATATGTTTTGGTGTTAAAACGATACCTAAACTTTGGCCATCTCCCCCTGAATATCTCATAAATTCACTATAAAAGCGACCTATATAATCCTCTGCAGACTTGGTGAAGCGCAAGCTCTTGTAAATGCTCTTATAGATAAATTCAGTATAGTGTTTTAATGGTGTTTTGCCTAATGTTTCATTGATTTCATTAATGCGAGGTGTATCAGTAATAACTTTAAATTGACTGAGCAATTTATCACGTTTCACCTCTGGCTTGACGTTGACACGCTGCAAATGAGAACGAATTGCTTCATAAATCTTTTGACCATCAGTTTTTAAAGTATCACCAATCAAAGTTTCAATTGAAAAGTTATTTTTTTCAATTTCTTGCAAAGCAAGCAGAATACCTGAGACAATTAGTGGCTTATCTTCATCTTTGATACTACCATAGGTCCTTAAATCCTCGTGAAGTAGTTGGGCTTCTTGTAATATCTCACTTGTTTCTTTTTCTTTATCGGTTTTTTCTTTCAATATCTCGGTAACATAATATTCATCAATATTATTTTCATTGTACGAAACGAAGGTTTCGACATCATTTAAAATCTCCCAAATTCCTCGCTCGTTAATGAAAATAGGGGTAATTCTGTGATGTTTTTGATTTCCCGATACTCCAAAAGCAATGATTTTCTTATATGAGGTATTTTTAGAGAGATGCAAGCCATAAAATAATGCTCCATTCATGGCAAAATCACGCACATCTTTTACCTCTTGAGAAATCAACCCCTTTTCATCAAGTTTTATATGGTCTGTAAGGTTGGCTTTATCCTCAATAACCAATAAAAAATCTTTGACAACACAAACAAATTCGGGATATCCAGCTTTCCCAGTACCCGATTTTGACGCGGTTTTTAAAGCCTCGTTTATCTCTTTAATATTGCTACCTTGCTCGGAATATTGTATGTCAGCTTCTTCAAGCATTTTCCTTACAAGACCATCCGTTATGATTTCTTGCTTTGCCATCCACGAAAAGTGTTTGGTTGTGGCTCTCGGCAACCAGGGGGTGATAATTAGAGGTTAATGCCTATTAGATACAAAACGTGGAGCCAAGTCTGTTGCTCGGTTCCACGTTTCAAAGGCTCTCGCATTGCCTAATCCGCCAGGAATGAGCAACGTCGATAGCCCCACGAAGATGAATATATCAAATCTCCCAAGTCTCCATGCGGGGGCTTGAGTGATGGATATAGTACACCTATGGGGGCGTTCACGTTGCTTTGTCTTCGACGGATTGTTCTTTTGAATTTGCGAGATTCTTGAAACGTCAAAACCAAAGCGTTACAGTAAACGCCTGTATCTAATATGTATTCATTGACGGTTGGTTGTTGTGGTCACCGCTGCGACCTGGGTCCGTCAATGAATTGGCGCAAAAATAGTAGTTTCTGGAGAATTGGGCAACAATTCGGGCAGATAATTTGAAGATGAATAAGAAGATCGTTGTTTGAGTCGTATTTGAATCCCGCTGCAAGAGGCTGATTTGTTTTTATTGTGTTTATTGTTTTCGTTTTTGTGAGGGGGCGGCGGAATGGTGGGGTCCGGTGGAAGGCGACCACGACAAGGCGAGGCCCTACAATATCTTGGCAGCTTTGCGTGGGGGGATGGGTGGCGGATGCATAATAGATTGTTGTTTTGTTGTTGTTCAGTTGTCTTTGTTGTTTTTGATTTTAAGTGGGGGGCGGCGGAATGGTGGGGGTGGTGAAGGGAAGATTTGTTTTATTGGTATTGGATATTATTTTACAGTATGGTTCACGATATACTACGTATATCGTGGGCACTATATAAATTTAAAAAACTATAAATTATAGAAAAACTGGTAATTCAAGAAATTCAAATTTTATAGTTTTTATAATCCATGCGTGGAATTTTCCATTCAAGCAGCACTCGAAGCACAGCCCGTCAGCCTAATCTGCCGCTCACTGCAGCCATCATGGTGGTGCCTGAGCTACCCAAGCATGATTTTGCTTTGTGGTCTGCACAGGTTTTCGTCTGTTTTGTCCGTGCAAATGCGGGTGAAAACAGTAAAATACTTTTTGACATAGTGAAGTGTCCGTGATTTTTATTACTTTTGCCTTCGATAATAAATTTCTGTTCAGATGCGAAGCCTATTCCTTATAGCCTTGATGCTGTTCACGCTGCTGTCTTGCAGCAAGCGGGCGGAGAATTTCCCTCCCGACGACACTGGTGTGCGGTTGGACTCGACCAACCTGCCCATCGTGTGGATTGAGGTGGATGGAAAGGAGATTCATCGTGACAACCGCATCTCAGCACGCATGAAGATTATCGACAACGGCCCGGGCATGCTCAACTATGCCGACACCGTGAGTCATCCCGGGCAGCGCATCGACTATGAGGGGGACATTGCCCTTCGCTACCGTGGCAATTCCACCTACAACGACAGCCCCAAGAAGCCCTACTCATTCCGCACGCTGGAGCAACCGTTGCACCGCTGCTACAACAAGCAGAAGGTCAAGATACTGGGGATGGGCAAGGACGACAACTGGGCGTTGCTGGCCCCCTACAGCGACAAGAGCATGATGCGCGACCTGCTGGCGTTTGAGATTTCGCGCCCGTGGATGGAGTATGCCCCCGAGGGGCGATACTGCGAGGTGTTTCTCGACGGCACCTACTACGGCGTGTATATCTTGAGCGAGGTGATCTCCAGGGGAAAGAACCGTCTGCACCTCGATAACCCCGGTACACGAGGCGACGAACTCACGGGTGGCTACCTGCTGGAGGTGGACTGTAACGACGAGAAGACCTACACGTCAAAGTATCCCCCTGTCACCGCCGATGGCAAGCCGCTGAGCGACCGCCGCATCATCATCCAGTACAAGCATCCCGACTATGATGAACTGAGCAGCGCCCAACTCAACTACATCCATGGCCGCATCGACCGCATGGAAAAGGCCCTGGCAGCGGGCAGCTACAGTAATGTTATCGATGTGATGTCGTTCATCGACTACCAGTTGGCGATGGAGATGGGGCACAACGTGGACGGCTATCGCCTGAGCGGCAAGTTCTACAAGCGACGCGACAGCACCGACCCGCGCTTCAAGATGGTGGTGTGGGACATGAACCAGGCCTACGGCAACACCAACCGCTTGGAGGGCTGGCGCACCGATACCTGGATTTACCAGAGCAACGACCTGATGTACCGGGAGGGCGAGGTGTACCTGGTGCCCTTCTGGTGGCAACGCCTCAACAGCGACCCGCAATATACGGCACTCCTCAAGGAGCGCTGGGCACAGTACCGCAACAGCAACCTCGACGAGGCGGCGCTGATGGCGACGGTGGACTCGCTGGCTAACGTCCTCACCGTCTGCGGTGCCATCGACCGCAACAGCCAGGCATGGCCGCGCTGGGGCGTGTGGGTGTGGCCCAACAAGCATGTCGCCGAGAGCTTCGACGACGAGGTGTCTTACCTCAAGCAATGGATCCACGACCGCCTCGCCTGGATGGACCAGGAGTTGGGAGTGAGAAATTAGGAGTTAGGAGTTAGAAGTTATAAGTTATAAGTTATAAGTTATAAGTTATAAGGACCTTAGGGACCTTAAGGACTTTAGGGACTCTAAAGCCTACAAAGAAAAAAAAGAAAAAGAAAAAATGAAAGGATTACAGCATACCAGCCAACTGACGGTCACTGATGCCGTCACGGCAATTACAATGGGTTCGGGCGACATGCCCGTGCTTGCCACGCCCGCGATGATGGCTCTCATGGAGAATGCCGCCATGCTCGCCGTGGCCGACCATCTGCCCGAGGGCAGCACCACCGTGGGCGGGCACATCAGCGCCTCCCACCTCAAACCCACAAAATTGGGCGACACCGTCACCGCGACAGCCACCGTCACCCATGTCGAGGGCAAGAAAATCGAATTTAAGGTCGAGGCCCGTTGCGGCGACACGCTGCTGGGCGAAGGCACTCACCTGCGGTTCATCGTGGACCGCGAGAGATTCATGCGCAGACTTTAAAAATTAGAAATTATAAAATTAGGCATTAGGCATTAGGTGTTAGAAATTAGAAATTAGAAATTAGAAATTAGGAATTGGCGGATGCCAACTAAGGACTAAGGACTAAAGACTAAAGCCTAAAACCTAAAACCTAAATAAAATAGAAAAAGAATGAATAAAATCATCACTACTATCGTGCTTGTTGTGGCACTGTTTGCCACGACGGCCAACGCACAGGAGCAGACCTCGCCCAAGAAGGTCTATAACGAGGATATCAACCCGATGGAACAGATCGACCAGGCCATAGCACAGGCCAGTGCCGAGGGCAAATACGTCATCTGTCAGGTGGGCGGCAACTGGTGCCCGTGGTGCCTGCGATTTGCCGAGTTTATCACCAGCGACAGCACCATCAACAGCGTCGTCGAGCAGAACTACGTCTATATCCACGTCAACTACCATCCCCGCAAGGCCGGTGAGGTGGGCAAGGCATTGATGAAGCGCTTTAACAACGCTGGACGCTTCGGATTTCCCGTGTTTGTCGTCCTCGATGGGCAGGGCAACATCTTGCACATCCAGGACTCGGTATATCTTGAGGAGGGCAAGGGCTACAACAAGGAAAAGACCCTGCGCTTCTTCCAGAACTGGACACCAACCGCTGTAACAGGAGAAGAATCATGATTGACGAGATTATTAAATACAACAAGACGTTTGTGGCCAACAAGGGCTACGAGCAATATGTGACCGACAAGTATCCTGACAAGAAATTGGCCGTGCTTTCGTGCATGGACACCCGCTTGACCGAACTCCTTCCCGCCGCCCTCGGGCTGAAAAACGGCGACGCCAAGGTCATCAAGAATGCGGGCGGTCTGGTCATCTCGCCTTTTGACTCGGCGATGCGCAGCCTCATCGTTGCCGTCTATGAGCTGGGCGTTGAGGAAATCATGGTGGTAGCGCACTCCAACTGCGGTGCGTGCCACATGAGTTACAGCCATTTCCGTGACGAGATGAGCAAGCGGGGCGTGACCGACGAGACGCTCGACACCATTCGCCACTGCGGCATCGACCTCGACCAGTGGCTGGAAGGCTTTAAGGACACGCCCGAGTCGGTGCACAAGACCGTAGCAACCATCAGGACGCACCCGCTCATGCCCCGCGACATCACCGTGCGCGGCTTCATCATCGACTCGGTCACCGGCGCCCTCCAGGAAATAGAATAATTCCTTGTTTCATGGAAGATAACAAAATCCTCATCTATCAAAGCGAAGACGGACAGACACAATTGGATGTCCGTTTGGAGAATGATACTGTTTGGTTATCACAATCCCAAATGGTTGAGTTGTTTCAAACGACTAAACAGAATGTCAGTTTACACGTGAACAATGTCTTCAAAGAAGGTGAACTTGACCAGAAGTCAACAGTCAAGGATTACTTGACAGTTCAAAAAGAGGGCAAGAGGGTTATATCTCGAAAAGTGAAGTATTACAACCTCGATGTCATCATTTCGGTTGGCTATCGTGTAAAGAGTAAACGAGGCACTGCGTTCCGCATCTGGGCAAGGAATGTTATAAAAGATTACCTCGTCAAGGGTTATGCGGTCAACGAGAGAATCCGTCGTGAACAAATTGGTGAGTTGCGGCAACTCGTTGGCATACTGGGGCGTGCCATCCAAAACCAACCCTTAATGCCATCGAAAGACAGCCAGGCCTTGTTCGACGTAGTGACCGATTATGCTTATGCATTGGATACACTTGATAACTACGATTATGAGCGATTAGTCATTGAACAGACAACTCAAGAGGAGCGTTTCCATGCTACTTATGAGCAGGCCATCAGCGAAATCGAGGGCCTCAAGAAGAAATTTGGAGGTAGTAATTTGTTCGGCAATGAGAAAGATGATTCTTTCAAAAGCAGCATCGGCCAAATTTATCAAACCTTTGGTGGAAAAGAACTTTATCCTAGTGTAGAGGAGAAAGCAGCCATGTTGCTGTACCTCGTCACAAAAAACCACTCCTTCAGCGACGGTAACAAGCGTATTGCCGCTACGCTCTTTCTCTGGTTCCTTTACAATAATGGGATTCTCTATCGTGAGGACGGAAGTAAACGCCTTGCCGATAACACGCTTGTTGCCCTTACGCTCATGATTGCCGAGAGCAAAACCGAGGAGAAAGACGTCATGGTAAAAGTGGTTGTAAATCTAATCAATCAACACAACGTATAACAAACTATGTTTTTCTTATTCATAACATTGGCGATGGGCCTGTTGGTGCCCTTCCAGACGGCTGCCAACTCAAGGCTGCGTCAAGCCGTGGGGCCTGCCTACGTCTCGACGCTGGTATCTTTCACGGTATCGACACTGGTGCTGATGCTGGTGTCGCTGTTGGCGAGGATTCCCATCCTGCCGACCAGTGAGATGCTGGCTATGGCTCCCTGGTGGAGTTGGTTTGTGGGTATCGTGGCAGTCATCACCATCACCATTGCCATTCACCTTTTCAAGGAAATCGGGCAGCTGCAGGCGATTGTCATCCCGATGTTCAGCCAGTTGATTTTCAGCATGCTGATTGACCATTTCGGATGGTTTGGCGCCCATGTCATCCCCTTGGGGACAAAACGCATCATCGGTGTGCTGCTGCTCATCGTGGGCGTGATACTGGTCGTCATCCTGCCCCGACTGAAAGCCGGACAACAATCGGCAGCCACCAGCACCGGGTCACGGCAGACATTCTGGCAACTCATGGCAGTCTTGTCGGGCTGTTTGTCGGCCAGCATTACTGGCGCCTACGCGCAACTCGCCACCATCGTGGGCAATCCAGTCCAGGCTACAACGGTCGCCTTTTTTGTTGCTACCATAGCACTGCTGTTGTTCTGCACCTGCCTGGGCAAGACGCAACTCATCGGCAAGGCATGCAGCCGAGAGTATCCGTGGTGGATGTGGACTGGGGGCCTGTGTGGCGCTGTCATTGTGTTTGGCAATGCCTGGCTTGTCCCCAAGGTGGGGGTAGGCGTGTTTTCCATGGCTCTGCTTGTGGGACAGCTCGCCCTCAGCATGCTCATGGAGCAACGCGGATGGCTTGGCGCTCCCCGCAAGCGCATTGCCTGGTTCCAAGTCATCGGCATCCTGCTCATGCTCGCTGGTGTCGCCCTCATCCGTCTGTAATACGACTTTTGCAGTGGGATTGGCTTTACTTCAATTTTGTTTACCTTTGTAAAAAGAAATCATTCTGTTATGGCAAAGAAAATCTATTTTGCGGGCTCAATCCGCGGCGGGCGCGTGGATGCCGAACTGTACCGACGCATCATCACCTACATCCAGCGCACCGATATTGTGCTCACCGAGCATGTGGGCAAGAGCGACCTGAGCCTGACCGAGCAGGGCAGGGAGCGTGACGCGCGCATCTATGACCAGGACACGGCATGGCTGCGCGAGAGCGACGTGCTCATCGGCGAGTGCACCTGTCCCTCGCTGGGCGTGGGCTATGAGTTGGCCTATGCCGAGAGCCACGGTATCCCGTGCCACATCTTCTATGACCGCGGCAAGACGCAGCTGTCGGCGATGCTCACGGGCAACCCCTATTTCCACATCCACCCTTACGAGCAGGAGGACGACATCTATCCCCTGCTGGATGAAATCCTCAAATGACAAGCAAAATATTTTGTTTTGTGGGGTTTTGTGGATAACTTTGCAGTTGGATAAATGAACTGAATTAACTTACTGATGATGAAAAAGATTTTGACTTTGATACTACTTGCCGCTGCACTGGTTTTGTTCCATATGGCAAGCCAACGGGGACAAACCTCTCCGGCAGCAGGATTGACCGATGGAGTCCAGAGGATTCAACCCGTGTCGATTGATACCATGGCAGATATCACCATGGCAGAGTATGAGCATATTACCCTGTTGGCTGAAAAGGGTGAGATTGACGAAGACGCCGCCAACAACGTGGGGGTCTACAGCGTGCTGTATTCTCAAGGCTGCAGCTGGTATTGCGGCGGATGTGTGGACACACTGACGGCTTCGGGCTGCCTTCGCCCGCAGGGCGGTTTCACCTACGATGCCTTGAACGCGCATGATTTTAACCACGAGAGCGTGTGGGCCACCGACGGCAACGGCATCGGCCAGTACCTGACGTTCACGTTTACCGGCACCAATCCGCGCATCACATCGGTAGCCATCCTGAACGGTCACGTCAAGAGCGAGAAGACATGGCGCGACAACTCCAGGGTAAAAACCATGCTGATGTACTATAATGACAAGCCCTACAGACTGCTGGAACTGGAAGACAGCCGCTCCTTGCAGTATTTTGACGTGGACACCTTGGGCTACGGACCCGAAGCGAAGAATGCCCCGAAATGGACACTGAAGTTTGAAATCAGGGACGTGTATCCCGGTGCGAAATATGACGACTGTGTCATTGCCGACTTCATCTTTGACGGCATCGACGTGCATTAAACGGCAGCATGGGACATCCAATGATACATAACGCGACCGAACTGATGGGCTACATCCAGGAGGTGGGCTTCCTGCCGTTGCTGTACAGCGGCATTGCGGGCTACAGTGCCGACGAGGCGGTGGACCCCGATTGCCGCTATGTGATTCTCGACGACGGCAGTTGGGACTGGCCCCTGTGGGACTGGAAAGGTCCCATCGTCACCGAGGGCGACTGCGTCTATGGCAAATTCTTCAACAAGAAGGCGGGATTTGTGAGCCGCGCCTGGTGGCCTGACCTGTACAACTGGCGCCGCCATGCCCATCCCGCTCCGCCGGCAGGCAGTGTCGAGGAAGCCATCCTGATGACCCTGCGCGAGCACGGCAGCATGATTACCCGCGACCTGCGCCGGGCCTGTGGATTTACTGAAGCAAAAATGCGCAGCCGCTTCGACGGCTACGTCACGCGCCTGCAGATGGCCTGCCGCGTCGTCACCGAGGACTTCGTCTATCCTCGCGACAAGCACGGCAAACAATACGGCTGGGGGTGGGCGCTACTCACCACACCCGAGCAGTTGCTGGGCCATGAGGCATGCCAGTGTGACCGCACGCCCCAGGAGTCCCTCGAGCGGATGCTCAACCACCTCAAGCAACTGCTGCCCCGCGCCACCGAGAAACAACTCATCACCCTCATCCAATAACCCCTCACTAATCACTAATCACTAATCACCAATCATCACATTAGCGCCTAATAATATGAAAAGAATCCTCATCACCCTCATCATGCTCTTGACGCTCACCGCCCTGCAGTCACAGCGCATCAGCTATATCGAGACCACACGCTCCTGGCATTACGTCTATGACGAGAAAGGCAAGAAGGTCCACACCATCTCCACCACCCAAGGCGAGGTGGTCGCCTACAGCGACACGTTCTACATCCTCAAGCACGGCAGCTGGTACTACACCTGCGACGCCAAGGGTAAGAAACTGCACACCTTCGCCGTCAGCAATGTCGGCGACATCCTCACCGCCGCTGGCGACACCTTCACCAGCCGCAAGGGCAGCTGGATCTATACCTGGGACAAAAACGGCCGCAAACTCGCCACCCGTCCCGCCAAATGAGCAAAATTTAAGGGCGCTAAATGCACACATTTGAAAATTACAGGTCAATTTCATCCCGAAAATAACCTGTACGCCAAATTTTTTTCCTACTTTTGCACCCGCGATGATAGAGTAGGCCGAACGCAATGCCAAATCACTTCGAGCATTCTTAAAGCCTAACCCATCATCAGCAAAAGCAATTCTGCGCCTGTGGCGAAATTGGTAGACGCGCCAGACTTAGGATCTGGTAACTCCGGTTGTGTAGGTTCGAGTCCTATCAGGCGCACAGAACACACGAAACCCGCTGAATCCCAGCGGGTTTTATGTTATTGTTGAGGCCATGAAAACTAACTGAACCCATTGTGGTCAGTTTTTTGCATCATTACCCGTCCCTTTGATATACAAAGCAATCTTTATTCTCTCTTTATATCGGAAGAACTGATAAATCGTATTTCCGGCTATTCGTATCAAGGACTACATCATATTCTTTTATTCTTTTTTGCCTAGCAATACCTCGTAAATGCGCCTTAAATCGTGATTCTATTTCTGGACCATAATATATGGCTTTTAGGCTATTTGCATCATTAATCTCAAAAAAATCATCATTTGCTTCTGGAGCGTTTGAATTTGCAATATCCAATAAGCGCCATTCCCTTTCATGGGAGTATTCCGCTTTGTCCTTATAAAGATAAACTTTTAGGAAATACAAACGATCAATTGGAACCATCGTTTCATACTGTTTTTTAATGTCTTCTGGCGCATTGTTGAACACTATACTATTTTGACCGACCAGCCTATCTATCATTTCTGTTGCATCAATTTTGTGAGAAGAATATATGATAGGAAAAAGCATGACTGCATGGTTGTTAATAGATAAAGAACGCCAGCCTCTAAAATCATATTCCAATGCAAATCCTTTGTATCCATCAGCATAGTTGTCCCACATGAATTTTGATTTGACCGTCTCCGTAAAGCAAGCTATTTTTGTTGCCTTGTTAGTCCGTGGCCACTGTTCTTGCATATATATCTGATTTTTCAATTCAGATTGTAATTTTTCGTATTCTTTCCAGAACACCTCTAGAATAACCTCATTAGTTTTTGAACTATGGATAAGTTCTAACAGTTTCGAGGTCATTTCGTTTGATGGCAGTGCAGAAGGATTGCTTTTTAGCATTAATAATAATTGAGGCATAAGCTGATTATATGCATCTCTAAATCTTTTCGCAACTGTTTTGTGGTCATAGTAGACCGTCGAATCGTATTTATCTGGGAATTTATTTGCTGCGCAAACTGGAATCGTGTTCTGTTCAAATGAGATCATACTATTAATATCACATTTTCGAAAACGAAATAACTTATTGGGTATATGTGGTTCAACGAATGAAAATAATTCCGAGTAGCCTTCTATTGTTTCCTTATCGGACAAATTGCTGGGAATTGACATTGAATCAATTAATTTCGCAAACTCTTTCTTGAATTGTATTCTTGAATATGATTTCCTTTTTTTGCTCATATTATTTTTAAGTGATTATTTGAAAAACAAAACTGTTGATAGTCTTCAAAAAAAATCCAAAAGTCGTATTACACACGATAAGATTCATGACTGATTGAGAAACCAACTAAAAAATATCATTACTGTCCTCTATATAACTGAATTAGTCATTACTTCGATGATTCTATAAAAGACTCAAAATCAATCACACTTTTTATCAAGAGGTTCCGTATCAATTGATTTGTGATTATAATATTTCTTTTTTTGTTAAAAATAAAACAACAAAGACAAACTTATTGATTATCAGGTACCTATATTTTTCTTTTTTTGATTTTATTTTATTTTCTTTTTTTTTATGCCACTTAATTCAAGCTATATCTTCTATATGTTTTACTGCCTTCAGCTTTGATTTCATGCCCAACCATACTATAAACCATTTTGCGTAGTTCATCCCGTTCAACATCGGGGAGGCGATTTGTCATATCAGAGATTAGGCTTTTCGGATGGTACTTCAAATCCTCCAATATCAATGCCTTTAAAGCGTACGGTTCAATGGTCTTAAGCGAAGTCTTTATATTAGCCTTAGAATTGGCTATCAACTTAGGGTTAACATAATAGGTGGTTCCTTTTTTGGTTCCACGCTTGGTGATGAGTCCATCACGTAATAAGGGATCAACATAACTCCTTAATCGTTCAGCGTCAGATAGTTGGAGATAGGCACTTAATTTAGTTGCTTGTAGCTTAGATGATACGGCAATAGCACCAAAGGCCATATAGCCTTTCTGAGATAATCTATAATTGTTCAAAGTAAAATCTAACAAAGGTAAAACTTCAACATTCTGGATTTCAGAATACAGCGTTACTCTTGTTTCATTAAACGAAGACTCGATGAATGGTGGTTTCTTACCTTCCATGCCATTAAGCTCATAAATCAAATCATAACCAGACCCTTCTCCCTCCATCAGTTTGAGATCACTCATGATTGTGATAAGGTATGGGTTGCGGCGATGCCGTTGGTGAAGGATATTATCTTTGGTAACACCCAAAGGTAGGCCTCCAGGATTGGAAATCTCTAAACGATCGGGATAGACGCATATCATGATATCATTAGAGATGGTGAAACTCTTGTGGGCGAATGCGTTGAGCAGCAATTCGCGCAAAACCTTGGGATTATAGTGACGGATCTGCTTGCGGAACAAGCCATCGGGGAATTCATGAGAGTAACACAATTCTGTAGCCTCATCTTCGATTGCCAATAATAGATCTTTGGGATTAAGTGTATTGTCATGCCATTCCACCTTTCTCACTTTCTGCTCCAAGTGGTTATAAACAATGTATTGTACTGTGATAGGGAAGGAAATGCGGCTGCGTTGTTTGGCATTACCTAACCATAGGACACCCAAATTGGTGACCTTTTCGTTATCCACAAGATTGTAATGCTCTAGAATCTCAGGATCGGACATCTGTTTGACATGCTCCTTGACTCGGTCAGATTGTCTTATGTCATTAGCAAAACGTTTAATATTCTCAACGGGTAAATCCGAAAGTAAATAACGCGTTGACAATAATTCCCATTGGTAGGCACCTTTTTCAATAGACAATCGTTGTAAATCCTCATTGCGAACTGGCTCACATTTGTCTGCAATTCTACGATATATCTTACCATCAGATGTAGTAGCTATGGACTTTGTTGACGGAGCAACATCAATCTTGAAGTAGTCCCCGCCATTTTCGTGTTTTATTAATCCCGAGGAAGACAAACTCACATTGAAACATAGACTGTTCAAGCGCGATACAGCGTCATTGATTTCATTCTCGCCAATGATTTGTCCATCAGGAGGAGTTAGTGTATCATCTTCTATGCCAATATACAACGTTCCCCCTAATGCATTAGCAAAGGCTACACATGATATTGCTAAATCTTTAAAGCCCTTATCACCCGTGCGAATTTTGCGGATACTTTTATAATCTATTTTCTGATTCTCTATATCCATGTTACGACAGTTTTTACCATAGAAAAATCGTAAAATATCACATTAACGTATACTATTTTAGTAAGCACTGCAAAGATACGAAAAGTTTTGCTCATTGTTGTCCAAATGTGTCGTGAATTGATATTATGATGATAGTCTATTGTTGCATTTCAGGGGGAGCGTGCGCTCCCCCGTTTTGTGTCGTTCAACGCCTTTCTGCGCCCTTAAACGCCTCATCGGCTTGCTGGAAAGGACTGTCAATCAGGCGTCGAGAGGTTTTTAAGGGTTTTGGGAGGCGCGAACTTGAGTCCTATCAGGCGCACAGAAAAACAAAAACCCGCTGAATTCCAGCGGGTTTTGTGCGTTAATATTGGCCCTGAAATGAAACTGAAAATATTGTAGTCAGTCACATGTATCAAGGTGGAGCCGTCCTTTTGATATGTGATGGGGTGAGTTAGTCACCGCAATAGGTTCCCATGAAGATAATCGTGCCTGTGTTGTTCTCAATGATGTAATATACGAAGGGGCGCTTGGCGTGGAACTCCACAATTTTTGGTTCTTCCTCGATTAATACAGCTGATTTTGTAACCATCGAAGCAATTGTTACAGCAGCGGCCTTGGTTCCCTCTTCTTCAACTTCGATTTTAGCTTTCTGCATCATCATCGACACATAAAGGTCGCCTTTGTGCCCCTGAGCCATATTGGGGAACTCAGCAGTACGTCCGAATGCCAGTGGCATACCCATTGCCGAGAGTACATCCTCAAGTCCAATCTCGCTTTCAGTAGTGAAACGCGGCAAAAGGATATCGACTTCATGAAAAGACATATCGCGCTTACGCTGTTGCTCCAGTTTTTCTGCCGAGAGGTTCCGGATGATGTCATCGACAGTCTTACCCTTGTTGGGAAGCAGCACATACATGGAATAGCTATTACAGCCGTAAGGCAGGCGCAACATCTTGCACAGATTGTTCTTGCCGTATGCGGCATTTAACTGGCGGTGCATCATCTTGCGCTTGACGGTTTTTCCATTCCTTTTTGTGAAGTTTATATTACGGGTTTTCTCAGGGTCAAAATTATGGATCCACGAGGCCTTGAAACAGATGGCATTCAACAGGCACATAACGGTATTAGGGTCAAGTTCCTCTATGATTCGTGGTATCATGCCGTCGGTGTGTGTATCGCACCAGTTGTTGATTTTGTCGATGCTCAATGAATCGATTTGGGCATCATAGTATTGCTGCATGTCGGCCTTGTACTGCGGGATGAGACTAATGCCTGATTTGACACCGATGTAGTTGGCGGTTTTTATCGTCACCGTTTTGTCGACTTTGGAGACTTCATCAGCCATCTTCTTGAAGTACTCGTTGATCTCCTCAACCGAAGCGTCAAGCCCAAGCACGTCAGTAATCTGCTGGCGCGTCTCGCCGTCGGCTCCCTCGTTGAGCATGCCCAGCAGTTAATGTCACTCACCTCGGGTTGAGTTGAGGTGATGTCTTCGTTCACGGGCTGCTCTTTGGCCGAGAGGAAGTTGTCATCTGTAATAAAGACAACGAGTGTGGTGAGCAGCACTACTGCAGCCAATGTGCTAAATATCCAATTTCGTTTCATATCAGTCAAATTTTTTAGGTTGATAAAAACGGGTTAACTCTCGCTTGCAAAGTTACAACCGACTATTGAAATAACTACTAAAAAAGGCCAACATTCAAAGGTCATTTCATGATGACAAACTGATTGATTTACAGGTTATTACAGAATAAAAAGGTCATTCGTCGGTAATTCACTCCAATAGGCACTGAAAAGGTGTAAATTTGGGGGAGCGTACGCTCCCCCTTTTTGCGTCGTCGGGCGCCTTTCCGCACCTTTTAACGCCTCATCGGCTTCAAGGAAAACGCTGTCAATCAGGCGTTGGGAGGTTTTTAAAGGTTTTGGGAGGCGCGAACCTGAGTCCTATCAGGCGCACAGTAACATAAAACCCGCTGGAATTCAGCGGGTTTTATGCGTTTGTTTAGGCCTTGAAATGAAACTGAACCTATTGAAATGCGTTATGTCAAAACGATTTCTTTGATGTGTTTACTATCGGTTTAATTGTTAGACCCTTCATTGCCTTCTCGAGGTAATTTGAACGTGACGGGTAAGGTATACCACACGGCAACAGCTTGACCATTCTGGCGACCTGGAATGAACTTGGGTAATGTCTTGATTAGGCGAACAGCCTCCTTGTCAAGATCCTTGTCCACTGAGCGGACAACCTTTACTTCACCAATCTTACCGGTCTTGTCAACAACAAACTGCACAATGACGCAACCCTGGGCGCAGGCAGCCGTGGGCGGCCACTGGATGTGACTGTCGATATACTCCATCAGAGCGGCCTCACCACCAGGAAATTGAGGCATCTGCTCAACTGCCTTGAAGATTTCATCTTCATTTCGCTTAGGCTTTTCAACTATAACATCATATTCACCAAATACCATTTCAGGCTCTTCAAGTGGTTTTTTTAAGGTCACCGGTTCTCCAGTATCGTCGAAACAATAGGTGCCCATAAAGAAGATGGCGCCAGTGCTCTTTTCCATGATGTAATACACAAAGGGACGCGTGGCGTAGAAATACTCATAACGTGGTAATGACAATTCTACTATTTCAACTACCGTTTCGGCAGAGGCCTCGGTGCCCTCTTCGTTGACCTCGATTTTGGCCTTCTGCTTCATCATCGACACATACAGCCCCTCCTTAAGCCTTTGTATCATATTGGGGAACTCAGCTGAATCATCACTGAATGCACGCGGCATGCCCATTGCTGAGAGTATAGCCTCAAGATGTATCTCGCTTTCGGTAGTGAAGCTGGGCATCAGGATATCGACGTCTCTAGTCCTCATTTGTAATTGCCACTCCTTCAGTTTTTTTGCCGAGAGGTTCCGGATGATATCGCCGGTCGTCTTACCCTCGTTGGGGAGCAGCACAACCATGCTGTAGGCTTTGTTGCCATAGGGCAGGCACAGCATTTTGCACAGGTTGTTCTTGCCGTAGACCGCCTTTGTCTCGAGATTCATCATCGGTCGCTTGACGGTTTTGCCATCAAGCGTTATAAAGTCCAGGTCGCGAGTGCTCCTCGGGTCAAATTTGTCGGTCCACGAAGCCTTGAAATAGACGGCGTTCAACAGGTACATAACGGCGAGGGAGTTGAGTTCTTCTTTTTTCAAGAGTTCAGGTACCATGCCGTCGGTGTGGGTCTTGCTCCAATTGTTGATTTTGTTCACAATGTTGCCTGAGTTGAAGTTAATCGCTTCAACATAGGCGTCATAATAGTTTTGCATATCAGCTTTGAACTGCGGGTTGATGCTCTTTCCCAATTTGAAGTAGATGCAGTTTGCGTTTTTTAATGTCACGCTTGGGTCAACTGATTGGGCTTCATGCATCATCTTTTTGAAATATTCGTTGATTTCCCGCACCGAACCACCCAGTCCAAGTACGTTATTAATCTGCCGGCGAGTCTCGCTGTCGGCTCCCTCGTGGAGCATCCCCAGCACATAACTCACGCTGATGGGCGACACGATGGTGCTACCCTTTTTCTGCTCGTCATCTTGCCTTGAAGTGAAGTCGGTGCGCTGACCTGGCCGAACGTTAATAAGCCACTCATCAGCACCATGGCAAGCATTACTCCAAATTTCCAAAATCGTTTCATATCAGTCATTCTTTTCAGGTTGATAAAAACGGGTTAACTCTCGCCTGCAAAGTTACAACCGATTATTGAAATAACTACTATAAAAGGCCAACATTCAAAGTTCATTTCTTGAAATCAAATTAGTTGATTTACAGGTATTTACACAACAAAAAGGTCATTAATGGGTAATTCACTTGAATAAGCACCGAAAAAGGTGTGTTTTTCGGGGGAGCGTGCGCTCCCCCTTTTGGCTTCATTCTTGATTAATTGTAACTTTGTAGAGACGCAAAATCTTGCGTCTCCATGAATCAAATACCCATTCAGCCAACAGAGATTTCTACGCAAATTATTACTCACTTAAACCATAATTAGAGATAACTATTTATATCTTTGCATCAGTAATGAAAACGGTTGGTCAAGGTGGGAATGGTCCCATCTATGATAGAATGAACGGGCATAAAGAGATTCAGCGCCTCTGCTTTGATGCCATCAAGACTACCTTTGAGAGCTATTTCATTTAGAGAATCAACATATGAAACAATTTGAAGAATATCCTGCTACACATTCCATGTCAACAGCATGGTATTGCGTTGATGAAGATGGTAATGTCGGTATTTTTGATATCGATGATAACGGCCCAGTTCCTGCAGGAGACTATAAGCAAAACTGCGTCAATGAAGTTTTTTGGGATGATTTCTCAGCTGAAAGTGAAGGGTCCTTCAGAACACTAAACTTATCAGAAGAGCAAGTGATTCAAATGTTAGAACCCTGCGAATTCCAGGATGTTTGGACACAAGATGAGTTCGGTTTGGCTAACTACTCATGGATGAACGTTATTATCAAAATAGATATGTCCAAAATAGACGTTTTCAAACGAGCAGTTTCATTAATTAAAAAACGCAATGCCTCTCCGATATGTCTATCAAAGGAATTAGGATTATTCTATGTGGATTTATACTTTTACGATAATAAAAAAGCTGTAGATCTTCTTGAGAAAAATCAAGTGGTATTGGCAAAGTATAACGCTCCTGATTACGAGACTCCCTTTGAAGAGGATGATGATGACGAAAAGGAGAGGATTGAAAAAAACATTAAAAAGTTTCCTTTGTTTATTTATCACCAAGACTATGCCGTGTCTCGTTATCCCGCAATAAGAGTAAGAAATCCCAAACATCCCATAAGAATTGAACAGTTACCTAAGAAGATACAAGAAGAAATCAAAAAAGTACCTATTAGTTTCAAAGATTGCGAGCGGATTCAACTGGCTGAATTAATGCCAGTAGATAGCATCTGGAGTATAAGATACGTTTATAATAAAAGGATTTGGTGGCAACTAGCATCTTCTGATGGTGGTAAACTGTTCTACAACGAAGCTACAAATTCAATTATCCACGGTGACGAAATGGATAAACTAGTTGCTGACGGAAAAGCAGAAGAATGGGATTATCATAAGAATTACGAATTAGAAGAGGAAGAGGATGGCTAAGATTGAGCAAATATCAATTGACTTGTCAAACTATTGTAGTAAAGGGTGCCCCTTTTGCTACAATTCAAGTAGTCGTGATGGAGCCACATCGTGGAAACCATCAGAAGTCATCGAGTTTGCCAAGTCTTGTATCGAGGGAGGAGTGAAGGCAGTATCCTTAGGTGGCGGCGAACCGCTGGAATATGAGGGCGTTTTTGATATTATCGAGGCATTATATCCCTTGACATATCTGACCCTTACAACAAATGGCTTTCCTTTGGACTCGCCCTCAATAATCGACTCCTTAAAACTCCACAAGCCAGACAAGATACATATCAGCATTCATAATGCCGATATTGAAACAGAGGTGAGTAGAGTTTTAAGACAAAT
>CADAFP010000009.1 GCA_902787185.1 uncultured Bacteroidales bacterium | reverse complement strand
CACCTTGCCGTTGTAATAGGCATTGAAAATGTGCTTGCGGAAACGGTCGTGCTGCTCGACGTCGCTCACCGAGCGCTCGGTGAAGACGCCATTCACATAGCTATCGGTGGTGAACTGGTCATGGAAGTCGGCGCTGGGGTGGCGGTCGTACTTGTAAAAGGCGCCAAAACTGTGGTTATCGTTGACCACATAATTCACCTGAAGTTGGGGCGACAGGCCTTTCCAGATGTTCTTACCTTCCTGCGTGACAAGACCCTCCACCCAGTCAGGGCCCACAAAATAAGACAACTTGTTTTCCTGCAACATCTTGGAGTGCCCGTAACGGCCTGCCCAGAACGAGGCGGTAATGTCCAATCCGCCAGTGCGGTAGTTCACATCCAGGTTGTTGGTGATGGTGTGGCCATACTGGTACATGCCCGTCAGGTTGTCCTGGAAGCTGAAGCCGTCACCCTGCGCCTTCTTTAACGTGATGCGCACGACGGCCTTGGTCGAGGCGGCATAGCGGGCACCGGGGTTCTGGATGACATCAACATGCTGGATTTGGTCGGAGCGCAGGCGCGACAATTCGCTCATGTCCTGCACTTTGCGGCCATTGATATAAACCTCGGCATCGCCGCGTCCCAGCACCTTCACGGCGCCGTCACGATCAGCCTCCAGCGAGGGCACCCTCGACAAGGCGTCGGCCACGGTACCCGCCTTCTCCAGGATGGTACCCTCGACGGTGGTACGCATCGCCTCACCCTTGACGCGCGTCTTGGGCAACTGGCTCTTGACGACCACCTCGCTGAGCAGCAGGGCATCCTCTCTCATCTGGATGGTCAGTCCCTCGACAGCGTTCAGGTATTGTGTCTGATAGCCGACGCACGACACCTTGAGCAGGCCGGCATTCTTGAGCGTTGCTATCTGGAAGTGGCCCTGCTCGTCGGTCATCGCTCCCTGCACGAAGGTTGAGTCGGGCAGCGACAGGAGCACCACGTTCACATAGGGCATCGGTTCGCCATTCTCGTCAACGACCATGCCACCCACATCGGGCCCTTTGGCCATCGACACCATTGTCATCATCATAGCAGCCAATACGGCTATTGCTTTGAAATTCACGGTTTTCATAATATAATCCTCCAGTTTTAGTTTAGTTTTTTACTTTCTTCTTAACTTTTAATCGTCACGCCACCCAGGAAGTTGCTGGCAACAATATGAAGGCAGGGGGCGCCAGGTATCTCACGCTGACCGACCTCATTGTCCACACTGCCGAGGAAACTGTGGCTCTTGGTCACCACATTCACATTATTCGGGATAATCACTTCCACCCCTCCCAAAAAGGTGTGGATATCGATTTCCTCGTCCTCGCTGATGACTGCCCCGCTGAGATCCAGACGCAGGCCTCCGAAAAAGGCATCCAATCGAGCGCCATGGAAGGTCTCACCCCGATAGACGTACTCATCGGCACCAAAACGCACGGCACAGCAGATGCGTTTTCCGTCCTCGCCCTGAGGCACGGGGCGCTTCAGCCATTGCGACGGATTGTGGTTAAAACCATAGATGACGAGCTCGGCACCGATGTAAAGAAGGAGCAGCGGACCGAAGTACTCCGTCCAGGAATGGTCCCAATTGAGTTGAATGATGCCCCACATGTCTGCCAGCTTGATTAAGGCAGCCACGATGAAAATGATTCCGATGATTGTTCTACGTGTCATATCTTTAATTTTTTAGTCGGACCCCGCCAGGGGGTGGCCGAAGGTTGATAAAACTTGTTTTTGGGCTTAAAGCCTCACGCCGTTAGCACTGCAAAGGAACGGCCAAAACCCGTATTTAGAAAGATTCTGGGATATTCTGCATGGTATTGTGACGAATGACCGGGATTGAGGGACAAAATGCATATTTGTGACGAATGGTTTGGCCGTTTCGGCGACTTACAGTAATTTTGCTGCCCGATGAATCAAGAGCACAAAGATACCATTACCACCCGCATCGTCAGTACCGTTTTCACGGTGCTCGCCTTGGCGATTTTCAAGCCGTTCGGCCTCGAAGCCTGGCAGTGGATGGCCGTTGTCCACCTGCTGGCGATGGGCTGCCTGGGCTTCTTGAGTTGTGCCATCACCGAGGCCATCTTGAGGTATATTATCAACAAACCTCGCTCCTATCAGCAAGGGGTGGATTACATCATCAGCCGCAACCTGTGGTTCCAGCTCATCAACACGCCGCTTGTCGCGCTGCTCATCTGCCTGTACCGTCACCTCGTGATGAGCGACCTTGTGCCGGGCAACGTGCTCTCGTGGAGCAACTTCTTTGAGACATTGCTGATTATCGCCTTCTGCTCTTTTGCCATCGGCCTGTACTGGCGATTCAAGTTCCGCAGCAAGTACCTGAGAGCCGAACTGGAAGAGACGCGCATCCTGAACGAGCAGTTGCAACACCTGCAGCAGGAAGCAGAACGCCGTGCCAAGGCAGCCGAGGCAGCCCGCATCCTCGAAGCCTCCCGTCCCGTTGAGACCGCACAAGAGCCACAGCAGCCAGACATCACGCCGCTGCCGCCAAGCACCGTCACCCTCGCAGGGACGACCAGCGAGAGCGTCACCCTGAAGATTTCGGACCTCTTATATATCGAAGCCGTGGGCAACTATGTGAAGATTTACCAACATGTTGACGGCCAGGTGCGTAACGACATGCTGCGCGCCACCTCCAAGCAGATGGAAGAGGACCTGCAAGCCTATTCCATGATTGTGCGCTGCCACCGCGCCTTCCTGGTCAACCTGCAACAGGTGGAGCAGATTGTGTCCAAGGCGGGTTCCATGCAGTTGCTCATCAAGCACTGCGATGAGTCCCTGCCCGTATCACGCAGCAACATGGCTCAGGTCAAGGAGGCGATTAAGGGAGTTAGTTAGGAGTTAGGAGTTAGGAGTTAGGAGTTAGAAGTTAGAAGTTAGGAGTTATTCTTATGAGCTAAAGTTATAATTTTCCAGCAAAATTTGGATGGTAACGGAATTTGCACTAACTTTGGCAGTTTAAAAGAAAAAGACCAATAATCAACCTAATAAACCGAACCAAGTATGTACGACGAGAAATTATTACAGGAAGTGACCGCAAAGGCCCAGACGTGGCTCAGTGACAGTTATGACGAGCAGACCCGCGCCGAAGTGCAGGCAATGCTCGACAACGAGGACAAGACCGAGCTTGTGGAATCGTTCTATAAGATTCTGGAGTTTGGCACCGGTGGCCTGCGTGGCATTATGGGTGCCGGCTGCAACCGCATGAACATCTACACGGTGGGCAGTGCAACACAGGGCTCCCACTCCCGAGGTGAGCTATGCCATCCGTCGCCTGGGCTGCCAGAGCGGTGTGAACATCACAGCCTCGCACAACCCCAAGATTTACAACGGCTACAAGGCCTATTGGGATGACGGTGCTCAGGTGGTGGCCCCCCACGACGTGAACATCATCAACAACGTCAATGCCATCGAGGACGTGCGCGATATCAAGTTTGAGGGCAACCCCGACCTGATTCAGATTATCGGTGAGGACATCGACGCTGCTTACATCGAGGACATCCACACCCTGTCGCTCAGCCCCGAGGTGGACAAGCGCCATCATGACCTGAAGATTGTCTATACGCCCATCCACGGTGTGGGCCGCTACATCATCCCCCGCTCGATTGAGCGCTGGGGATTTGACAACATCATCCACATCCCCGAGCAGGACGTGATGAGCGGTGAGTTCCCCACCGTCGATTCGCCCAACCCCGAGATGCCCAGCGCCATGCAGATGGCTATCGCCAAGGCCGAAGAGGTTCAGGCCGACCTGGCGCTTGCCAGCGACCCCGATGCCGACCGCATCAGCCTGGTCATCAAGAACACCAAGGGCAAATATGAGCTGGTGAACGGTAACCAAATCCAGATTCTGTTCCACTACTACCTGATAGAGCGCAGCCGCGAGCTGGGTCTGCTCAAGGGCGACGAGTACATCGTCAAGACCATCGTGACCAGCGAGACCATCGCACGCATCGCCAAGAAGCAGAACATCAAGATGTTTGACTGCTACACCGGCTTCAAGTGGATTGCCACCGTGATGCGCGAGATGGAGGCTGCAGGCAAGGGACGCTACCTGGGTGGTGGTGAGGAGAGCTACGGCTTCCTGCCCGAGACCTTCGCCCGCGACAAGGACGCCGTATCGTCCATCCCCCTGATGTGCGAGATTGCAGCATGGGCCAAGGACAAGGGCATGACGTTGAACGACCTGTTCATCAACTGCTATATCAACTACGGCTACAGCAAGGAGCGCGGCATCAGCGTCGTACGTCCCGGCAAGTCGGGTGCCGACGAGATTGCCCAGATGATGGTCAACTTCCGCGAGAACCCGCAGAAGGAAATCGACGGCTCGCCCGTAACCATCGTGAAGGACTTCCTGAAGCTCGAACAGCGCAACATGCTCACCGGCGAGGTCACCAAGCTCGATATGCCCACGACCAGCAACGTGCTGCAGTACTTCACCGAGGACGGCACCAAGGTATCTATCCGTCCCTCGGGCACCGAGCCCAAGATCAAGTTCTACATGGAGGTGCATGACAAGCTCGACAAAGCCGAGAACTACAACGCCAAGAACGACTGGGCCGACGCCAAGATGGACCGCATCTGCGAGTCGCTCGGAATCGCGTGATTAGTTAGGAGTTAGAAATTAGGAATTAGGAGTTAGGAGTTGGCATCCGCCAACTAGGGACTAGAAACTAGGGACTAAGGACTAAAAAGACGAAACCATTAATTAACCAAACAAATAACAATCAATTTTAAAAACTAAAACTTTTATGTCAGAAAAGATTCAGACTTTAAGAGACTCTGCAGGAATGCGCTGGACAGCGCTTCTGTTGCTCGCATTGGGCATGTTCTGCAGTTACATTTTCATGGACATCCTGTCGCCCATCAAGGACTTGATGGAGTCAACCCGCGGCTGGAGTTCATCGGCATTCGGTACTGAGGAAGGCGCTGAGGTATTCCTCAACGTGTTTGTGTTCTTCCTGATTTTTGCCGGCATCATCCTCGACAAGATGGGCGTGCGCTTCACCGCCCTGCTGGCGGGTGTTGTAATGCTCATTGGTGCCTGCATCAAGTGGTATGCCGTTACCGATGCCTTTGCAGATTCCAGTCTGGCAACATGGTTCACCAACAACCTGAACTACATCCCCTTGTTTGATGAGTTAGGTGTTTCCCCGTTCTATGAGGGCATGCCTGCCAGTGCCAAGTTTGCCGCCGTTGGTTTCATGATCTTCGGTTGCGGTGTTGAGATGGCAGGTATCACCGTTAGCCGCGGTATTGTGAAGTGGTTCAAGGGTCGTGAGATGGCATTGGCTATGGGTAGCGAGATGGCATTGGCCCGTCTGGGTGTTGCCACCTGTATGATCTTCTCGCCCTACTTCGCCAAGTTGGGCGGCCAGATCTCAGTGTCACGCTCGGTAGCCTTCGGTGTAGTACTGATGTGTATTGCCTTGATCATGTTCATCGTTTACTTCTTCATGGACAGCAAGCTCGACAAGCAGACTGGCGAGGCCGAGGAGAAGGACGACCCGTTCAAGGTGAGCGATATCGGCAAGATTTTGACCAACAAGGGTTTCTGGTTAGTATCACTGCTGTGCGTGCTGTACTACAGCGCCATCTTCCCATTCCAGAAGTATGCCGTGAACATGCTGCAATGCAACCTGTCATTCTCGCCCGTTGACCCCAACTCGTTCTGGGCCAGCGAGAGTCTGACCATCTATCAGTATATCGTGATGCTCGTGGTTGCCGCCACCGCCTTCATGAGCAACTTCATGAAGAACAAGGGCGCCAAGTACGGCCTGCTGTGCATTTCGGTTATCGCGCTCATCTGCTACTGCTACATGGGTTACATGCGCCAGAGCGCCGAGAGCGTCTTCGCCGTATTCCCCTTGCTGGCTGTAGGTATCACCCCCATCTTGGGCAACTATGTTGACCACAAGGGTAAGGCTGCCTCGATGCTCGTTCTGGGCTCGTTGCTGCTGATTGCCTGCCACTTGACGTTCGCCTTCATCCTGCCCATGTTCAAGGGTAGCGCCGCCACCGGCTTTATTGTGGCTTACCTGACCATCCTGGTGCTGGGTTCGTCGTTCTCGCTCGTTCCCGCCGCCCTGTGGCCCAGCGTTCCCAAACTGGTGGATTCCAAGATTATCGGTAGTGCCTACGCACTGATTTTCTGGATTCAGAACATCGGTCTGTGGCTCTTCCCGATTCTCATCGGTAAGGTTCTCGACAGCACCAACCCCGAGATTGTACAGGGTCTTGCCAACGGTACCATTGAGGCCGAGCAGGCTGCAGTTTCCTACAACTACACCTGGCCGCTCGTGATGCTGGCATGCCTGGGTGTTGCCGCTCTGCTCATCGGTCTGTACCTCAAGGTGGTTGACCGTCAGAAGCACCTCGGCCTCGAGGAGCCTAACATCAAGCCTGAGTAAGTTATTAGCTGTTAGCTATTAGCTTTTTGGAGAACATTATGAACTTTAGGGACCTTAAGGACTTTAAAGACTTTAAGGTCCCTATTTATTTAAACTGAATCACATGAGAGACCAAGTGAGAGAAACGATAGCGACGCGGGCGTGGGCACGGTGGACCGTGCTGGCCATTGTGTCGTTCACGATGATGGCGGGCTATGTCGTTGCCAAGGAGATGTCCCCGCTGCAGTTCATGCTCGAGAAAGCCGTCCAGGACGGCGGCATGGGGTGGACCAGCGGCGAATTCGGCATTTTTGCCGGGTCAAGAGGCTTCTTTAACGTGTTCCTGCTGATGCTGTTTGTGGGCGGTGTCATCCTCGACAAGATGGGTGTGCGTTTCACGGGCATCCTCTCGTGTGTGCTCATGCTGGCAGGCTCGGCAGCAGTCTATGGGGCCATCACATACACGTCACCCGACCCGATGTGGAGCGTGCCCCTGCTGGGGACCGTCAAACGCCAGGTCGTGCTGGCGGCATTGGGATTCGCCTTCTTCGGCATCGGCTATGAGATGTGCGGTATCACCGTGTCAAAAGTCGTCGTGCGCTGGTTCTCGGGCAAAGAAATGGCCCTTGCCATGGGCTTGCAGGTGTCGATGGCCCGACTGGGCACCGCCCTGGCCCTCAACTTCAGCCTGCCCATCGCCCTGAACTGGGGCTTGCCGCGTCCACTGCTCATCGGCCTGTTCTGCGTGGGCGTTGGCCTCATCGCCTACATCTACTACTGCACGATGGACCGCCGCCTCGACAAGGAACAGGGCAAGCAAGACTTGGCCCAAGGCGATGACGAGAAGTTCCACTTCTCGGACATGAAAATCACCATCAAGAATCCGGGTTTCTGGCTCATCACGCTGCTGTGCCTGTTCTATTATTCGGCACTCTACCCCTTCCTCGACTTTGCCACCAAACTGATGATTTCCAAATATGGTGTCGAAGCTGGGCTGGCGGGTGCCATTCCCTCTATCCTCCCCTACACCAGCATCGTGTTGACGCCGCTGTTCGGCGCTTGGTTCGACAACAAGGGCCGCGGTGCCACGATGATGGTCATCGGCAGCGTGCTGCTGACCATCACCCTGTTCGTGTTCGCCATGCCGCTCAACTCCAGCTGGATAGCCGTGACGCTGATGTGCGTGCTGGGCATCGCCTTCTCGCTGTTGCCCGCCGCTCTGTGGCCCGCCGTGCCCAAAATCGTGCCGATGAAGCAGCTCGGCACCTCCTACTCCATCATCTATTACATCCAGAACATCGGCCTGATGCTCATCCCCGTGCTCATCGGCAAAATCCTGGAGCAGAACACGATAGGCGAGCAGGTGGACTACACCCACTCGCTCCTCATCTTCGGCATCATAGGCCTCGGCGCCATCATCACCTCCACCCTCTTATTATGGATGGACCGCCGCCGCCACTACGGCCTAGAAAGCCCCAACATTGCCTAAAATTCAAATAACAGTCTATTTGAAAACAGATGGGACAACAATAACTATTTCTGCCCACAAAAATAGGGACCTGCGGCTATATCATATTTATCATCGCCTTTACGAGTGAGGAATCAAATATAATTATGTAAAAAAATTCAATTAGGCATCTATTTTCAACACTTAATCAAAGTAAGGAAATATATCTTGAATTGATTTACAATCTGCAGATACCCATTAAATTTTATACAATTTTGTTTTAAAGTATTTTTGACTGTGATTTCTTAAATTGTATTTATTTTTGTAGGCATAATATGCAGTATGTTCATTTAATAATCAATAATAATATGAGCTTATGAAAACAATTTCCATTAAGACATGGTTGCGCAGCATGTGGTTAGTAGTTGGATGCCTTGCTGTGACATCATCCGTTCAGGCTGCCAGCATCACGGTTAACGGTATCAACTACACAACCTCAGGTAATAAGGCTACTGTCGCCAAATACAGCATAGACAAGAGTGTAACGCCCTATGACACGCTGTTCTACACCGGCGACATCGTGATTCCTGAGAAGATCATCTATGAGAACGTGGAATACACCGTCGTTGCTACAGCAGCCAACGCCTTTGTTGACTGCAAGGACGTGACAACGATTACCCTGCCCGCCACCTGTGTCACCATCGGCCGCAACTGCTTCAAGGGGTGTTCGAGCCTGACCAACGACCCAATTCCCGCGACAGCGACAAGCGTGGGCAGCGGCGTGTTCAACGGCTGTTCCAGCCTCGAGCAAATCACCATCGTCCCGGGATGGAGCAAGCCCATCAGTGAGGAGTTTGCCAACTGTCCCAACCTCAAGCGACTGATTATCGCCGAGGGCCCGAACCCCGTTGTGATGAAGGTGAATGCCTTCGGTGCTAACGCCGAGGCCCGCGTTGCCATCAACTCCATCGAGTATATCTACATGGGCCGTAACGTTGACGCCAGCGCCTACTTTAACAACGAGCAGCCGTTCCACAACCTGGGCTCGTTGAACACCCTCATCATCGGCGGCGAGACCACGACCATCCAGAGCACCACCTTCCAGGGTTGCACGGCATTGCAGAACGTGACCTTTGAGGAGGGCAACAAGGTGTCGGCTATCGGCTCCAGCGCCTTTGCCAGCTGTACCTCGCTGAACAGCATTGACATTCCTGCTGCTGTCACCACGATTGAGCAGAGCACCTTCAACGGCTGCCACAACCTGCGCAATGTTACTATGGGTGACGTTGTTACGAGCATCGGCATCACTGCGTTTTATAACACCGGCATCACGTCAATAACAATACCCAATGCGCTGACTTCAATTGGCCAGAGCGCTTTTGAGAACAGCAAACTGCAGAACGACATCGTACTGCCCGAAGGCTTGACCGCCATCGGCACGCAGGCCTTTGCCGGTACTCAGCTGACCGGCGTGAGCATCCCCGCCAGCGTGACTAGCATCGGTCAGGGTGCCTTTGCCCCCATCCCTACCCTTGCCAACATAACCCTGACCGAGGGCAACGCGAACTTCCAAATGGATGACGGTGTGCTGTTGAATGCCGCAGGTAACCGCCTGCTGGTGACTGCCCACGAGGGCAACCTTGCCACCACCTACAGCAACCCCGCTGTGACCACCATCGACAACTACGGTCTGGCCTACGCTCCGTTTACCAGCGTTGACCTGCCCGCACTTGCCACCATCGGCAACTATGGCTTCGCCTATAGTAACATCGACCAATTCACGCTCGATGAGACTGTTACCGTTGGCCAAAACGCGTTCGCCGGTTCGGCACTCACGGCCATCGTTATCGGCGAAGGCCGCAACGAGATTCCACAGGGCCTGTGCCGTGGTTGCTTGAGCTTGACTAGCGTGACGTTGGCCACCACTACAACCACTATGATGAGTAACTGCTTTGAGGGCTGCACTGACCTCGAGAATATGGAGATTCCCGCTAACATAAACTACATGGAGCCGGGCTCCGTTCCTGCCACCATCAAGTCGCTGCGAGTGCTCAACGTGAATCCCCCCACCCTTGCTTCAGGCGTGTTCAATAAGAGCCTTGGCAATGTCATCTGTAAAGTGGCTCCTAGCTCTGTTAATGCTTTCAAGTTCTCCAACCAGTGGCGCTATCTGAATATCGTTGCTGACGAGACCATCTCGGGAGAAGGCTCAATCCTTGGCTGCCCTACTGGATTGTATTTCGCCACCACCGACGGCAGCCTGATGTACAAGGACGTCGAAGGCAACATCGTAAACACCAACTTCAACGCTGGCCAGCACGCCTTCACGCTTCAGAATTATAAGAATCGCATTTATGTCGCCGTTGCGGGCAAGAACTTCACCTATCAGGATCCCAACCAGCCTCTGGGCGACGGTGAGCTGTTCTATGTGAACAACACCAACGGCATCTTCTACCGAGTGACTGTTCTTAACAATGTTGGCGGCAACCCTAGCGAGGACCCGTTCACCATGTCTATCGACAAAAATGAGAACAAAATCTACATCAGCGACCGCAACGTAGGAATCCACGAGCTGAGCGCCGACGCTACTGGTCTGTACGGCTCACAGCCTTTCCTGCTGAAGGACCAGTGGCTGCCTTACTATATCGATGAGATATCTTGGGGCTCCATCACCGGCGGTTTCACCCAAGACAAGCACGGCATCTTCTGGATGAGCAAGAAGTTCAACGGCCTGTGCCTGCTGCGCTTCAAGAAGAGCGACATCTATTCCGGTGACGGTGGTGGCGCAGGCAAGCCCAAGAGCTACAACGCCCTGTTCAAGGACGCCATCATCAAGACCTTCTATCTGGACGATGAGAACGGCTACCTGTACATGCAGGTACAGACCGACCCCTATGGCTGCGTTCCCGGCATCTACCGCATCGCGCTCAGCAAGATTGAGGATATGGAAACCGGCGCCGACGTTCCTGGCAACGAGAACCTGCGCATCGCCGACTGTGAACTCATCGACAGTTCGCCCATCAAGAGCGAAGGCCAGCAGCCCAGCGGCGAGATTGCCAATGTCGCCCAAATCAACAGCGACGGCAATTACATCTACTGGAGCTATATCGCTCCCGCCGAGGACAGCGAGGCCATCGCCAACAGCGTGCCTCTGGATCCCGAGAACCCGCTGCATAAGAGCGGTATCAAGTGTATCGCCGCCAAGCCAAACGCAGACGGCATAATGCCAACGACAATCTCATTTGCCATTGAGGGAATTGAGACTTACGGTGTCTGCAGTGCTACCTACACCGAAAATGTACCTGTTGTTCTGATTGGTGACGTGGATAATGATGGTAAAATTAGCATCGCCGATGTAACCACTATAATCGACTATCTGCTTACGGATGATAAATCATTGATTAATGCTTTAGCTACCGATTGTGACCAAGATGGCATTATCACGATCGCCGACGCGACTGTATTGATAGATTATCTATTGACTGAATCATGGGGGGATGAGCACTACGAACATGAGTATGTTGACTTAGGTCTGCCTAGCGGCACACTGTGGGCGAAGATGAACGTGGGTGCCACCAAACCTGAGGATTACGGCTACATATTCGCATGGGGCGAAATCAATACCAAATCTATTTTCGATTTAGACACTTACAAGTGGTTTAAAAGTGTAGGTTATTATGATTATGGGTACACAAAATATTGCACCATGAGTTCATATGGATATCACGGCTTTGTTGACAACAAGACGGAGTTGGATACAGAGGACGATGCTGCTTTTTGTAACTGGAGCCCGTCATGGCGCATACCAACTAAGGAGCAACTATTAGAATTATATAATGAGTGTTCCTGGCAATGGACTCAGCGAAACGGAGTGAATGGTCAGTTAGTTACTGGTCCCAATGGTAACTCCATGTTCTTGCCCGCTCAAGGTTCCTCTGGCAATTATTGTTCACGCTCGCTCGTCAGTTACTATCCACCCTATGCCTACTACCTCTATATCAATTCGGATTTTCACACTATCAACTACTGCGGCAACCGCGAAGACGGGTATGCCGTGCGCGCTGTGCGAATATCCCAAACTAGGTAATAACAAGTTCATTAAATAAAGACAGCTTAACTGTCTTTTACCGTTAGACGTGGATACCGTATTTTCACAATACGGTATCCGCTTTCATTATGGTAATCGATATTCCGACAATCGACCTGAAAGTGCCAACATCTTGGAATCTTTTAGATGACTTGCAACTCAATAAATAATTCAGGTTAATTTCACAAAGGGTTTCCTGTTTCTCAAGTCAAGGCCAACAGCCTCTTCCAATAGTCGGATACAAAGGTTATGTACTAGTCAAGTAAAATCTGGTGTTGAAATTACGTTGACAACAAATTTCATTGCCACTCCTGCAAGTCCAAATGTTGTCAAACCAAGAACGGCATAAATGATCGTGCTATCGCTCACAAGAAATCAAAAAAATCAATTTGATTTCTTGTGAGCGATAGCGAACAATCCCTGTTGTTTTGTCGTTATTTGCGGTGAATGACGCTGCCGCTGGCTTGGTGGGTGGCCAGGATGAGGATTTCGGCGACCTGGACGTGGGCAGGGGCGCTCACGGCATAGTAAACACTCTCGGCGATGTCCTTGCCGGTGAGCGGTTCAATTCCCTTATAGACGCCGTCGGCGCGGTCTTTATCGCCATGGAAACGGATAACCGAGAAATTGGTCTCGACCAGGCCGGGCTTGATGTTGGTCACACGCACGCGGGTGTGGGCCACGTCGATGCGCAGGCCATCGCTCAAGGCCTTCACGGCCGATTTGGTGGCACAATAGACGTTACCGCCCGCATAGGCGGCATCACCAGCCACACTGCCGATGTTCACCACATGGCCGCGGTCGCGTTCCACCATGCCCGGGACGACGAGGCGCGTCATCGTCAACAGGCCCTTGATATTGGTGTCAATCATCGTATCCCAATCGACGTAATCGCCGGCATATTCAGGCTCAAGGCCTAATGCTCCGCCCGCATTATTAATCAGGACGTCAATCTCCTGCCACTCGGCGGGCAGGCCGTTGATCGCTGCCGTGGCCGCCTCGCGGTCACGCACATCAAACACCAGTGTCAACACCTCGGCACCGAGGGCACGCAGCTCGTCGGCGATGGCATTCAGTCGGTCGGCCCTGCGGCCGGTAATAATCAAGTTGTAGCCATTCTCGGCCAGTTTGCGCGCGCAGGCCTCACCGATGCCGCTCGTCGCGCCAGTTACTAAAGCGATTTTCTTCATGTTCTTGTATTTGATACTATAATAGGTTTATGATGTTCTCATCAAGTGTGTGGAGCAGGATTATTAGAATAGCTGTTTCCACGAGATGGTGCTGGTGGAGTCGGCCACGGCATCGTTATGAGGAGATTCGATGATCTCAACCGATATGTTGGACAAGACCAAATGCTTATCCAGTCGTGGCTGCAGCGGCGTGTCATCGTTGGAACTTGCCAGCACGGCAGTCATCGTCTTGACGGTGGGCTGCACCGCACGAAATTTGGGCATGCACCGGCCTATGGTAGCACCGATGTAGGACGGGTCACAGATGAGGTAATAGTCCTTGCCATAGTAATAGCCGTTGCCGTTGGGAGTGCAATCGGTGAATCGCACTGCCGTGCATTCATGCCCGGGATATTCCACAAACTGCACATCCAGTCCCAACAACGACTGCACCAAGAAGGCATACAGGATGGAACGGTCCTCGCAGTCGTTCTTGTCATAGTAGAAATTCTCCTCGACAAAATTGACTTTTTCAGCACCATACTGCTCTCCATCCTCCTCATAGCCAAATACATGCTGCACAAAATGCAGCAGCGCGTCGGCCGCATCACACTGGCTCATATCGGCAAGCTGGGCCGACAGCTGTTCCAAAACCGACTCCTGAAATTGCGGCAGCACAACCGACGAGGCATAGCACTGCACGTTCAAGAGGGGGTAGTCCCTCAACATCCTGATGATGCCGGGATCGACCGAGCATGTGACATGAATCGTCCCGTCATCGTAGTCGCACAATCTGTTTTCGCCCGACGAAACGCTCAATGTCTTGTCATCAAACAACAGGCTGAAAATCCGTCCCTTGCCCACATCCTTCTTGGACGGGTCACAAGGCTGAATCACCGATATTTTATCCAAATCACCCTCCAGCCCGTCAAAGAAGAGATAATACTCCTGGCCATCCAAGTTGATGAAAAACCGCTCATACACCTCCTGCTCAAAGGGCACCATGAGCAACAGCTGGTTCTCGGTGCGCGCCAGACGCACATTATAGCCCAGTTCCACCAGCAGGAAATGCTCCAGCAAGACGCGGTCCATCGGCGCGGCATCACGCAAGAGGCCCTCGGAATACTCCCTCACCAGCCGGAATACAAACCAGTCATTCAGGCCCATCTGCTCGGCCAGTGTCCTGAACGAGGACAACACGGGGGCGAAATCACGTTTCTGGTACTCGCGCCATGCCGCCGACACGTCATTCTGATAGACCGATTTCAGCTTAACCGGCTTCAGCCAGGCGGCATGAAGCGTCTGGCCATAAAAGGAGAATTCCAGGTCGGGGTTCGGCGCAGGCTTTTTAACGCCACCAGCCATGAGCGACAGCGATATCGCCCCTAACAGGCATATCGTCAATAAAAGCCTATTTAAATGTATAGAATTCATAAATAATCAGGTATTAAAAATTGTCCGCTGCAAATATACACAATCTCGTAAATAAAAACAAACTTGAAGCATAATTTTATTCTTAAAGCCAATTTTAAAATGCCCATGAGCAAAAAAGTGTCAAATAATTAGACACAAAATCGCAAAAAAGCCATTTTGACATCATTTTTACTCAAAAATACTTGATGGCTCAGTCAAGTCATTGTAGATTTGCATCAAAATCAGCCGCGGCCCCACCGCCGCTACAGACAATTTTCAGTCACAGCCGATGACCGAGATATTCAAGAATATCATCTATTATGCACGTCGCTTCAAGATGCCTACAGCCCTCAACATCCTGGGGCTGGTGGTGGCTTTCTCGTCGTTCTACCTGCTGATGACGCAAATCATCTATCAGGCCACCTACAATCACAACGTGGAAGATTATGACCGGATATACCGGCTTGACACCGACTATATGGGAAATGAATATGAATTTAACGACAATATTCACCTTCCTTTTACCTTAGCCCTCGACAGCCTGCCGCAAGTGGAATCGGTGTCGCTGGTCTGCTATATCAACGACGAGAACTTCTTTCCCAATTTCTACAAGACACCATTCCAGAATAAGGACGGCAAGAAGACGACTTTCAATTGCTACCCCTGCAATAACACCGCTATCAGCACCCTCACCAACAAGAAGTTGAGCGGCAGCATTGAATGGGACAACCAAGATCCTGCCAGCTGGGGAGTTGTCATTCCCGAGAGCATTGCTAAAGAATGCTTCGGTAGAACCGATGTATCAAACGACTCGATACATTTATACGATGAAAACGGACAGCAGGCCCAAAGTTGGCCGGTTCAAGGCGTTTATAAGGATTTCCCCCTGGACAGCGAGTTAAGGAACGGCATTTTCGTGAACATCGGTGATGCGCATCAATACAAGCACAACTTCGGCACCACCTTCTCGTGTCTCGTCAAGTTTAAACAAGCGCCTAAAGACGTGGAGTCGCTCAACAGGCGCCTCAAAGAGATTGTTTACAACATGATGGAGAAAGAGGGATGGGAAAGCTATACGCAGATTGATAACATCGAGGATTTCAAGAAAAACATCAAGCACACGCATTTCAGGTTCACGCCCATAGCATACAGCTATTTCTATAGCACGTCAAACAACACTGGCAAGCATGGTTATACAGCGATGTTCATCCTGCTGGTGCTTGCCTGCCTGTTGCTCATCATCATTGCCACTATCCACTTCCTGAATTTCACGCTGGTGGAAAGCCCGATGCGCATCCGCAGCCAGAACACCCGACTCATTCTGGGAGCCACACGTCGTCAACTGCGGCGGGGCATCATCGCCGAGTGCGTTGTCACGTCGCTCATCGCGTGTGTCATCGCATTGCTGTTATGCAGCCTGCTGGCTTTATGGCCTTTAGTCGATAGGCTGACCGACGGCAACCTCTCGCCGTTGCATCATTGGGCGCTCTCATTGTCCATGTTGGTCATGGCCGTTGCCGTTGGCATTGCTGCGGGTTACTATCCAGCTGCTTTTGTGACCTCATTTGCCCCTGCCACAGCGCTAAAAGGCGACTTCGGCCTCACCCCTCAAGGTCACAAACTGCGCCGGGCCATCCTGTGCCTCCAGTTGTTCTCCTCCCTGCTGATGGTCATCTATATGGGCATATTGATTGACGAGCACCGTTTTATTTTCAAATCAGACTATGGTTTCGACAAAGGGCGAGTCCTCATGTCACCGCTGCCCCTTGCAACCAACCGGAGTGAGGAACTGGGACTTTGTGAGGAGCTGTCGGCCTTGCCGGGAGTCAAAAGCGTGTCAATGTCGGATGGGACCATGGGACTTGCCGACACCCATTACAAGCATGGGATTATCATCGAGAATAAAAGAATCGATTTAAGTTTTACTGGAGTTGACTGGTCCTATCTGCGCACCCTGGGCATCGAGGTGGTTGAGGGGCGTGATTTCCTACCCACCGACACCGCGGCCATCATCTTCAGCCAATCGGCACAACAGCAATGGGAATGGGTAAAAGTAGGCACGAGAATCCCCATAAATGGAGGCAACGACAGCGTGACCATTGTTGGTGTGTGCGAGGACATCCGCTATAACACCACCCGTTTACTGAGCGACGAGCCTTTCGCTTTCGTTGTACGGAATCACATTGCCGGACTGTTTAATCTCAGCATTGGCGTGAACGCCGATGCCGACCTTGACACCGTTAGAGAAAAAGCGAATGCCATCCTGCGTGAACACTTTAAAAAAGAGGCCCAACCGCTGGTATCATATGACGAAAAGCTCGAGAAGTCCTATGCCAACGAATTGCGCTTCTTTGAGTGGTTCTATTTCCTCTGCATCATCTTTACCATCATCACGCTGATAGGTGTGTTCTGCATGGCCATGTTTGAATCGGAATACCGGCGCAAAGAGATCGGCATCCGCAAAATCACGGGAGCCAAGACCGGAGAAGTGGTGTGGATGCTTTGCAAGCAATATATCCCCTTGATACTCATCAGTTTTGCCATTGCCGCGCCCATCGCCTACCTGTGTGGCCGACTCACCTTGAATTACTTTGCCGAGCACACCGTTATCCACTGGTGGATTTTCCCGTTATCGTTGGCGCTCATCAGCACAGTCACCCTGGGAACCGTAGCCCTCCAAAGCTGGCGCACAGCCCGTGAAAATCCCGTCAACAGCATCACGGCCGAATAGCAGAAGAACCACACCGTTGAGGAGTCACATCAGCCAGGTGTAATAGCCAAAATGTAAAAAGAGAATCGGCCATGCATTGAAAAGCGCCTCTTGGGGGCTGAGAACTGAAAAAAAAGTAGTATCTTTGCGGCCAAAATTAGGGCAAGTTGAGAGAAGTGCCAGATTTATTTGAACATTTCCTGAAGCTCAGCCTGATGATAATTCAAGAAGGGAATATGCAAAACATCCGCAATGTGGCCATCATCGCGCACGTCGATCATGGCAAAACGACTCTGGTAGATAAGATGTTAGCGGCAGGAAACCTGTTCCGCGATAACCAAAACATGGGCACGCAGATCCTCGACAGCAATGACCTGGAGCGCGAGCGCGGCATCACCATCCTGTCCAAGAACGTGTCCATCAGTTACAAGGGTTACAAAATCAACATCATCGACACCCCGGGCCATAGCGACTTTGGCGGCGAGGTGGAGCGCGTGCTCAACATGGCCGACGGTTGCCTGCTGCTGGTCGATGCCTTTGAGGGCCCGATGCCCCAAACGCGTTTTGTGCTGCAGAAGGCCCTGCAACTGGGTCTCAAGCCCATTGTGGTCATCAACAAGGTCGATAAGCCCAACTGCCGCCCCGACGAGGTGCAGGAGATGGTCTTTGACCTGATGTGCAACCTTGACGCCAATGAGGACCAGCTGGACTTCCCCACCATCTTTGGCTCGGCCAAGGAAGGCTGGATGAGCGAAGACTGGCAGCAGCCCACCGACAACATCACCGCCGTGCTCGACGCCATCATCAAGTACATCCCCGAGCCCGAAATGCTCGAGGGTGACGCCCAGATGCTCATCACGTCGCTGGACTACAGCAGCTACGTGGGACGTATCGCCGTGGGTCGTGTTCACCGCGGCACGTTGAAGGACGGCATGGAAGTCGCCCTGTGCAAGAAGGACGGCGAGGTAGTGAAGCAGAAAATCAAGGAGCTGCGCACCTTTGAGGGCATGGGACAAAAGCATGTCGAGAGCGTGAGCAGTGGCGACATCTGCGCCATCATCGGTCTGGAAGGTTTTGAGATTGGCGACACCGTGACCCTGCCCGCCACCCCCGAGGCTCTGCCGCGCATTGCCATTGACGAGCCGACGATGTCGATGCGGTTCTGTATCAACGATTCTCCCTTCTTCGGCAAGGACGGCAAGTTTGTGACCTCGCGCCACATCTGGGACCGCTTGCAGCGCGAGCTTGACAAGAACCTCGCCCTGCGCGTGGAGCGCACCGAGAACGAGGACGCGTGGAACGTGTATGGCCGCGGCGTGCTGCACCTATCGGTGCTCATCGAGGAGATGCGCCGTGAGGGTTACGAGCTCCAGGTGGGCCAGCCCCAGGTCATCATCAAGCACATTGACGGTGTGAAATGCGAGCCCATCGAGGAGCTGAGCATCAATGTGCCCGAGGAATATTCCAGCAAGATGATTGACATGGTGACGCGCCGCAAGGGCGAGATGACCATGATGGAGACGCAGAACGACCGCATCCACCTGCAATTCAAGATACCGTCACGCGGCATCATCGGCCTGCGCACCAACGTGCTCACCGCCAGTGCCGGCGAGGCCATCATGTCGCACCGCTTCCTGGACTACGAGCCCTGGAAGGGTGACATCTCGCGCCGCACCAACGGCTCGCTGGTGGCTATGGAAGGTGGCACGGCCTATGCCTATGCCATCGACAAGCTGCAGGACCGTGGCCGCTTCTTCATCTTCCCGCAGGAGGAGGTCTATGGCGGACAGGTCGTTGGCGAGCACACCAAGGAGAAAGACCTGGTCATCAACGTGACCAAGTCCAAGAAGCTGACCAACATGCGTGCCAGCGGTGCCGATGACAAGGTGAAAATCGTACCCCCCATCGTCTTCAGTCTCGAGGAGGCCCTGGAATATATCAAGGCCGACGAGTATGTCGAGATCACGCCCAACCACATCCGCATGCGCAAAATCGTCCTCGACGAGCTCGAGCGTAAGCGCATCGCAAAGGCCAACGGCCAAGACGATGATTGAACGGACCCATTTTAACCCTACATGAATATGATGAAAAAATATTTCTTGCTTTTGACGATGGCTATCGGCCTTGGTTTCCTGGCACAAGCCGAGGATTTGAGCGATGGCGAACTTGGATTCAAGTATGACAGTATCACGCCCAACATGGTCGGTCAAGCGACCAATGACCACTTGTTCGTCCAGAAGGGCGTGAGCTTCTTCTCTGGTGATGTCCAGACTGTGTGGTTCTATCTCAACGATGATGAGATTTACCGAAACAACACCGTGCAGTCTCTCACCCCCGTCGCCTATAATTCATCTGGCGACCGCTACAACGAGATCACCTACAATTCCTTCCAGTGTGACCTCTATCTGCCCGAAGGCATCACGCTCACCAGCGTTGAGAACGAAGATGGCTATGACATCAACTACATGGGCGGTGACCGCATGCCGACATCAACCACCCTGACATGGAGTGAGCGTGGCACCAAAGTCGTTGACGGCAAGACCTATAACGTCTATTCGGTGGTATGCTACAACGTCAACTCATACGGCTGCCATTTATCGGCAAAGAACGCCAGCCGATACAAAGCCAACGGCGCGTTGAAGAAAGAGCACACCCTGTTCGCCCTGTTCCTGCAGAACGACAACCAAGATGAGGCCGTGAGCCGCATGGACCAAGACCTGATTATCGCTAACCAGATCTTCAACATCTATGAGAGCATCAACGCCAACTGGGATTCCAATGCCTCCACATTCTTCTACGGCACTGGCGGCAATAATGAGTCGCAGGTTTTCATGAAATATGACCGCACGGGCATGTATGGCAGCAGCGGCTATGACAGGAACTACTTCTTCCTGCCCGACACCGCCGCCCTGCACGACAGGACCATCACCCTGCCCGTGAGGATGCAGAACGAGGATGCCATCGCCGGTTTCCAGACCGAGTTGCAGTTACCCGAAGGCATTACCGTTGTCAAAGAGCAAGAGCAGTGCCTGGTATCCCTGTCGGACCGCAAGGCCGAGGACCACACGATTCAGGCCGAGGAGATGGAGAACGGCATCGTGAAGATCACGAGCCAGTCACCCACGATGGCAGCCTATAACGGCCAGGACGGAGACTTGTTCTACATCACCCTGCAGGTGCCCGCCAAAGCTGACACCACCTATACCCTCCACCTGAACAACACCACGTTGACAGGTACCGACGGACAACCCCTCTACGTCAACGACGCTACCGGCACGCTGACGGTTTATCCCTATAACACGGGCGACGTGAACAATAACGGCTTCTATACCGTTGGTGATGTTGTCACTACCTCACGCTACATCCTGGGCATGAATCCGACACCGTTCTACTTCATGGCCGCCGATATGGACCAGAGCAACGCCATCGACTCTTATGACCTGCTCGTGATGTCGGATGTCGTGCTCAAGGACGAGACCGCATTGCCTGAGAATTATGGACAAGAGACTGCCGACCGTCTGTTCGCTGATAATCTCATGATTACAGCAGGCGGAAATATGACCGTCAACGTCAAGTTGAATAATGCGCAGGAATATACCGCCTTCCAGACCGACATCACCCTGAGCCAAGGATTGAGCATCCGCTTGGCAGGTGAGGAAGACGATTTCCAATTGGATGAACGCACCTCTGAAGACTTCATCATCGGCAACTACCAGCATGAGGGCAACACCACCCGCGTGATGGCCTATTCGCCCGAGGTTACCCCCATCGACGGAAACGAAGGAACGCTGTTCACCTTTGACATTGTCGCTGCCGATAACTTTACCGGTACTGGCACCATCACGCTCAGCCGCACCTTGCTCTCGAATGTCGAAGGCGTAGAGTACCGCTTCGCTGACGAGAGCTGCACGGTGAAGAGAGTGATGCGTGGTGACGTCAACCTCGACGGTACTGTCAACGTGGCCGACATTAACGTGGTGGTGAACATCATCCTGGGCGGTCACGCCTCCAACGATGTCTTGAAACGTGCTGATGTCAATGGCGACGGCAATGTCACCATCTCGGACATAAACCTGATCATCAGCATCATCCTCGACTAAGACCACGCCTCTCGCTTGGTTTTAACGACAAGAAAGACAGGAAAAACAAATTGTACATCCTGAAAGACAAATTGACTTTTTGTCAATCGGATTCGTTTTAACGACAAGAAAGACAAGAAAAACAAACTGTACATCCTGAAAGACAAATTGACTTTTTGTCAATCGGATGTCAAGAAAATTGTTTTTCTTGTCTTTCTTGTCGTCTAAATTTCGTTACTGGGCGACCTTGTTGTTGTCGTCTTTGACCCACTTGATGTATTGGCTGTAGTCGTGGGCGACGAGGACACCGTTTTCCTTGTCGTCACGCCAAGTGTCGGTCCAGTCCATATCGTAGCCGTGGCCCGTGGCGTCATGGAAGATGTGGCCTTCGCCCTCGTTCATCTTCCAGTAGGCAACCAGGCCGTCGCTGTGGGCGTTCACACCGGCAAAGCCCGTGGAAATCTCGCTTGCCGTGAGGGCACGGTTCCACACGCGCACCTCACACAACCTGCCCGAGAAGAACTGGCTGTTGCGGTAACCGCCCCACGACATACCCAACTCAAAGCGCTGGAAGGGCGTTGCCTTGCCCGTGCCGCTCGCCTGGGCATCCTCGACACCATCGACATACATCTTGAAAGTCGCACCGTCGTAGGTGCATGAAATCAAGTACCAGCGGTTGGTCTTGAAATGCGTCGAGGAGAAGCACCTGCCACCAGGCAGCACCCATTGCAGGATGTCGCCGCCAGCCGAGCCGTTCTCGCCAAAGCGGAACATATTGGCTTCCTCCTCGTTCTTGCCCTCAATGGAGAGGACACGCTTGATGTCGCCCACGTTGCCGAACTTATAGGAATAGACCTTGAACTCGATGGTGTAATTGGTCAGATTGACCATCTTGTCGTCGGGGAAGATGTAGTTGGACGAGGCATATTGGCTGTTGTCGAGCGCATAGAACGAGATGATGCGGGAAATCTGCAGGAAAATCGTGCGCGAACTCTCGATGACCTCACCGCCGTCGCCCTCGACCTGCTGTATGGTCACGGGGATGACGTAGGTGGCGCCCTCGATAAAGCCGTCGGTGCTGACCACCTTGACTTGGGCCGCCGTCGATAAAGCCTCGCCCTGGCGGATGGTCACCTCGCTGTCCTCGATGGCGACGCACGATGCGGGCACGGGATAGTAGGCGGTGCCGTGCTTGGCGTTATAGGCACGCACGAGTGATGTGTCGATGGCCAGGCGCATGGTCACCGCACTGGCAGTGCGGCGCGTCGCCTTAACGGTAACGGGATATGCGGCAGGCAATTCGTCAACGGTGAAACGCTGCACCGGCACCTGCTCGGTGCCCGTGATGAGCAAGCCCACCTTCTCGTAGTCAAACTTGTCTCCCTCGCTGTCGCAGGCTGTGAATAAAGCGCTGACAGCGAGTAGCAGGAGGATACTGAAAATCGATTTCTTCATTGTTGTTTATTTTGGTTTCTGTTGAGAGTGTTTTGGGGGCCGAGGCGGAGCCTCGGCATGGGGGACTGGGCTTACAGGCAGTCGTTGCTATCTCTTGGCCGGGTTCATAATCTGGATGGCTCGGCGGATGGCGCCATAGGGCACACCGTCGCTCGTGTTGTAGTAGTTGCGCTCCACATAGTAAGCGCCACAGCCGCCCTTGTGGCCCGTTGCGGGCTCCCAAGCGGCATAATTGAAGATTTCGCCGCCCGTGGGCTTCTGTCCGAAGGACTCGCAATAGACGGTCTTCTCGTCGGGGTGTCCCATCGCCCCCACGCCAGCGCCTTGCTGGCTGTAGGCCTGCTTGACGTAGTAGTCCACATAGGGGTCACAGGCCAGCGGCGGCGACACCGAGAAGTAGTCCACGATGACCAACCGCTCGGGGTACTGCCCATTGGGGCCGAAGACCTTGTCGCACTCCTCGATGGCCCACGTCAGGTGCTGACCGTTCCAGCCCTCGTAGTCAAAGTCGGCACCGTCGAGGCCCGTCTCGATGACCGTATCGCACACCCACCGCGCATAGGCCCTGATGGCCTCCTCGCTGCGGTCGGTAGAGAGGTCATAGGAGCGGCCACCGATGGTGAAACGGTGATTATAGTTGGAAGCATCGGCATGGAAGATGAAGCGGGTGCCCTTCTTCTCGCGCGTCTCAATCATGTCCTGGTAGGCAATGGGGTGCATGTCGGGAGTGGGTATGCCCATCCACAGATTCACCAGGTCGATGCTATCGGGCAGACCGATGATGCGCTCGCCCCAAGAGGCCGGGTCCTTGTAACCGCTGGCACCCTCGATGGGCGCCCAGTCGGCATAATAGACGTAGCAAATCTCGTGGGCACTCGCTTTGTAGTCCCGCAAGGCCTGGTAATACTCCTCGCTATACTCATTGAGCGGCTGCAAGTCGAGCGCCTCGGGCTCTGTGTCACAAGCGTTTAAGGCGATTGCCAGCAATGCCATCATGATGATATGTCTTGTTGTTTTCATCTTATCAGTTATTTGAAGGGCCGTGACAGAGTCACGGCACAGTGAACCACATATTAATCTTTCTTGTCCCACCACAGGCGGGTGCCGCCATTGTCCTGACCGCCGCCCAGGGCCTCGCTATCCAGCAACTGGATGGCAGCCTGAACCGCAGCCTCGTTGGTATTGTATTCCTGAACGGGGAAGGGGCAGCGGCGCACCTGGATATCGGTGTCGATAAGTCCCTGGCTGTCGTTGTTCACCACAGGCAGCAGGTGGGGATACCCCGTGCGACGGAATTCTGCCCAACCCTCACAACCATCGGGATACATCGCAATCCACTTCTGGGTGATGATGCGCTCCAGATTGGTCTCGAAGTCGGCCGCCTCGTCCCAAGCGATGGTGATTTCGCTGGGAGCGGCGGCAGCGTTACCGCCATTGGTGCGGTCCACATAGCGGGTGGGTTTCAGGGTCGTGTTGGCGATATAGGCGTCCTCGCCTCCCACATTATTCTCATTAAACGAGGCACGGATGCCTGCCTCATAGAAGGCCCGTGCCGTGCCGCCCATGTTCCAGCCACGCAATGCCGCCTCGGCACGCAGGAAGAAGCCCTCGGCAGCCGTCATCCACACGATGGGCGTGGTGGCGCGGTCGATGTTCAGGTTGGAGACATAGACGCCGGCATAACGCGACGGATTCATGTTGTGAACGCCCAGGCGCACACCGTGATACTTGTTATCGTTGCTTGCAGGGAGGAAGTAGGCCGGCAGACGCGGGTCGCTGTAGCCATTCATGTAGCAGTCCATCGTGGCTCCCATGCGCACCTCGCCCGCATTAAAGTTGTAGGCCATGTCATAGTTCGGGTGGAAATAGGTCAAGCGGCCATGCTGCAACTGTGCACGCTCGGCTGCCGTCTCGATAAACCCTACGGAGCAAGCCGCCGACTTCTCAGCCTCTTGGCGGGCCAGCGCCGGGTCGGCATACACCACGCGCAAGGCCAAGCGCAGGCGCAGGGTGTTGGCAAACTTCACCCAGCGCGTCACATTGCCCTCATAGACGTTGTCATAGTCGGGCAGCAACGTGCTTCCCGACTCGGCCAGCGGCATGAGCACGTCGATGGCGCTGTCAAGTTCGGCAAAAAACTTTTTATACACCTCCTGCTGGCGGTCATAGGTGGTTCCTAACGCTCCGCTGCCGAAGTGGATATAGGGAATCGGGCCGTACATGTCGGTCACACGGTGCAAGGCCTCCACCTTGACAATCGTGGCCAAGGCGGCCACGGCGGGCTGGCCCATCTCGTCGGCCACGCGGGTAACGCGTTGCCAAGCGGGCATCACCTCGCTAAAGGCGCGTGTGAACATCTGGTCATACCAGCCGCTCACAAAGCTGTAGGAGCCGTTGTGGACACCGTTGCGCCAGGTTCCCGTGAGGGCGATATAGCCCGAGAACGGGTCGGCGCTCAGTCCCTGCGCCACCTGGTAGTCTGACGACAGGCAGTTGCCCGAACCGTCGTCGAACAGGACAACGCGCGACACCATCTGTGAGAAGAAGGCGCCCACATTCTGATAATCGTTGGCGAGTTCCTCGTCGGTGAGCTGGTGCTGGTTGGTGTTGATTTCGTCAAACGACTTGGTGCATGCCGCCAACATCAAGGCGACAGCTATACTGATGATGATTCTTGTCTTCATAGTCGTGTCAGAATTTGAGTTTCACGTTAAATCCCATCGAGCGCAGACTGGGCTGCATGAAGTAGTCGATGCCCTGGTAGTAGGTGCCCGTGTTGGAGGTCACCTCGGGGTCATAGGGAGCCTTGTTGTAAAACATGCACAGGTTGTGGGCGACAAAGGACACATTCAATCCCTTGACCCACTTGACCCAACGATGAATGGGCACATCATAGCCGATGCTCAGTTCGGCCAGACGCAGGTTGGTCGCGCTGTACACGTAGCGGGAATCCACCGTGCCATTAGGGTTGCCCACGGTCTGGTAGTAGCCTTGCGCATTGATTTTCTTGCCGTTGATGATGACGCCGCCGTCGTTGCGGGCATCCTGGGTGGCTTGCGAGGCGCCGTAGTAGTCGAGGATGGCCTGCGTCTCGCTCACGACGATGCCGCCGTTGCGGTAGGCCAGCAGCGCCGACAAGGTGAGGCCCTTGAATGAGAACGTATTGCCCCACGAGAGGTTATAGCGTGGTGCGGCTTGCCCGGCATAGATGTAATAGGCGTTGTTGTTGGGATTGGCCTCGACGGTCTGACGCTCGGGGTTGACGTAGATGGCGCCGTGCTCGTCGGTCTTGAGCGTGGAGACATAGACGTCGCTCAGCGTGCCGCCCTCGGTGAGGCGAATCTGGTAGCCCGACGTGCCGCCCATGTAGAGTTCGTCGAGGTTGTAAATCTCGCCATCGATGGGATTGCGCCAGTTCTTGAGCAGTTCCTTCACCTTGTTGCGGTTGAGCGTCCACGTGAGGAAGGTCTCCCAAGTGAAGGCACCGATGGGCTGGGTATAGCGTGCCGTGAGTTCGACACCCTTGTTATCCACACGTCCACCATTGACCACCGCACTGGTATAACCCGACGAAGCGGGCAACGTGGGATAGAAGAATTGGTTGCGCGTGCTGGACTGGTAGAGCGTCGCATTCAGTCGCAGGCGGTTGCGGAACATGTGCAGGTCAATACCGACCTCCCACGAGTCGGTGCGCTCGGGCTTGAGGTCGGTGAGCATCCGCGTCGAGGTCTCGGCCAGGCCCGTCGAGGGGTTGATGGCGTAAGTCTCACGCGTCAAGAACGGCTCATTGGGCTCGTTACCCACCTGGGAGTAGCCCACACGTGTCTTGAAATAGTTGAGTCCATCAAAGCTCTCAATGCCAGGGATGATATCGGTCCAAATGGCTGACAGGCCAGCTGACCAGTAGAAATAACTCTTCTCGAGTTTGCTCGACCAGTCGTTGCGGGCTGTCACATCCAGATAGGCCATGCTGCGGTAACCCAGCTGCGCGGTGGCATACACGCTCTGCAACTGGGTGCGGTAGCCGCTCTGCACGGGCTTGAAAGTCGAGTTGGAAGTCTCCACATTGGCCAGGGTGAACTTGTTGGCGGTACCCTTCAAGTGACCGCTGAAGCCCTCGATGCTGTTGTCACGCTGGTCAAAGCTCGTGCCCAGCACGCCACTGATGTTCCAGAGGTAGCCAGCAAAGTATTTGTTGAACTTGGCAAAGGCCTCGGCATAGAGTTGGCGGTTGCTCACGTTGCGCAGGCCGTAGTGACCATATTTGGAGGCATAGAGCGTGTTGGTCGAGGCGAAGAATTTCTCCTCATATTTGTCGCTGCTCTTGTCATATTTCACACGTCCCGTGATGTCGAGCCACGGGGTGATGCGCCAGTTGAGCGAGACGGTCGCCTGGTGGCGCTCCTTGTGATTGATGAAGCGCTCGCGCTCGGTCTCCCAATAGGGGTTCTCCATCGAGATGTCGTAGTTGTAGGGCCAGTACTGCACGGGGAAGTTGCGGCCAGTGTCATAGCGCTCAAAGTAGCCCAACTTGGAGAAGTCGTCACCTGCGGGGAACAGATAGACAGGCACCAGCGGATTGTGGTACTGGCCCTGGCTGATCATGTTCTGCTCCTTGACGGTGGTGAGCATGTAGCCCAGGTCGAGCGTCATGCGGTCGTCAAGGAAGTTGGTGGTATTACGCACACTCACGTTGTATCGGTCATAGTTGTTGCTGTGGATGATGCCCTGGGCGTTGGTGGCGCCGAGCGACAGATAGGTCTGATTCTTGTCGTTGCCTGTGCTCAGGCTCACCGAGTTGGCGATGTTGGCGCCCGTCTGGAAGTAGTCGGCAGGACGGTAACTGCTGGGCTCTGCCAGTTTCTCGCCCCAACTGAAGTAGCTGCCCGTCTCGCTCGGCCCGTACTGGTTCTGAAAACGCGGCAGCACAAAAGGCTTGGAGAACTGGAAACTGCCGTTGTAAGTCACATCTACCCTACCCGCGCGACCGCGCTTGGTCGTGATAAGGATGACACCATTGGCAGCATTGGCACCGTAGAGGGCTGCTGCCGAGGGACCCGTCAACGCGCTGATGCTCTCGATGTCGTCTGGATTGATGTTGCTGGTGGCGTCACCCGTCTGGCCCGCACCGGCAAAGATGCCTTCGGGCTGCTCGCTGGCAAGGTTCTGCATGGGGATGCCGTCCACGACATACAGCACGTTGTTGTTGCCGTTGATGGACTTGGCACCACGCATGACCACGCGGCTACCGCCGCCCGCACCCGTCGCGCTGGCATTGATGGTCACACCTGCCACCTTTCCAGCCAGCGAGTTGACGAAGTTGGCATCCTGCACCCTCATCAAGGCATCGCCCTCCAGCTGCTGCACGTTGTAAGATAGCGACTTAGCCTCTTTCTTGATACCCAAGGCCGTCACGACCACCTCGTTGAGCGCAAGGGCGTCCTGCTGCAGATTGACGGTTAAATTGCCGCCGTCAACCTGCACGTCGCGGGTGCCGTAGCCCACAAAACTCACCTTTAAAGTCGCCCCACGAGGAGCCTTGATAGAAAAGCGCCCGTCAAAGTCGGTGACGGTAGTCACATTGGTGCCCTTGACGCTCACGGTCGCCCCGATGACGGGTTCACCGTTCTCGTCAAGCACCTGTCCTGTCACCGTCGAGGCTTGCACCGCGCCGCTCTGCACTTGAGGCACAGGAACGGCAACAGCCTGCCCCGCGCCCATAGCGAACGCCAATACGGCCATGTAGAGACGCAAAATCTTGCGCCTCGATGGTTTACATTTCAGTCTCTTCATCATAATGGTTTCAATTTGGTTTTCTCAATGTGACAAAGGTAGTCATTTTTTAGTTTTCCAGCACTATTTATATCGAATTTATTACATGAGCGGTCAAAGCCCATGCCTTGCGGTTCAAGAACACTCAACATTCGGCCCTGTGGACCTATTTTTAGGATTTTTAGGGAGTTAAATTTGGAGAAAGAGAGTTTTTATTGTATTTTTGCCCGCTTTTTTGTGAAAAATGATTATGGATATACTTCAAGAGATTAAAAACTATCTTGCCGAGTGCCGCGTTTTCTACCTTGCCACCGTTGACGGAGACAAGGCAAGAGTGCGTCCCTTCGGCGTGAGTGAGATATACAACGGACGTCTGTACCTGATGTCCGGCAAGAGCAAAGACGTGTTCAAGCAGTTGGTGGCCAATCCCAATTTTGAGTTGAGTGCCACCAAGGCGAACGGTGCGGAATGGATTCGCGTGAGCGGCAAACTCGTCAACGACGATGACGTCGTGATGAAACAATACATTCTGGACCAGAATCCCGAACTGAAACAACTCTATCAGGCCGATGACAACATGGCGGCCATGTACATCACCGACGGCGAGGCCCGTTTCTTCTCCTTCAGCGAGCCCGAACGCCGCGTCAAGTTCTGATATGGAAGACTTTGCCACGACAATGCTCGCCGACCTGCACCGCTACCTCATCAATCGCGATGCCGTTGACGAACGACTGCCCGAGTGCCCCGACGTGGAGGCCAAATGGCCAGCCGTCGCCGAGGCCTACCTGCCCGACGGAGCCCGCGAGTTTGCCAACTATCCCGTGGCCTCGCTGGGCTGGATGATGTTTATCGGCATGGCCATCGCCAAGCAGTGGGATGAGGATTGGGAAAAATACGGCAAGATCGACGACCTGTACACGCCGATGCGCGACAAGCGCGGCTTTGACAACCTGGACGAGTACATCCTCGACGAGGTGCTCGACCTGCATGGCGATGCCGCCGAGCAGATGCAGATGCTCGTTGGCGACTGCGCCGAGCGCGTCAAGCGTGCCATTTACCGCCAGGACATCGAGCCTGGCACCATCGACGCCTTCAAGACCTATGTTGGCGGCTTACAGTGCATGTACCAGATGGGCATGGCTGTTCAACTCAAAGCTATGGGTTACCACATGACCAAGATTTAACCCATAGGATTCATAACCATACAAACTACTATCAACTAAAAGAACATGAAAAAAGTCCTATTGATTAATGGATCGCCCCACGAGAAGGGCAATACTTACTTTGCCTTGAACGAGGCTTCAAAAACGCTCATTGAACAAGGTTTCCAAACCGAAATCGTGTGGATTGGCACCAAGCCCGTGAGGGGTTGCATCGCCTGCGCCGCCTGTGTACACGCCGGTAACGGCCATTGCGTGTTCAATGACGACCTGTGCAACGAGGTCATTGACAAGATGAACCAGGCCGACGGCCTTATCGTTGGCTCACCAGTATATTACGGCAACCCGACGGGCAATCTGCTCAACCTGATCCACCGCATGCTGTTTGCCGGCGCAAAGGTTTCGGGCAAGCCCGCTGCCGCCGTGGCCGTGTGCCGCCGTGGCGGTGCCACCGCCGCGTTCCAGACGCTGCAGACGCCGTTCCAGATGGTGAACATGCCGCTGGTGACCTCACAATACTGGAACATCGCCTACGGCCGCGAGCCCGGCGAGGTGCGCCTTGACAACGAGGGTATGCAGACGATGCGCACGATGGCGCTCAACATGGCATGGATGATTCGCCAGTTGACCGCCGAGGGTTCACAACTCCCCAAGTACGAGCCGTGGCAGGGCACCCACTTTATCCGCTGATGAGAACCGACCAGGACCCGATGGGACGTGCCATTGCCGACTATCACCAGGACGGCAAGGCGGCACGGCTGCGCGTGTTCTCACCCATGTTTGACGAGGACGAGATTCCCGTCAAGACACTGTTCCGCACGCTGCAGGAGATGCCCGCCATCGAGCAGGAAGCGCTGCGGCAAGCCCGTGGCAGCATCCTTGACGTGGGCGGCGGTGCGGGCTGCCACGCCCTGGCGTTGCAACAGATGGGCAAACAGGTGACCTCGATCGACATCTCGCCGCTGGCGGTAGCCACTATGCAGGCCCGTGGGGTGCAGGACGCGAGGGAACAGGATTTCTTCACGCACGACGGCCAATACGACACCATCCTCATGCTGATGAACGGCATCGGCATCGTGGGCACCCTGAGCCGCCTGCCCGCCTTCTTCATGCAGGTGGACCAGCTGCTGGCGCCAGGGGGTGAGGTGCTGTGCGATTCCAGCGACATCTGCTACATCTTTGAGGACGAGGACGGTATCATCGACCTGACGGGCATTGACGGCTACTATGGCGAACTGACCTATCAGATGCAGTACAAGACAGTGAAGGGTTCGCCCTTTCCCTGGTTGTTTATCGACCCCGAGACGCTGATTGAGCAAGCCCGAGCCTGCGGATTCCAGGCCGAAGTGATTGCCCGAGGTGAGCATTATGACTACCTTGCCCGCATCACCCGCGTTAAACGGTAGTTAATCATTGCAAAAGTATAATAAAATCGAGCCGATGATACAATATCGTCGGCTCGTGGACTATTATATTAAAAAAAGTTGTACCTTTGTACTTTGATTTGACGAGGAAAAATAATTTCAAGCTCTCATGAAGTCAGACAGTTTAGTTATCATCCCGACGTATAACGAGAAGGAGAACATCAGAAACATCATCGAGGCTGTGCTCAAACTCACTGAGCACCAGTTTGATGTGCTCATCGTTGACGACAACTCGCCCGACGGCACGGGCGACATCGTTGACACGATCATCGCCGAGAGGCCCGACCGCGTCAACATCCTCAAGCGCCCTGGCAAGCAAGGTCTGGGCACAGCCTATATCGCAGGCTTCAAGTGGGCGCTCGACCATCATTATGAATACATCATCGAGATGGACGCTGACTTCTCACATCCTGTCGATAAGTTGCCCGAGTTGCAGGCCGCCTGCTCCACCGGAGGGGCCGACGTATCGGTAGGCTCAAGATACCTGACCGGCGTAAATGTCGTCAACTGGCCGATGAGCAGGATGCTCATGAGCTACTGCGCATCGGCCTACGTCCGCTTCATTACGGGTATGGATGTCCGCGACACCACCGCAGGATATGTGTGCTACCGCCGCGAGGTCTTGCAGTCCATCAATCTCGATACTGTCGAGTTCAAGGGCTACGCATTCCAGATTGAGATGAAATTCACGGCCCACCGCATGGGCTTCAAAATCGTGGAGGTGCCCATCGTGTTCGTGAACCGCGAGTTGGGCACGAGCAAGATGAACAGCAGCATCTTCTTTGAGGCACTGTGGGGAGTGATCAAGTTGCGCTGGGACGCCATTTTCAATAAGGCGAAATTCACCCGCCGCCCCTTGCCTCGCCAAATCACGGCATGACCGCGCATGGCTGTACCGTCTCATCGACTTATGACGACAGCTGTTGGCACGGTTTTTGCCACGTGCTTGAGCACCGTCAACAGTTGAATTTGAGTCATCAATGATTAAAACCAAACACCACAATAACGGGCTAACCGCCGATCAAGTGATTGCCAGCCGTGAGCAACACGGCAGCAATGTGCTCACACCTCCCGCCCACGAGCCATTGTGGAAGCAGTTCCTTGTAAAATTTAATGACCCGCTCATCAAGATCCTGCTGGTGGCGCTCGCGCTATCGGTGGGACTTTCCATCTATGAATACTTCTGGTTAGGCATGGGTGTGAGCATCCTGTTTGAGCCGACAGGCATCTTCCTGGCCATCATCCTGGCCACGCTGGTAGGCTTCCTGGTCGAGGTCAATGCCAACAAGAAATTCCGCCTGCTCAACCAGACCGATGACCACGTCATGGTCAAGGTGATGCGTGCAGGTCATGTTACCCAGGTGCCTCGTTGCGACATTGTGGTGGGCGACATCGTCATCCTCGACACCGGCGAGAAAGTGCCTGCCGACGGTACCGTCATCGACAGCTATAACCTTACCGTCGATGAGAGTTCCTTCACCGGCGAGCCTTCGGCCTGGAAGACACACGATGCCGCTGCAGCTGCCGCCAGCGCTGCCACCACCACCTATCCCGCCACGCTGCTGCTACGCGCGAGCACCGTCATCGAGGGCAACGCCACGATGCGCGTGGAGCGAGTGGGCGACATGACCGAGTATGGCAAGGTGTTCCGCGATTCCCAAATCGACAATAACGTGAAGACCCCGCTCACCCAGCAGCTCGACCGCCTGGGGCGCACCATCGCCCGCGGCAGTTACGTCATGGCCGGCCTGCTCGTGCTGGGCCGTCTGCTGGAGTTCTTCATTGCCGGCAGCGAGGGTTTTGTCGCCGATGCCCAGTATTTCATCGAGACCATCATGCTGGCTGTCACGCTCATCGTCGTGTCGGTTCCCGAGGGCCTGCCCATGAGTGTGACCCTGTCGCTCGCATTGAGTATGCGCAAGATGCTCAAGCACAACAACCTGGTGCGCCGCATGCACGCCTGTGAGACCATGGGCGCGACCACGGTCATCTGTACCGACAAGACAGGCACACTCACCCAGAACAAGATGCAAGTCTATCAGGCCCACTTCTACGGCTTGAAGGACGGCGACCAGCTCACCGATGACGAGGCAAGCCTCATCGTCAAGGAAAGCATCGCCTGCAACAGCACCGCCTTTATCGACGACAGCGACCCCGCCAATGCCGTAGCCCTAGGCAACCCCACCGAGGGAGCCCTGCTGCTGTGGCTGCGTGACGCGGGCGTTGACTATATGAACCTGCGCGACAACAGCGAAGTGGTGGCACAGCTGCCGTTCTCGACCATGAACAAATTCATGGCGACCATCATTGAGAGCGAGACGGGCAAACGCCTGCTCCTGTTGAAGGGTGCTCCCGAGATTGTCATGCGCCTGTGTGACAACATAGTGGGGGGCGTCACATCCCAGCAGATTGGCGACGAACTCACCAACTACCAGAGCAAGGCGATGCGTACCCTCGCATTTGCCTATACCGAACTCAACTCAGGCGAGGATGCCGAGACAGTCCTCAAGCAACTGACCACCACCGGACGCAACGGGCTCACCTTCATGGGCATTGTCGCCATCAGCGACCCTGTCCGCAGCGATGTGCCCGCCGCCATCCAGGACTGCCGCAATGCTGGTGTCAAGGTGAAAATCGTCACTGGCGACACCGGAGCGACGGCCCGTGAAATCGGCCGTCAGGTGGGGTTGTGGACCGACGAGGACACCGACGATGCCATCATCAACGGTCCCGACTTTGCCGCCCTGAGCGACGACGAGGCCGCCCAGCGCATCGCCTCGGTCAAGATTATGGCTCGTGCCCGCCCCGACGATAAGGCACGCCTGGTGCGCCTGCTGCAACAACAGGGCGAGGTGGTTGCCGTAACCGGCGACGGCACCAACGACGCGCCTGCCCTCAACGCCGCCCAAGTGGGGCTGTCGATGGGCGACGGCACTGCCGTTGCCAAGGAGGCGAGCGACATCACCATCCTCGACAACTCATTTGCCAGCATCAACAAGGCGGTGCTGTGGGGCCGTTCGCTGTACAGCAACATCCAGCGTTTCATCCTGTTCCAGCTGGCCGTCAACGTGTGTGCCTGTCTGGTGGTCGCTATCTGCTCGTTCTTCAGCAAGCAACCGGCCCTCACCGTCACCCAGATGCTGTGGGTCAACCTCATCATGGACACCTTTGCCGCCTTGGCACTGGCTGCGTTGCCGCCTAACAGTGTGCTCATGAGGCAGAAACCCCGCGACTCGCGCGCCAGCATCATCACACCCACGATGATGAAGTTCATCATGTTGAGCGGCACCGTGTTTGCCGTGCTGATGATAGGGCTGTACTATTACTTCGTGCGAGAGGCCAATGGCGGACCCGTTTTCGCCCGCGGCATCAACCCCAATATCAATCCGCACGAGATGGGCATCTACTTCAGCGTGTTTGTCTTCCTCCAGTTCTGGAACATGCTCAACGCCAGAGCATTTGCCACCGGCAAATCGGCATTCAACAACATGGAGGACAGCAAGGTGTTCTGGGCTGTGGCAGCCGTGGTATTTGTCGGTCAGATTATTATCGTGCAATATGCCTCGCCACTGTTCAACTGTGCCCCGCTTGACTGGACAACATGGCTGTGGATCATCCTGGGGACATCGCCCGTGTTCATTGTGGGGCAACTGTGGCGCCATGCCCGCAACGTGTGACTTATCATCCTGATTTTTATCCTTTTTTTCATCCAAAACTGATAAATTGATTTATAACTAAAAAAAAACGGGAAAACTTTTGGTTTCTTTGAGATTTTTGATTTAACTTTGCAACACCTATATATAAAAGCGAAATTTGATAACAAAAATCATACAAAAATTTAAGCATTATGAAGAAGTCATTACTTACCGCATTTTTGATGTTTGTGGCTGGCTGCAGCATTGCTAACGCCAACACTGAGATTACTGTTCTCAATGTGCCGCAGCCTGTGAACGACACCCTGTTGTTCGCTCTCCCCGTTAGCGTGGACCACTATCAGCACATTCAGAATTTTGCTGATGCTGAGCCCGGAAGACGCATGATGAAGTTCCAACCCGAGTACGTGGTTACCAGCACCGACTTCCAGCACGGTGACATCAACAAGGGTACTCCCACCCTTCCCGCCTATGCTAAGGTGATTGGCCTGGCCCTTGACGGCTATGACATGGGTAGCGACTACAGCAGCCGTGGCACGTTCCTTGAGGTTACCGCATGGTGCCGAAACATCACTGACGGCACCGAGCTGAACGGTGAATATGATGAGTTCCTCGGTAACGGCTATAAAGCTCCCTGGAACTATCCGCAGGGTCAACTGTTGACCGACACCATTACCTTCCGTGGCTATCGTGGTCACCCTGGTATCGTCAGCACCTTTGATGCCACTGCAACTCCCCTAAACCCCAAAACGATTGTGAATTGCCCCTTCAACATGCCCGACGAGAATGGCAAGTTCATCCCCTTCATCTACACCGGTGAGAGCATCTACCTGACCATGTGGATTTGCAACTGGGAGGACATTCACTTGAGGTATCGCTACATGGCCTATGATGAGGCCGAGTTGCAGTGCGCCAGCCTTATGCGCTCTGGTCAGTTCTGCTTCAGCTCTGCTTCGGTTCCCGAGATTCCCGAGAACCAGCTCGAGTACTGGTATGACCTGCCCGACCACCGTCTACCCGCATTCCGCACTCCTTACTACACCAGCGACATCCGCATCACTACTCCCGAACTGTCGGCCACCACTGAGCTGTACGACATCGACGACTTGAGCACCGTTATTGCTCCTGCCGAGGATGGCAACTACTACAGCCTCGACCACAGCAAGACTTACATCCTCATCGTTGATGGCGAGTTCCAGCAGATTGTCGAGTTCCAGGACATCTACAGCGATATCGACGTGGTGATCATGAAGGACATGACCGCTGTTGAGGAGGTTAATGCCGAGAAGGCTGTTTCGAGCGTAGCTTACTACAACCTTGCCGGTCAGATGAGCGAGCAGCCCGTTAATGGTGTGAACATCGTTGTCACCACCTACAGCGACGGTAGCCGCACCACCGCTAAGGTCATCAAGTAAAAAAACTTAAGGGCTCAACTGAGCTCCACATTATTTAAAAGAACTCTTGTCTTGAGCCGCTTCCAAAGTGATGGAGGCGGCTCACTTTTTTTTGCACATAGCAGTCAGCACATTTTTTTTGGGGGGTTGTGCTTTTTGACATGGTGAAACGAGATGTCGAGGTCGTAATTTTGCAGCGTCAACAGGACACACGATGTCCATCGACAAAGATAATTGCTTTAAAAACGAATCATACCATGAAAACACCAACAAACAACGAACAGCACACTCGCGTGCTGCAAGCCGCCTATCAGGCGTGGATGAATGCGGCAGGACTGCGGCAATCGCGGCTGCGCAACAAGCGGTTCACCTATGGCGACCAATGGGGCGACCTGGTGAAGGATTACCAGGGGCGGGTGATCACCGAAGGCGAGCATCTTGCCAACCAGGGCTGCCAGAGCATCACCAATAACCTGATTCGTCAGTTAGTGAAGACCATCGTGGGGCGCTTCCGCTCCCAATACATCAAGAACGATGACGAGAAAACGGCAGCTGCGCTTGCCCGTGCCACTCAAGACAATGAACTGGACGAACTCGACAGCCGTGCCCTCGAGGAGTTCCTTATCTCGGGCTGCTGCATCCAGCGCGTGGAGACCTACCATGAGCCTGGAAGCGAAGAACGGGTAAGGGTGGATAATGTGAATGTGAACCGCTTGTTCACCGGGCCCATGAACGACACCCGGGCATGGGACTGCGAGCTAATCGGGCAACTGCATGACCTGAACATCGCCCAACTGCTGCGCCGCGTGGCAGACGGCAATCAACGCAAGGCGGCATGGGTGCGGCGCCTGTACACCGATGGTGCCGAGTCACGCCTCGCCGACTTCACGACGCGCCTCGGCGCCGACTCGCAACTGGGAACCGACTTCTGGCACGCCCGTGACGGCAAATGCCGCGCCATCGAGGTGTGGACGCTCGAGAGCCGCGAGGTGATGGTTTGCCACAACCGCCGCGAGGGGACACTCACCGTGGAGCCTGCCGGAACTGTCAGCCGCCAGAAGAGCCGCCCCGATATCACCACACGCTGGGACATCGCCACGGTGTGGCACTGCCGATGGTTCAGTCCGATGGGCGACCTGCTGTGCGAGTACGACTCGCCATGGGTCCACGGCAGCCATCCGTTCGTCATCAAGTTCTACCCGCTCACCGATGGCGAGGTGCATGCCGTGGTCGAGGACATCATCGACACGCAGAAGCACGTCAACCGCCTGATCTCGTTGCTCGACCAAGTGATGCGCTCGAGTGCCAAAGGCGTGCTCCTGTTCCCCGAGACAGCGCTGCCCGAGGGATGGACGTGGGAGGACGCACGCCGCTGCTGGTCAAACGCCAACGGCTTGCTACCCTACAATCCACGTTACGGCGAGGCCAAGCCCGAACAGGTGAACGCCAACGGCACCAACATCGGAGCCTTTCAGATGATTGAGCTGCAGATGCGGCTGTTCGAGGAAATCAGTGGCGTCAGCGGTGCCCTTCAGGGCAAAGAGCCCACGGTGCTCGGTGCCCATGCCTACGAATTGCAAAGCGAGAATGCCAACATCGCGCTGAGCGACGTGATGGACACCTTCCAGGCCTTCCGCCGCCAACGCGACAGGAAAATTTTAAGAATTAGGAATGAGAAATCAGAAATGAGGAATTAGGAGTTTTTTATTCACCTATAATTTATAAGCCATGAAGAACGAACAAGAAAATCTTGAACAACAAGAGCAGGCGACTCAGGTGGTCACGCCACCTCCCTTTCGCCCGAGTGATGAACCGCAAGAGGCACTGGCGCCGGAGCCGCCCGCCTCCCCTACCCTTGACGACAGGATCGCCCAACTGGGGCTTGACGAGAGCACCAGCAACCGCCTGTCACAACTCGCTGGCGGCTTGGACGCCGCCTCGCTGTCACCGGAACTGCTGAGCACCTTAGCCCGAGGCATCACCCACGACCAAGATGTGGAGAATGCCGATGCGGCGGGCTACCTGCGCGGCCGCAACGAGAAAATCGAGGCCGTGCTGCCACCGCAGCCCCAAGACGACGAGGCATCCCGAGCCCCCATCTTTCCCCGCTACTGCCGCCGCAGCATTTGGGACTAAAGACCTTAGGTGTAAGGCCTTAGGTGTAAGGCGACATAAATAACATTTTATTTATAAACACTTTAAAACATTTAAAACCATGAATTACAACAGTTTTTTCAAGATCGTGCGCTGGATGCGCAACCACAAGAAGTTTGTCATCTTTATCATCACCATCATCCTGATTGCCATCTTGGCATCATGCGGGATGCTGGTTGAGACCGGCACCAGCCTGGCCGTCGGAATGATTGTCACCGGGGTTGAAGACGGTAAACACGTCGTTGACGGTCCTCTCACCACCGACCTGAGCCATGAGGGCTCTCCCGACCTGCTGCTCAACGAGATTGACCAGCAAATCGTAAAAATCCGCCCCATGTCAACGCCCATCGACCAGATTTCGCGCTACGGGGGCAGCAAACATGCAGGCAGCATGGTGGTGGACTATTACAGCGTTGACACCAAGCCGACGCACACCACCCTGATGACCGACGTGGATGAGACTGGAGAATCTTCAGGCTCAGATACCCCCACCGTCGTCATCCACACCGAGAATGACGACATCTTTGACCCCACCGACACGATCCTGGTGCGCAGCGTGTCGGGCTATCAGGCTAACGGTGTCACAGAGAGCGCCCAGGACCTGATTCTCTATGTCGTGGACCGCGATGCCAACGGCTTGACGGTGATGGCGGTGAATGGCCCTACGGTGAACGGCGTGCACAACTGCTTCCCCGAGATTCCCAGGGGAACGACCCTTGTGCGCATGGGACGCGCCGCCAGCGAGCTGGACGTGCAGTCACCGCAGTTTGAGGCACTGCCCACCAAGAGCCGTAACCTGTGCCAGATTTTCAAGATGCAGGTGGAGCAGTCGATGCTGCAGCGCCTCTCTAACAAGGAGGTGGGTTGGACGATGAGCGACCAGGAAGAGGCCGCCGTCTATGACATGCGCCTGGGCATGGAGAAGTCCTTCCTCTTCGGTTCAGCACGTCAGTTGTGGGACAACAACAAGAAGGAGCACATCTACTTCACCGGCGGCATCTGGAGCCAAGCCGGCAAGGACTTCTATGTCGAGTCGAGTGCCGAGTTCAACGAGAACAAGATGATTGAGCTGATGCGCAAGGCCTTCACCGGCAACGCAGGCAGCAAGCGCAAGATCCTCATCGGCGGCAGCGGTCTCATCAGCCGCATCAGCAAACTCGACTATACCCGCGTCATCAGCGCCGGGCAGCATGTGTCCAAGTGGGGTATAGATTTCAGTGAGTTGCGATCGAAATTTGGTTGCCTGTATCTGCTGCTCAGCGAGGTGTTTGACGAGATGGGCATGAGCGAGTTCGGTATGGTCATCGACCCCGAGTATATCCAGAAGTATGTCCACATCCCCTTCAGCACCGAGCAGCTGAACCTGAAGAAGAGCGGTGTGCGCAACGTTGACGCGCTGGTGATGACCGAGGCTTCGTGCCTTGTGTTGCGCTACCCCAAGGCCCACATGCGCATCAACTTCCGATGAAACACTTCACCATCCAGGAGTTGACGCGGTCCGACACCGCCCGTCGCCTGCACATCAACAACACGCCGCCCGCCAGTGCGGTCAGGGCCTTGCACGAACTGGTTGACCAGGTGCTCGACCCCCTGCGCGAAGCCTGGGGTGGTCCCATCAGGGTGAACAGCGGCTACCGCTGTCCCGCGCTGAACAAGGCCGTGGGCGGCACACCGGGCAGCCAGCACCAGCGTGGCGAGGCCGCCGACATCACCGTCGGCTCGCCCGCTGGAAACCGCCGCCTGCTGGCGCTCATCAAGCGCCTCGACCTGCCCGTTGACCAGTGCATCGACGAGAAAGGTTGCCGCTGGATCCACGTCAGCCACCGCACCGGCCGCAACCGCCGCCAGTACATGAAATTCTGAGGCCACCATCAGAATGACAATCCAAACAATTGAAAACAAGTCCTATGTTTGCACCGTCAAAGTCAAACATAGGGCTTGTTTTCTTTTTATTTTAGTGTGCGACTTTCCATAAAAATTGCTATATTTGTGGTCACTAAATGGATTACAACCCTCAATCACTTGACCTATATGAAGAAGAAACTGACTTTTTTCCTGTTTTTGTTGACCGTTGGCTTAGCGGCTGTGGCGCAGCGTACGCCCACTATGGGGTGGAGTTCGTGGAATACGTTTGCACTTGACATCAATGAGCAACTTATCCGCCAGCAGGCTGACGCCATGCACAACAGCGGCTTACAGGCGGCGGGCTACCGTTATATCAATATTGATGACGGCTACTGGCAGGGACGTGGCAAGGACGGCTACCTGCGGCTGAACATGGACCGTTTCCCTAACGGCATGCGCTCGCTGGTGGACTACATCCACTCGCTGGGGCTCAAGGCGGGCATCTACACCGATGCTGGCGACAACACGTGCGGCTCGGGCAACCGTCAGGCATGGGGCCTGGGCGTGGGTATGGCGGGCCATGAAGAGCAGGACTGCCAACTCTACTTCCGTGACTGGGACTTTGACTTTATCAAGGTGGACTGGTGCGGCGGCAGGCACATGAACCTCAACGGGAAAGACCAGTACACGCTGATTTCCAATGCCATACGCAACTGCGGCAAACAAGACGTCGTCTTCAACATCTGCTGCTGGGGATTTCCTGGCCTGTGGGCCGCCAATGTGGCCGACTCGTGGCGCACGACAGGCGACATCTACGACAGTTGGGAATCGGTCAAGGGGATTCTCGCCGAGAACCTGTACCTGAGCGCCTACTGCCACGATGGACATTACAATGACATGGACATGCTGGAGGTGGGACGCTCGATGTCACAAGTTGAGGACGAGACCCACTTCGGGATGTGGTGCATCATGGCATCGCCACTGCTTATCGGCTGCGACATGGCGAACATCAGGCCCGAGTCGTTAAAACTGCTCACCAACCGCGACCTCATCGCCTTGAACCAAGACCCGCTGCACCTGCAGGCCTATCTCGCCGCCAAGCAGGGAGACTGCTTCATTATGGTCAAGGACATCAAGGAATTGCAGGGCAAGGAACGCGCCGTGGCCATCTATAACCCCAGCGACGCGGAGCATACGGTGAACCTCAAGTTCAGCACCATCGACCTGGGCGGAAAAATCGAGTTATACGACTGCTTCGCGCAGCGCAGTGCCGGCAGTGCCCGCGACTCGTTGGCTATCACCGTGCCCGCCCATGGCACCCGCATCTACCGCGCCAAAGGCGATCAACGGCTGGAACGCAAAATCTATGAGGCTGAGACGGCAGTGTTGGGCCATTACCAAGAGCAACTGCCCCCCGAATACGTCATCACCGGCTGTTATTATTCCGACCCCAAAACCTCGGGAGGCTATATGGCCTGTTACCTGGGTTACCGTCCCGGCAACGACCTGAAGTGGCAACACGTGTATGCCCAGAAAGCGGGACAACGGACGATGACCGTGCGCTGTTTTGCGGGCGACTGGCGGGAATTCCGTGTGGATGTCAACGGCAAGAATATGGGTGTCTATCCCCTGCGCGGCAAGGACTGGACAACACCGCACTATATCAAGGTCGTTATCGACCTGAACGAGGGCGACAATGTGATTCGCCTGTGGAACGACGGCGCCATGATGCCCGACATCGATATGATGGAGCTGGATTAGAGATTAGAGATTAGAGATTAGTGATTAGTGATTAGTGATTAAGCGTTTAGACAATTGGAAAAGACCATCAAGATAGCCATCATCAGTGACCTGCACGTGATGGCAACCGAACTGATCAAGAAGGACGGCAGCGCCTTTGAGCAATACCTGAACCGTGACCGCAAGATGCTGCGTGAGAGTGTGGAGATTCTCGACACCCTGGTGACGGATATCATCGACCTGAGACCCCACCTGGTGCTCGTGACCGGCGATCTCACCAAGGACGGCGAGCGGGCAAGCCACCTGCTCGTCGCCGACCGCCTGCAGCGCCTGACAGATGCCGGCATCCAAGTGCTCGTGGTTCCCGGCAACCATGACATCAACAATCCCGATGCAAAAGTGTATGACGGCGACACCACCACTGCCGCCGAGACCATCACGCGCAACGAGTTTGCCGAGATATACCGCCACGCGGGCTATGACGAGCATTCCCGTCGCGACAATGACACGCTGAGCTATTGCCGCGATGTCACCGAGGGGCTTACCATCCTGGCCATCGACGCCTGCATGGACCGGCTCAACACCTTTGTATCGCGTGGTGACGCGCGTGACCACTGCAAGACCAGCGGCAACCTGGAAGCGGCCAGCCAGCAATGGCTGGTAGAACAGGCCACCGCCGCGACAGCCGCAGGCAAAAAAGTCATCGCGATGATGCACCACCACCTGGTGCCCCACTTCCACATGGAGGACACGCTGGCGGCACCCTATATGGTCGATGATGCCCGACAGCTATGCAAGCGGCTCATTCAAGCAGGAGTGCACGTAATCTTCACCGGACACCTGCACATCAGCGACATCGGGCAGACCAGTGTGCGCGAGGGTAATATGGTCGAAGTAGCTACCGCTGCCGCCGTGGGCTATCCCTGCCAGTGGCGAGTGGCAACGTGCAACACGGCTGCAGGAAAGATACAGCTGCGCAGCGTCACCCTTCACAGTCTGCCGTCGGACCCCGACTTTGGGGAGCGGGCACGTGAGGTGTTCAAGAACTGCATCCCCACAATGACTAATGGTGTGCTCACGCGGTACTGGCCCGAAATCAGTCAAGCCATTGACAATTACCGAAGTAAGCATCCCTTTGTTATGCGCTACATCGATATACCCGAAAGTCCTAAGGCGATTGCTGACCTTCTTCTCAAGAATCTGCAAAAGCCTGTTACTCAAGCCTATATCACATTTGCTGAGGGCAATGAGGGCGGCAGTGACAACAATGAGCTCATCAATGAGCTCATCAAGGGTGTGGACAAGGTGGTGGATCAGACCGTCAGGGGAATCCTCAAGCCGTTTGCCAAGGCAGCATTGCATCTGCGCATCTATGGCACCTTCAAACTGGTGCTTCGCAGCATCCTCGAGGACTTGAACGACATCAGCACCAGCCACGAGGCGGTCATCAATGACCACACCGCAATCATTGACCTGTAACCAGCCGCACAACTGCGTCAGCCACCCGTGACAATGTGGAATCAGGATCCATTGCCAAGTCATGGGGCAAGCCCTCGCTCACGGCAATTGCCAGTTGCAGGCCAACGGCGACTGGGTCAAAACCGTCTTCCACAATACCGCAGACAGCCGCCACGGGAATACCCCGTTCACGCGCCATCTGTATGACCTGTCCAGGGCCTTTGCCCATGAGCGTCTGGCGGTCGAGTTTACCCTCGCCGGTGATGACCATGTCGGCAACGTCGAGCGCACAGGCAAATCCGTTGTGAGCGAGCACATAAGGAGCGCCAGGCAAGAGTTCACAGTCGAGCAGGTGCATCATCAAGGCGGGAATGCCTCCGGCGGCACCGCAGCCCGCCCGATTGGCGACGTCGGCACCCACAAGGTCGGCGACATGCAGCAAGCCACGCTCCAATTGTTCCACCTGCTCGGGCGTAGCGCCTTTCTGCGGGGCATAAACCCGCGCAGCACCACGGTCGCCACACAGGGGGTTATCCACATCGGTCAATAGCGTGAAATGGCAGTCGCGCACCGTCGGCGGGATGCCGAAGGTCTCGATATGGGCGATATTTTTAAGGGATTCCCCACTGGGATAGAGATGATGACCGTCAGCATCAAGAAATTCCGCCCCCAGGGCACACATGATGCCCATCGCCGCGTCACAAGTCGCTGAGCCGCCCAGCCCCAGCACGATGTTGCGGCTACCGCGTTCCATCGCGTCACGCATGAGCATACCCGTGCCCAGGGTGGTTGCCCGCATCACATTGCGGGCATCATCAGGCAGCAGCGCCAGTCCGCTGGCCGCCGCCACCTCGATAAGCGCCGTGCCGTCATCACACAGGAAGTATCGGGCTGTGACGGGGGCCATCTGTAACATCGGGCCCATGGTGGGAACGCTCACCCATTGCCCTTGACACACTTGGGCCAGCACGTCAACAGTGCCGTCGCCACCATCGGCGACAGGCACACATGACACCGTTACGCCCTCGACTGCCTCAAGTGCCAGCCGTGCCGCCTCGTTGAGTTCCCGGGCGGTTGCCGACCCCTTGAATTTGTCAAATGCAAGGAGAACGTTCATGGTTATTTCAGGAAGATGCTAATCGCTTAATCCACCTTGACAACAAGGAAATTGGACTTCTCCCAGAACCTTTGGGGATTGAGGATGCGCAACGTCTTGACATTGCCGTTAGTGACAATCTCGTAGGAATCCTTGGGATGGTTGGTCATCAGTTCAGCCTTGTTGCTGTGCAAGGGAATCTCGCTCAAGGTGCGGCGGTCGGCCTTGGTGAAATAGGACCTCTCGAAGTCGCCCTGCAGGATTTTGGTCTTGCGCAGGAAGCCCGTCTCGATGATTTTGTTGGCCTTGAGTTCCTTCTTGGAACCGATGACATAGTAGCAGGTGTTGAGGTTATCGACCTCGGCAGTGAGTTGCTTGGACTGCTGCTGGGCGGCCTCTTTTTCCTTAGTGACGTTCTTGTTGACGGTGCTGAGGGAGTCCACGCTCTGGTTGAGGTTCTTGATTTGAACGTGGGCGGCGGCCAGTTGCTCGGTCAGGCCATTGATGGTCTTCTGCTGCTCCTCAAGCTGACCCTTGAGGTTGGCAATCGACTTCTGCATCGTCTCGTTGTAGTTGGTGGACTGCTTGAGACGCTTCTCCAGTTCAGTCAAGCGGTTCTTGTGCTTGTTGATGGCCTGCTGAATGAGGACGATATCGTCGCGCAACTGTTTCTTGCGGTCGGGGGTTTCACCATTCAGGTTATTGACCGACACAATGTCCTCAAGTTCCTTAATCTGCTCCATACCGTCGGCAATGTCGCCCATGAGTTGCATGAGGCTGTCTTTCTCGGCATTGGCGGTAGCAATTGAGTCCTGCAGCGCCATATTGATGGAATCCATGCGTGAGGTCTCATCGGTCTGCATATTGCTGCGTTGACAGGCAGGCAACGCTGCTAAGCCTATCAACAGGCAAACAAAATAGAAAATCTTTTTCATATCTTATGGCTTTTATTGGTTTGCTCTTACTTATTATATAATAACGTGTTACTCGATAAAATGTTATACTCGTGCCTGTTTTCCCTTGAAGGCGGCATACTTGTCCACCTTGACAGCCGTGGCCTGAGGGCAACCGGCAACGATGATGACAATCTCGCCCCGCGGCTCATGGGCGGTGAAATAGTCCACCAGTTCGCCCAGCGTGCCGTTGTGGGTGGTGTTGTGCAACTTACTGATTTCGCGCACGACACTGGCGTCGCGGTCGTTGCCGAAGGTCTCGACAAACTGCTGCAGCGTCTTCAACAGCCTCACGGGCGACTCATAGAACACCATCGTCAAGGGCTGTGACTTGAGTTCGTCAAGACGCGTGGCGCGACCCTTCTTTTGAGGCAGAAAGCCCTCAAAGACAAACCGGTCGCAGGGCAGACCTGAGTTGACCAAAGCCGGCACAAACGCTGTCGCACCCGGCAGCGTCTCGACCTCTATACCCTGACGGCGGCACTCGCGTGATAGCAGGAAGCCCGGATCGCTGATGCCCGGCGTGCCCGCGTCACTGATGAGCGCCATCACAGCACCGCCTGCCAACTGCTGCACAACGGCGGCTACCGCCTCGTGCTCGTTGAACTTGTGGTGGCTGCGCATGGGTGTGGCGATGTCAAAATGCTTGAGCAACACGCCGCTTGTGCGCGTGTCCTCGGCGAGGATGATGTCCACGCTCTTAAGCACCTCGACAGCGCGCGGTGTCATGTCCCCCAGGTTGCCCACGGGAGTGGGTACGATATAGAGTTTTCCTGCCATGGCGTTGGCGGTCAATGACTTACTGGAAATGGTTACGCACGAGAGCCATGAAATCCTTCACCACCTCGTTCTCGCGGTCCCAGTGCAACTGGCTGTAAAAGTATAACTCGGCGTTGCCATAGCTGCGCATCGCCTCGATGTGCTCGATGGCGGTATTCAGGGCGTCGGCACTGCCAGCGAACAATTCGCGCTGGAAACGGAAACGGTCGTTGATTGACAAAGCCTTGCGGATGTCCTTGGAGAGGTGACGCTGCAGTTTCTCGTCAACACGCAACGGTGTCTCAAGCGCTTCGGCAACGGGAACATCGGTGGGTGTGGGCGGGATAGGCAGGTCCTCGGGTTCGGGCACGGGGGCAGGCTCCGCCTCAATAAACTCGACGGTGATATCAGGCTCATCCTCAGCCTCGGGAAGCACATTGGGGTCGGGCTCGGGGACTGGCTCGTCGTTGGTAGCCTCAGGAAGTGGAGCCACAACGGGCATCTCGTCAGCGGGTTCAGGTTTGGGATTGAATACTGGTGGAACAGGGGTAGCGAACTCCTGCTGCTGAGGGTTCTCGTCAACGGGTTCCTCATCGGCCTCTATAAACTCGACGGTGATGTCCTCGTCGGGTTCACGGTCGGCGACAGGCACCTCGTCATGAGGAATGGAGTCATGTTTAGGCTCCTCATAATTCAGTTCAAACACCTCGTTGAACTCCTCTCCATTGTCGTGCTGCCACGTCTCGTCGGCGTCATAATCCTCCTCGGGCAAACCTTCGACCTCGGCCACGACGGGTTCCTCTTGTTGAGGGGCCTCTACCACGGCAGGTTGTGCGGCAGGTTGCTCAACAGGCTGTGCGGGGGCAGGCTGTGCGGCTGGTTGCTCAACGGGCTGTGCGGGGGCAGGCTGCGCCACGGCAAGTTCGATGCCGCACATCTCGGCGAGTTCACGCACCTTGCGGTGCAATTTATTGGTGATGACGTCAGGTGTGTTCTCCTCACCCAATCGGCGAGACACAAGCATCAGTCCTTCAATCTCATAGACATGAGACAGCATTTTTTCTATCGACATGTTCATAATTATCAGTATTATTGCAGCATAGCGGTTTCACACCGAATAATGCTCAAAATTAACCGTGCAAGTTTAGGCATTTTTTTTGATATACCAACTATTTTCCTTCAAAAAGATTGCAAAGGAAGGTGCCAATCTGGTCCCTGATGCTGGCACGTGAACAGTTGAAATTATTGACCAGCACAGCAAAAGCATAACGGGGCTGTTCGGCGGGGAAATAGCCCACGTAACACTGCACGTGACGCATGCTTCCCGACTTGATCACAATGCGGTCACTCAACGGGTTTTTCTCCAAGGTCTTGCCGACACGGTCAGCGGCCTTGGGCATGAGGTCACACAGCCTGACGCCGTCGAAACGACGGTGAGCCATCATCGTGAGCATATCACCGAAAAATCCGACCGACGCCTTGTTGCCACGCGCCAACCCACTGCCATCACGCATAAACAGCGGTTCGGTATCGATACCCTGCAGTTCAAGCCAGCGCTTGACCTCGCCAACCCCAATAGCGTCGATGTCTGAAGTCATTATCGGCAGGCTTTTCATCTCCCACTCGCGTGCTCCGATGGCACGCAACAATGCGTGGGCGAACATATTGTCACTGCGGTCGAGCAACGAGGTGATGATTTCGACCAGTTCGGGGGACTTATGGAGCACAAGCAGTGTGCGTGCGCCGCCTGCAACCGTGTCACCATCGGCAGGAATCACCCACTCGATGCCACTGCCACGCAGGGCGCGCGATAGGCTGTCGGCAAGCATGGATGCCGGAACGGGGTTGGCATAGGTATTGCGGTAACCCTTGGCTGTCGTCTCGCCCGTGAGTACCAGCGCGGGGGTGCTGTAGTCGAGGTAAGGGGTGACGGCATTGCGGCCGCGACTGCCCCGGCAACGGCTGATGACCTTGACATCAGGCACCGGCGGAGTGATGGATGAACGAGCCACACGGCCACGCGCGTCCAGGTTATAAGAGACGGTCATCAGGTTATCATGGAAGTTAAGACCATGCACCGCCGCGCCATAGTCATAGGCCAAGTCGCCCACGTCCCAGTCCTCGTCGTAATAGGGGTAGCCGTACAAGTTGTCGTCACAGGAAATCACACCCTCCACCCTTGTGATGCCGCGGGCACGCAGGGCGGCAATGACCTCGTCAACGATATTGGCCTGGCAGGGCAGGAACACCGACCCCAGTGTGGGGTCACCCGTTCCCAACACGACAATCGTGCCCGTGAAAATGCCGTCATGGACCGTGCCATCGAGATAGACAGGAGTTTCAAAGCAGAAATGAGGGCCCAACAGCCCCAGCGCGGCCGAGGACACCACAGTCTTCATCGTGGAAGCGGTGATATTGGCCTGCTCTGGGCGGTAACTGGCAATCGAGCGGGCAGAGTCCAGGTCTATCACCTGCACCCCGACCGATGCATATCGTAGCGAACTATGTGACACAAACTTGTTAACAGCCTCCTGAGGCGTCATCGCGGCAAGTTGTGCCACGGCAATCACGACCATCACGAGGGATAAAGCTATTTTTCTCATTTTCTTTTCTTTTTAGACCAATGTAAAGGTTTCTTCATGTAGTGACGCCAGGCATAGGGCCGACGTGACTCCAAATAATGAAGATTGCGCTGGTTGGCATAGGCCTCACGCTCAAACGAGATGTTGCGGTAAGCATTGCCCCTCATCGGCAACCTCATCAGCCACTCGATGAGATAGGCGAGGTAGAAGAACAAGAACAGCATCTCACGTTGCTGAGCGGTGTGGATGCGCTCGTGGTTAATCAGTTCGTTGCTCAGGTAAACGCCATGGTGCACAAACAATACCCCCAGCAGGTTAATCGCCGAGAAACCGCGGAAGGGCAAAATCGAGGTGCGCACAATTTTCATGGGTGCAAAGGTACAATAATTTTCATTACCCGCAGCACTCCTCACCGTTCAAGCGTTCAGCACCGTGTCATTGAGGCTTCATCGAGGCGTTTGGATGCGGCTTTTTTTAGGCATTTCTTATTGTCATCAACCAAAAAGCGGCCCCAAATGTCTTTTTTATCACCATTCAGCATTGAACAACCGATAAAAAGATGTACCTTTGTGGCAACTACATTATATTATTAGATATGGAAAGAGCAATAAGAGTATTGGTCCTTGCAGCTTTGTATGTGGCAGCAGTCATATTGGTGGAGCTGTTGGGTTTCTTCCACCCATTCGGGTGGACCTATAGTGGCGTGTTTGCCGCTGTGCTGGCAGCATGGCCCTATTTCAAGTTGTGCCAGCGTCACCCGATGCCCGGCATGGCCATCATGTGCGCCGTACTCCTGCTGATGGTGAATTTCCTTTTTGCTCAAGGTCATGAGTATTTTGCCCTGGGTTGCTTCGGCTTTGGATGCATCGCCGAGGTGTTGCGCAAGGTATTTGGCAACTACCGTGGGCGCTGGGGTGTCGTTTCCAGCTATGCAGTGATGTCGCTCATCCCGTTCAGCAAGAGCATCGTCCTGTGGATTGACTATGAGACAGCAATGAACCTTGTTATCAGCCGTATGGGGGATATCTATGCCGCACTCATGGGCCGCATGCTCTCCAAGTATATGTTCGTGGCCATGATTATCCTCACCTTGGTTCTCGCCATCGTGACGATGATCATCCTGACCGCTAATTGGCGTCCTCGCGACCAATACCACGTCGTTAACTAATCCCTGTTATTTCCATTCACCCTTACAGAACCTTAAGGAAGTGTTGAAATAAAGAAAGGAACGAGAATACTACAAGGCAAGCCCTATGTTTGACTAAATGTCGCAAACATAGGGCTTGCCTCGTTTTATTACTCTCTGTCCGATCAGTTGGCAGTATGTCCTTCTTCGATTTCCTTGTCGATGGACTCAAACGCGCTGTGCTGGCTCTTGTACTCGGGCACAAATTCCTTCATGGCATAAATCATACCGTGAACGTCGCCATGCGCCGCCAGGTCGATAATTCCTTCGATTTTGTTGCAAACTTCCTGATAGTCATAGGTCCTTACCTTGGCAATCATGATTTTCCTGTTGACGGTTGCCGTGGTCTTCTCCTTGTCGTTGAGCAGTTCCTCATAGAGTTTCTCGCCAGGACGCAGGCCAATTTCCTCAATCTTGATGTCCACGTCAGGCTTGAGACCGGCGAGCGAAATCATGCGGCGCGCGAGGTCATAAATCTTGACAGGTTCGCCCATGTCGAAGATGTAAATCTCACCGCCGCTGCCCATGCAGCCCGCCTCAAGCACGAGCGAGCAAGCCTCGGGGATGGTCATGAAGTAACGGATAATCTCCTTGTGCGTCACGGTCACGGGACCACCTGCAGCAATCTGCTTACGGAACAAGGGAATCACCGAACCGTTGCTACCCAGCACATTGCCAAAGCGCGTGGTGATGAACTGGGTTTGCTTGCCACGCTTCTGTGCGTCAAAGAACAACGACTGGCAGTAAATCTCGGCAAGACGCTTGGTGCAACCCATCACGTTGGTCGGATTCACGGCCTTGTCGGTGGAAATCATCACAAATTTATAGACGTCATACTTAAGGGCCAGGTCGGCGACATTGCGTGTGCCCTTGACATTAGCAAGAATGGCCTCGGTGGGATTGATCTCCATCATGGGGACATGCTTATAGGCCGCGGCATGGAAGACGTAGCGGGGACGGAAACTCTTAAATGCCTCCTCAACGCGCTCGCGGTTGCGCACATCGCCCATGAAGAGTTCTATATCGGCTTTGGGGAAAGCCTTCTTCATTTCCAAGGCAATGTCATGCATGGGCGTTTCGGCCTGGTCAAAGAGCACAATCTTGCTGGCACCGTAGTTGGCCACCTGGCGCACAATCTCGCTGCCGATAGAGCCGCAGGCACCGGTAATGAGGACACAGGAGCCCTTGATGTGCTCGCTCACCAACGGGTTATTCAGCACGATGGGATCACGTCCCAAGAGGTCTTCAATCTGCACCTCTTTAATAAATGTGGAAATGTTCTTCTCTTCCTTATCCTGGTCAAACTCAGCCACCTTGTTCATCGCCAGCAGGGGGATGTCATTCTTGATGAAATAGTCGGCAAAACCACTGTGCATCAAGTTGTTGCTCTTGCTGTCGAACAATAAGGCATCGATGTTCTTCTTTGCGAAGAGTTCGCCCAGCATTGTGGGATCAAAGCGATAGACTTTGAAACCGTTAATCTCACTGCTTTCCTGCCCTGCCTTGATGCTTAACAGGCCCACGGGCAGATATTTACCGCCAATTTCTCCCTTAAGGGCGTTAGCGAGAAACACCGAAGCGAACGAGGTGCCCAACACCAAGACACGTTTGCGCCCTTTTGTAGCACTGTTCATGCGCATGTACAGGTACTTGATGCATAATCGTTCAATCATCATCATCGAGAACGAGAGCGCACCGATGACCAAAACATCCCAGAACTTCATGAACGGTGCCCCAGAAATAATGAGGCGCCCGACATTTAATCCGAACAACAACAGGGTGGAAAAGACAATGACGAGGAAGATACGGTACAAATCCTCAATGACCGATAGACGGATGACACAAGTGTAACTCTTGGACAGATAGGTAACAGCAAAATAAACTGCGAGAACGAGAAAAGCATTCAACAGAATGGTACCGGAAGGCTGAACAAAATGTGATGAATACATGTCAGCTATCACGGTTGAGATAAAGCTCACCAAAACAATGAGCATGTCAAGAAGCAATATAATCCACCTGGGTGTTGTCTTGACTTTAAACCATCGGAAAACCCTCAGATCAAGCAGTTTATTGAAAAATGTCTCCATCTATTGTATCTCAGTGCTAAATAATCTTTTCATCACTCGTCATTCATGGTCAAGAGCTGTCTGTACGGCCATCGGCGAGTCTCACAAAGTGCAAAATTAAGTATTTTCCAATAATTAACAATATAAAATGGGAAAAAACCAACCTCGAGGCTACTTATAGCCGTAATTCCAGCAAGAGGAATCACCATTGAAAACTAACTTTCAAACACTACTCGATAGGCGTCGGCCTTCTTGTCCAGAGCAAGCGGATAGGCCCGAGAAGTGGAGGGCATTCGCCAAAACCTGATGTGATGGTTCGCTATACTACAATCCACCGGTTCCAGGATAGAGGGGACATTGATGGAGGCCTGGGCAGCGACCACTGAAGCCGCTTTCTCGCCAGTCGCAACAATCTGGTTGATAGACGGATGGGCATCAAGCAGTGCAGTCAAGTTGATGGGTTCCACAATCTCCAGGAACTTATCGCTGGCATTGTCCTTGAGGCGCCTCACGGCCATCGCCGTGTCCCACAAGGCAATGCCTTCCCTGTCAAGCAACGACTTGATGGCAGCCAGGTCAAAACGCCGTGCCTCGCTATCCCACAATGCATCACGGTCGTTCATGAAGATGATGCCCATTACCCTCCAAAAGTCGTTGATGCGGTTGGGATAGAAAAACGGCATTGACCAACGCTCAGGCTTAGGCGGGAACGTGCCCAGAAAAAGGTAACGCGCCCGGTCAGGAATGTAAGGCGGCCACGGATGGCGCTCAATAGGGTGTTCGATTGTGTTCATAGGGCGCAAAGAAAGCAAAAAAACGCTTAGAAAGTATGTTTTTCCAGAAAAAAACACCGCTTATTTCAATTTTTACTATCTTTGCACTTTAAAAACAACAATCAATATCAACAATAGGAAATATGAAAATTCGTAATCTTTTACTGCTTGCCGTAACAGCGTTACTGCTCACGGCGTGCAATGCCGGTAAGAACGTCCCCTACATGATCAATATCGACGAGATTCCCACTTCCCAACTCGCTGAAGCCTCAATCCAAGCTGGTGACTTCACCATTAAGCCTGGCGATTTGTTGCAGATTAACGTGACAGCTTCAAAAGAGGAACTGGTAAGACCGTTTAACAAAATTAAGTATGTACCCACCTTGGGTACGGGCAATAGCATTTCCATGGGTGACCGCGGTGCCTTATTCTATCAGGTTGACGACGATGGCAACATCGAGTTTCCCCTTCTGGGCAAACTTCACATTGTGGGCATGACTAAGAAGGCTGTTGAGAACCATGTTGCATCGCTGATTTACCCTCAGTACTTAAATGAGAGACCCGAAGTGGAATGCCGCATCCAGAATTTCCGCGTGTACTGCTTGGGTGAATTTGGTCACGCCGGAGTTGTCTATGCCGAGAATGGCCAACTTACCGTGGTTGAGGCCATTGTCCGCAGCGGAGACTTGAACCTTCAGGGACGCCGTGACAATATTATGCTTATCCGTACTGACCCCACCGGCCAGCGTACGGTGAAGCGCATCAACATCAACGACGCCAACTTCTTAGCATCGCCTGATTTTTTCCTGCAGCAAAATGATATTCTGTACGTTGAGCCCACCAAGTACAGAAAGCGCAGTATCTGGAGCGTGCCGCCCGCATACTCCTTCGGTGTCGGTGTGATGGGTACCCTCATGTCAATATTTACATTCATCACTGTAAGGGCAAAACTGTAAAAAACGTTTTATTATAGCCTACTGAGCGGCTCACCCCAATGGGATGAGCCGCTTACTGTTTTCGTAACACTGACAAAATGTCAGTTTTCGTTCTATTGGCACAAGTATTGAGAGTTCTTGCGGCAGAAAAACAAATAACCAAAATGCTAAGAAAGGAGACACAACTATATGAATTTCAACAATTTTACTATCAAAGCACAAGAAGTCGTCCAGAAAGCGGTTCAACTGACGCGCGCTGGCGGCAATCAAGCTGTAGAGCCCGAACATCTGCTTAAAGCAGTCATTACCGAGGGTGACGCCGTGGTGCGCTTCATCTTCCAGAAGTTGGACATCAACCCTGCTAACGTGGAACGGCCCCTGGAAGCCGCATTACAAAAGTTACCACGCGTCAATGGTGGCGAGCCCTACCTGAGCAACGATGGCAGCAAAGTCCTCGAAAAAGCGAGCGACATTGCCAGCAAGTGTGGTGACCAGTATGTGACTGTCGAGGCTATCCTGATGGCACTGTTCGAGGTCAAATCCACGGTATCCAGCATCCTCAAGGATGCGGGTATGACTCATGACGACCTCAAAGCCGCCATCGATGAACTCCGCAAGGGCAAAAACGCCACTTCGCAGAGTGCCGAGGAGCAGTATAACGCATTGAGCAAGTATGCTGTCAACCTCAATGAGCGCGCCCGCCAAGGCAAGCTCGACCCCGTCATCGGCCGAGATGACGAAATCAGACGCGTGCTTCAGATTCTGAGTCGTCGCACCAAGAACAACCCCATCCTGATTGGCGAACCGGGAACCGGCAAGACCGCCATCGTCGAGGGGCTGGCCCAACGCATCGTGCGGGGTGATGTGCCCGAGAACTTGAAGATGAAGCAGGTCTATTCGCTCGACATGGGCGCACTGATCGCTGGTGCCAAGTATCAGGGCGAGTTTGAGGAACGACTCAAGTCGGTCATCAACGAGATCACTCAAGCCCAAGGCGAGATCATTCTGTTCATCGATGAAATCCACACCCTTGTGGGAGCAGGCAAGAGCAGTGGCGCGATGGATGCCGCCAACATCCTCAAGCCCGCGCTGGCACGTGGCGATTTGCGCAGCATTGGCGCCACGACCCTTGATGAGTACCAGAAATACTTCGAGAAGGACAAAGCGCTGGAACGCCGATTCCAGATTGTCATGGTCGATGAGCCCGACGAGGAGAGCAGCATCGCCATCCTGCGAGGCTTGAAGGAGAAATATGAGAACCATCACAAAGTGCGCATCAAGGACGACGCCATCATCGCCGCCGTGCAGCTGAGTCAGCGCTACATCAGCGACCGGTTCCTGCCCGACAAGGCCATCGACCTGATTGACGAGGCCGCCGCCAAGCTGCGCATCGAGATGGACAGTGTGCCGCAAGGACTCGACGAGATTTCCCGCAAAATCTCCCAACTCGAGATTGAGCGGGCCGCCATCAAGCGAGATGGCAATGAGGCCCGTATTGCCGAACTGGACAAGCAGATTGCCGAACTCAAAGACCGCGAGAGCGACTATAACGCCAAGTGGAAAAGCGAGAAGGAGCTGATCAATAAGATTCAGCAGAACAAAATCGACATCGAGCAGCTCAACTTTGAGGCTGAACGGGCCGAACGCAACGGCGACTATGGCCGCGTTGCCGAGATACGCTACTCGCTCATCAGGCAGAAGGAAGAGGAGAACCGTCAGATTCAAGACCGCCTGCGTGAGATGCAAGGCGACAAGGCGCTCATCAAGGAGGAGGTCGATAGTGACGATATCGCCGAAATCGTTTCCCGCTGGACCGGCATCCCCGTGACCAAGATGCTCCAGAGCGAAAAGGAGAAACTGCTCCATCTCGAGGAGGAACTCCACAAGCGCGTCGTCGGCCAGGATGATGCCATCAAGGCCATCAGTGACGCCGTGCGCCGCAGCCGTGCCGGATTGAATGACCCCCGCCGTCCCATCGGCTCATTCATCTTCCTGGGCACTACGGGCGTGGGTAAGACCGAGTTGGCCAAGGCACTTGCCGACTATATGTTCAACGACGAGAACATGATGACGCGCATCGACATGAGCGAGTATCAGGAGAAATTCTCGGTCACCAGGCTCATCGGCTCGCCTCCCGGCTATGTGGGTTATGACGAGGGCGGACAGTTGACCGAAGCCGTCAGGCGCAAGCCTTATTCGGTAGTTCTGTTCGATGAAATCGAGAAGGCCAACCCCGACGTGTTCAACGTGCTGCTGCAAGTGCTCGACGACGGCCGTCTGACCGACAACAAGGGCCGTACGGTCAACTTCAAGAACACCATCATCATCATGACGAGCAACCTGGGCTCCAGCCTCATTCGCGAACGTCTGGAACACTTGAACGACAGCAACCGTGACGAGATAATCGGGCATACGCGCGATGAGGTGATGGAGATGCTGAAAAAGACCATCCGTCCCGAGTTCCTCAACCGTATCGACGAGATTATCATGTTCACGCCGCTCGATGAGGAGCAGATACGCCAGATTGTTGCGATGCAGCTCAATAGCGTCAAGAAGATGCTCGCCAAAAACGGCATCACCCTTGAAGCAACCGATGCAGCCATCCAGCTGCTGGCCAAGGCTGGTTATGATCCCGAATTTGGTGCACGTCCCGTCAAGCGTGCCATCCAGGGCATGGTGCTCAACCAGTTGAGCAAGGACATCATCGCCATGCGCGTCAACCGTGAGCGTCCCATCACCATCGATGCCCAGAACGGTGAACTCGTATTCAAGAATTAAGCAATAGCATTCAGCAATTTGCGATAATAGTGTGGGCGACAGTTTGAATGACTGCCGCCCACATATTTTATTAACCAGGGATATCAGCTAAAAACCGACGAATTCTGGTGTCATCGCCTCGAGGGGAAGCCCCTTGAGGTCCTTATCACTCAAGACCATGTCGGCACGGTCAATGCGCCAATCAATGCCCAAAGCAGGGTCGTCAAACCGCAAGGTTGCCTCACTCTGGGGGGCATAAAGGTTATCCACCTTGTACTGGAACTGGGCGACATCGCTCAACACCACAAAACCATGGGCAAAGCCACGAGGGATAAACAACTGATAGCCGTTATCTTCACTCAGTTCCACGGCAATGCTTTTGCCCCAAGTGGGGCTGCCATGCCGCAGGTCCACCACCACGTCGAGAACAGTGCCTTGTGAGACGCGCACCAACTTAGCCTGACTCCACTCGCCACGCTGGAAGTGCAGACCACGCAACACCCCCTTAGTCGAGAATGACTCGTTGTCCTGCACAAAGACCACATGGCCAACATGAGCCTCAAACTCGCCTTGCTTGAACACTTCACAAAAGTACCCCCTCTTGTCTCCAAAGCGCTTAGGCTTGATTACCCATAAGCCGCTGATGTTCTGTTCAATGAATTCCATTTCCTGTATTTGCGGTTAATCAGTATGCAAAGTTAACCATTTTTTGCCTTACGAGCAATATAAATCAAGAAAATTTAGTACTTTTGTCATTCGGTTCAAAACTCACTATTTTTTATGAAGAAGACAGCACGCAACGTCATCCTGTTTGATGACAATGAGGTGCGCAAGCAGCTCATGCCACTCACCTATACACGTCCCACCGCCATGTTGCGCGTGGGCATCACCACAATCGGCGAGAAATGGCAGTCGATGCTAGGCGAGGCCAACTACAGTTACCTCACCGTGCCCTACCTTAAGAAAAAATACCCGTTGCACGCCCGTCGCAGCAGTAACCTCATGGTGGCTGGACACATCATCCCCACCCCCGAACTGGCCCAACAGGTACTGTCGCTTCAACTTGGCGAGGCGCTTATGGTTGGCGAAGAACTCATTGCCTTCAACGGCAGTGCCCACGACTACGATGCCCACCATTACACCCGCGTACTGTTCCCTGAGAACATACCGCTCATCGTGAAGCATCTGTATGACATCTTCGAGTTCAACCGCCTGGTGCTGGAGCAAGACTTCAACCGCCTGACCGCAGGACGCGAATCTCAGCAGTTGTCCGCAACCAATACCGTCATCGGTGACCCGTCCCGCATCTTTATCGAGGAGGGGGCCTACGTCGAGGGAGCTATGCTCAACACACATGAAGGTCCCATCTACATCGGCAAGAATGTCGAGGTGATGGAGGGTGCGTGCATCCGCGGCGGCTTTGCCGCCTGTCATGATGCCAAGGTGAGAATCGGCGCAAAGGTCTATGGTGCCACCACACTCGGGCCTCACGTCAAGATAGGCGGTGAGGTCGAGAACACGGTATTCATCGGCTACAGCAACAAGGCTCACGAGGGTTTCCTGGGCGATGCCGTCATCGGCGAGTGGTGCAACATAGGCGGCGGCACCACGGCAAGCAACCTCAAGAACGACTATGGCGAAATTAAACTGTGGAACTATGCCACCAAGCGTTTTGAGCGCACAGGACTGCAGTTCTGCGGCCTGTTCATGGGTGACCACAGCAAAATTGGCGTCAACGGCATGATCAACACCGCCACCGTCCTTGGCGTCGGTGTCAACATCCATGGCGCGGGATTCCCCCGCAACTTCGTGGCCTCATTCCAGGAGGGAAGCGCGGCAGCCGGTTTCAAGGACGTGCCGCTTGAGACCTTCTACACCATTGCCGAGCGTGTCATGTCACGACGCAACATCGCGCTGACCGAAGTTGACCGCGCGATCTACAAGGCCATTTACAACATCCGCGACCGTTACAAGTAAGCCACGAGTCAATGAATATATCAACGCTATCATATCACTACACATATTCACCACATGAGATACCTGCACATTACATCATTACTCCTCATCGCCATGCTGATGTCGCTATCGGCAGCTGCCGAAACAGCGCTTGTTGACTCTTGTTCCGAAGACAACATCGTCCCACTGCCTGAACAGCCCTCAGCAACCACAGTGATGACACAACGCCTGTCTCAAGAGATGCCGGTGTCTGACCTTTATGAGCCGCATCATGGCATGGACTTCACCTTTCTGAAAAACACGACCAATCCCGAGGCCAAGCCCTACACCTTCATGCAGGACCAGACGTGGGTTGGTATTCCCGTGTTTGTCGCTGGCATGATTGCCAAGGGTGAGAAAGAAGCATTCAGGCAAAACTATAAAAACGACAACACCAGGATTCGCCTCATCAAATACAACTTCCACAGCGAGATTGACAATTACACGCAGTTTTCGGGCATTGCCTTGACAGCAGGACTGAAACTGGCAGGCGTAGAAGGACGCTCCAGTTGGCCCCGTTTATTCGCTTCATCACTGGCTTCCTATGCTGTGATGGCTGGTTTTGTCAATGGTATCAAGTACACTGCCAGCGAATTGCGCCCTGATGAGTCCACACGCAACTCATGGCCCTCAGGCCACACGGCTACGGCCTTTGTCGGCGCGACCATCCTCCACAAGGAATACGGCCTCACACGTTCGCCGTGGTACTCCATTGCAGGTTACTCGCTTGCCACCGCCACGGGCGTGATGCGTGTCCTCAACAACCGCCATTGGATTAGTGACGTGCTCTCGGGAGCAGGTATCGGTATTCTCTCGACCGAGCTGGCCTACGGCATCTGCGACTTGCTGTTTAAGGAGAGAGGGCTGCTGAGGAATGACATCAGCATCTTTCCCGACCTGAGTAAGAACCCCTCGTTCTTCTCCATATCGATGGGTATCGGTCTGGGCAATAAGCACCTCAATCTGCCAGCATTCAATTACGGCGTTTTAAGTTTAGACGATGGCTATGAAGAGCTTCTGGTTTCCGACCCCTTGGAGCTTCAATTCCGTTCTGCCACGGCTGTTGGTGCCGAGGGAGCCTGGTTCTTCAATCCTTATATAGGTGTAGGTGCGCGTCTGCGTGTCAAGAGCACGCCCATCAATGGCTGGTCACAGTTTACCGATATCGAGAAAAAGAGTTTTGATGAAGTTGCCAATGACCCCGATTTCAAGGAATCCATTACTTACTACGCTCTCGATATTGAAAGTGACCACATCACCGAATTTGCAGCTGATGCCGGCCTTTACTTCAGCCTGCCTTTATCCAGCCGTTTTGCTGTAGGCACCAAATTACTATTCGGCCGCAGCATCATGGATGACATTGAAGTAAAAGCCACATTCGTTGGTGACAGGTTAAACTACGATAGAGAAAATTTCACTCCTACTGACCAAGTCGCCTATTGTGAGTGGGAATACATCAATGTCCATGCCTCCAACTCGATGAAATTCGGCTCAGGCATTTCTCTCACCTACGCTCACAAGAACTCATTCTCATGGAGGGTCTTCTGTGACTATGATTATGCCCGCAAGACATATACAGCCTCCTATGCTCCCTTCAACTACGTGGATGAGTTTTGTCCACAACTACGCGATGAATTCATCGAAACGTTCGGCTGGAATCCCGTGCAGACCTACATGTCCAGTGCCCGCAAGCACCTGCATCAGTGGGTTTTGGGCGGTGCCCTGTGCGTCTCATTTTAATTAGGAGTTAGGAGTTAGAAATTGATATGGCTATGACTAAAGAGGATTTGAAGATAGTTTTTTTCGGGACTCCCGATTTTGCAGTCGAGAGCCTTAGCCGGCTGGTGGACGGCGGTTATAACGTGGCCGCTGTGGTCACCATGCCCGACAACTGATTTATGAGAGAAACATTTAAAGAATCCGCTCGTCTAAAACACTTTGCTCTGGCTGCATACCGCATGAAACAGTGCAACCATGAAACTGACGACATCTATAAGATTACAGGGGAGAGCCGTGAAGTAATCGAGGTGCTGTAACATATTGAAAAACACAAGGCGGTAAACCTGAAACAACATTTTTGACTCTGGTTTCCCGCCCAATGTTTTTTAAAAGTGATACCAAAAAAATTGCAGAATTACTGGTTTGTGATAGATGATTACCCTTCACCAAAGGTGGACACTTTGCCTAATGTTTCTATCAGACTTTGTTGAGAAGTATGTCGATGAGTTCAGTGACATCGGCAATAATCACCCTGCCATCACCATCAACATCAGCATTTGAGAGATCGATTTCTGTTGCATCTCCGCTCAACAAATAGTCAATGATTCTTGTCACATCGGCAATACTTATTATGCCATCACCATCTGCATCTCCCGTTAAAACTTTCAACGTGAAATATCCAGGGTTACTCTCGCCACCATCCACATGAGCATAAGTGTAATCCGTATGCTCAGGATCATAAACCGTCCCAGCACCACCAACTAACGAAATGCATTGATAAAAAGTGGTTTTATAATATTCTGGCAGAAGATTCTCTAAAGACCATCTATTATTTACATATATAGTTTCTAATGATTCACAATTATTAAATATAAAATATATTCTTTTAACATTCCACACATCGAAGCTACTAAGGTCGATAAATTTTAAAGACGAGCAAGCCTCGAACATAGAGCTCATATTTGTCACATTGGATGTGTTAAAGCTCGTCACATCAAGTGAGGTCAACGATGAACAATCGAAGAACATACCACTCATGTCTGTTACATTGGATGTGTTGAAGTTCGTCAAATTAATGGCAGTCAATGAAGAACAACCCTCGAACATATCACTCATGTTTGTTACATTGAGTGTGTTAAAGTTCGTCACATCAAGCGAGGTTAATGAAGAACAATCGTAGAACATGCGATACATATTTGTGACATTGGATGTATTGAAGTTCGTCAAATCAAGGGAAATCAAATTTCGACAACCGCTGAACATATATTTCATATTTGTCACTTGAGAGGTATTGAAATTTGACAAATCAAGGGTATTCAAAGATAAACAATTAAAGAACATATGTTCCATATCTGTAACTTGAGCAGTATTGAAATTTGTAACATCAAGTGAAGCCAACTTACGACAACCGCTGAACATATATTTCATATTTGTCACTTGAGAGGTATTGAAATTTGACAAATCAAGGGTGATCAACGATGAACAATCGTAGAAAAATTCGTACATGTTTGTGACATTGGATGTATCGAAGCTCGTCAGATCAAGGGCTGTCAACGAAGAACAATTGTAGAACATATGATACATGTCTGTTACATTGGTTGTATTGAAGTTCGTCAAATCGAGGGTGGTCAACGATGAACAATAGTAGAACATTTCACTCATGTTGGTCACATTTGACGTTATAAAATTTGTCACATCAAGTGATGTCAACTTACGACAACCGCTGAACATACGATACATATTTGTCACTTGTGGGGTATTAAAATTTGTAACATTAAGGGCTGTCAACGATGAACAATCGTAGAACATATTACTCATATCTGTTACATTGGATGTGTTGAAGCTCGTAACATCAAGGGTTGTTAACGATGAACAACCATGGAACATATCGCACATATTGGTCACATTAGATGTGTTGAAGTTCGACAGATTAAGGGACGTCAACTTATAACAATCGCTGAACATATGTACCATATTTGCAACTTGAGATGTATTGAAATTTGACAAATCAAGGGTTGTCAACCTACTACATTGGCTGAATAAACGACACATATCTGTTACATTGGATGTGTTGAAGTTTGTCACATCAAGAGAAGTTAGCGAAGAACAATCGTAAAACATGTGATACATACTTGTGACATTAGATGTGTTAAAGTTCGTCACATCAAGTGAAGACAACGAGGAGCAGAACATGAACATCCCACTCATGTCTGTTACATTGGATGTGTTGAAGTTTGATACATCAAGGGAGGTTAGATTAGTGCAACTACAAAACATATATTCCATATTTGTTACTTGAGAGGTATTTAAAAGCGAAAGCCCATCTATCATGCTTAAACATGGCAATCTGTAAAACCAATAAGCAGTGCTTTGGGGTCTATAGTCAGCAAAAGACTCATCAAAGCTCGCTCTTGATATATACCAATTCGACCAATTGGGAATTCCTTCAGAACTATAAGAATCTTCCTCTTCTATCATGTAAATAGTACCGGTTCTGTTCTTTCTGAATGGGTCATAGTAGAAGGTGAGGGCGCTGTCAGCTAAGACAACGTAGGGTTCTGAGTCACCGATAGCATCAGAGAGGTAGCCTGGATAAGCTGTGCCGCCGTCAATGTGTGCGTAGGCAATGTTGATGTGTTGGCTGCTATACCTTGTTCCCATGCTGCCTACAATGTGCGAGCATGAACTGAACATACCACTACCGCCATCAGTGACGGCCTCGGTATTCCAGTCATCGCTCACGCTAACGGTCGTGAGCTGCTTACAGGAGTTGAACATTGTGTTCATCTTCGTGACTTTAGCAGTATTGAAGTTCTTTAAGTTAAGACTTGCCAAGGGGCAGGTGTGGAACATGTGTTCCATATTGACAACCTTGTCAGTCACAAAGTTGCTCACATCCAGATTAATCAAGCCCTCACAGTAACAGAACATAAACGACATGTCTGTCACATTCCGGGTGTCAAATCCTGTCACGTCAATCGTACTGAGTTTACGGCAAAAGCGGAACATTCCCGCCATACTGGTCACCTGGGAGGTATTCAGATTGTGGATGCTGTCAATTCCTGTCAGGCTAGGACAATCATAGAACCAGCAAGCTGTGCTCGTCGGGCGATAGTCGGCAAATGAAGCATCGAACTGCGCCCGCTTGATGTCCCGTCGCGAGCCATGCCAAGTGGGCATTGTCAGTCCCACATTGGCTGTAATGTTAAATTTCTTACCCGAACGTATTCTCATAAGGTTGTCGTAATAGAACGTCAGTACTCCATTGTCCAGCACAGTATAAGCCTGTATGCCACCGTTATCCACAGTTTCGGTCGAAGAGGCCGTGAAGTATCCAGCACTACTGTTCTGATCGGGGCGTGCATAGGTTTTGTCCACAATGCTTGAATTGTAGGTGGTGCCCTTTCCGCCAACAAGACTGGTGCATCCCGTGAACATATTGGCACTCGATGCCGAACAGCCGCTCCAGTTCTTGTCACAGCAGATTGTTGTCAACGTAACCGACCCCTTGAACATCTCGTCCATATTGACCACATGGCTGATGTCGAATCCGCTAACGTCAAGAGACTTAAGATTGGCGCATCCACTGAACATCCCGCTTAGGTTTGTCACATTGTGGGTGTCAAAACACGAAACATCCAGTGTCTCAACAGCAGTGTTGCTAAACATATAACTCATATTGGTGGCCTTCTCGGTGATAAAATCACTTACATCAATTTCAGTCAACCCAGAACATCCATTGAACATATAGCTCATATCGATGACACACTTTGTCTTTAGATTCTCAATACCGACGATTTCAGTTAGGCTTGTGCATCCGTCAAACCAATGCGCTGTGCTGGTCGGATAATAGTTGGCAAATGACAGATCAAATATCGCCCTTGTTGCTCCAGCACTCGCCCATGGACACTGAATGAAAGATCCGCCAATCGGATAAACCGTGCCTTGACGACCCTCCCGTTGGTCATCACAATAAAACGTCAACTCACTACCATTCAAGACCGCATAAGCGTTTCCCAGATTGGCCGAAAAAGCTGTGCCCAGAACCAGGCGTAAGCCAGATATGCCAGAGCTATTGGTAGTCGTAGGGGGGGCATAAGAACGACAGGACAAACGGCAGTGGGTGGCCTCGTGATACCACGATCCGCCACGCATGACACGGTAATTGCCCGAGGCAGGTCCGGTCGGGTCCACCTGCGCAGTGCT
>CADAFP010000008.1 GCA_902787185.1 uncultured Bacteroidales bacterium | reverse complement strand
TGACTATGTCAGTGACCGTTATTTTTTAGGTCATTATGAAAACGAGCCAGAATTTCTAATGATCGGTCCTGGAATCACAGTTAGCGTTCCAGACCCCAAAACCAAGGATAAAATCCTGAAAGCCTACCGAGGGAAACTCACTGAATCAACTAATTCAGAACAAGGTCATGTCACTTGGAATGGAGACTACCTCTATCGGTTTGATTGCTCTCTCAAGACGTCGGAACAAGTGATGACCCTGGCAGACAAGCTTTACAGGCGTGACGACGTGACATGGGCCGAGGCCAGTATGTATATGCCAATACATTTATTCTAACCACACAAGTAATGATGACAATGAATGCAGCAAAGAAACTGATGACACTGCTGCTGGTGATGCTGTAATGTCAAAGAAGCATCAGTTAAAACAAGCTAAAGTTATATATAGCACTATCATAATATCAAAGCCTCAGAAACAGTTCTGGGGCTTTGTTATCGACAAGGTGGAAAACTACCGTGATAGTCTGTCCACCTACACTTTTCATGCGCACGGCGGGGCTGTGTTCTGGTACGATGAGTTGTCGGATGGGAAAGGGGCGAGTGAAAATCTCTTGCATCTTGAGATGTTAGATGATATTAAGAAATGAAATGGGGCATTTTTACTCAAAAATTACTGCTAATATGGGTGGTAATTCGTTAATTTATTGTAAATTTGCCCACTAATTCTTTAATTACTCAATATGTTTTATTCTTAAATATAAATGACTTATGAAGAAATTATCTTTACTTTTTCTGATGGTACTTGCATTTGCTGTATCGTCGATGGCTCAAACGACACTCCCGCGTCCCTTGAATCCTGAAGTCCAGGATTGGATTGATCGTCAACCCATTATCTTTGAGGACACGATTACCAATGAACCTGTTGAGTACGTGACCGCTTGTGAGATGATGTTCCAAATTGGTATGGATTTCATGCAGCGTCCTGTTGCCGACGATTATTACTTTGATATTGACGAGCTCATCGTCGATACGTTGACTTATACGTTGCTGGATGAGCAATATGTCTCTTACACCATCTTTACCGACTTTAACGAGGAGTTTGTTTTCACCCCCGAGATGTATCCCCAATTTGAGGAACCGACGACCCGCATACCCTTTGGCTACGAGGGTGGCAACATCGAGTATTGGTTTGTGCATTTCCCTGGAAAGACCAATAATGTGGAGCCCCTTCGCGAGGCAGGATTTGATGTGGAGCCGTTCTTCCAATGGCGCATTGGTATCCGCACCAACTATATCGTGGGTGATGAGGCAACATACTCCGACATCGTTTATTGGGAGATCTGTGACAAGCCTGTAACTCTCTTGGGTGATGTGAATGATGATGGCATGGTGGGTATTGCCGACGTTACCACTTTGATTGACTACATTCTGGGTGGAACCTCGAAAATCAACAAGTTTAATGCCGACGTTATATCAGACGAGAGCCTTAACATCGGTGATGTCACCTCAATCATCGACATGATTCTGTAAGCTTGGTCTTAGGAGCGTGTGACTCACGATAATGATATAGAAACGGGGACGGTTGCTGAGCAGCCTCCCCGTTTTTTAGATAGATGCAAAATGAATAATAATGTCAATTTCCCAGGAAGCCCTCGGCGGTGGCGATGTCACTGGCATGGTCCACATCGATGATCTTGTCGATGCTGTAGGCCATGAGGTGCTTGCCATGTTCCAGCATAGCGCGCTGGAAGTTGCGCATACGGCTGATGCCCTGCTCGATGCAGTGGTTTAGCACGGGAAACGCTTCATGCGTCATGGCATACACGCCTCCCGACACATATTTAGCCCCATCCCATCCTTTATCCCTGAAGGCGGTGATGTTCATCTCCTCATCGACATCTACCCACAACGGTTTCTCGTCGTCAACAAACGGAGTGACGGCCCACATGCCATCATGGAGGTCGTCATTCTCAAACGCCTCGATATATCCCTTGAAGTCCTCCTCGCGGAAGATGGTGTCCACGGTGGTGAGGCAGAACTTGCCCCCGGGAATGACGCGGCTCAGGTGCCAAAAACTGTGCATCGAGCTGGGGGTGGTCTGCACCACCAGATTCAGCGGAACGGGCAATTTCAGACCTTCGAGATACTCACGCACCTCGGTCATGTGTTCGTTGACTATGATGCTGATGCTCTGTGCGTTGCACCTGAGCATGATGTTGATGAGACGGCCAATCATGGGCTCACCTTGCAGGTCAACCAAAGGCTTGGGCTTGGCTACGCCTTCTTGGGCAAGTCTTGAGCCTTCGCCGGCAGCTATAATCGCGTAATTCATTATATATATTAGTATAAATTAAATATTCTCTCAATTATAAGGTGTTCAGGAAACCCGGAACTTGAGTGATACTGGTGATGGTGTTGGGGTGGGTCTGGTTGTCTTCCTCTTCGGTCCATCCCTTCCCCTTGAGCCATAATACTTTGCACCCAAGTTTTTCGGCAGGCTCTATGTCTTTGCGCAGGCTGTCGCCCACAATGAGCACCTCGCTTGGCTCCAGTTCCAGCACATCAATGCCGAGTTTGAATAGGGTGGGGTTGGGCTTGCGCACTCCAACTACGGCACTTTCAATAATGCCCTTGAACAAGTGGCGTATGCCGTAACCGCGCAGCACCTCGTCAATGTTGCCGTAGAAGTTGCTCACCAGCATCATCGGGTAGCGCTCATGCAATTGCTCCAACACAGGGCGGGCCTCATCGATGCAGCTCCGGGCAGCATTGTCACAATAGGCGGCAATCTGCTCGACCCACTGCGAGCGTGTCAGTTTGTCCTGTGGCGGCTCGGGCAGGAAACCCAACTCGAGATCCACTTTCTTGCGTAACAGGGCATGGAAATTGTCCTGGGGCAGAATGATGCGCTCGCGTGCCAGGGCGCGTTCTCCCTCGACGTATGCCATGCGGAAAGTTTCCTTGTTGATGGGAACTCCAGCATGCTGGAAACCTTGCCACAACACCTCGCTCCAATGCACGCCGCGGCTATCTAATGTGCCCCCGTAATCAAAGATGAGTCCTTTTATCATTGTCTTGAGTTGATGTCTATAAGTTTCGAGTGCTATGACGGTTGCACAGTACCCTGATATTCAAGGTGTTCACTTGGTGAGGTCGAGCTTCACGTTGTCACGGCCACGGTCTTGGAAGAGCTTGGGCAACGGGTTCTGGTGTGCCTCGTCATAGCGGATGCGGTTGCGGTACACATCAATGGCCGTGTAAATGGCTTGACGCATCGAGGTCTCATTGGCAATACCCTGACCGGCAATGTCATAGCCCGTGCCGTGGTCGGGGCTCGTGCGTACAATGGGAAGGCCTGCGGTGAAGTTCACGCCCTCGTCCATCGCAATGGTCTTGAAGGGAGCCAGACCCTGGTCATGGTACATGGCGAGCACGCCGTCAAAACGGCGGTATTGACGGGCGCCGAAGAAGCCGTCGGCAGCGTAAGGTCCGAAGCACTGCACGCCGTCCTCGTTGAGTGACTGCTGCAGGGCGGGTACGATGATTTCTTGCTCCTCGGTACCCAACATGCCGTTTTCTCCAGCATGGGGGTTGAGCGCCAGCACGGCAATGCGTGGGCCATCAATATAGAAGTCGCGTTTGAGCGATGTGTTGAGTAGCCGTAACTTCTCGCGGATGCCCTCAATGGTGAGTTGTGTGGGCACTTTGGCGAGCGGCGTGTGGATGGTGGCAAGTGCCACGCGCAAGTTGCCCGTGCACAAAATCATCAACGCCTTGTTGCCATCTCCTGCAGCGCTCTCGAGATACTCGGTATGGCCAGGGAACTGGAATTGGTCACTTTGGATATTCTCTTTGCTGATAGGTGCGGTCACGAGGACATCAATCAGCCCTGATTTGAGGTCCTGGACAGCGGCTTCCAGCGACATGAATGCCGCCAGTCCTGCCTGCTTGTCGGGGTGACCGAGTTCGACCTTGATTTCCTGATTGATGCATTCCACCAGGTTTGGCATATTATCCTTGAGGTTAGTGGCACTCTTGGTGTGGTTTATTTGGAACCCTGGAATGTTGCAGGCGTTGCGGTGATAGCTAATTATTTTGCTGGAACCATAGAGCACGGGGATGCACAAATCCATGATTTCGGGAACGCTGACCGCCTTGAGGGCAACTTCGATACCGATGCCGTTGGTGTCACCCAGGGTGATGCCAACCTTCAGCCGTTTGTTCATATTTTCTTCACTCATTTTGTTGGTTATCGTGTTGTTTGATTGTTAGGTTTTTTTGTTTTCAACCTGCAAAGATACGATGATTATTCTTCACGTGCAATACCTCTGGCGAACTTAGCAAGGTTCATGCCAAAAACGGCACATAAAACATCAAGAAGGCGTGTATAAATAATTGTCCCCTAATTGACCACTGATTTTCTGTTTATGCCCAATCAAGCTATCTAACCCGCTTTTTTAGCTGGATTTTTTGCTCACTTGCGATATAATTCTTAATTTTGCAGACTTTATGTGGTGGCATGTGTGCCTGTGCGCTTGCAAGTAAACATGTGCCGCTCGAGACATACATACAGGTAAACCGCTGATAATGACTACTGTGATAGTGTCCGCAGCCTTACCCGCTCTCCATTGGTCCACCAGCCCCACAGGAGCCGGTGCCCCCTTGCTTATACCCCACCCAACAGGTGAAATTGGATGTAAAAAATCAATCAATTAGAGGTTTTATTATGAGAGTGGGAATTGTGACTCAGCCATTGGAAATGAATTATGGCGGTATTTTGCAGAATTGGGCGTTGCAACAGGCGCTCAAGCGCCTCGGGCATGACCCCATCACGATAGACGCCTACCAGCGTTACACGTTGCCACACTACTTGTTTAGTGTTGTCCGCGCCTTTTATAAGCGACTTCGACGCAAACCAGGTTGGGAGTATCCTCATCGATATCACGGAAGCATGCGTCGTAAGGAAACTGGGCTCTTTGTTGAACGAAACATCAATAAGACCAAGGTGATGTGGGAATATGATCGCAAGGTAGTTAAGCGTTATGGCATGGAGGCTCTCATTGTTGGCAGTGACCAAGTGTGGCGAACTCATTATAATAAATCGCACATCGAAGATAAATTTTTGAAGTTTGCTGAAGGACTGCCGCTGAGGCGTATTGCCTATGCTGCTTCGTTTGGTGTAGATTATTGGATGTACACACCAGAGCAGACAGCGGTATGCGCGCCTTTGGCGAAGCAGTTTGATGCCATATCAGTGCGTGAAGATAGTGCTGTGGAACATTGCCGCAAGTATTTTGATGTCGAAGCTATTCGCGTACTTGATCCAACATTGCTTCTCAATGCCCAAGACTATCAAAGCATCATTGATTTAAATTGGGATCCAGGAGAACCCTATCTTGCCGTCTATTGCTTGGACCTCACCCGTGCAAAAAGTGCGTTTTTCAATCGTCTAGCCAAGGAACGGGGTCTTCGTGTACGGTATTTTACTGCAGGAGTGGATGCTAAACTTACCATTGAGCAGTGGTTGGCGATGTTCTATCATGCTACAGTGCTGGTGACGGACTCATTCCATGGCACAGTATTTAGCATCCTGTTTGGTAAGGAGTTCTATTCATTGGGTAACCCTCACCGCGGAAACGCCCGCATGCAGGGACTGCTGGGGCTTGTAGGGTTAAAGGATAGACTATTGTCAGACAAGGAACCCGATGAATCTCAAGCGAAGGAAATTGATTGGAAATCAGTTTATTCCCTTCTTGATGAAGAGCGTCGGCAGAGTATGGAATTCCTCTCTTCGAGCCTCGCTCCAACGGAGAAAAAATAATCAATACAAGATAATTTATAATATGGATTTGAATAAGGTAAAAAAACTCATCGTCGATTTGGATGACACCATCTCGGTAACCGAGAACGGTGATTATGTTCACAGCAAGCCCATCCAGCGCACGATTGACATGCTAAAGAAATATCAGGAAGATGGCTTCCAAATCATCATCCATTCGAGCCGTCAGATGCGCACCTATGAGGCCAATGTAGGGAAAATCAATATTTACACATTGCCCAACATTATCAATTGGCTGACAGCCAATGGCGTCCCCTTTGACGAGGTCATCGTTGGGAAGCCGTGGTGTGGTTTTGAAGGATTCTATATCGACGATAAGAGCATTCGCCCCTCAGAGTTCCATAATATGACATACGACGAGATAAAGGAGATGCTTAAGCGGGAGAAGGAGTACACCCATTCACTGGTATGATACTGATCACATCAGCCGCTTATGTGAATCCAAGCCTTGCCTCCGAAATGGGCAAGCTTCCACCATGTATGCTTCCTGTTCAGAACAGGAGGCTTTACATGCATCAGCTGTCACTGTTTAAGGGCAGTGAAGAGGCTATCTATATCTCGTTACCTGCTTCTTACGAATTAACGCCATACGACAAAAAGCAGCTGGCATTAAGTGGTGCCAACCTTATAACCGTCCCCGACAATCTATCGTTGGGACAGTCGATTATTTATTGCCTGAATATCATTGGCCGCTTTGACGAGCCGTTGTATATTCTGCATGGTGACACGTTGTTCAACTCAATCACGTTGGAGCCCGACCTCTATGTAGTGGCAAAGGCTGAGGATAACTATGCGTGGGCCGAGGTGGATGCCCTTGACGAAACCGTCTATGCGGGTTTCTTCTCGTTCTCATCTCCGTCATTGCTCATCAAGTCAATTACCGAACAGCACAACGACTTCATGGGTGGTGTTGAGCACTATGCCAACGTTAGACCCGTCACGAGGGTAATGAGTGAAAGTTGGATGGACTTTGGTCTGGTAAATACTTATTACAGGTCAATCTCTAATCTGACGACTCAGCGTGCGTTCAATTCGATGGATATTGACCGCTTTTCCATCCGCAAGTCGAGTAGGGATGTAAACAAGATGCGAGCCGAAGCCAACTGGATCCTGTCGCTGCCCAAAGATTTGCGTCACTACGCGCCTGCGATTTGGGACAGTGGTGACGATGGCGAAACAGGCTTCTATGAGATGGAGTATTATTATCTGACCTCGTTGGCCAACCTCTTCGTCTTTTGTCGTCATCCTCAGTTCGTTTGGACAGATATTTTGAGCGCCTGTCAGGAGTTCATCGCCGATGTAGCAAGGTACAAACCTGCATCCGAAGCCGAAATTGAAAAGATTGCCCATAGAAATAACGAACTCTACCTCTCTAAAACTCTACAGCGCTTGTCGCAATATAGTGGACAAACAGGCGTTTCGTTGGATGACCCTTGGGTGATTAATGGCGTTTCTGTGCCGTCCATTCGTGAGATCGTGCATGAAACTGGCGCGATGATTGACGACGACAAATGCGAGTTTGTAACGTTGATGCATGGAGACTTCTGCTTCAGCAACATCTTGTATGACTTTAAATCCAAGAGCATCAAGGTGATAGATCCGCGAGGGGTTGACAATGACGGTAATCTGTCGGTTTATGGCGACTTGCGCTATGATGTGGGCAAACTTGCACACTCCATCATCGGTTTGTATGATTTCATTATCGCCGGCATGTTCTCTTACAGTGAGCACGGTCCTTATGACATCACGCTCGAGTTTGATGTCACTGACGGCATACGTGCTACTCAAAAGAAATTCACCAACTTGATATTTGCAGGTCACAGCATTGATGAGTTGAATGTGTATCCTATCATGATACATCTGTTCCTGTCGATGCTGCCCTTACATAGTGATAACAGTGAGCGCCAAAAGGCCATGTTGGCCAATGCGTTGAGACTATATGTTGAACTTAAATCCTTGAAAAAATGACAATCATCATTCCAATGGCGGGTCTCAGTTCCCGATTCACCCAAGCAGGTTATGTACTGCCCAAGTATATGCTCTATGTGAGGAACAGGAGTTTGTTCAACCTTGCTGTGGCAAGTTTTGAGAAATACTTTGATACTTGCCGTTTTGTCTTTGTGGCAAGGAATGTCTTTGATACCAAGACGTTTATCGAGAAGGAATGCGAGCTGATGGGAATCAAAGATTTTACCGTTGTCATTTTGCCACAGCCGACTAAAGGTCAGGCCGAGACGGTTCTTGAAGGTATCATTAGGGCTGACGTGCCTGATGAGGAGCCAGTCCTCATTTTCAATATAGACACGTTCCGTCCAGGATTTACGTTCCCTGCAGATATGAGCGGATGGGATGGATATTTGGAGGTATTTGTCGGCTCAGGCAAGAACTGGTCCTATGCCAAGACTGAGTCCGACGACTCGACACTGGTGGTTGAGACTGCCGAAAAGGTCGAGATTTCCCGCTACTGTTCAACAGGATTGTATTACTTCAGCACTGCATCATCTTTTAAGACAGCCTATGCTCAGAATCTTGAGAATCCGTGTGACGGCAAAGCTGAATTATATGTTGCTCCGCTTTACAATCACCTCATTAGGGAAGGCAAGAATATTCACATTCATGTCATTGACAGGAGTGATGTGATTTTCTCAGGCGTACCTGCTGAGTATGAACAGATTCTGCAGGAGGCTTTTGACGGGAAGAAGGTGGGGCAATAATGCCGTTTTACCGATTCCTGTAATCACCATGGACACACGGCAACCAGAGTTTAACCTTAACAGATTATACTGAAATGCGAATCGTATTTGTGAATCTCCATGGCAACGAATTCCTTGTGAAGACGCTAAATAAGTACATCTTCAAACAGTCGGTTGCCATAAAACATAAATATTTCCTTGACTATCTGCTTTCGCGTGATGATGTGGAAGTTTGCTCCTACATCAACAAGCGAGGCCTGTCGCTGTCTTACACAACGCGTAATGCCTTCCTGCAGTCATTTCGATTCCTTGAGCACCGCATTGTGATGAGTAAAAACGGCATTCCGAGTAAGAAAGTCAAGGTTCTGAAGAAGGAGAGTGACATCCGGCATGATGATATCGTTGTGGTCTATGAATTCTTTAGGCCTCAGTTCGATTTTAGCAGTCGTCCTGGCGCATTTGTTGCACTGAGCCAATTGCATTTCCTGGTGGGACAGGCTCGGGTCATGGAAAAATTAGACCCTGACTTGATTTATAATGAAAGTGACCTTCAGAAGCATTTTGTAGGCTTTAACGATTACTTTAGCTGGTTCCACAAGCAATATTTGGTTATCCCGTTTGTTTATGGCGAACGGTTTAAGGTGGTGAAACCTTTCTCGGAACGCCAGAATAAGGCCGTGTCGGTTGGTACTATCACTTATCCCGAATATATTCGCAAGTATTATGGTACAAATTGCCTGCAACCTGCTCGCAAACAGGTCTATGACCATGCTGAGGAATTGAAACCCTGGGTGGATTGTTTTAACAGCGATTATCTGGAAAATATTAAGCAGATGGCTGTCAAAAAATCTGACAGTGTCATCAAGAAAACCATCGCTCGACTGCATTCCAAATTCTTCACTGGCCATCAGAAGAAATACTACTCTTTTGACATGGTTGAGAAGTTCAACGATTATAAGATGTGTGTAGTTGGCGAGGAGATAACAGGACTTCCAGGCATTGGCTTTGTTGAGGGAATGGCTTCAGGATGTGCCTATATCGGTCAGACTGTCGGTTATTATGAGGATTACGGGATGAAAGAGGGTGTCCATTATATAGGCTATGACGGCACGCTTGACGATTTAAAAGCCAAGATATCTTATTACCAGCAGCCTGAGCACCAGCAAGAATTAGAAGCAATTGCTAAAGCAGGTTGTGAGTTTGTGCGCAGCAATTTTAATGGCCCTGCTGCAGCTGAATCTTTATTGAACAACTTGCAGGAAGCACAGCGGCGCTGGTTGGCCGCTCATTGATTATGGGAACTGGTGAAAAGCCCACATTAGTGTCAATTCTTGTGCCGGTCTATAATGCTGCGGATTTCCTGAAGGTGTGTGTGCAGTCAATAACTGCCCAAACCTACACTAATCTGCAGATTGTTCTCATCAATGATGGCTCTACCGACGGCTCATGGGAATTGATGAAAGAACTGGCACGGGACGATCGCCGCATTGAGGTGTATAGCCAGTCCAACAATGGTGTCGCTGCGACGCGCAATGGCTTGTTGAGCAAGGCGATAGGTGATTGGGTCCTGTTTGTTGACAGTGATGACACTATTGCCCCCGACACGGTAAAAATACTCCTGCAAGAACAGGAGAAGACTGGTGCCGACATGATTGTTTTCAACCAGCGTGTGGCTCGGGTGTATGACAAGGAAACTGTCATCCGGGAGTTTTTGCGTCATCGTGGATTTCGTGGCATGCTATGGAATAAGCTGTTAAAGAGAGAGCATCTTGAAGGTTTGGAGTTTGACCGTTCGGTTTCCTTTGGAGAAGACGCCCTTATGGTATGGCAGGTGCTGCAACGAGTCAATCATGTAGTAGCTATCAACAAGAGGCTGTATCATTATAGCCCAAATGCAACGAGTTTGTCCCTTCAACGTTTTAACGGCAAGAAATTTACCGCTTATACTGTATGGAACGCTATCTGCAACGATGTTGATGAGACATGGCCACAATACAGCGATATTGCTCACGCTCGTTTTGCATGCGAGATGACGCAAGTTCTGAAAAGTGCTGCAGTCAGTGATTATCGTCATGACTCAAGTGTGAAATTGTTGCAGGAAGAGGTCCGTCGTGATGGCCACCTCATTGCCAAAACAGGCATTTCTTCACGCAGGATGAGTCGGTTTGCTTGGTTAGTTTCCCATAGCTACTGGTTGGCCCGTTATGTGTCAAAACGAGTGTGAGTGGGTAGTTGGATTTAAGGAAATCAAGAGAGGTATGAAAGAAAAAAAGCGTATATTCGGATATGATGCTTTAAAGGTATTAGCTGCTTTTTTGGTGGTTTTGTACCATACCGGTATGCTCGACGTGGGATATCGCGAGGGAGTCTATTATTATCCTAATCTGACTCAGATTTTTAGACTTTTTTGCGCTTGCGGTGTGCCATTGTTTTTTATGGTTAATGGTGCCTTGACAGTGAGAAAAGGCTATGACTTAAAGAAAACTGTAGTGAAGGCAGCCCGTTCCATATTTGTTGGCTTTTTCTGGGGATTGGTCATGCAGGTCATAGTTGCGATACGACACAATGATTGGTCGGCCTATGCGCCAATAAATAACTATTATTGGTTCATGTATACGTTGGCTATCTTATACGTGGTCAGCTTTTTATTAGGCAAATTGCCAGTTTGGTGTCGGTGGTGTGCAGTTGCGTTTTTGTTGATTTTCCCTTTTGCAACCAATTTGGCATGGGATATTATCATTTTGCGTGACCCAAGTGCTACAATGCCCAAGTGGGGGCATGTGGGGCTTTTCACACTTTACAGTGTGGTATATCTGTATTTAGGTGATTATCTGCGAAATGATGACAAACATATCAACAAATGGCTGTTGATACTGCCTGCTGCCATAGGACTTGCTCTGCTTGCTCTTGAGGCTACGGCAGTGACTAACTATAGTCATGTGCCTTTTGATAGTGGTAATTATTGTTTCCCGACGTTTGGTGCCCTGTTGTTGTCTGTTGCGCTCTTTGTTTGGGTAAAGGATTTGCGTTTGAAGGAAGGGGCGCTGAAGCGCTACATCTCGTTTTTGGCAGATAATTCGTTGGGCATCTACATCTTCCACTTGTTACTTCTTGCGATTGCCGGAACGCTTTTCCCGTCAATCAGAGGAATTCAGTTAAATCCAGCTTTAGTAGTCCTCATTGTTTTAGTCAATATGACTGTCTCTGCTGGTCTTTCTGAGTTGTTGAGGAGAACTCCTTTGCGTTTCCTGTTAAAATTGTAAATGGGCTTTAGAGAATGGATTATCCTTTTCATTTGTCGGTTCTCATACCGTGCTATAATGTAGAGAGATATCTAGATCGTTCACTCTGGTGCTTGGAGCAACAGTGGGATGACGAGGAATCGATGGAAATTATTTTCGTCAACGATTGCAGCACCGACGGTACACTGGCGATGCTGCAATCGTTCTGCCGCAAGCATCCACACAACACAGTACTCATCAATAAAGAACGAAATGGTGGCTTCGCTCAAGCATGCAACGATGCTTTGCGTGCTGCGCGTGGCCGTTGGATTACCTTCTTCTCACCTGATGATGCATTGTCATCTGGAGCCTATCAGGCCATGTTCAATGATTATCTTCGTGATGATATTGGCATCTTGTCCTTTCAGACCAATATTATCGAGGATGTTGATGTCCTTCCTCTTCCTCATTACAAGGGACGTGTTGAATGGGAGGGTAGTAGCAAGGACTTCTATAATAAATATTTGACTGATTTTACGTGGATTTTCATTTATAGCCACGAATTGCTTGACAGATTAGGTGTCACGTTCACCGATTTGCCATTCTTTGAGGAAACGTTGTTCAACCTTGATGTGTTTCTGAACGACGGTATCAAAGTGCGGCGCGTGGATTGTAAGTCCCATTATCATTTCACACGTCACACATCATTGTCCAGCATAGGGCCAGCAAGTGGCAATACCGAGATGATTGACAATTTGATGGCTGGCTTGGAATTGATGGAACAGAAAAAACAGGCTCAGGACGATAGCAAAGTTGTAGAAAGAATCACTTGGAAACAAAAAGACATTGCGCAAAGGTTTGTACCGTCTTTCATTTGTTGTGACCATGTGGATGTCTCGATGATGAAAAAGATTCGTCGGCAGCTGATGGATAGGAGCATTTATCCATACTCACCGTTTAAGGGAGGAATGAAACATTTGCTATCTGACCTATTGTTCCGTTGCCCAAGATTGTTGTCTGTCCTTCGTCCCGCCTTGATGAAGGCCTATACCCGCTGAAAAGAACTATAATAATTCAGAGTGATCTGTTATGAATGCCGTTGAGTTTGTTGAATCGTACTACTACAATACAGTATTCTTTTTCTTCTTACTTGTGATCTCCTGGGCCACAGTCCTTTACCACGTTGGCTCTAACTCTCAGAAGATTTTGCATGCCGAGAAATCACCCATGCAGAGCGTTGCCTTTATATTGACTTTGATGGTCACATTCTATCTCGGTTTGAGGCCTGTGTCAAACGCTTTTGTGGATATGGGTCTTTATGCTTATGCTTATAGGGGAGGCTCTCAGATCTTTCGTCCTATCAGTCTTCACACAGAGTGGCTTTGGAGCAATATTATGGTTGCCTGTCAACGAATGGGCTTAAATGTCAATGAATTTTTCTTGGTTATTGAGTTCGGTTATATCGGTTGCATGTTTGCTTTTGCATGGAAACACACCAGAAGAAATCTTTGGCTGATGATGCTCTTCTTCTTTATTGCGTTCCAGTTCTATAGTTTTGGCACCAATGGTATCCGCAATGGCTTGGCTTGTAGCGTGTCACTCTTGGCGATTGCTTTCTTGATTAATGCAGACGAATCAAAGTTAAGTAGGAATTTAGCATTTGTCCTTTTTTTCTTGTCCATGGGCATCCATCGCTCTGCCACCTTGCCTGCTGTGGCGGCACTGGGGTCATGGTACTATCTAAAAAATACTAAACTGGCACTTAGATTCTGGTTTATATCGATTGGTGTATCCCTTGCTGCAGGTCCGATGGTCGAGCAGTTCTTTGTTTCACTGGGTTTTGATGACCGTATGGAGCAGTATTCCAGTGCAAATATGACTGAAAGGACCGCATCTATTTTTCGTGGAACTGGTTTTCGTTGGGACTTCCTTATGTATAGTGCCGCCCCGGTAGTGATGATCTGGTATGTAACACGATATCGTCGCTTCACAGATAAGGCTTATTCAGTGATTGCCAACACCTACTTGTTGTGTAACGCATTCTGGATTATGGTTATCCGTGCCGCTTTCTCCAATCGTTTTGCCTATCTGTCATGGTTCATATATCCTGTTGTGATTGCTTATCCCCTATTGCGCATGAACCTGTGGAAAGACCAAGACCGCAGAACGGCACTCACCTACTTCCTGTATTCAGGTTTTTCATTCTTTATGTTCTTTATTTATTATTACGGAACGTCCGGCTTCAAGGGCTTTGACCTCTATTGGTGGAGGAAATAAAAATGCCTGGCATGCCAACCGGCAAGTTAAGATGAATAGTATGCCCCCACATGTAAGGGCGATAAAAGTGCAATCGGAGGAGATTTATTGATGAGTAATCAGAATCATTGGCCCATGCGGTTTGATAAGGAAATGTCGGCTATCGTTAAAGGATTAGCCCTTATTTTCATGATGCTTTTGCATTGTTATGCCGATGCTCATTATGATGTCGCTCTTGATTTTTCAAATGTGATTAATCCAAGGTTGCATGGGGTTTTTAAGGTCTGTATCGGCCTGTTTACATTCATGGTGGGTTTTGGTTATTCCTTCTCAAAGAATCGCAACTGGGGCTACGCTCTTAGACATATCAAAAAACTGCTCATTCCCTTTTGGGTGATACTGTTGGTGTTTACATTCCCTTTTTGTTGGGATGACGTGACAGCAATCGGCTGGAAAAAGATACTCTATAACCTGTTTGGCATTGACTCGCATTTCAACTATTATAGTTGGTTTGTCTATTTCTACATCTATGCGGTAATGGTCTTGCCATTTGTCTCCCGGGTGATTGATCGCAGCCCTATCTTTTACACTTTGTTGTTCACAGTACTGTCAACGCTGCTGATGTATGCTGCACACTATGTGCTTGATGTTAGCACTAATCAACCGGCCATGGCATTCTGTAATTGCATGATGATGACCCCTGCAATGGTATTAGGCTATTTGTTTGGGCATAAGCACTATTACGAACGACTCAATCTAAATGGGATGTCCAGATGGTTGTGCCTGTGTTTGGCATTGACGGTTTTTATTGTGACCTTATGGATAAGGTATTACCGGTGGGGGTGGAATGGATTCCAATATGACTTTTTCTTTGTTCCCCTGCTTATCGGTTCTCTTGTGGTCATTTTCAATCGGTTTGAGTTAAAGCCGCTTAGGGTGGCGCTTGTCCAGGTGGGCAATGTGAGCACTTACATGTGGTTTTTCCATGCCCTGTTCTTTACCCAAGCGGTAAGGTGGTTTTATCAGCCAGCGATTACAATATTTAATGATGTCAATTTGGTTGTCATTTGGGCTATTGTGTTGACCTTTGTCATTTCGTGGCTAATTAAATATATAGTAGATCATGTGAGTGCAGTGCTGAGCTCAGTAATTCAGGGAAGTGCTGCCAAAGAATAAAAATGGATTGTATAAAAACAATCTCGCTTATAATTCTTTAGTGAGGAAAGCCTGGGTTAGTGATATTAATAAAGAATGAATATAATTAGAACCAAAGATTTGCTGCAGGAAGCCTGCTACGGCTCAGGCGATGTGCATCAGATGACCGATGAAGAGAGGTCTCGTCTTCAACATCATCTTCTTGAGATGTATAAGGAGATTGAGGCCGTTTGTGTCAAGAATAATTTGACCGTGATGCTTGCCTATGGCTCGGTGCTTGGTGCAATACGTCATGGTGGGTTCATTCCTTGGGATGACGATATGGACCTTTTTATGCCACGCAGAGATTATGAATTGTTGATCAATGTTTATGCTGATGAACTACCAGAGCATCTCAAGGTTTATGCCCCCAATAGCAAGAATGGAACCTTCGGACGTTTTGCCAAGGTGATTGATACTAAAACCAAATTCATTCCTGCTGGAGTCGAGGATACTGGTAGCCCTAAGCAGGGTATCTTTGTGGATATTTTTCCGCTGGACTCGATTCCTGATAGTCCACTGCGAAATAAGGTTTGCCGCTTTGTCGGAATGGCTTTGATGTACATTGGGTCTTCAGTAAGCCAGTATAAGACCAGTAGTCCGCTGTATCGTAAACTAATGATGCATACCACTCCAACCAAGATCAATTACTGGCTACGTCAGTCTTTGGGTTTTATGTTCTCGTTCATGAGCTATCAACGATGGATGAACCTTGTGGACAGTTTCTGCGCTAGTGATAAACAGACAGGATATGTCTCTGACTTGCTTGGAGATTACACATGGCGTCCTATCCCTGTCGATGAATTTTGCCCGCCCACTACAGGTGAGTTTGAAGGCAGCACTGTATTTCTACCCCATCAGCCGATAAGGCACCTTGAGCGCTATTACGGTAATTGGCAGTGGATTCCTCCCGAAGAGGACCGCTGGCAGCACTTCATCAGAGAGATATGCTTTGATAGAAACAAATAAACGGTTGTTGTAAATACAACTTGATTATTTTATATAATGGCAAGGATTTCAGTACTTATGGGTATTTACAACTGTGCTTCAACATTGGTTGAGGCGCTGGACTCGTTGTATGCCCAGACTTATCAAGATTTCAAAGTCATTCTGTGTGAGGATGGCTCCAGCGATAATACCTATGAGGTGGCTCAACAGTATGCCGAGCGGCATGATAACATCATCTTGCTGCGCAATGAGCACAACATGGGCTTGAACTACACCCTCAACCGTTGCTTGGAACAGGCCGATACCGAGTATGTCGCTCGCATGGATGGCGACGACATCTCCTTGCCTGAACGATTTGAAAAAGAGATTAACTTCCTGGATGAGCATCCCGAGTTCGCGGTGGTAAGTTGTCCCATGATATATTTTGATCAGGAGGGCGTACATCGCATCGACACGATAGCCCGCAAGAACCCGACCAAGATGAACCTGATTTATGGTTCCCCGTTCTGTCACGCCCCTTGCATGGCACGCACGGCAGCGTTTAAGGCTGTGGGCGGCTATAGTGTGGCAAAACGCTATTTGAGGGTCGAGGACTACAACTTGTGGGCAAAACTGTATGCTGCCGGATATAAAGGTTCAAACCTGCAAGAGCCGCTATACAAAATGCGCGACGACCGCAATGCGGCCAGGCGCAGGACACTCAGGGCCCGCTGGAATTCGACGTTAGCCAAGTTTGAGGCTTATTATAAACTGGGAATTCCCTTGAAGTATTATCCCAAGGCCTTGTATCCGTTGATGATCGGTCTGTTGCCCAACTGGCTGTATGTCTATCTGCGTAAACGCAAATTCAACAAGATGCAGGCAAGGAGGGCTCAAGCTCAAGCTGCTAAAGGCAACAATCAGCCATAAGCCTCTTGTTGACAGTAATTGTATGCAATTAATCAAAAAACAATAATAACACTTAATTATAATTTCATTATGCTTAACTTCACTGTAGGGCCCGTCATGTCCAGCGACATGGTGCGTGCCATTGGGCAAGAGCAAGTGCCCTATTTCAGAACGTCAGAGTTCTCAGAATTGGTATTGGAATGTGAGCGTATCCTCACAGAGTTTGCTGGCGCTCCCGAGGGCTCTCGCTCGTTGTTCATCACGGGTTCAGGTACCGCCTCGATGGAGGCAACGGTGATGAACGTGTTCTCAACTAACGACAAGGTGCTGGTTGTCAATGGCGGTAGCTTTGGCCATCGCTTTGTTGAGCTTTGCGAGCTGCATGACATACCTCACGTGTCAATCGATCTGCAGTTGGGACAGCCCTTGACGGCAGAGCATCTTGCTGCTTATGAGAACCAGGGTTTCACTGGATTCCTCGTGAACATGCATGAGACGTCAACGGGTGTCTTGTACGATATGCCGATGATCAGTGACTTCTGCAAGCGCAATGGTCTGTTCCTCGTTGTGGATGCTATCAGCGCCTTCCTCGCTGACCCGTTCAACATGGCCGAACTCGATGCACAGGTGATGATTACCGGCTCACAGAAGGCTCTGGCTTGCCCTCCGGGCATCTCCATTATCGTGCTTTCGCCCAAGGCTGTGGAGCGTGTCAATAACACCAAGTCTCGTTGCATGTATTTTGACCTGAAGGATGCCCTCAAGAACGGTGAGCGTGGCCAGACCCCGTTCACCCCTGCAGTGCAGACCATCCGTCAGATTCACGCCCGTCTCAAGGAAATCAAGGCCAATGGCGGCGTAGCCTCCGAGGTTGCCCGAATGACCATGCTGGCCAATGACTTCCGCAGCAAGATCGCTGACCTCCCCTTCGAGATCTTCTCCCCGTCAATGTCCAACGCTGTGACATCCCTGCATCCGCTCAATGCCTCGGCACACCAGATTTTCCTCACCATGAAGGACGAGTACAACATCTGGATCTGCCCCAATGGCGGTGAGCTGAAGGACCGTGTCTTCCGTGTGGGCCACATCGGTTGCCTCACCCCCGAGGACAACACCACACTGGTCAACGCCTTCAAGGACATGCAGAAACGTGGTCTCATCTGATCAACAATGAAAATCTGCCGCCTACAAGACAGCTCTTTCACCCATGCCGATGTCCTGGAACTGATCAAGGAATCGTTCCAGCAATGGCAAGAGAACGGACTTGACTCTGTTCTGCTGCGTTACACTCCAGCAGAATTTGAGCAGAATACCGCTGACGCTGTCGTCCTGGTGGCGATAGATACTGAAAGCAACGAATTGATTGGTACCACAACCCTCGTTCCCCATCGCTCGAACCATGAGGTCGGGGGCTACCACAAGTATTTAGCCGTAAAACCAAGCTGTAAGGGCAAGGGCGTTGCTTCCCAATTGCTCAAATCTTGTGTTGAGGTGGCTAAAAGCCGCGATTACAGTTATATTCTCAGCAATACGTCAGTCCATGCTGACTGGTCGGTCAGGTGGCACAAGAAGAATGGTTTCAAGATCATTGGTTACTTTGTGTCTACTGCCAGTAAGTATTTCTGTTATCGTTTCAGGTATCAATTAAAGTCTCCGTCTATCTGGAACAGCGCTTTGTGCGCACATGTCGCGTTTTGCGCTTCTTACTTGAAGACCAGGGCGATGAGAACGCAGGATGGCGGCATGACTGGCTTTGGGAATGCTGTCTTAAAAGTCTTCAGATCTCTCAAGTTGGTGTAACCACGGTTCATCTACTCATCAAGGGGATATAACTTGCTGTAGTTTATCGACCAATCAATTGAATCCACCTGTAGTAAAATGATAAGAATCACTGACCCCAATGTCAAGGTGATTATTGCCGGCGGGTCCTGTTGGAACACCCTGGGCCAAATCCGCAGTTTCGGTGAGGCCGGGGTGCGCCCTGATTTAGTCTGGATTAGGGGTGATGAATTTGTCCCCAAAGGCTCGAAGTATGTCAATCATTTCAAAAAAGTCCAATCGACCGAAGAATGCTTGAATTATATCTTGGAGCACTACACTGACCGGGATTGCAAGTATGTTATTTCTACTGACAGCGACTTGCTGGTCTCGATGATGGACCAACATTACGATCAGCTGAAGGACAGGTTCATTTTCTTTAATGCGGCAGAGCAGGGACGCTTAACCCAGTATATGATTAAGTCCGCCCAGTGTGAGCTTGCTGTGCAGAATGGACTTGACGCTCCCAAGTCGGAGTTGCTGAGTAAGGGGACCTTGCCTGGCAAATTGAGGTATCCAATCTTTACCAAAACCGATAATTGCTTCACCAGGGGCTGGAAGACGGATTACATCATTTGCAATGATGAACAGGAGCTTCTTAAGGCTTATGAATCCATCAAGAATGATAAGCTGTTGCTGCAAGAGTTCATCCACAAAAAAAATGAGGTCTCCCTCGAGGGCATATCCATCAACCAAGGTGAAGAGTTGTATCTGCCCGTCCAGATGGATTATTTGCACCTGACAGATGGCAAATACGGCACCTGGATGACCAACTATGCCTATAATCTGGGCGACGAGCTGAAGGGCAAGATCCAGCAGATTCTGAAAACGATTCATTATTCAGGCATCTTTGAACTGGAGTTCCTGGAGGATATGGACGGGAAACTGCTTTTCCTGGAGTTCAATTTCCGCCAAACGCAGCTAAACCATTCCATGACCGACATGGGCCTCAACTTCTGCAAAATATGGGCTGAGAGCATGCTCAACGGACGTTTGTGTGTTGACGGTGCCGAGATTACCAAGTCTCCACTCATTGTCATGAACGAGCGCTGGGATTTTCAGGCTGGTTATAAACAGAAAACGATAAAGAATCTGATAAGCTGGATCTCGGACATCAGAAAGACAGATAGCTTCTATATCTATAATAAAAAAGATAAAAAGCCGTTTTTCGATTTTATCTGGATGCTCATCCGCAGGAGATATTACCAAATCCTCTACATATCAGGAATAAAGAAAAAGAAAACTAAATAAAATTAAATCAAACCAAACCAATGAAGAAAGTAATCACTTACGGAACCTACGACCTGTTGCACTATGGCCACATCCGCCTGTTGGAGCGTGCCAAGGCACTGGGCGATTATCTGATAGTAGGCGTCACCGCCGACAACTTTGACCTGGCACGAGGCAAAATCAATGTGCAGCAGTCGGTCATGGAACGCATCGACGCGGTGCGCGCCACCGGCCTTGCCGACGAGATAATCGTCGAGGAATACGAGGGACAAAAGATTGACGACATCCGCCGCAAGGGGGTCGACATCTTCGCCATCGGCAGCGACTGGCTCGGCAAGTTCGACTACCTCAAGGAGTATTGCGACGTCGTCTATCTCGAGCGCACCAAGGGCGTTTCCAGCTCCGAACTGCGCGCCGAGAAGCGCGAGGTGCGCATCGGCCTCGTGGGCGAGTCCACCATCCTCAACAAGTTTGAGCGCGAGAGCCACTCGGTCAACGGCGTGAAGATCTCGGCCGTCTGTGCCCGCGACACCGCCGACTTCTCTGACGACATGAAGCAGATTCCCCTGGTGGGCAGCTATGACGAGTTGCTCGACCAGTGTGACGCGGTATATATCATCTCGCAGCCTCACGAGCACTACAGCCAGATCAAGCAGGCCCTCGAGGCCGGCAAGCACGTCCTGTGCGAGTCGCCCATCGCCCTGAGCGTCAAGGACTATGAGGAACTCAACAAGTTGGCCAGTGACAAGGAACTCATCCTCATGGACGGCATCAAGACCGCCTATGCCACGGCCTATGACCGTCTGGTTGTCCTCGCCAAGAGCGGCCGCATCGGCGACATCGTTTCGGTCGACGCCGTCTGCACCAGCATGTTCGACTTTGAGCGTCACGAGGACAAGACAAAGGTGTGGAACAGCATCACCGCATGGGGACCCACCGCCATGCTGCCCATTTTCCACTTGCTGGGAACCGACTACACCCGTGCCGACATCACCACGCGCCTGTATCAGCCCGACAGCGACTTCGACATCTTCACCAAGATAGCCTTCACTTATCCCAATGCCGTCGCCTCGATCAAGGTCGGCGTGGGCGTCAAGAGCGAGGGCGAACTCATCATCTCGGGCACCAAGGGCTATCTCTACATCCCCGCTCCCTGGTGGAAGACCGACTACTTTGAGCTCCGCTACGAGAATCCCGCCGACAACAAGCGCTACTTCTACAAACTCGACGGCGAGGGCATCCGCTACGAGATAGTCTCCTTCATCAAGGCCATCCAGACCCTGAGAAAGAGCACCTACCTCACAGACAACGTCTCCACCGCCATCGTCAAGACCATTGAGGCCTTCTACAACAAGGACGTCACCCTGCTGGCGTGATGTGACAACTCAGCCAACTTGCTTCACGCTAAGCAGCAAAGAATGATTAGTGATTAGTGATGAGTGATTAGTGAAACATCGCGGATTCCAAATTAAAGTTAGCAATGATACGGTATGACATTTTGAGGGAAAACATCCCCTGCGAGGAATTGTTTCGTCTCATGAAAGACTCTTTTCAAGAGCGAAAAGACCAAGGCTTGAATTTCACGGTGCTTGAATACGAATTGGAGAACTTGAAGAAATTATTGGATGTAAACCCTGTGGTAGTGGCTTTTGATGAAAATCCTCAAACTGGAGAACGAGAATATTTGGGATTTCAGATTGTGAAGATTGAAGACAAAGAGGCGGTTGCAGGAATTCTTGCCGTATCTCCCAAATGCAAAAGAACAGGGATTGGTTCCAAGATTGAGGAAATCACCCAACAATTTGTAGTCGATGAGGGTTGCGAGTATATGTTATCCAATACTTCTGAAGAGGCAATAAGTTCTGTTAAATGGCACTTGAGGAATAACTATTTCAAACAGAGAATTGGCTCTTACGATAATACGAATTATTATACAGTCTTCTTCAGAAAGCAATTGAAGTATCATTGGTTCTGGTCAAACAAGGCGTTAAGAACTGCATATTTTAATGTATATAGTTTTCTTTATAAACTTTATCGTAAAAAGGACGGTTCTCTGACGGCTCCGGGCAAATTGCTGGGCTTGTTTGGAAAGACTCAGTAATAGGTCTTATTTATTCTTGTTAGTATTGTTTTCCAATACTAAGATTGAAATGAAAGAATTGACATTAAGAGAGATTCAATTAATGAGTCTGGAGATTCTTAAAGACGTTCACCGTTTCTGCGTAGAGAACTCCATCAAGTATTCATTGTTGGATGGCTCAATGTTGGGCGCAATTCGCCATAAAGGGTTCATTCCATGGGATGACGATGTGGACATCATCATGCCACGTCCTGACTATGAGCGCTTCTGCAAGACCTACAAATCTGATTCCTATCGAGTGAAGTGTCGTGATAATGACAAAACTTGCAACATCGCATTTGCGCGTGTCTATGATAGAAAAAAAACCTTGATGAAATCAACAAGGCCATGGTGTCGAGGACGGGTAGGGGTGTGGATTGATATCTTTCCTGCTGATGGCGCATTAGACGATGTTGAGCAGCATGAGGCGTATTATACCGAGAACCGCAATGCTTGGATAGAAACTTGCCGTCTTAGAATCTTTAAAAGTCAGCGCTATTTGAAAGATGAACCTTTGATTGTCAACATGAAAAGATATGTGCTTGCCGCCAGATGTTCGGGTAGCATTGATAAATTAATTCTGAAGATGATTCAAAGGGGGCGAGCCATACCTTTCGGTTCAACACATTATTGGACGCAAATCATGTGTATGGGCGATAACAGTAAGGAGCATAACAGGATGGAAACCTTTGCCGAGTGCTCGTTGATGCCGTTTGAGGATACCGAGGTGTATGTGATGAATGGCTATGATGAGGTTTTGAGAGGTAAATTTAATGACTATATGCAACTGCCGCCTGTGGAGAAAAGAGTGGGTCACGGCAGCTCTTACATCCATTTTTATTGGAAATAAATAAGATTTATGTAATCATTATTCGATTAATTCTGTACTGTGCATCTATAAGTATTAATGATTAATAAGTTGGTTTAGGTAAAAAATAATAAATGGATATTATGAGTACTGAGAATAATGAGCTTACCATCTGTAGGATTGAGGATAGCCCATTCACATATGATGAATTGATTAAAATGATTCACGCTTCGGTGCAAGAACGGGTTGAGCAAAACTTGAACTTTACTGTCTTGAGAATGTCTGCCGACGATTATCGTGACAAAAACAAAGATGGATGTGTCTTGGTTGCTTACAGAGACCATGACTTGCTTGGAACCGCATGCACCCATATCTATAAAGATAGTGAGGGGAATAATTACTCATACGAGGAACACAAGTTTGTGAATCCGAAATGTAAGCGCTGTGGTATCGGTACTCTATTGCAGAAGAAATGTGTAGAGATTGCCAAATCCAATGGTTGTTCTTATATAATCTCAGACACGGCTGTGGGAGCCAAAAGCAGCGTGAAGTGGCATTTGAAAAATGGTAGTAAAATAGTTGCATTGCGGTCTTTCCCTTCAACTAATTACTATTCCTATATCTTTAGACAACAGTTAGATCCTCATCCCAAGTGGAGCAACCCTGTTTATTGTAAGTTTAATTACTGGAAGAGCGCGATTAGATGCCGAATGTATAAACTCCCGAATGGTCAGGACAGGAAATCTAAATGGTTGGACTTTTACTTGTGGTTGCGCGGCGCGAAATGAGAAATTAGCAGGTCATTATAAGTCTTTTTCCATTTTGTCCCATCTTTCTTTTTGCTTTCTGAACGTTGCCGTTTATTGAATTGACTAAATGAAGTTATCCGTTATTATCCCGGTTTATAATTGTGCGCAATATCTGGAGCGCTGCTTGGATAGTGTGTTAAGGCAGCGCCTTGATGATGGCGATGAACTGCAGATTATTACTGTCGATGACGGTTCAACCGACGGCAGTGGTGCCATTCTTGACCGATATGCCACCGAGCACAGCAATATCCAGGTGATACATCAGCCCAATCAGGGCGTGTCGGCTGCACGCAACCATGCCCTTGATGTGGCCGAGGGTGATTACATCCATTGTGTGGATGGTGACGATTTCCTGATTTACAACAACAGTTACCAGAAGTTGCTGGTAATGCTCAAATCGGCAGAAATTCCGATAGATGTGTTGTATATCGATTATGTCTCTTTTTATGAGGATTATGCAGTCCAGTTAGACCAGTACAAGGATTTGGGCGAGATAGAGATTGATTTCGATGGAAGTGGACGAGAATGTTGCCATCAGCTGTTTTTCAGGGGATTTGCTTGTGGTTCAATTACTCGTCGAGAACTTATTGAAGAACTGAACCTTCGCTTTGACACCCATGTTCATCTGTCTGAGGATGCCTTGTTTAATCTCGAGCTATATAATTATGCCAAACGGGTGGTGATAACGAAAGCACCAGTTTATGGTTACTACAGGCATTCGTCCAGCGCAACTTATACCAAAGACAAAAAGAAACTGCGGGCTGTGATAGATGCCATGTTTGATAATCTGCCGCCCACCCTTGCTGTCCTTGACCTCTATGACGATCCTTTCTTCAAACAATATCGGATGAAGTGCCATGGCTGTGCCATAGCCAAACGATTATTGAGAGTGCCTCTTCCATTCGGCGCGTTCAGGAGTTATATCAAGCGAGGCTTCAAATGCGGCGTTTTTCCAGTGCGCATGGTAAATTATAAGTATGCTGAGGTGTGTTATAACATTTTGCTTAAGCATCCCCTGTTGTTCTGGTTATTCTCTTTTATATATCGATATGTTTTCCTTTCAGTGGTAAGACCGTTGATGATAAGAATTGGTAAGTTACTCTTTCGATGAGTGTTGATTAAGCGAAAACATGCGATGCGGTTATCAGGCAGTGAGTATTAGTGAATTTTATGATTATCAGGAATGGCACTTTAAAGTGATTGAAGTTTAATTAGTTAATACGGCTGAATATGAATATAGAAATCAGAAAAAAAGGAGAAGAAACTTCATGGGAAGAGTTGGCACAACTCTATCATGAGGCGTTTCAGGAAAGGCTTGACCAGGGAATGAATTTCATCTGTTCTTCGTTTACGCCCGAATATCTTGAGCAGCATTTTGATGACGCAATCATTCTTGTAGCTCTTGACAAAGATCAGAATGACGCTCTTGCGGGTGTAGCCGTATTGAGGATTATACATGATGATAGAGGCACTTGGGGCTATTTTACCGATATGGGGATTAAGCCGAGCTATAAAAGGTGCGGAATTGGCTCCAAGTTGGAAGCGCAACGCGTTGCTGTAGCTAAAGAGAATGGCTGCAGTTTTGTGATGTCTGATACAGCTGCGAATGCTAAAAGTTCAGTCAATTGGCATTATAGGAATGGGTTCAAACTGGTTGAACTTGTCTCATGGCCCAACACCAATTATTATTCCTATAATTTCAGGAAACAGTTGGTGCCCGATGCCAAGTGGGATAATCCTCTTTATTGTAAGCTTCAGTTCTGGAAGAGTTCCATTAGATGCCGAATGTATCATCTTGAGAATGGTGAGGACAGGAAATCCATTTGGCTGGACTTGTATAAGAAACTTCGGGGAATCCCATCTTAATGACAACACGTTGATTCACCATGGGTGTCATGAACTGAACTGGTATCATCTCAGATTCATCAATCATCCGTGTGCTGTCACCGTTAGGAATATTGTTTATCGGGTTATCGTGTCATGAATGACTTGGTTGTGGGATTAAAGTCCTGGCTGTTCAAGCAGTACGTATTGCATGCGCTGCCGCAGCGCTTCAAGCATCAGCAGCGGCAGTTGAAACGCAAGGTCCAGAACGGGGAGAAGATTAAGGTCTGTTTCCTGGCCATGAACCTGGGCATGTGGCGCTATCAGCGGGTGTATGAGTTGTTTGCTGCAGATGCCCGCTTTGAGGTCGTGATCGCATTGTGCCCGACGGTTGCTTTTGAGAAAGATGAACAAATCAGGAATCTTCAAGATTTAAGGGATTATTTCAATTCCCGTGACATCCCATTTGTGGACTGGGATGAGCATCAAGACAAGTCGTTGGCCGACCTGCGCGAGGATATCAACCCCGACATCATCTTCTATCCGCAACAGTATCCTGTCATCTATTACAAGGAACAGTCGTTTTGTGGTTTCTGGGATAAACTGTTGTGCCTGACGCCCTACGGTATCGCTAACGAGGAGACGAAATGGACCTATAATCTTGACTTCCATAACCGCGCCTGGAAATTGTTCTATACCAATAATGCGGAGTTGAAGGCTGCTCAGCGTTTAGCCATCAATCGTGGCAGGAATGTCGTTGTCACGGGCTATACCAACATGACCGAGTACCTCTCGCCCGATACCGTGGACGTTTGGAACATCAAGCGACCTGAGGTCAAGAGGCTGATTTGGGCTCCACATTATAGTATCAATGCTGATGGTGACGCATTGTATTTATCCAATTTCCTCTGGATGGCCGAGGGTATGGTGGAAATCGCCAAACAGTATCAAGATAGGCTCCAAATAGCTTTTAAACCGCACCCGAAACTTCGCACCCGCTTATATCAACATCCCGATTGGGGGCAGGAGAGGACCGACAAGTATTACCAGTTGTGGGCTGAAATGCCTAACACCCAGCTTGAAACGGGATTGTTTATTGACCTGTTCAAGACGTCTGACGCCATGGTCCATGACAGCGACTCGTTCCAGGTCGAGTACCTGTATGTGAACAAGCCGGTGATGTTTGTCAAGCAGTCAAGAGAGCAGCAGAACACCACCGAATTGTGCAGGCGAGCCATCGATAGCCACTACATCGGCAGGAACATGGACGATGTCAGGCGGTTTGTGGAAATGGTACTGCGTGGCGAGGACACGATGCGGGAACAGCGCCAACAGTTCTTTAATAACTTCCTGCTTCCCAAGAGCGGCACCGATGTCCCCCTCAATATCTATAACGACATCGTGACAACCCTTAAACTGTAATGCCTGCTGTTGTTACCCGTGACACCCGTCTCGACGGAATGAAGTTCGTGCTGATATTTCTGGTGATATTAGGCCACATCAGCTACTATGATTATGGAATAAGAGTCAATAGATTCATTTATGCCTTCCACATGCCGATGTTTGTGATGATTTCGGGTTATTTAACCCACCCGCAGTCATTCACACGTTTTAAGAGGTCGTCATTAAAGCTGCTGGCATTATATCTGATTTTCCAAACGGGACATCTGGTATACAATACCTTGGTCAAAGGAATTCCTTTCTCCCTGAAGGCTTATATGGATCCGTCATTAGCATTGTGGTACCTGTTTTGCTTGATTTATTGGAGGTGTGCCTATCATTTGCTACGGCCCTTGGGAGTTAAACCGGTATATGCCCTTTTGATATCCATAGTATTGTCGGTATTGGCAGGTTTTATCCCGTTAGGGAATGATTGTTTGGGTTTTCAACGTGCATTCTCTTTCTTGCCTTTCTTTGTCTTTGGCCTAATGCTGAAAGACAAGAGTTTGGTCAATAAAATAAATCAACTGAACATTCCATTGATGGTCGTTCTGTTGTTGCTGGCTTTAGTGAGTGCACGGCTGCTGCCAAATTTCATGCCGCGTTCACCTTATTTTGTGTGGAAAGAATCGATACTTCGTTTGATACAGTCAGTAATAGCTTTTGTTATCTGCATGGGGATGATTAGATTCTTCCCTCGCAGGGTGCCTGGGCTTATTTCCCTGCTTGGCCAATGGACATTGTATTATTACCTGTATCACACGTTCATGGTAAAGGGCTTGGACGATATAGTGCAACATTATCATATTGATTTAAATATTTTTAGCGCCTTGATGTGTGCCATTCTGATGGTTATTGTCATCGCACTGATGCATCGCGTGAAGTTGTTCCGCATTCTGCTTTTGGAGAGGTGATGTCCATGCAGTGATATAGTTACCATTCCGTTTCATTTGAGATGATTCTCCTATACATTGTCATAATTTTGTTGAGTGCTGTGGGCATTGGCTGGCGCCGTGAGGTGGGTCAGTCCTTATCAATACAGCAGTGCAATGCCATTAAGGGGATTTCAATTCTGTTGGTTTTTGTAAGACATGCCACTCAATACGTTAACGGTCACGGTTATGGCTATTCCATGCTGGGCGATCAGTGGTTTCTTGCCATTAATGAGGCCATGGGGCAATTGTGTGTTGTCATGTTCTTGTTCTATTCAGGCTATGGTACGGAATTATCGATTTTGAACAAAGGTGAGAACTATACCAAACGGATTCCCAAACGACGATGCCTGACCACTTTGCTAAATTTTGATGTCGCAGTGGTCGTCTTTCTGGTGCTCAGTCTATTGATTGGAAGAACCGTAACCTTGTCTAAGTTCTGTTTGGCTCTGACGGGTTGGGAGTCAATCGGTAACAGCAACTGGTATATTTTTGACATCATCTTGTGCTACTTCATCTCCTTCTTATCCACGAGAATTGCAACTGGAGCACGCAATCGGTTTTTGGCTATCCTCGTACTTACTCTATTGTTGATAGCGGCCTTGTATGTGTTGAAACCATTTTGGTGGTATGATACCCTGCTGGCTTATCCTGCTGGCGCGTTTGTGGCGTGGCGCAAAGACTGGTTTATTGAATTGGCCAGGAAGCGCTATTGGGTTGTGTTGGCCACTTCGTTGCTGTCGTTTGTGCTGCTCATCAATTTTGGCCTTGCCCACGTTTTGACCTATAATCTTGCCAGTGTGATGTTTGCGGTTTTGGTTGTGGCCATCACGATGAGAGTCAAGGTGGAGAATCCTGTCTTGGTCTGATTGGGGGTTAATCTGTTCCCGATTTATATTTACCAGCGAGTGCCCATGATGGTGACCGCTGAACTCTTTCCCTCGTTTGTGGCATCACAGGCAGTATTGTTTTGTGTGATTTGCTTTGCGGTTACAGTAGCGATTGCCTGTGCCTACAAGTATATAAAGATATCTGTTGGTTGACGCTGACAGTCTGATGAACTTTTATGAAAATTTCAGTTATCATACCCGTCTATAATTGTGAGAAATTTCTGGAGCGCTGCTTGAACAGCGTGTTAAGGCAGCGGCTTGACGACGGCGATGAACTGCAGATCATTACAGTCGATGACGGTTCAACCGACGGCAGTGGTGCCATTCTTGACCGCTATGCCACCGAGCACAGCAACATCCAAGTGATACATCAGCCCAATCAGGGGGTGTCGGCGGCGCGCAACCATGCTCTTGATAGGGCCGAGGGTGATTACATCCACTTTATGGACAGTGACGATTTCCTGGTCTATGACAACAGTTACCAGAAGTTGCTGGAAATCCTCAAATCGGGAGGTGACCCAATAGATGTGTTGCGCATTCAATTTGTCACTTTCTATGAGAGCAACGCGCTTGAGTTAGATCAGTACAAGGAGTTGAATGAAATTGAAATAGAATTTGATGGCACAGGCCGGGAGTGTTGTCACCAATTGCTGTTTGATGGATATGCTTGTGCCTCAATCTGTCGTCGAGAACTTGTTGAACAACTGAACTTGCGCTTTGACACCCATGTCCGTCTGTCTGAGGATGCCTTGTTTAATCTCGTGCTATATAATTATGCCAAGCGGGTGGTACGGATTGATGCAGCGGTTTATGGCTACTACAAGCACTCAGCGAGTGCGACGTTTACTAAGGATAAGAAGAGGTTGCGGCAGATGATCGACAATATGTTTGACAGTCTGCCTCCCACGATTGCCGCCCTTGACCTTTATGAAGACCCGTACTTCAAAAAATACAGGATGGAAACTCAAGGAATAGGTATCGGTGAGCGATTGTTTAAAGTCCCTCTTCCTCTTGGTGCATTTTTGCGTTACATCAAGCGTGGTTATGATTATGGCATCTTTCCTGTGATGGAGATTCATGACGGACCAAATGAAAAGTACCTTGATTGGTTGCTAAAGCATCCGTTCTTGTACTGGTTGTTGTCATTTCCGTATCGATATGTTTTCATTCCATTGATAAAACCATTAATTCTGAAAAATGGGTGAGAATGGTGCCAAGTGAGACGCTGAATGGTGGCATTTTTAGATAATTGTGTCAAGGTGTCGCCACTTTTTGAGAAAGTGCGTTGTGACTAAGATATTATACCTTTATTTTTTTATTAGTTATTATGAATATCGAAATTCATCAAAAAGATGACAGAACTTCTTGGGAAGAGCTGACAAAACTCTTTCACGAGGCATTTCAAGAAAGGCTTGACCAGGGGCTGCATTTTACGTGCTCCTATTTTACGCCTGAAGATCTTGAGCGCCGCAGTGCCAACAATGTTGTTCTTGTTGCTACAGATCAAGACACTGGTGCCTTGGCAGGAACCGCGTTTGTCGAAATAGTTAACGATGAAAAAGGTACATGGGGATATCTTTCCAATATGGCAATAAGCCCTAAAATTAAACGCTGTGGGATTGGGTCCAAATTGGAGCAACGCCGCATTGAAATCGCAAAAGCTAATGGGTGCAAGTATGTGATTTCTGATACTGCTAAGGGGGCGGATAGCTCTGTGGCTTGGCACAAGAAGAACGGTTTTAAGCTTTATGCGCTTGATTCTTTCTCTTCCACCAATTACTATTCTTATGTTTTTAGGAAGCTATTGGTCCCGCATTCTTCTTTATGGGATTCGTTGTATTGCCGCGTGCATTATCTGCTTTCGGCATTAAGATGTAGAATGCGTTTCCGTGCTGATGGCAAGACCACGAAGTTGATGAATTGTTACCTGAAAATTCGTGGTGTGAAGTAGTGTGGTGATTATCAGTTCTCAGATTTAAAAAGCAACAGTGAAACGGGCCTTCTCAAAAAAATGATAGACCGCTCGAGATGATCCTTTCATTGATTACTGCTACGTTTAACTTGTGAGTGTTGTATTATGAGGCAACTGACATTAACGGAAATCCAGCACTATAGCTTGAAGGTACTCCTGCATGTGCATGAATTCTGTGTCTCGCATGATATACCTTATTCGTTGGCCTATGGTACCTTGATTGGTGCTGTGCGCCACAAGGGATTCATCCCTTGGGACGATGACGTTGACATCATCATGACCCGTGAGAACTTTGAGCGCTTTGTCAGGGAATACCAATCTGATGACAACTATAGGATGGTTTCTCCTTATGACAAGAACAGCTTTATTGCCTTTGCGAGAGTGTGTGATGTCAAAGAGACCGAAATTAATTCCCATTTACCGTGGAGCAATTATAAAACAGGTATTTGGATAGACATTTTCCCGATGGATGGTGTTTCAGACAACGAGGGCAAGCACAAAAAGCAATGGAAGATGCATCATGCACTGTGGGTACTTGTCCAAAAAATGAGGGAGACCAAACTGCCCCTTAAGCCAGAGCATTCTTTGAAATTCAGGCTAAAAAAATTAGTGTTCTTGAATGGTTTGTTGGTTCGTCCAGCAAATAACCTGTATATCAAGAGAACCAATAACCCCAAGTACGACAAGTCGTTGCATTGTGCTCAAGTGGCTTGTTGTGATGAGTATGGTTTCTATGAGAAGAAGGATTTTGAGGAATACACTACATTGGAGTTTGAGGGCCATCAGCTGATGGTCATCAAGGAATATGACAAAGTGCTGAGGATGCTGTATGGGGATTACATGCAGTTGCCACCAGAGGAGGATCAGATACCCAAGCAGGCCGATTATATTGATTTCTACTTGAAATAGCATCATGAAGGAATTGACATTGAGGGAAATCCAATTAATGGGTTTGGAGATACTCAAAGATGTGCACCGGTTTTGCGTCGAGAACGGCATAAAATACTCGTTGCTTGACGGCTCGATGCTGGGCGCTGTCCGCCATCAGGGGTTTATCCCCTGGGACGATGATGTGGATGTCATCATGCCTCGTCCCGACTATGAGCGGTTTTGCCGCACCTATCAGTCTGATTCCTATCGGCTGAAGTATCGTGGCAATGACAAGAGCTGCACCATCGCTTTTGCCCGGGTCTATGACGACAAGAGGACGGTGATGAAGACGAAACTGCCATGGTGCACGGGCGACGTGGGCGTGTGGATTGATATTTTCCCTGCCGACGGTGCGCTGGATGATATTGGGCAGCACAGGCGCTATTATACCAAGAATCGTCAATATTGGCTGAAATCATGCCGCTCAAGGGAGTGGGAATACGTCCCTTACCAATACTTTAAGACCATCCCCCTGATGAGCAATTTCAAAAATTATGTTCGTACTTGGATGTGCAAGTTTGGCGTTACCCATTATTACATTCGGCAAATGATCAAAAGGGGACGAGCCATACCTTTTGGCTCGACACACTACTGGACGCAGATGATGTGTATGGGCGACAACAGTCAGGAACATAACCGGATGGAAACGTTCGCCGAGTGCTCGTTGATGCCGTTTGAGGATACCCAGGTGTATGTGATGAATGGCTATGACGAGGTTCTGAGAGGTAAATTCAATGACTATATGCAACTGCCTCCCGTCGAGAAAAGGGTAGGGAATGGCAGCTCGTATATCCATTTTTATTGGAAAGCATAAAATATGAAGTTCTTATTTGATTTAGACGGCACTGTGACCAGCGTTGAAACGCTGCCCGTGATAGCGGAGCACTTCAACGTCCAGGACGAGATCATGGAGCTGACCCGACAAACGGTGCAGGGCAATGTGCCGTTTATCGAGAGTTTCATCAAGCGGGTGGGCATCTTGGGCAAACTGCCCGTTACCGAAATCAACAATCTGTTAACAGAAGTGCCCCTGTACCCACAGCTGCAGGAATTCATTGCCAAAAACAAGGAGCATTGTGTGATAGTGACTGGTAACCTTTCCTGCTGGTGTGAGGGGCTGATGAAGCGGATAGGCTGTGAGTACTATTGTTCTGAAGGACAGGTCGAGAACGACCAGGTGGTGAAATTAAAAACCATCCTGCGCAAAGAGCAGGTGGTGGACACCTTCAAAGCCGCTGGCGAGACTGTGGTGTTTGTTGGCGATGGCAACAATGACCTGGAGGCGATGCGCCATGCCGATATCGCCATTGCAGTGGGACTGACCCATTCTCCCGCCAAGAGCCTTTTTGCTATTACAGATTATTTATTCTATAATGAATCAGCGCTATGCCGACAATTAAATCTGTTGTTATAAGTTGTGCCGGAATCGGCTCCCGCCTGGGTCTGGGACTGACCAAGGCCCTGGTGAAGATAAATGGGCGTTCACTGATATCGTTGCAGCTGGAGCTCTTCAAGGACGTGGAGGATGTCCGCATCGTGGTTGGTTTTCAGGCCAACGAAATCATTGAGGAGGTCTTGAAATACCGCAAGGACGTCACGTTCATCTTCAACCACCGCTATTTTGAGACCAAGACAGGCGCCAGCTTCTATCTGGGTGCCCGTCACGCCCATGAGTATGTGTTGGAATGGGACGGTGACCTGCTCGTGCATCCTGACGACGCTAAAATGATTCTGAATACCGAGGGTGAGTTCATCTGCTATTCCGAAAAGTCATCCGATGATTCGGTTTACGTCAAGGTCAATGAGGCTGGTGATGTGCTGGAATTCTCTCGCGAGTGCGGTGACTATGAGTGGACAGGACCCGCCTGTTTCCACAAGTCTCACTTGCAATACAGCTCAATGAACGTGTTCAATATGCTAGAACCGTACCTGCCGATGAAGGGCCTGAAAATCCGCGCCTATGACATCGACACCTATAACGATTATCAGCGTGTGTCTGAAATCATGAAGAGTTGGGAACATGAATCCTGAGTTTTGGGTTTTTTTCTAACTTGTCAAAAAGTAACATGGATGCTTCATTAACGGTATTATGAAAGAATTGACATTAAAAGAGATTCAGCAACATAGCTTGAAAGTGTTGATGCATGTGCATGAATTCTGTGTGGCACATGATATCCACTATACGCTGGCCTATGGTACCTTGATTGGCGCTGTGCGTCATAAGGGCTTTATCCCATGGGACGATGACATCGACATCATCATGACCAGGGAGAATTTTGAACGCTTCGTTATGGAATATGAGTCCAGTGAAGATTTCAAGCTGGTAGCTCCTCATGACAAAAAATCATATATCGCTTTTGCCCGTGTGTGTGACAACAAAGACACGTTGGTGGCTTGTCGTACCCCATGGAGCGCTTACACCACAGGTGTGTGGGTAGATATCTTCCCCATGGATGCCATCGATGACGATGAGAATAGGCACAAGGCCCGCTATGAAGAAATCCATAAGCAGTGGGCAAAACTGGCTATCCCTCGTGGCGCTAAATCCTCGTTCTCAAAGCAGTGGGGGCTGAAAGGCAACTTCAAAATATTGGCTAAGAAGTTGTTGTCACTAAACGGATGTGGTGTGAGAAAACAAGTAGAGGCTTTCTTGGCTGAGATACAAGACAAGACCTATGCCAACTCGTCGCATTGCGCCCAACTGGCTTGCTGCGATGAGTGGGGCTTTTATGAGAAGAAAGACTTTGAGGAATATACCATGTTAGAGTTTGAGGGTCATCAGTTGATGGTGATTAAGGAGTATGACAAGGTGCTTCGCATTCTCTATGGCGATTACATGCAACTTCCTCCTGAATCCAGCCGTGTGCCCAAACAATCTAAATCCATTCGCTTTTTCCATAAATGAGACGTTTGGATGTTCTATAATTGATGTGGAATGAATGAATTGTTTTGGTTCTGATTGATGCTTTAGTTTAGCCATGAAGGAGTTGACTTTACAAGAGATTCAGAAGTACAGCTTAAACGTGTTACTTCATATCCATGACTTTTGTGTAGCCCATCACATCGACTACTCATTGGCCTATGGGACACTCATCGGTGCAGTTCGTCACAAGGGGTTTATCCCATGGGATGATGACATAGACATCATAATGACAAGGGAGAATTTTGAAAGATTTTTAAAGGAATATCAATCCAGTAAAGATTTCATGCTGGTTTCTCCCGATGACAGAAAATCTTATCTCGCATTTGCACGAGTGTGCGACTTGAAGAACACCAAGATTATCACCCGTATTCCTTGGAGCAAATATGATACAGGTGTGTGGGTGGATATATTTCCGATGGATTCAATTTCGGATAACGAAGAGGAGCACAGGAAACGATGGAAAAAACTATACAAGTTCTGGGAAATAACCTCTATTGCTCGAGGTGCTAAGGCCAATGCTATGAACCACGACAATTGGGAGAAGTCTAATAGTTTGATCTGGCTTAAAAAGTTCATTTTCCTCAATGGTTGTCTTGTGCGCCCGTCGGTAAGATTGTTTATTAATTGGATTAAATCGTCAAAGTATGCCAACTCGTCGCATTGTGCCCAATTGGCTTGCTGTGACGAATGGGGATTCTATGAGAAGAAGGACTTTGAGGAATACACCACGCTGGAGTTTGAGGGACATCAACTCATGGTCATTAAGGAGTATGACAAGGTGCTGAGGTTGTTATATGGTGATTACATGCAACTGCCGCCCGAGAATAAAAGAAAGCCCAAGCAATCACATTTCATAAAGTTCTTTCTTAAGGAAAAGGATTAATGACTAAAATTATTAGAACAACAACGGTGCCGACATCGTTGAAAGCGTTCTGTAGCGGCATCCTCAAACACTTGAAGAATGAAGGCTTTGAGTGCGTGGCTATTTCGTCGCCCAACACCAAAGCTGGCGAACCGTCGGCTACTGGAATGAGCGAACTCGAAGAATATGGCCGTGCCGAGGGCGTACGCACCATCGCTATACCCATGGAACGTCACATCTCGCTGGTCAGCGACCTGAAGTCGTTGTGGCGCATGTATCGCGTGCTGCGGCGGGAGCGCCCTGACCTGGTCCACTCGATGACCCCCAAGGCGGGACTCATGACAATGGTGGCGGGATGGCTGGCTCGGGTGCCGCGTCGTGTCCACACATTCACGGGGCTGGTATGGCCCACGTCAACGGGCTTGAAGCGCCGGGTCTTGATGACGACAGACCGGATAACCTGTGCCTGCGCGACCCACATCATCCCCGAGGGAGAAGGCGTGAAGAGCGACCTGCTCAACCACCACATCACCCGCAAGCCCCTCAAGGTGCTGGGCTACGGTAATGTGAAGGGTATCGACATGAACTTTTTTGATCCTGCGGATATCGAAGTCCCGGCTCACGAGGGTTTCACGTTTGTGTTCGTTGGCCGTATCGTGCGCGACAAGGGCATTAACGAACTGGTGGCAGCCTTCGACCGCCTGCATCGTGAGCATGCCGACACTCGTCTGGTGTTGGTAGGACCGAGCGAGGACAATCTGGATCCAGTGTCCTCGGCAACCCGTAGCCGCATCGAGCAGGGTGATGGCATTGAGGCCGTGGGAGGACAGCGCGATGTGAGGCCATTCTATGCCGCAGCCGATGCACTGGTGTTCCCGAGCTATCGCGAGGGCTTCCCCAATGTGGTCATCGAGGCTGGCGCGATGGGTCTGCCGAGCATTGTCACCGACATCAACGGTTCCCGCGAAATCATTATCGATGGTCAGAATGGTGTCATTGTCCCCTCACAGGACGAGGATGCACTCTATCAAGCGATGAAACGCTTTGTCGAACACCCCGATGAAATAGCGGCAATGGCTGCCAATGCCCGTCCACTCATCGCCTCACGCTTCGAGCAGGGCTATGTGCGCCAATGCCTGTACGACTTCTACACGGAAGTATTAAAGTAATAATATGAAGATTTATCGTGATTATATAAAACGGGTACTGGGATTCACCATTGCACTCATCGCTTTAGTATGCTTGTCTCCACTGTTGCTTGTTGTGACTGTGTGGCTGCATTTTGCCAACAAGGGTGCAGGGGCATTCTTCTTTCAGGAGCGTCCCGGCAAGAATGGCAAAATCTTCAAGATCATCAAGTTCAAGACAATGACCGATGAGCACGATGCCGACGGTAAACTGCTGCCTGACGAAATGCGCCTCACAAAGGTTGGCCGTTTTGTTCGATCGACAAGCATTGATGAACTTCCCCAACTGTTTAATGTATTTAAGGGGGAAATGGCATTGATAGGACCTCGTCCACTGCTTGTCGATTATCTTCCCCTATATTCTAAAGAACAAGCCCGTAGGCATGAGGTGCGTCCCGGCATCACAGGCTGGGCACAGTGTCATGGGCGCAACACCTTGTCCTGGAGTGAAAAATTCAGTCTTGACGTGTGGTATGTTGATCACTGCTCGTTTCTCATAGACTGCCAAGTGATATTCACTACTATAAAAAAAGTGCTTGTTCGTGATGGCATTTCCCATGACGGCCAGGCAACAATGGAAAGATTTAACGGAGAAAACTGAAAACTAATGTATCTTTACGGAGCAAGCGGACATGCAAAAGTGATCATCGACATCCTCAATGCATTGAATATTGATGTTGAAGGGATGTTTGATGACGATGAGTCAATCAACCAATTGATGACAATCCCCGTATCACATGAGTGGAAGGGGGAATCGCCAATTGTTGTTAGTATTGGAAATAATAAAACTCGTAAGCAGATAGTTGAAAGGCTGGTTTGTGATTTTGGGACAGTGATACACCCCTCTTCAATTGTTTCACCAACAGCAACCATCGGCACTGGCTCGGTCGTGATGCAAGGTGCAGTTGTGCAAAGTGGGGCAGTGGTGGGAAAGCATTGCATCTTAAATACAGGTGCGTCTGTCGATCATGAGTGCGTGATTGAGGATTATGTGCATATTTCTCCACAGGCTACTTTGTGTGGCAACGTTCACATTGGTGAAGGTGCGTGGATTGGGGCTGCTGCTGTCGTGATTCCAGGTGTGAAAATCGGCAAATGGGCGGTAGTCGGAGCAGGAAGTGTCGTTGTTGATGATGTCCCCGACGGGGTTGTGGCATACGGGAATCCTTGTCGCATCAAATCCTGTGAGGAGCAAAATCAGCGGTACTACCCTAAGAGAATTGCCATCTATGGTGCTGGTGGATTGGGACGCGAGGTCGCTGGAGGCATCCAACGCATCAATTCTGCAGGTAGAGGTAACTGGGAGTTTGCCGGTTATTACGATGATAACAAGGAAGTGGGCACCCCGGTATCACATTACGGCTATGTGATGGGAGGAATGGATGACCTCAATGCAGTAGAAGAGCCACTCGCTATTGCTATTGCTGTGGGCGATCCGATGACTCGCAGACTGATTCTTCAGCGTATCACAAATAAGAACATATATTTCCCGAATCTCATCGCGCCTTCATTCAGGGTTTTGGATCCATTGACTTTCAATATTGGTCAAGGCAATATCATTCAGGATAGTTGCAGTGTGACCTGTAATGTCAATGTGGGCGATTTCAATGTGTTGAATGGCTCAAACGTGCTTGGACATGATGTCACCTTGGGTGATTTCAACGTTCTGATGCCTGGTGTTAGATTGTCTGGCTCGGTTGGTGTGGGTGATTGCAACTTGTTCGGTGTTGACAGCGTTGTTCTGCAGCGCATCAAGGTCGGTAACGATGTTACCCTGGGGGCGGGTAGTGTGTTGATGACCAAGCCTAAGGATGGATTCACTTACATTGGGGTGCCGGCTAAGAAGTTTGATTACGAATAATAACGATATGGAAACCAATTATAATCCTTTCTCACTGGCTGGGAAGACTATCCTGGTCACTGGAGCTTCGTCGGGTCTCGGCCAGGCGACAGCTATCGCTTGTGCACGCATGGGTGCCAGTTTGGTGATTACCGGTCGTAATGCCGACCGCCTGCAGGAGACTTTTGACCAACTGGGTGATGAGTCTGCGACTCAAATCCTTGCCGACTTGACTGTTAAAGAGGATCTTGAACGTCTTCTGGCGGCATTGCCACACCTTGACGGCGCTGTGCTGTGTGCGGGCAACTCGACGACATTGCCGCTGCAGTTTGGCTCACGCGAGAAGTTTGACGAGATGTTTGAAGTCAACTTTTTCGCGCCCATCGAGCTGCTGCGGTTGATGTACAAAAAGAAAGTGCTTAACAAAGGTGCGTCCGTTGTGTTGATTGCCTCGATTGGCGGCACTCACAGCTTCATGCCCGGTAATGGCGTGTATGGCGCTTCCAAGGCAGCCTTGAACTCGGTGATGAAATATGCGGCGCGCGAATATGCTTCACGCAAGGTGCGTGTCAACAGCATCTGCCCGGGTATGGTGGATACCCCGCTCATCCATCGGGGCACCATCACCGAGGAGCAACTCGCCGAGGACGCCAAGCGTTACCCGCTGGGCCGCTATGGTCACCCCGAGGATATTGCCAATGGCGCGCTCTACCTGTTGAGCGACGCTTCCAGCTGGCTTACCGGCCACGATTTGGTAATTGATGGCGGATTCTCGATATAAAGGTTTTTTTTGAGTGATTTTTTGGCAGAATTAAATAATGTGTGTACTTTTGCCAACTAAATATGATAAGATTGTCGTTGTACAACACATAGCATAGTTATACTCGATATATGGATATACAGGAATTTATTGAAAACTTTGCCGCTCAGTTTGACGATACTGATGAGGCTTTATTTACCGCTGAAACTAAGTTCAAGGAACTTGATGAGTGGTCATCACTCACTGCATTGTCAATCATTGCCATGGTTGACGATGAGTATGATGTCATCATCAAGGGTAATGACATTACAAACTCAGACACCATTCAGGAGCTGTTCAACATTGTTGTAAAGAAACACAAGTAATTATCTGTAAGATAAGGATGGAGACACAGGTCAAGGAAATCATTGCCAGAGTTTTGAATGTGGACTTGGCGTTGATAACTAACGAGTTGTCATCGGGTGACATTCCCGAATGGGACTCGGTGGGAAACCTTGCCATTATCAGTACCATAGAACAGGAACTTGAATTGGAGTTCCCACTCGAGGACCTCTTTGACTTGACATCGGTACAGTCGATTGTCGATGAGGTCAATTCACTCAAATCATGATAGGTGCAACCCACAGCCCCCTGCTGTGTGACATTGCGAGAAATGCGGTTGAATCCCCTGACAAGACAGCCCTTGTCGATGGGCAGTGCCGTGTCTCTTATAGTCAACTGATTTCCCGTGTCGAAGCGGCCGCTCTTTACCTTCAGTCGATGGGACTGAAGCCGGGGGACCGCATCTTGTTATCAGCACAGAAGGAAGCGCAGTTCGTCTATCTCTACCTTGCGGCACACCTGTTGGGTGTCGTCAACGTGGTGACTGATTCGGCGTCACCTCGTGAGAGGTTAGACTATATCATTTCGGTGACTGGGCCTGCCGTCCTGTTTGGCAACGGACTCGATGTGCCGGGGCGGCGGTGTGTCCCTCTCGATGCCGTGCCGCTTGAGGCCACAGCGGGCGAAATAGCTATCCCAGCCCTAACCAGCGATGCTGTTGCCGATGTCATGTTCACGACCGGCACAACAGGTGCCCCCAAGGGCGTGCTGCTCTCCCATGCCAACATCATCGGGTCGGCACGCAATACCAACGGGTTTATCGGCACTTGCTCAAGTGATATCGAGGCGCTTGCTTTGCCGCTGAGCCATTCTTTCGGGCTCGGTCGTCTGCGTTGCGTGCTCATTGCGGGTGCCACTCTGGTGCTGGTCAACAACTTTGCAAACCTGAAGACGTTCTTTACAGTCATCGAGACCGAGCACGTCACGGGATTTGGCATGGTACCAGCCGTTTGGCAGTATATTAAAAGGCTGAGTGGTAAGCGTATCGCGCGTTTTGCCGACCAGTTGCGTTATATCGAGATCGGTAGTGCCGCATTACCTGAGTCTGATAAGCGTCTCCTCATCGAGATGTTCCCCACAACGCGATTGTGTATGCATTACGGCCTCACCGAGGCCTCCCGCGCCTTGTTCGCTGAATTCCACGAAAATATTGACAACCTGAATGCGGTAGGCCGTCCGGCCTCGCCGCTGGTCGAGGTGTGTGTGCGTGACGAGGACGGAACCCCCGTTCCCGACGGCACCGATGGCGAAATCTGTGTGCGCGGCAATATGGTGACCCACTCCTACTATTTGCCTGATGACAACGTGGATGCCTTCTTTGGGGAATGGTTCCGCACGGGCGATTGGGGGCATCGTGCCGCCAACGGTGATTTCTACCTCACGGGACGAAAAAAAGAACTCATCAATATCGGTGGTGAGAAAGTCAGCCCCGTGACCATCGAGCAAGCCATCAAGTCGATCGGCATCCCCGACTGCGCTTGTATAGCGGCCCAAGATCCTAACGGTGTTTTGGGCGAGGTTCCCAAGGCCTTCCTCGTCCGAGGAGACAGCACGCTTGATTTTGACGACATCAAGCGCCAGTTGACACAGCTGCTCCCACCTAATGAAATTCCCGTCCTTTGGGAATGGGTGGACAGCATCCCCCGAACCACTTCGGGCAAAATCCAACGATTGAAACTCAAATAACGATATGTCACAGTTAACGATTAACAACGTGCGCATCGCGGGCATGAGTGCCTGTGTGCCAGCAACAGTGGAAGACAACCGCAGCCTTCCCATCTATAAAGACGAGAATGACGCCCTCAAGGTCATCGCTTCGACAGGCATCGAGCGCCACCATAAGGTGGACAATGGCGTTACTGCGTCAGACCTTACCGTTAAGGCCGTTCAAGGCTTGCTCGAGAAGATGGGGTGGGAGCCTGAGGATGTGGATTGTTTTGCTTATGTCTGCACCTCGAGAGATTATATCGCTCCCCAAACGGCATGCATCCTTCAGGACCGCCTGAAGTTGCGCAGCGATTGTTGTGTGTTCGACCTGCCGTTCGGTTGTTCTGGATGGGTTTATGGTATGAGCATCGTGGCGTCGCTCATGTCACATGGCACGTTCAAGCGGGCGATACTCGTTGCGGCCGAAACCAATACCCAGAACCGCAACCCGCGCGACACGACGGTGAGACCGTTGTTTGGTGACGCCGCGACAGCCACTGCGCTTGAACTTGACCCGGAACACGCCCGCCCCATGAATTTCATGTACGGCGTTGACGGTGCAGGCTTTGATGCGGTGTGGGCTCCTTACGGCGGTATGCGCAATCCCGTTACCCCCGATGCCCTGGAGGAGAAAGAGGTCTCACCAGGTGTCTTTCGCCGTGGCGTGGATATGGTTGTTAACGGTATGGACGTTTTTGGCTTCGCCATCAAGCAGCCGCCCCGTTCCATCAAGGAGTTAATCGCCACGTTTAACATTGATGTCGAGACTGTTGACTTGCTGCTTTTGCACCAGGCCAATAAGTTTATTGACGAGAAAATACGCAAGGCCATCAAGATTCCTGCCGAGAAGACACCTTATTGCCTGGAGGAATACGGCAATGTCACCAGCGCCTCAATCCCCTTGACTATGGTGTCACGCTGCCGTGAGCAGTTGTCAGGCGACATGAAGCATTGCATCGCTTGTGGTTTCGGTGTGGGATTGGCTTGGGCAAGCATGGAGTTCTATGCCGGTGACTTGAAGATGACCGACGTGATTACCTATTAATGAGCTCAGGATCCCTTATGGCACAACAATATATCAATACTAACAAGGAATTCTTCTGGGGTGACTGGTATTTCAAGTCGCATGTGATGGCCGAGGACTTCGACTACAAAGCTCACAAGAAGGAACTTTCGCCTTATTACGAGTCCCGTGGCTTCAAGGTGTCGATGATGTTCGACGACTATTTCTCCCGCTTGAACGGCATTCACAGCGACCGCTACCTGTCGATGGACGTGTACTATTTCTTTGTGATACCCGCCCTCAACCGCTATGACTTCAAGGATGCCTATCTCGACAAGAATATCTACAGCGAGTTGTTCCCGCAGGTCAAGCAGCCTCGGGCTATCGTCAAGAATATGCATGGCTTGTATTACATTGATGGGGAGCAGGTTACAATGGAGCAAGCGGTGGACGCTGTGGTTGATGCCAGCGGTGAACTGATGATTAAGCCCACCGTCGAGACCTGCAACGGCGAGGGCGTTGAGCAGATACGTGACTTTGGCGCTGATGCCATCAGGGAACTGTTCCGCCAGTATGCCTTCAACTTCATCGTGCAGGAGAAGGTGAAACAGCACCCCGCCTTGAGTCAGGTCAACCCCACGTCGCTCAATTCCATGCGCCTTTACACTTACCGTCACATTGACGGTAGCTATGAATACCTGTATCCCTATGCTCACCTGCGCTTTGGCGGCAAGGGCGCCATCAAGGACAACGTCTCGCAGGGAGGTGGCACGTGTGTCATCGACCATGACGGCGTTGTCGATGACAGGGTATTCCGCTTCAAGAATATGAACGTCTCGTCCCTCAAGCAGGAAACAGGCGTGGAGCATCTGGTCATTCCCAATTACCAACGGGTGATAGACACCTTAATCGCGATGCACAAGCGTCTGCCCTATTTCGACTATGTGGGGTGGGATGTGACCGTGCTGCCCGATGGAGAGCCGTTGTTCATCGAGTTCAACCTGGCTCCAAGCGTCGAGGGTCCGCAAATGATGGCAGGACCCATGTTCGGTGACTGCCTCGACGAGGTGGTTATGCGTGCCACTCAAGCACAATGCAGCAAAATCCAGGGAAACAAAAAGATTTTCCCCAAGGATTCGGTCTATTACTTGCACGTGCAGTAACATGCACCGCATGAATTAATTTTGAAACTAACAAAAACGATATAATATGGAAAACAAGAGAGTTCTGCTTTGCCTCGCTCACATGAGCGGACAAGAAATGAAGTATATCCAAGAGGCCTTTGACACCAACTGGGTTGTGCCTCTGGGACCTAACGTCAATGCCTTTGAAGAGGACTTGGAACGCCTCTGCGGCGAGGGCAAAAAGGTCGTCGTGCTCAGTTCAGGAACGGCAGCCATCCACCTCGCATTGGTCAAGTTGGGCGTCGGTCGCGACGACGAGGTCATCTGCCAGTCGATGACATTCTCGGCCAGTGCCAATCCTGTTACCTATCAGGGAGGTGTCCCCGTGTTTGTCGATAGCGAGCGCGACACTTGGAATATCGACCCCAACCTGCTCGAGGATGCCATCAAGGACCGCATCGCCAAGACCGGCCGCAAGCCCAAGGCAATTATCCCCGTCTATCTCTATGGAATGCCAGCCAAGATTGATGACATCATGGAAGTGGCTCGTCGTTATGAGATTCCTGTGGTCGAGGATTCTGCCGAGGCCTTCGGTTCACGTTACCGCGGCCAGTTGTGCGGCACCTTTGGCGATTACGGCATCATGAGCTTCAACGGCAATAAGATGATTACCACCAGCGGTGGCGGCGCGCTCATCTGCCCTGATGAGGAGGCCAAGAAGAAGGTCATGTTCTACGCCACGCAATCCCGTGAGCCCATGCCATATTACCTGCACAAGGAAATCGGCTACAACTACCGCATGAGCAACATTTGTGCAGGCATTGGCCGTGGCCAAATGACCGTGCTCGATGAGCATCTTGCTCACCACAAGCACCTGTGTGACCGCTATGTGGAGTTGTTTGCCGACGTGGACGGCATTACCGTTCACACCAATGCCGACGAGCGCTCCGACAGCAACTACTGGCTCAATACCATCCTGATAGACCCTGCCAAGACCGGAGTGGACTACGAGACGGTGCGCCTTCATCTTGAGAGCTGCAACATCGAGTCCCGCCCCTTGTGGAAGCCCATGCACACCCAACCCGTGTTCTCGGGAGCGCCTGCCTATGTCAACGGCGTGAGCGAGGAACTGTTTGGTATGGGTCTGTGCCTGCCCAGCGGCCCTTGGGTGAGCGACGATGACGTGGAGCGTGTGGCTCGTGAAATCATCTCTTGCTGCAAGAAATGAGTTGGACCGCAAGGTAGAATGTAGTAACGATAAACAGCAATATTATGAAAATCGCAATATATGGTGCGGGTGGCTTTGGCAAGGAGGTGGCATGCCTCATCGAGCGCATCAACCGCAATGGCGGGGACTGGGAACTGATCGGGTTCTTTGACGACAGCAAGAGTACCGACTCCCACATCTCGCGTTACGGCACTGTCCTGGGTGACATGGACACGCTCTTGAGCGTGGACGAGCCCCTGGCTGTGGCTATCGCCATCAACGAGAACAAGGCTGTGCGCCGCATCCGCGAGAGCATCACCAATCCTAATATCACTTTCCCCAACCTCATTGATCCGTCTTTGTTCCTTGTTGACCCCAAGACATTTACCATCGGTGAGGGGAATATCATCCAGAACCACTGCATGATATCTTGTGATGTGACATTGGGTAGCTTCAATCTCATCAATGACCATGTCGTAATTGGTCACGATAACATCATCGGAGACTTTAATGGTCTCATGCCTGGGGCACACTTGTCAGGTGGCATCACGATTGGTGACAACAACCTGCTCGGCGTCGCCAGCGTGGTCCTGCAGGGCATGACCATAGGCAACGGGGTTACCCTCGGCGCCAATAGCGTACTCATGACGCTACCCAAAGATAACAGCACCTATCTGGGTGTGCCTGCTCTCCGATTTGACTATTAAAACCAGTAGAAATGGCGTCCACATGTGGATTTTAACCACTTTTTTTGGATAAAAAAGCATGAAATCTGCATGTGAAATTTAACAAAATGGCACGAATTAAAAAAAAATAATTAATTTTGCGCCTCGTGTAATAATAGCGCCCTTTTTGCGTTATAAAGGAAGATAATGAATTTAGACCAATTCATAGAGAATTTTGCGGGACTGTTTGATGAGACATCCCCCGACACTATAAATGCCAGCACCTCTTTCAAGGAACTGGACGAATGGTCATCGTTACTCGCCCTGTCGGTGATAGCGATGGTTGACGAGGAATATGACGTGGAGTTTCGCGGCGATGACATCCGCGGCAGCAAGACTGTCGAGGACCTTTACAACATTGTCACCGCGAGAATTGAAGAAGAGGAATAATAATCGTCGTTTCTCCAAGCAGGTCCCCGCATGAGCTTTTAGTTTATCAGGGTGACTGTTTCTTGTTTTTTTACTTCAAAAAATCAGTTGAAACTTAAATCCTGTTTTTTAGGTTTCTCTTAGCATTTGTTATGGCCAAGATAACATTTCAAGGAGTGGGAATTAAGGCCTTGAGTGCTTGTGTGCCTCAAGAGGTTGTATATAACAAGGATCTGGGTTATCTCATTCCTGAAGAAGAAATAGATAAGGTGATTGACAACATCGGTATCGAGCAGCGCCGCATCGCTGCCCCCGATGTCATGGCCAGCGATTTGTGCTTCAAGGCCGCACAACAGCTCATGGCTGATAATGATATTGACCCAAAGAGCATCGACGTGCTGCTGTTTATGAGCCAGACCGCCGATTACCGCATCCCTGCCACATCCTGCCTGTTGCAGCAGCGGTTGGGACTTCCCAAAGAGACCATGTGCATGGACATCACGCTGGGCTGCTCAGGCTATCTGTATGCCTTGAGCACCGCGTTTGCCTATGCCTCAATTCCTGGGGTGAACCGCGTGCTGCTCCTCGATGGCGAGACATTCTCCAAGATTGTCAACCGCCGCGATAAGGTGGACTGGCCCCTATATGGCGACGCGGGAACGGCGACGCTGGTCGAGAAGGGCGATTTTGGTCCATCGACATTCCTGCTCTATACCGACGGCAGCGGTGAGGATAAACTCAAGATTCATGCTGGAATGCGCAATCCCATCACGCCCGATTCCTGCGTTGAGCGGGAGCGTGAGGACGGAAATGTGCGCACCGACCTCGAAGTGTTCATGGATGGCATGGATGTCTTCAATTTTGCCATCAGCAAGGTGCCCCGTAGCGTGAAACAGTTGCTTGCCGAGACGGGTGAGACCATCGACGATGTGGACTATCTCGTCTTCCATCAGGCCAATCGTTTCATGATGGACTTCTTTGTAAAGAAATTGAAAATCGCGCCCGAACGCGTGCCTTTCTGCATTAACAAGTATGGCAACACGAGCAGCGCCTCGGTGCCTCTCACCATTTCCAGTGAACTTAATGGCAAATTAGAGGGTTCTCACACCGTGGTGCTCAGTGCTTTTGGCGCTGGCTTGAGTTGGGGCTCAGCACTGTTGCACACCCTCGACTGCCGAGTTTCTCCTGTCATCGAATATTGAGAGTGATGAGTTCCGGATTGCTCTTTCACCATATTGGTATCGCTTGTCGTGATATCCACAAGACCAAGGAGTTCTATATCAATATGGGCTATACGCCTGCCGATGTGGTGGAAGACCCCTTGCAGCACGTCAAGGTGTGCTTCCTCGACAAGGAGGGTGCCCCACGCGTCGAGCTGCTGGCCCCGCTTGATGAGCAAAGCCCGGTACAGCGCACCCTGGATAACGTTGGGGTGGCGCCTTATCACTTATGTTATCAGGTCAAGGACATCGATGCCGCAATCGGCGGCTTGCGGCAACAGCGGTTTTTGCTGGTCAGCGGACCTGTTCCCGCATGCGCGATGGGAGACAAACGGGTGGCATTCCTGTTCCAAAAACATACGGGTCTGATTGAACTCGTCGAGGAGTGATGGGTGAACCATTACTGACATATATCGTCCCTGTTTACAACACCGCGGCATTATTGCCGAGGTGTTTGCAGTCTATTATTGACCAGCCTGTTGCAGCCGATGACTGTGAGGTGCTGGTCGTTGATGACGGCTCTACCGACGGCAGCAGCGCTGTTGTCGAGCGCTTTGCACGGGATTACCCCCAGGTGCGGCTTCTCGTCCAGCAGAATACCGGTGTGAGTGCTGCCCGCAATTTGGCATTGGACAATGCGCGAGGGCAGTATGTCGCCTTTGTGGACAGTGACGACTATCTGGGAGACGGTGCCGCGGCCATTCTGCTCGACCGCGTGGTGGCCGATGACCTCGATGTGCTGGTGTACAACTTCAGCCGTGTGATGCCCGATGGTACCGACGGTGGCGGCGTCAGCCGTGACAAGTATGCCACCTCGCCAGTGGCGACGGGAGTCGGTTATTTGCAGCAGCATGTGATGAGTCCCTACGTTTGGCGCTATATGGTGCGCCGTGAGTTGATAGAGCGCCTTGCACTGCGCTTTGACACGTCGCTCATCGCCTGTGAGGACGGCGCTTTTATTGCCCAGTTCATGCTTGCGGCTGCGCGGGTGGCTCATCAGGATATCCTGGGTTATTGCTATGTGAACCGTGGCGACAGCGCGATGCATAACCCTGATGCCGACCACGTGAAACGGCGCATTTTCAGCCAGGTGGATGCCGCTGCGTCAATCAACGGGACCATCAATCGGTACGAATCGCAGTCAGGCGACACGGCTCCCGCCAGTGTGGCTGGATTGAGGAATGTGTATCTCTATTTCTCGATGACCAAGGCGTTGACGAGCGCCTGTGTCGATGAGGTGCTGCAACGCATCCGTCAGGCGGGATTGTACCCCTTCCCGTGCATCGGGCCCGAGGCCAACTATTTTGGCAAGAAGTGGATGGTGATTCATCGCCTGATGATGCATCCGGGTCTTTGGAAAACATTAAGTGGAATCTATCGCAAGATCAAGAAATAACGACATGACGACTTTTGTCTTTCGCAATCAAACGGTTGAACCCTTCTTGGGCTATGACGGCATGACCTATTCGGGTTATGGTGATATCAGTCAGGTGCCCGATGAGGTGGATCGCTATATCTGGTTTTATCAGGTGCCGCCCGTTGCCGATGCCACTCGGCTGGCACAGGAAATCAACTCCTATAGGGACCAGTTGGACCTGGTGATGGGTGCGGCAAGTGCATCAAAGCCTTTCGTCATTTTCTCACTTGTCAATCTGTTCCCCATGAGGCTGACGGGCTGCGAACATGAGGTGGAAGACGCGATTGTCGATTTCAACCGCCATGCCGTGAACCTTGCCGCTCAGCACGACCATGTCAAGTGGGTGGATTTTGATGAATTTGTTTGCCGCTATGACAGTGCCACGCTCATTGACTGGAAGTACTATCTCATGTCACAGACGCTGCTCAATCCCAAACTCAAAAATGACTTTAGCCTATGGTGGAGAAGGGTAGAGGAGGAGCATGCCCTCATGCGCAAAAAGTGCCTGATTTTGGATCTCGATAACACCCTTTGGGGTGGGGTGCTCGGCGAGGATGGCATCGATGGCATCAAGTTGGGCGGCGATTATCCCGGCAGGGCTTATACGCAATGGCAGGAGACCCTCTTGCAGTTGTCGCGCACAGGTGTTATTCTGGCCCTGTGCAGCAAGAATAACGAGACCGATGTCCAGGAAGCATGGGACAAGAACCCCTTCATGGTGCTCAAGCGGGAACACTTCAGCGCCATGCGCATCAACTGGAACGACAAGGCAACCAATATCAATGCCCTTGCCGAAGAGTTGAACATCGGTTTGGACAGCATGGTGTTTATTGATGATAACCCTTCAGAGCGCGAGTTGGTCAAGCAGCTGCTGCCGCAAGTCGAGGTGCCTGAGTTCCCTGATAAACCCTATCAGCTCATGCCCTTCTTCAAGCGTTTGGTGGATGATTATTTCCGCATTTACACGGTGACCAGTGAGGACTTGTCAAAGGCTGAGCAATATCAAGCCAATGCCTTGCGTCGGGCCGAGCAATCGCGCTTTGCCGACCTGGACGAGTACCTGTATAGCCTTGACATCCAGATAGATGTCCTGCCTGCCGATGAGCATAACATGCAGCGCATCGCTCAGATGACGCAGAAGACCAACCAGTTTAACCTCACCACGCGCCGCTATACCCAAGCCGAGGTGCAGCAGCGTCTGGATGACGGTTGGCTCGTTTATTGCATGAGGGTGAGTGACCGCTTTGGTGACAGTGGCATCACGGGTACGGTCTTTCTGGAGCCTGCGGGAGAAAACGGTGTCAACATCGACACGCTGCTGCTCAGTTGCCGCATTCTGGGCAAGGGCATCGAGGATGCTTTTGTTAAGACGGTGCTCAATCTCCTGCGTCTGGATGGCTATAGGGAACTCACGGCAGACTATCTGCCCACTGCCAAGAATGGTCAAACGGCGGACTTCTATGACCGTCTGGGGATGACCTGTGAGGCGACCGATGAAGATGGCTCTAAGCATTACAGGATGCCCATCAGTGATGTTTTTGAAATAAAGAATTGCTATAATATTAGAGTGTTATGAGTTTGGAAGAAAACGTTTTAGATATCATGCGCAGGGTCTTTGAGATGGACGAGGTGAATACCGATGCGTCACAGAAGAACTGTGAGCGCTGGGACTCGTTGCATCACCTCATGCTGGCATCGGAGCTGGAAGAATTCTTCGACATCGAGTTGGAACCCGAGGAGATTGCCGAGATGACCGATTTCACTCGCGTGGTGGACATGGTCAAGTCCAAAATGTGAATCCTCGAGTGTCCTTGATGACCATCAGCCCATGAGCCGTCAGCGCATCGCCTTTATTGACTTCATGAAATGTATGTGCATCATGCTTATCGTGATGTATCACATTGACCATGAATTTTTTAACCATATACTGCCCAATCTGAACAACGCGTTGCAGGCATTCCGTCTGCCCATGTATTACTTCATATCGGGCATTTTCTTTAAGCGATATGGAGGCTTTGCCGATTTCACGCGGCGCAAGGTGAATAACATCCTTGTGCCGTTTTGTTTTTTTATCGTATTGGCCTACGGCCTCAGGTTGGCCGAATGGACGGTGCGGTGGGCCGTGGGTGCAGAATCCATTGACATTTCGCCGATTCATCTGGTAGAGCCTTTCTTCATGCGCTATTGGGATATGACCACGCCCATCTGGTTCCTGTTGAGCCTGTTCTGGTGCAATGTCATCTACTATGCCATGCAGCGGTGGCTCAAGTCCTTGTGGCTCATTTGCCTGGTGGCGCTGCTGCTGTCGGTCATCGGCTATCTGTGTGGCATTTATCATGTGCTCTTGCCCTTGATGCTCGATACCTCACTTGTGGCGATACCTTACTTCATCCTGGGGCATGAAGTGAACCGTTTGGGGGCATTGCGGCCCTGTCGATATGACCGATGGGGAATTGTGGCTCTGTTGCTGGTGGCCTTGCCCATTTATCTGTTGAGCGAGAACATCCATCTGCTCATCCAGGCTTTGCCAGTCTATTGGAAACTCTACCTGTTGCCTTTTGTGGCGATTATGGCCCTGTTCTGGGCTTGCAAGCCATTGCCGCACATCCCTGTCTTATGTCATTACGGCCGTTATTCGCTCATCATCCTGGGCACTCACACGATGATATATGAGCCCTTGCGCTTCTTGTTTGTTCACTATGGGATGGCACCTGGCGCACGCCTGTCGTTGCTGGTGTTCTGCTTGACCATGCTGATTGAGTGGCCCGTGATATGGCTGCTCAAGACCTGGGCACCACGCTTCACGGCTCAAGAACCGTTTTTCCATGAGGGCTGGAGTTTGCGCCGCTCTTCTATGACTACCGACTGACTATGAAATACATCCTCCGTTTTTTGGCCATGATAATGGCTTTTGTGCTTCTTTTTGCAGCCTATGGGGGACGGGTGGACCCCGACATCATGACGCTGCCCTCGCTGGCGACTCTCGCACTGCCTGTCATCGCGCTGGCCGCGCTGGTGATGATGCTCTTGCTGGCTGTTTTCAAGCAGGGGCGTGCCGCAGTGATTCTTCTCGGTGCGTTTTTCCTGTCCTGGCCCACGTTAAGGCTGATTTCTCCATTGAATTTCTCACACCCCGATGCCGAACCGGGCAAAACGCAACTCAAGGTGCTGACGATGAATGTGACACAGTTCAACTGGTTTGACGGTGACCATCCCAGTGCCAACATGCGTTATATCCTCGACCAGAATGCCGATATTGTGGTCATTCAGGAAGGATTGATCTATTATTCCTACGAGCAACTCAAGACGGTGAAGCCCATGCTGGATGAACTCTACAAGAAGTACCCTTACCGCAAGAAACATTTCTTTGACGTGGGTATCCTCTCCAAGTATCCCTTCACCGAGGTCGAGTCGCCGGTACTCAGTCAGGACACAACGGGCTACTTCATCAAGGCTTGGGACGTGGAGGCCCCTGGCGGTGAATTGCGTGTGGTGAGCATGCATCTGAGTTCGCTGCGCCTTTCTACTAACGACAGCCGCATCTTGGACTCGATGAACATGCCGTCAGGGCGGCGTGAGCGTGCCAAGTCGGTATTGAAGAAGCTCACGGGTGGTTTCTGTACCCATGTCCGCCAGGCGAGGGTCATGCGCCAATTACTGGACGAGACGTCGGGCGATGTGCTGGTCATGGGTGACATGAACGAGACGCCGGGCTCTTTCTGCTACCGCACCGTTTGTGGCGATGACCTGCGTGACGCTTGGGCCGACACGGGCTTTGGACCCATTCACACCTTCAACGCCCATCACCTGTATGTGAAGATCGACCACATCCTCTATCGGGGCGACCTCAAGCCCTTGTATTGCCGACTTGACAAGTCGGGCGAGAGCGACCATTACCCGCTGGTGGCGCTGTTTGAACGTCATTAGGATATCGGGAATACACTAAATTTGCTGTTCCCACGTTCTTTATGTAAAGAATATAAAGACTAAACCGAACATTACATTCATGAGAAATATGAAACTATCCCTGTGGATTGTTGTGGCGCTGATAGCCATTACAGGCATGATGAGTTCCTGTATCGAGGACGGCTTCACCACCTTGTCGAGCGACGTGCTGGCGTTCAATAAAGACACGGTGGCCTTTGACACCGTCATCACGATGCAGGGCACTGCTACCAAGCAGATGGTCGTCTATAACCGTAGCAAGAAGCAGATTAACATCTCGTCCATCAAGGTGGCTGGCCTCTCATCCAAGGGGCATTTCCACCTGAATGTTGATGGCATCCGTGGTGATGAGTTCAAAAATGTTGAAATACGTGGCAATGACTCCATCTATATCTTCATCGAGGCCTATATTGATGAGCTGGAGGAGAACGAACCAACCCTGCTTGAAGACTCGCTGAAATTTGAGACCAACGGTGTGAGTCAGAGCGTACTGCTCACCGCATGGGGGCAGGATGTGATACGCCTGTCGGGCGACACCATCTCCCGCAACCGCCGCTTAACCGCCGACAAGCCTTACCTGATTTATGACACGGTCTTTGTCAGCGAGCGTGCCACATTAACGATTGACCCAGGAGCGACGTTGCTGTTCCACGACAAGGCGGCGATGCGTTGCGCGGGCAAGATGATTGCCAACGGCACAGCCGAGGAGCCTATCACCTTCCGCGGCGACCGCCTGGACCGCATTGTGGAATCCACGAGCTTTGACATCATGTCGGGACAGTGGGGTGGCATCATCTTCACCCCGTCTGCCAAGGGCAATGTCTTGAAGCACGTAGTCATGAAGGGAAGCACCATTGGTATGCATTGCAGTGGCAAAGACATCAACGACACGACACAACGGGCTCTCAAACTCGTCAATTGTGTCCTCACCAATTCGGCTTCGACCTGTTTAGCGATAAGCACTTGCTTTGTGGAGGCCATTGGCACTGAGTTCAGCGATGCGGCCCAGGAAGTGATCTGGTCTCAAGGTGGTAAACTCCTGATGAGCCAGTGCACGTTTGCCAACAATTACCTGTTTGTTGTCCCCTCGTTGCCCATCGTCAGTCTGCATGACATGGCATTCCTCAATGGTGACAACAGCAGGATAAAGGCGAGATTTAACAACTGCATTCTCTACGGATTGTCTGATGAATTCAGAGTTGGCATCCTCAAGGAACAGAATAAAGACGACACTGTCTATTGGGTGGACGATGGAGTTGGTGAAGGCAAACTTGACGTCTATATGCGCTATTGCCTCTTGAAGGGAAGTGAACGTGAAGATGGCGCCTACTTCATCAACTGCGTGTGGGATGCCGACCCGTGCTTCCTCACGGTGCGTGATGACCAAATCTTTGACTACCGACTGGGCAACGAGAGTGATGCCATCGGCAAGGGAAATCCCGATCTGTGTCCCGACGAGGCGCGATATGACCGCTACGGCGTGGATCGCAGGGCTAACGGAGCCATCGACCTTGGCGCATACGCCTGGGTGTTTGTCCCCGACGAGGAAGAATAACTTCAACTCAAGTATATGAAACGACTTCTTTTCTTGTCATTGCTTTTAACGGCATTGACGGGCTGCTTAACGGCAGGCGAGAGCGCTCCGACTCGCTCATCCTTGCCCAAGCATGAGTTCCGCGGCGCATGGATGCACATCATTGGTCAGAACCAGTATGCCGAAATGACGCCTGAGCAGACCCGCCAATACCTCATCGAGCAGCTCGACCTGCTACAACGTGCCAACTGCAATGCGGTCATTTGGCAAATCCGACCCCAGGCCGATGCCGCCTACGTCAGCCAGCTGGAGCCGTGGAGCCGTTGGCTCACAGGCGAGCCGGGCAAGGCTCCCGATCCCGTGTGGGACCCCTTGCAGTTTATAATAGAGCAGACACACAAGCGCGGCATGGAACTTCACGCCTGGATTAATCCTTATCGTGTCACCAGCAGCGAGGAGGACAAACCTGCGCCTGGGCACATCTATTATGAGCATCCCGAGTGGTTCCTCAAGTATGCCGACGGCAAGCTCTACTTCGACCCGGGCCTGCCCGAGAGCCGCGATTTCATCGATACCGTGGTGCGTGACATCCTCACTCGCTATGACATCGATGCCCTGCACATGGACGACTATTTCTATCCCTATCCCGTCAAGGGGGCCGAGTTCCCCGACACTGCATCCTACAATGCCTACGGCATAGGCTGGGACAAGAACGACTGGCGCCGCCACAACGTCGACCTGCTCATCGAGCAACTCCACAACACCATCCAGGAAGTGAAGCCCTGGGTGCGCTTTGGCATCAGCCCCTTCGGCATCTGGCGCAACAAGGCCAGCGACCCCGACGGCAGCGAGACCAATGGACTGCAGTGCTATGATGCCCTCTACGCCGACTGCCTCAAGTGGACTGCTGAGGGATGGGTGGACTATATGGTGCCCCAACTCTATTGGGAACTGGAGCACAAAGCCGCCAGCGACCTCGTGCTCATGCACTGGTGGAACGACCACGCCAACGACCGCCACATGTACTATGGCCAGGCGCTTAACAATGTGATGTCACATCGCGACGTCGCCGATGAGGGTGGCGACACCTCCAATCCCACGCAACTTGACCACAAGATGCGCTTGCAGCGCGCCATGGAACATGTGCACGGCGTGACTTGGTGGCCCGGTTATACCATCACCAGCAACTTCAAGGGCGTCCTCGACTCCCTTGAGACCAAGCAGACCTGCCACCCGGCGCTGATACCTGCATATACATGGCTCGACAATGAGAAGCCTCAACCCGTGCGTGGCCTTGAAGTCAAGAAGGTGGCTGGCAAGAAATGCCTCGTTTGGAGCGCCCCCAAGACCGATGACCCGATGCAGCAGGCGGTGCGCTACGTCGTCTATCGCTATCCCAAGGGCAAGAAAGGCCAACTCGACAATCCCGCCGACATCATCGCCATCACGGGCGAGACAACAATGGTGCTGCCCGACGGCGGCAAGGGCAAATGGCAATATGCCGTCACCGCCCTCGACCGCTGCTGGAACGAGAGCGCCCCCACCTGGAAGTAAAGCCCCGCAAGACATAACGAGAAAAGGAAAACAAGAAGTACAATAAATACAATCTGTTGCAAATCAGATATTTGTATTTATTGTACTTATTGTTTTCTTTTTATCTGTGTCCTGTAAAGCAGCAGTTATGGTCTGATACTCTCACTAATCACTAATCTCTAATCAGCGGCTCCGCCGCTTAAAACAAATGTGCGATGTTTTCGGTCATCATCTTCACGCTCATAGCCAGCAGGATGATGCCGAAAAACTTGCGTGAGAACATCATGCCGCCTTCGCCCAGCAATTTCTGGATTTTGCCGGTGCTCTTGATGACCAGGAACACCCACAGCATGTTGATGGCCAGGCCGATGAAGATGTTCACGTCGTCATACATCGCTTTGAGCGAAATCAACGTCGTCAGTACGCCGGCACCCGCGATGAGCGGGAACACCATCGGCACCATTGTCGCCCCCTTGTTGGGCGTGTTGTTCTTGAAGATTTCCACATCCAGGATCATTTCCAGTGCCATCAGGAACATCAGGAAACCGCCTGCCGTGGCAAACGAGTGGATATCGCAGTTGAAGATGCGCAGCAGCCAGTGTCCGCCGTAGTAGAAGCCCACCATCAGCAGGGTAGAGTAGAGGGTCGCCTTCACTGCATCGACATGTCGCCCTTTCTCCCTCAACTGCAAGATGATAGGAATCGAGCCCACAATGTCGATAATACTCAGCAATACCAGCGTAGCACTCAATATCTGCGTAAAATTAATCGTCCCCATATTCCTTTCAATTTAGTTTTTCGCTACAAAATTACTGCAAGTCGAACACAAAAGCAAAATTCATATTGTTTTTCACTACAATTAGTGCAAGTCAAAGACAAAAGATGTAAAGGAAGACAATAAGTACAACAAATACAAAGTTCTGGAAATGAATAATTTGTGTTTATTGTATTTATTGTTTTCTTTTTATTCCATCGTTGTTTTTTCCTGTTTTATGCATTTGCTTTTTTCGATTTTTTTGAGTACTTTTGTGAAATAGTTAATCATTGTTATACCCATATAATAAGACTTATTATGAAGAAAATTGCGATTTGCTTAGGTTTGTTGATTTGGACGTTAGCCTCATTTACGGCAGGCGTGGAGTACGAGCGTGGCGACGTGGATCAAGATGGCCAGGTGACTATCGGCGATGTCACTTGCTTGATTGATTACCTGTTGAAAGGACGTTGGGGTGATGAACCCTTGATTGAGCCCGTGACCGAGACCTTTACGGTGAACGGTGTGACCTTCACGATGGTGGCCGTCGAGGGCGGCACCTTCACCATGGGCGCGACCGCCGAGCAGGGCAGCGACGCAGAAAGTAATGAAAAGCCAGCCCACCAGGTGACGCTGTCGAGTTACTGCATCGGCCAGACCGAGGTGACGCAGGCGCTGTGGCAAGCCGTGATGGGCAGCAACCCGAGCTACTGTAACGGCGGAAATTACGGAACCAACCTGCTACGTCCCGTGGAGAAGGTGTCCTGGAACGACTGCCAGACGTTTATCACCAAGCTGAACCAGATGACAGGAAAGACGTTCCGCCTGCCTACCGAGGCCGAGTGGGAATTTGCCGCCCGAGGTGGCAAATTGAGCCAGGGTTACAAATATGCCGACAGCAACACCATTGGCGATGTGGCATGGTATTATGGTAACTCCTATGCACTGGGTAGTAGTAATCCCGACTATGGAACGCATACTGTTGGCACCAAATCCCCTAATGAATTGGGCCTTTACGACATGAGTGGCAACGTATTGGAATGGTGTCAGGACTGGTATGACAGTTACAGCAGCAATGCGCAGACTAATCCCACAGGTCCAACATCGGGCTCTGGCCGCGTGTACCGTGGTGGCAGCTGGGACGACAACGCCTGGAACTGCCGCGTGTCGAACCGTAACCGCTACACGCCGACAAGCACGGGCAGCGGCCTTGGGCTGCGCCTCGCCCTCTAGTATCTACCCTAATTGATTATAATGTGAGTTGTTGTGATGCGTTAAAAAAAGCGCGTTAGCGCGAAAAGAGCGCATCACAACAACGAACTTCTTGCCTTGGATTTATCACCATGCAATTCAAAACACAAAATCAGAAAAGTAAAGAACTGACAAGGAAAACAATAAGTACAATAAATACAATGTATTGAAAATGAATAATTTGTATTTATTGTATTTATTGTTTTCTTTTTATTCCATCGTTGTTTTATTTTGTTTCTGTTGAGGCGCCACCTAATTTATCTAAAATTAGTGCAAGTCAAAGACCAAACCAGATAAGGAAAATAATAAGTACAATAAATACAATCTGTTGGAAATGAATAATTTGTGTTTATTGTATTTATTGTTTTCTTTTTATTCCATCGTTGTTTTATTTTGTTTTTGTTGAGCCGCCGCATAATTTATCCAAGATTCTTAGTAACTTTGCAATCCAAGGTTCAATGTAAACAATAATATTTCAAAATATAGAACGATGAAACGCTACAGGATGATAACAATGGCGATGGTGGCCATGCTGGCGCTGATGGCTTCGGCGCAGCCAACGACCATGCAGTTCAATGACGATGAGCGCAACCAGACCATCACGGTAACTGCCGTGGGTGAAGATATTGTGCGGGTGGACGTGGTGCCTGACGACTGGAACGGCACGCGCTTGCCTTCGCTCGTCATTGACAAAGTTCCCAAGTTTGACGTTAAGGTGAACGATTGGGAGGACATCAGCGTGATGCGCACTGGAGGAGGCATGAAGGTGGTGCTTGACAGGAACACTGGCAGCGTGTCGGTGAGCTGTGGCAATACCTTCTATATCACCGACTTGTGCGACCACAGCCAAGCGACGGTGCGACTGCTGCATCAGGGCCGTGAGTCGTTCTATGGTGCTGGTGAGCGCGGCTACTCGTTCAACTTGGTCGGCGACACGCTCATCAACTATAATGCCCAAAACTATGGCTACCAGATGGGCGAAAAGCGCACCAAGCAGATGGGCATCACCATGCCGATGGTGATTTCGTCTAAGGGTTATGGCATCTTCTTTGACGACTTCTGCAAGTCCTCGCTCGTCGTGGGTGAACAGGAACTGCAATACACTTCCACCTCGCCCCAACCGCTGTCCTACTACGTCATCGGCGGTAATGGCAAGGTCGAGAATGTGGTCAAGAACTTCACTTGGCTCGTGGGCCGTCAGGATCTGCCGCCGCTGTGGACGTTGGGCTACATCACGTCGAAATATGGCTACCGCGACCAGCGCGAGAGCGAGGGAGTGGTCGATACCCTCAAGCGCGAGGGCTATCCGCTCGACGGCATCGTGTTCGACCTGTACTGGTATGGCAAGGAGGAGGATATGGGCCGCCTGGAATGGGACAAGGAACAGTGGCCCGACCACCGCAAGATGATGCGCGACTTCAAGCAACTGGGCGTTAACGTGGTGACCATCTCACAGCCCTATGTGCTGACCAATGGCCGCGCCATCGACAATTACCGACTGCTGGATCCCCAAGGCCTCTTCTGTAAGACTGACGGCACCGACACGACCCACACGGTCACCATCTGGGTGGGGCAGGGTGGCATGTTTGACGTGTCCAATCCCGCCACGCGCCAGTGGCTGCGTGCCCGTTACAAATCGCTCACCGAGGAAGGCGTTACAGGTTGGTGGGGTGATTTGGGAGAGCCTGAGAAACACCCGCTGGAAATTCGCCATTGGAACGGCCTCACTGCCGAGCAATACCACAACTATTACGGCAACGAGTGGAGCAGCATCATTTATGACATGTTCAAGGAGGATTATCCCGACCGTCGTCCGATGGTGATGATGCGTGCCGGTACGGCTGGCCTGCAGCGTTACTCCGTCTTCCCCTGGTCCACCGATGTGTCCCGCTCATGGGGCGGCATGCAGCCCCAGGTGAACATCATGCTCAACACGGGCTTGAGCGGCCTGGGCTATATGTCGCACGATGTGGGCGGCTTTGCCGTTGACCCCAATAACAAGCGCGACGGCGAACTCTACATCCGTTGGCTGCAGTTGGGCCTGTTCTCGCCCATGCTGCGCACCCACTCGACCTATCAGGCCGAGCCTTACCATTACAAGGAGTTTGGCGACCTCACCCTGCGCCTCATTAAGGAACGCTACGCCTGGTTGCCCTATAACTACACGCTGGCCTTTGAGAATGCCCGTTACGGTCTGCCGCTGGTGCGTCCGTTGGGTTTCTACGAGGATGACATGAACATTGCCCGCTATGACGGCATCACCGACCAGTACCTGTGGGGCCACAACGTGATGGTCGCTCCCGTGATGCAGCAGGGCGCCGTGAGCCGCGACATCACTTTCCCCGATGGCACTTGGGTGGATATCAATCATCCCGATCGGCGTTATGCTGGCCACACTACGGTCAATTATCCCGCTCCTGTCGAGGTGCTGCCGCTGTTTGCCCGTGCCGGAGCGTTCATCCCGCGTGCTAACTACGAGATGGATAACGTGGGCGACTACGACCCCGACCGCCTCGACATCGTCTATTACACCAGCAGCATCCCGTCAACCTACACCCTGTTTGATGACGACCTGCACTCCACGGGCACGCTGGCAAGGGAAAAACACCGTGAGATCCAGTTCACTGCCACGCCCCAAGGCAAGACGTGTTTCATCACCATTCAGGGTAGGGGTGCCATCGATGGCGACGCTCCCAGCAAGGACTACCGCCTCATCATTCCCGCCACTGCCAAGCCCCGTAGCGTGAAAATCAACGGCAAGAAAGCGGCGGGTGTGACCTACGACAAGCGCACATCCACCCTTACCGTCCCCGTGGCTATCCCCGACATCACCGAGGCCACCATCATCGAACTCACAAAATAAAAACTCAAAACAATAGAAGGAAAACAACGAGTGCAATAAATACAATTATCTGATTGTCAGAAATTTGTATTTATTGCACTTATTGTTTTCGTTTTTTTTCGAGGGGGGCGTCAGATGACGACGGCAGTGCCGCTGGTGGCTACCATGAGCATGGAGTTGTCCTTGCCGATGGTCTCGTAGTCGATGTCGATGCCCACGATGGCATTGGCACCCATCTCCTGGGCGCGGTCCACCATCTCGTTCATGGCAATCTCCTTGGCCTGACGCAATACCTTCTCATAGGAGGCCGAACGGCCGCCCACAATGTCTCGGATGCCGGCAAAAATGTCCTTGAGGAAGTTTGCGCCGATGATTGTCTCGCCAGTCACTACACCTTTGTAAGCTCTGATAGTGGATCCCTCGATTTGGGAAGTAGTCGAAAGTAACATAATTTTTTCTTTTTAATGGATTGATAACACGAAAAATATCCCTGCAAAAATAATGCCAAAAAAAATCGTCCTGATCTGTAGTTTTTCATTACCCTCATGCGTCTAACAGACAAAAGCGACGAAAAAACAAGAAATTTTGTAACTTTTTGACATGCTCGTGCGTCTAATAAGCAAAACGATAACAATTAAACCCAGATAGTAGCAATGAAACGTCAATTATCTATCCGATTACTGAGTGCACTCATGATAGTGCTCACCAGCTTTATGGCAATGGCCCAAGATTTCAACGGCACCTGGCGCGGCAACATGGTAGCTGGGCCGCAGTCGATACCTCTGGTCATCCACATCCAGCAGAATGGTGATAACATCACTGTCACGATGGACTCCCCGATGCAGCAGCTCTATGACGTGCCCACCAAGGCTTCGTTCGAGGGCAACAAACTCACCGTGACCGAGCCTCAAGGCGGCGGTGTCTATAGGGCAGAGCTCAAGGGCAATACCCTCGAGGGCTCCTTTACCATCATGGGTTACCCGATGCCGCTGAACATGACACGCGATGCCGTCAAGGCTCCCGTGGATGACGATGACTGGGTCAACGACTCGCTGCTGAGCGTGTTTGACAACATCCAGCTCGAGGGCATCGAGGTCACCGCCCAGCGCCAGCTCATCAAGCAGGAGGTGGACCGCATCGGCTATAGCGTCGCTGATGATGCCGACAGCAAGACCAACAACGTGTTGACGATGCTGCGCAAGGTGCCCATGGTAAGCGTCGATGCCAGCGATGAGATTCGCGTCAATGGCCAGCAGAACTTCAAGATCTTCCGCAATGGCCATCCCGACCCCTCGCTGTCGCGTAATGCCAAGGACATCCTCAAGGCGATGCCAGCCAGCAGCGTCAAGCGCATCGAGGTCATCACCGAACCTGGCGCAAAATATGATGCCGAGGGCACAACGATGATTCTGAACATCGTGATGGCCGACAATTCAACGCTCAAGGGCGTCTCAGGCATGGCATCGGCCAGGGCAGACCACAAGGGTGCCGTTGGCGGTTCGCTGAACATGACCACCCAACTCGACAAGGTCGTGCTGTCGGTGGACTATGGTATCCATCACGATGGCAATAACGGGCAGGGCTATCGCTCAACCACGCTCAATCACTATACCCAAAGCGGAGCCGAACTGTTGGGCAACACGAAGTTTGATGCCGACAAGGTGACCGTGCACTTTGCCGATGTGAGCGCCAGCTGGGAGCCCGACACGCTTAACCTCCTCTCGTGGTCGTTGAATGGCTTTGCTTACAATTATGCCGGTAACGGTGTGAACACCAACATCATGCGAGACGTGATGGAGCGACCTCTCTACAGCTATGGGATGAACAATCACACCAATACTGATAGTTACAACTTCGATACCCGCGTGGATTACCAGCGCCGCACCGGCCTCAAGGACGAGACAATCACGCTGAGTTACATGCTCTCGGCCTTCCGTAACAAGAACAAGGACAATTCGCGTTACACCGACCTCGTTAACATGCCCGTTGCCTACTACGGCATCGACCAGAACGGTAAAGAGAACTTCAACGAGCATACCGTGCAGCTCGACTGGACGCGCCCCCTGGCCGAGAAGCATAAACTCGAGACCGGCGCCAAATATATCTACCGCTTGAACCGCAGTCACAACGTGTTGGACTACCTGGGCATCGACGATGACACCGACATGCGCTACAAGCACGTGACTCAGGTGGGTGCCGCCTATGTGAGCTACACCTTTCACAGCGGGCCGTGGGACGCCCGTGCCGGACTGCGCTACGAGCACAGCTACCTGCGCGCCACTTATCCCGATGGCCAGCAGGATGCCTATGAAGCACATCTCAACGACTTTGTGCCCAGTGCCAGCCTGCGCTACCAGTTCAACTGGTCCAACAGCCTCAAGCTGTCCTATGCTGCCAGCATCAACCGACCGGGCATCAGCTACCTCAATCCTGCAGTGATTGAGACCCCGACAACCCGCTCCTATGGAAATACCGACTTGGGTAGCGTCCATTACCACTCAGTGAGCTTGACCTATATGCGCGTGGGTCCCAAGTTGACCTTCAACGTCACGCCGCAGTTCCAGTTCAGCAACAACGGCATTGGTGCCGTGAAGTGGGCCGACGGTCTGGTGCAGGTATCCACCTATGCCAACACGCTCAAGACTTACTCGACGACAGTGTCGGCCTTCGTGCAGTGGATGCTGAGTCAGAAGACCAATGTCATGCTCAACGGTTCTATCGGCTACAATTACTACAAGAGCAAGGAACTCGGTCTGAAGAATGACCGTGTGAGCGGCAACTTCTTTGCCAATGTCACCCAGTTCCTGCCCTGGAAACTGCAGCTGTCGGGCTTCGCCGGCATGTGGGGCGGTGGCATCAACGACCTGTATGGCCGCATGGGAACAGTCTTCTTCCACGGCTTCAGCCTGCAGCGCTCGTTCCTCAAGGAGGACCGCCTGACGGTTCAATTGCAGGCGATCGTGCCCTTCAGCGGCAAGTACATGAGCATGAAGAATTATATAACCCAGGGCGACGTGACGGGTTGGACACGCTTTGAGCAGAATGCCCGCCGCTTCGGCATCAACATCAGTTACCGTTTCGGCTCGCTCTCGACCCGTGTCAAGAAGTCCGACAAGACCATCGAGAACGACGACCTCATCGGCAGCGGCAAGCAGTCAGGCAACACTGGCAACACTCCCGTTGGCGGCATGGGCGGTGCTAATTAAACGATTAGGTGATTAATAAGATTAGTGACGGTCTGGATGCACACGGTGTGTCCAGACCATTTTGTCGTGTTTGAGCAATAAAGGCAAGGGTTTTTGCGTTTTAACAAAAAAAGGAGAGATTATGAATCGTGTTTGGGTATTACTATTGGCTGTTGTTGTGATGACAGGACTGTTTTCCTGTGAGGGTGACCATGAGGTCTTCGAAACCGACTGGACCACGCTTGAGACCGTTGAACTCAACGATCAGTACCGCAAGTATATGGATGGCGAATGGGTTTATCAGTATGATGACAGTATCCACTTTATCGAACTGTACTATACGTTTAATGTCAAGGACAGCACTTTCTCGGGATATTATAATGAATTGGTGCGCACCAACGTGTCATCCGATGGAACACCCGAGCATGACGAGTGGCAGTTGCTGTGGCAAGGCTCATTCTCTGGAAAATGGGCATTGCTGCACAGTGTCGAACTCGACCATGCCTATATCTACATGGCCGACATGGTGTATAAGAATGTGCATGGCGTATTGCGCAACTATGATGTGCTGGCAGGCAGGGTGCTTTTCTATGGTGCCAATCGCAATACCCTCAAGGTGACGTCGCCGCTCACGTTTAAGCGCATCGACATGCATCACCCCGTCAATTCTGGAACCCCCACTAACAACTAGGGACTATTAGGCATTAGGCATTAGGCTTTAGGGCGCGGATGCCAACTAGGGACTAGAAACTAAGGACTAGAAACTACTTAGGCTTTAGGGCGCGGATGCCAACTAGGGACTAAGGACTAGAAACTAAGGACTAGAAACTACTGAGGCATAAACCGCGTGGGGTCTTCCTTGTCCTCGATTTCGTCTGGCTTGACGGGCGGCTGCTCAGTTGCTTCAGGGGGAGTGGGAGAGGAACGTTTGGCGCGGTGAGACTTGTGCAGGTTGCTCTCCAATCGGTTAAATTCTTGACGCACATGGCGACTTCCATCCTCGAGCGTGTCATCAACGGCGCGCTCAATGGTCTCGTTAAACTTGAACGGTAACAGTGAGATGATGGCCGACAACAACGACAGGCCGGTCAACACGAATGCCAGTTTATAGCCGATACCCAAACCGATAATCTTAAAACCCTCGCCCAGGTCATTGTCGGGCGTCACTTCAGGGGCATGCTGCAGACTGATGTTGTCAAGACTGTTGGTGTGCATGAAAAACCACAACCCAATGATAATCAGCGCAATGCTGCCGAGCACCCACCAGCGCTTCTTGAGGCAGTTGAGGGCGATAGCGCCAAAGCAAGTGATGAATGGCAGCAACGCGAAAAGGACGTTGCCGATAGTAGGGGACTGGGAAATGGTGCCGGCAGTGAATCCCAAGCCGGTTACCGTGCCATGCAATGAAATGTCGTGAAATGGCAGGAACACATAGCAAATGAGTGCCAGAACAAGTAGTATGTTGGTTATCGGTCTCATGTGAGTTCTATCGTTAGGGCATTTTTTCAGCCGCAAAGTTGGGCGAAATTACAAAAGTTTGATGAAAAACCCTCAATATGAAACCATATTTTAGACTAATTCACGTTTGTTAGTGACTTAGTCACGATTCATCCTAATGTACTTTGCGCCTTGGCGTGAGGTTTGGTGCCAGGCTTTTCGCTGAATGGCTACATGGTCGTGAGACTGGCCGACGAGAGTACCTGTTCGCAGAACTGCGGGTCTTGCTGCAGGCGTTCGAGGGCCTTCTTGGAGGCGCTCTGGTGGGACTCCTTCTTGCTGTAGCCCACCGCATCGCTTGCGTAGATACCCCCAAGGATGACCGCGGTGCGGAAGACGGGATTCTTGTCGGCGTCGGGGTAGGTGTCAACGAGTTCAAACTCGATGGGGACTCTGTACTTCTGTGTCCACTCGATGAGGCGGGACTTGAAGTTCTGCTCTGTCTTGACCAGGTCGTTCAGGTCAAAGAACTTCTTGATCAGACGGTTGACGATGAATTTGCGGCAGCGTTTGTGTCCCTGGTCCAGATAGACGGCCCCGACGAGGGCCTCAAGGGCATTGCCGCTGATGTAGCTGTTGTGGGTGGAGGTGTGTGTCATGGCGCGCACATGGGTGTCGAGATGCAGGCTGTTGCCGATGCGGTTCAGGCTCTCACGCTGAACAATCTTGGCTCGCGTCGAGGTGAGGAAACCCTCATGCTTGCCAGGGTAGGTGTGGTAGAGGAAGTCGGCGACGACATTGCCCAGCACGGCATCGCCCAGAAATTCCAGCCGCTCGTTGTTGCACCAGCGCCCGTTGTCGAGCTTTAACGGTTTGGAGCGGTGAATCATCGCCAACCGGTAGAGCCTGATGTCGCGCGGATAGTAGCCGGTGATGCGACGTATAAAAACATAAAGCTCCTTATCCTTGACGAAAAGGAGCTTTATGAGTGATATGGCGTTGTTCAACGGCATCACGTGGTCTTATCCCAGGGGTTTATTTCTGGTATTTCTTGACAATGATGCTCGCGTTATGTCCACCAAAACCAAACGTGTTGGAAAGTGCAATGTTAACTGTACGCTTTTGTGCCTTGTTGAAGGTGAAGTTCATCTTGTAATCGATGCGCTCGTCCTCGTCACCATCGGCATGATTGATGGTGGGGGGAACAATGTCATCGCGGCAAGCGAGAATGCAGAAGACGGCCTCCATAGCACCCGTGGCGCCCAGCATGTGGCCCGTCATCGACTTGGTGCTGCTCACGTTGAGCTTAAAGGCATGCTCGCCAAAGACATCCTTCACGGCCTGAGCCTCGCTCAGGTCTCCAACGGGGGTAGATGTGCCGTGGGCGTTGACATAGTCAACATCCTCGGGCTTGATGCCGGCGTCCTCGATGGCACGCTGCATCACGAGCTTGGCACCCAGACCCTCGGGGTGGCTGGCGGTGATATGGTAAGCATCGGCGCTCATTCCGCCACCGATAACCTCGCCATAAATCTTGGCACCGCGAGCCAGCGCATGCTCCAACTCTTCGAACACAAGGCATACACCGCCCTCGCCCATGACGAAACCGTCACGCGAACCGCTGAAGGGCCTTGAGGCACCTTCGGGGTCATCGTTGCGCAACGAGATGGCCTTCATGGCATTGAAGCCACCCACGCCGGCCGGGAACAGGGGAGCCTCGCTACCACCGGTAACGATGGCTTTGGCCTTGCCCAGACGTACGTAGTTGAAAGCGTCGATAAGCGCATTGGTCGAGGTGGCACATGCTGATACAATACCGAAGTTAGGACCGCGGAAACCGTACTTAATAGAAATCTGGCCCGCAGCGATGTCGGCAATCATCGTCGGGATGAAGAACGGGCTGTACATGGGGCCTCGTTCAGGATTCCTGGCGTAGTCGCCGGCCTGGTCCTCAAAGGTGTGAAGTCCACCGATTCCTGACGCGAAAATCACGCCCACCTCGTCGCGGTCGATGCCGTCGGCAAGCAGGTTGGCGTCCTCAACGGCTTGCTTAGCACAGGCCAACGCGTACTGGGTGTACAGGTCGTTGCGCTTGAAGTCTTTCACCTCACGGCGGTCGTTGGGGTCATTCACGAAGTTCAGTGGATCAAAGCCTTTGACCTCGCAGGCAAACTTGGTCTTGAACAGTGTCGTGTCAAAATAAGTAATAGGTCCTGCACCGCTCACACCTAGGGCGTTGTTCCATGTGGTTTCAACGTCCATACCGATGGGAGTGATGGCACCCAGACCTGTTACCACTACTCTCTTTAATTCCATGTGGTAGTAGGAAGTTTATAAAAAGGTGGATGCCATGACATGGACCCCGTCATGAGGCCGAATCATAGTATCCACCTGTAAGAGTTTCTTTATTCGGCAGCCTTAGCCTCTTCAATGAACTTGATGGCGTCGCCTACGTTTTGGATGGTCTCAGACTTGTCATCGGGGATCTTGATGTCAAACTGCTTCTCAAATTCCATGATCAGCTCGACGGTATCAAGACTATCAGCACCCAGATCCTGGCTGAAAGTAGCCTCGGGCGTTACCTCAGACTCGCTAACACCTAATTTGTCAACGATAATTTGTTTTACTCTTTCTTCAATTTCTGACATAGTCGTTAATTTTAAAATAGTTGTTATGTAAATAATGTATGTTCACAATTTTGAGACTGCAAAGGAAATACTTTTTCTTCAAACAATAAAGAAAAATTTACTTAATTTGCGCCCAATAAGGGATTTTTAGATTTTAACGAATTAAAACACAATGTTTTTAAACAAATTTTCAATGTTTTTACCTCAACGTTACGTTAAATAATGTAATAACTTTCACTTTGCGCCTTCGTGTCTGGCATGACCAACAACCTTCCCAACGCAAAAATCACCCATTGGACTCTCACCTGTCCCCAAAGTTTAATCGCTTTAGAAAAAGTTTCTGTTGGCATCCACTAACCCCAATTTCTAATTTCTAATTCCTAATTTCTAATTGATTCAAGTCGATCACCAGCCCCTCGTTGGCAAGTCGTGTAGCGGGGAACACCGCTTGGGCCTCATGCAGCAGCGGAGTCTCGTCGAGGTAGCGCTTGGAGAAGTGCCCCAGGATGAGTTGCTTCACGCCCGCCTCATGGGCGACGGTAGCCGCCTCGAGGGCAGTGCTGTGGTAGCGCTTGTGCGCCTTAATGCGCAGGCTCTCGTCGTAGGTGGCCTCATGGTATAGCCAGTCAACACCCTCCACGCTCTTGATGACGCGGCGTGAGAACTTGGTGTCGCTGCAATAGGCGTAGCTGATGGCAACATCGGCAGGGGTGGTCAACTGATCGTTAGGGACGATAACACCCTCGGGAGTGACCCAGTCTTGACCTTCACGCAGGGCGTTCATGGCATAGTGGGGCACACCCAGCCGGGCTACCTCCTCGCCGATGATGTGGCGCAACTTAGGCTTCTCCCTGAACAGGAAACCCACGGCAGGAACGCGGTGCACCAGCGGAAATGTGGTCACTGTTAACGCATCATCTTCCCAGACGACACGCTTGTGGGTGTCGATGATATTGAAACGCACCTCGAAGGGGCGCTCGCGGCAAAAGTAATCTAACATCTGTCCGAACAAATCCGCCCCGTCTTTGAACGTGTGAATCGTCAGTGAGTTGGTACGGTTCAATAGCGCCATCGTTGATATCAAGCCAGGCAACCCGAAGCAATGGTCGCCGTGCAGGTGGCTGATGAAAATGTGATTCAACCGCATCAGCTTGAGTTTCATGCGGCGCACCGCCAGCTGGGCTCCCTCGCCGCAATCAATCATCATCAGGTTGTCCCTCACGTTCAATACTTGGCACGACGGCTGGTGGCGCGGTGTCATCGTCGCGCTTCCGCATCCCAGTATGTTCAATTCCAGCCGTGTCATTTATTTGTAGCGTTTTATAATACAGTATCAATATTCTAATGATGTGCCGGCAGCACCACTCAATGACGTTGCAAAGTTACATTTTTTTTCGGCTCGTCATGTTATAGCCTCGCCCTTTTTATGGCTCACCCGATAAAAGGTGGGGGCAAATAATTGTGAAAAGTTGAAAAATGCCGATATTTGCGGCATGGAGAGTAAACTATATGAACAATTGGCCCG
>CADAFP010000007.1 GCA_902787185.1 uncultured Bacteroidales bacterium | reverse complement strand
GAGTTAATCGGAAAACCACCATCCCGGACGCTATTATCTTATTTTGGATAGACACCGGCCTTAAGCTGCCACCGTCGGTTCAAATCAAGAGAGTCCGATTGAAGTGTGATATCAATGCTGGAGAAGTGTTGATATCGCTCTTCTTTTTTTTCGGTTCGGTCGGGGCAAAAAAAAAGAAGTTATGCAAGGAAAACAAAGAAGAGACCAGGTTATTGAGCCCAATCTCTTCTTTTTAGTGAGGAATTAATGCTGAGAATCAAGATCGCTTTCTGAACAAATTCTCTCAAGATCTTTTTGTAAAATGCAATTCTCAAGATGTTCGATGTAGCTTTCCAATTCACTGACCAAAGTCTTCTGATCAATCTTAGCAACGGTGCGAGCTCGGAATAAGGCATCAACCAATTTTGTTTCAGTCAGATACTTTAGATACATCCCATCAACTTGTTCTACGAGATCGGCATTACTTTCAGATTCGATGAAATCATCATCCGATCTCGATCTCAGGTCTTTAAAGAACCATTGAATCGCTTGGATTTGATCATCGTCCCAGTTATAGGCTCGTAGAACATGATCCTCCGTGTAGCATGCATATCCAGCAATGCCAGCACCGGCAGCCAGAAAATCTTCTAAATTTGACATAATCTTTTTAGTTTAAAATGATGTTAGTTTAATAATAGGCCCGCCCTCTCACCACGGGCCCAGTACAAGTAATAGCTAGTCTATCTCTGTTATCTAGTCTTCAAATGTATAGGCCTCCAAACAGAGTTGTTAATAACTCGTGGAACTCTTTAAAATCCTCAAAATTCAAGCCATCATAACCATGTTCGGACAAGAAGATTTCTAAAAGGCGTTCCATGTGGATTGCTTGAAGATTAATCAACAGCCAAGTGCCATTAAGCCCCTTTTCAGACTCAATCACCAGTTCGCCAGTCGAATTCTTAGTAGCCATCATTTCAAATTCGTATTCAACTGCATCTCTTTCCAATTGGTTGTCAGCAATTTTCAACAAGTCATTTTTTCTCCATACTTTTTTAATAGTTTTTTTGAATTTTCCCATTATTCTGTTGTTTAAAATCTTGTTAGTTTATCTTTTTAATAATGGCCCGCCCCTGTCACGATGACGGGCCTAGAATCTGTAATGTTTTGTTTACTTTTTTTTTACTTCAGGTGCCAGATACACATAGAGGGATTAAAAATGATATACACGAATATCTTTGGTCGTAAGACCGAACTGAGCAAAAGCTTTGTTCAGAAGATAAGTGTATGCCTTATCAGGATCGTTACGATATCTTTTCTCAACCTGTCTCTCACACCCCTGAGCCCACATGTAACCATCCACAAGCAGGTTAACAAGGTTGTGGCTTTTGTCAAGTTCATCGATAATGTCCATATTTTCATGAAGCGTCGAGTCATCGATCGTATTGTCTAAAAAACACGGATCTGTAATAATACCATACTCACCAGCCATGTTTTCTGGTTTAAGGATGACGCTATACCTCAATACACATTCATAATACGGCTCCGAGTCAGTGCCATTGAGCCTCTGTTCCTTGATGCAACGGTCATATTCCCGGTCCCAGTACAAAGCACCAAAGAGTTGCATGAACTTCGAGAAGAGCCCATCATTCAGCTGGATGAATGGAATATCATGGCCAACTTCCTTGTCTATCTGTTCCAAGAAAGTGTAAGCAGTGTCATCCCAATTCCCATCGTTTTTAGGACGATAAAAACGGCAGTTATGTGAGATGTTGTACCTGATGACCATAGCGGCCTCACTACGGCTCATATGTCTTGAAGACAGTGGCCATCCAAAATTGTTACTAACTCGATAAATTAAATTTTTCATATTAAATTTTCTTTAAAACTAATTTTATATTGAATTTTATATCATTTTCATTTAATGATTTCTCAGCCAGCACTTCAGGTTGTTTTTCATCTCAACCTTGGTAAATTGCTCCAACTCATGGATCAAAGCCCACACATCGCAGGGTTCTGGCTCAGGAACATGAAAGTTCCAGTTGGTATTGGTTCCTATCCTGACCAGACTGGGATGACATTTCTTAACCAGATCCACCAACGGCTGTCGATCAAAAGCCATGATCGGCTCAATCGTCACTCGGGTATTGAAGCCCAACTCGTGAAACTTTTCCATTGCTTCGGCTCGATCTTGAACGGACGGAGCCAGACCCATGAAGCCCTTATAGTCTCTGTTCGTTTTTAACATCGCTGGCCCCTATATCACAGCCGGAACAGACAAAAATCTCAAGTTCCGCCGAGTTCAAGTCATAATCGAAAGCCGCTTCGTCAAGGTGTAACTCTTGCTGTGGTTTACCATATTCACCAACAAAGCAATACTCGCACCCATGACAGCAGCGACCTTTGAGCGGGTTCCAGGTAGCGGTATTGGTATACATGTTACCGCCAGTTTGTTTAAGTTGCTTTTTTTCTTTCTTCTCTGACATATTCTTCTTTTTTAAATGTCGACCCGCCCTCTCACCACGGGCCGATGATTAATGTTTAGATTCAATTTGATTCATTGTATATCATGCTTGGTCGTCATTATCTGCAGTTATAGGTTATACACTTATTATTCTTCTGGTTTATAGACATTTAAGCTATATATAACATATAACCACATTAATTGTTGATGATCTTGCTGATATAAGGTTGTTTCACTCCCAATCCTTTAGCGAAGGCAGACTGGTTGGAGATGTGATGTCTTTTATTGAGTTCCCGGATGAGATCAGCCGTGGGAATCTTATCAAGCATCAATCCACTATTCTCCTGTTTCTGATTGAGGTTCAGGATCACACGTTTTCCACACGCCTGATAATAGTCCATACACCGAATAGCATAGTATATGCAGTCCATGTCAATCTTCAGGCCTAATGACGGTTGGGAAACATATCTCAACACCGCCACCACTCCAGCCAATCTGAGAATGTTGATCTGAAGTTTACCATAAAGGACATTTTCTGCAATAGTCGTGTTTTTTGAATTCCTCAGCATTGCCAGTTCATTGTAATAACGAGTATAAGCCAGCATCGCATCAGGATCAATCTCCACAGTCGTACCACTCGGGAGGTTATAGATGAAGAAGACGATCTGCTCCCACAGGTTTGCAAGCAGCGGGTCGGCTCGTCTCATGCTGTATGACGGGTAATCCTCATCGTCGGGCCAGCAGAACAAGAAGCGTGGTCCTAACCCGTTTGGCCAGTTACCATGACCGAAACATTCTTGTATCCTCTCAGGTTGGATACCACCAAGAATGCTCATATATGGCCGCTCGATGGTAATGCTGCAGTTCGCCCTGTCTTTGAGGATGGGCGAATGGGAATATATGCTCAACAGGTTGTCAATAATACCCTTGGTCATAAATAGACTGTGAATCTCATCGCGGCACAGAAGCAGACCATCTCTGTTCCTGTCCAGAGCATTAATAATAGCGGCCTCTGAAACGTTATCAATAATCACTCGGATGGGCTTATCGTCGAAACTCTTGTTAGCATATTCAATGTTGAGTTCTGTAAGGGGAGCCATCACCGCCTTGATGGGTTCTGTCTTACCGCCACCACTAGGGCACAACAACACCTGCCAGAGACAAAGTGAAGATTTGAACTTATCCTTGACCGTAACCTTGTTCCCTGCTGCCGCTGAGGCTACACTGAAGACTGCAGCTGTAACGAAGTCAACTGGACATTGGTAGGTCTCGGCGACGTTCATAATATAATTCTGAAGGCGATCGTCGAGGCCCCAAATCGGAAGACTCGTCGGCTCCGGTCTCACCACTGTATGATCACTATTTGTCGTTTTCACTTCCTATTCTGGTTTGAGTTGTTATCAATACTTTGCATAAACCTGATAGTACCTTCAAGGCTGGTTCTATCGGCTCCTGCTATAACCTTCTCGCGAGCAAACAAATAATAGCAGTCATTGTAGCATGAAATAATGACGATACCTTCAAGCCACGAGTGGAATTCATTAAAGGGGATGAACCGGCACAATGAAGCAGGGAAAAATAGGTTGTCCTCGTTCAAGATCTCTCTGGGAGCATGATAAAGGCAGCCCAAGTAGCGATTCTGGATTTCTTCAATCGTGATTCTAAAGACATTCTCCTCAACCGCTAAGGCTGAAGCTATCTCATAATTGATGCTGGCTCTCCAATCTGTTCTTTCAGCCCAATAACGGCTGATGAATTTCGCCTCGTTCTCTGTGAGGCCCATTTCTGCGTCCTTGAGCCATCTCTTGAGCGAATCGGGCAGCGAGTCCCATATGTGGTCTGGGATTGACGGGATTCCATTCCCAGGCACGAAACCATTAATCACACCACCATAGTTGTTTACAGCCCAATTGGTGGGTTCATCATTGACGGAAGGGCCAGCACCGGCAACTACTTCAAAACTGTTATACATAAATCATAATATTTAAGAGTCGACCCGCCCTCTCACCACGGGTCGACGGTTGGATTTGAATTATTACTTCTCAGTGTTGAACGGGTGCTTCTCCATGTAGGCATTGAACTCAGTCTCCAGGATACCGATCCTGATAGCGTCCTTGGTGACACGAACACCGTCCTTTTTGCTGCCCTTAGCTTCCATGATCTTCTTCACCTGCTCCTGAGGGAACTGGTCGATGAAGGCGATCATGTACTCAGTGGCCTTCTCGTCACCACTCTTGCTTGACAGGGGTAACCACAACTCTGAGACTTTGGCGGGAAACGCCTTGGTCTTGAGGGTATTGTCATCGCCTTCACTGAACTTCTTCACCAGGGCATTGTGAATTTTCACTGCCGAATCGTAGTGGAGGAAGATTCTATTGGCGTCACCACTAATCACATCTGTCTTGATGATGCGATCTGTACCCAATGTAATTGCCTCACATGCAGCCTGATAGTTATAGCCCTTTTGACGGAGTTGGTTGATGCTAGTCCAACCCTTGTGAGCCTTGACACCCTCTTCAAGGATTCGCTTTGTCACCCAGTCACCAGGTTTCCATACGGTTACTTGAGTATTCATTACCTCAAAACTCTTCGGGATGTCGTAGTAGCCAGCACGGTTCTTCGTCGGGAAGATGGCGTAAACATCGGGCCACTTCTCGGGACCACCCTCTAAGCCCAAAAGGAAGTTGACGCGACCATTACCGTCGAGGAAGATCAGCGTGTAACCACCACCGTTAAAGGGCTTGGTGGGATCATCGTTGGAAAAACGGATAACCTTGATACCCGCAGCCTCAGCCATTTTCTCAGTGATGACGATGAAGGGGTGTTGTGGGCCATGCTTCATTAGGCTCTCACCAGTAGCGGCTTCATCCTTCCCATGCTTTCGGTTTACCTCGGGGGTTTTGAAGCTCACTCCGTTCAATGCGGCCCCCTTCAGGTTGATCATAGTGTTATCACCAAAGGGGATGGTGGGGAAACGAGGGTCTTCACGTACACGCTTGATTTCAGCATCACCAACCCTGGTCACTCTCTCCAACTCTTTTTTCTTCTCTTCGGAGTAGTCCAAACTGTAGTCCGGAGCGGGCTTGGCGGCACCTTTCTTCTTACCGCTTTTCTGTTCCTCGGGACCTGCACCCGTTGCCTGGCCCTGCTCGTCCTGGCCAGCGGACGTGTTTTCGCCATCATGGGGTGCGGTGTTGCTTTCCGTGGTGTCAGCAGCCGTGGCCTCGTAGCCCTCGGTGGGTACAGCGTTATCACCATCGGTAGCTTCGGTGCTTGCCTGTACCTGCTCACCGCTAACTGCGGCAGTGGTTTCCTCGTCGTTGGCTGAGGTATCGTCCGGCAGCTGGAGTTCAGGCGAACCCTGGATGGGCTCGGCATGCACCATACTACTGTCGTTTGAGGGTACTACGCTCATTCCCTCGTTGAGCTGCGCCTCTGCACCCACCTGGGGCGTTTCGGCCTGTGAAAATGAATTCGTCATATAATTTAGTTAAGTCTATTCTTTTCGATGATTTCATTGATCTCACGCACAGAGTACAATTTCTTGCGACCAAGTTGGCTGGGTTTTATTAGGCCCTTCTGCTCCCAAGTATATAATGTACGCGTAGTAATGTGAAGCATCTTAGCTGCGGTTTTAGCGTCCACATTTTCATCCTTGCTAGTCGACGCATTCTGGCCAGCTAACAAAAGATTTTTGAGCTCTAATATATCCGCTCTCAGTGCATCTATCTCTTCTTTATTTACAACAATGATTTCTGTCATTCAAATTTGCCGCCGATTTGACTTTGGCGTTGCAAAAATAGCTATTATAATAGGGGTGGCAAAAGATAAGATTCCTTTCTTTGTAAGTTGATAATCAATTGATTAAGTGCTTGTGCGAAGGTGCAAAGAACTAACTGAGAAGAGGCAAGGCATACTGCGAATAATATGCGAAAAATACGAAAAATGGACTGTGTGAGGAACTGGATATAGACTATTTTGTAGGTCGAGTATAGAAGGGGGTGTCGCTGACTTATCCTGAACGCAAGTTGACGCAGAGGACAGGTTAAAGAATGGTTACGAAAGATGATATAAGGGGGCAGTAGAACTATCAATCACTCGATTTATGAGATTTTTCTAACACGCGATATTGAGTGACATAAAAATGTTCCAGCACTGGCACGGGTGTTACCCCATTGGTGTTTGAGACCAACGCGTCTACCGATTCCGCCATCTGGGCGTCGAAGCGGGTGCAAAGGTAAGTCAATTTTTTGAATTGGTGGTAAAAAATCGGACATTTTTTGTCAAAATGCGATTTTTTAATGGGATAAAAGCTGTGAAAAGGGGGTGGTTGTAGTAAATTTGCGGTCAAAAGACATGAGCTGACATGGAGAATCATGAGAATAAAACGGTGGAGAGTCCGTTTGCGCGGACTGAGTTGATGCTGGGTGCCGAGGCGATGGAGCGGCTGGCGCGGAGCCGTGTGGCGGTGTTTGGCATCGGCGGCGTGGGGGGCTACGTGGTCGAGGCGCTTGCCCGCAGTGGCGTTGGTGCGCTGGACTTGATTGATGACGACACGGTGAGCGTGTCGAACATCAACCGCCAAATTTTTGCGCTGCACAGCACGATTGGCCGCGCGAAGGTGGACGTGGCTGCTGAGCGGGTGCGGGACATCAATCCGAACTGCAAGGTGACGACCCACAAGATGTTCTACCTGCCCGAAAACGCTGATGAAATCGACCTTTCCTGCTTTGACTACGTGGTCGATAGCCTGGACACGATAACGGCTAAGATGGAGATTGCACGTCGCTGCCTGCGACTGGGGGTGACGCACATCTGCTCGATGGGGGCGGCCTACAAGATGGATCCGATGGCGTTTCGCGTGGCGGATTTTGACTCGACGCGCATCGACCCGCTGGCGCGGATGCTGCGCAAGCTGCTGCACCGCGAGGGCATCCACCACTTTAAGTGCGTATATAGCGAGGAGGAGCCTCGATGGAACCCTGATGTGCCGGTATATGTTGACGGAAAAAAACAGCCGGGCAGCAACGCATTCGTTCCTGCCGCGGCTGGTTTGTTGATCGCGCGTGAGGTAATAGTGGATTTAGTTGCTCGTTAGCATCCTCTTGTGTTTTTTCAAACAACTTTAAAAACGTTGAACAACTGAAGCAACTATTTTTGTAAGATCCTCCGTGCCCCAATACTTTATAGGGCAGCTGTCCGCGTTATTTCTTTTTGGACTTCTTGCTGCTCTTGCTTGAGGAGCTGGATTTGCTGCTTTCTTTCTTACTTTCTTTCTTGCTCTCCTTTTTGCTGGAGGACTTGCTGCCCTTCTTGTCGGACGAAGCCTTGCCGCTGTCCTTCTTGCTGGAGGACTTGCCGCCCTTCTTCTCGGCAGCGGCTGCCTGTTTAGCCTCGGCCTTGGTGGGAATCTTGATTTTCTCACCAGCCTTGATCTTGTTGCCGTTCTCGATGCCGTTGGCACGCTCGATGTCCTTGACCGAAACTCCGGCCTTCTCGGCAATCTTGGTGAGTGACTCACCCTTCTGCACGGTCACCTCGCTAGGGCGCTCGGGCTTGGAAGCCTTTTTGCCACGGCTCTTCTTGGAACTGTGCTCAGCAGTGCGGTCGCTCTTCTTGCGGTCCTTCTTAGAGGCTTTGTCCTTGTGAGAATACTTGTTGTTGCGCTCACGCCAGTCACTGGTGTTGGCCTTGGCGGCCTGACGGCGCGTGGCCTGATCGTCAACGCGGCTGGACTGCTTGGTGTCATTGCTGGCTGTGGACTGCTCTGCCGACTGCTTGGTATAGGAGCCCTTGTAGGGCGCCTTGGTGGCCGCCTCACGCTCGATATTCTTGACCTCGTCAAAGAGGGCCTGCTCGTTCTGAGCCATTTCCTCGCTGGCGTTTTCATCAGTCAGGGTTTCAGTGACCTCGGTTGTGGTCTCGGCGATACCCGTTTCAACATCCGATTCGTCTTGATCTGGAGCCTTGACCTTGAGCGTTTCGCCGCGCTTCACGCGTTCGCTGCTCTTATTGTTAAGCGCCATCAGTTCATTGGTGGTCATGCCGTATTTGGCAGCTATCGACGATGCCGTCTCACCGCGGCCCACCTTGTGGTTGATGGTGCGCATATTGCTGATATCCACGCGTCCCGATATGTAATCCTCGGCAGTGACGGTCTGACCTCCAGGCTCCACCACCTGACGGTGGGCATACAGGTCATCGCGGTAGTTGTCGATGCTGTCCTCGCACAGGATGAAGCTGTAGATGTGCTGTGAAGGCAATATGAGGACATAGGGGTGGTTATCTCCTGGAATCACATCGGCACGGTATTGCGGGTTGAAGGTGCGAATCTCCTCGATGGGGATATTGAGCACGTCGGCAATCTGTGCGAAATGGATTCGGCGGCGCACGGTCACAGTGTCGGTGATGAGCGGTTTGCTGGCCAGTGACGGGCTGATATTGTGCTGCTTGTAATAGGTCATCGCATAGTTGGCGGCGATGAAGGCGGGCACATAGCCACGGGTCTCGCGGGGCAGGTAATCATAGATGTCCCAAAAGTCGCCCACTCCACCATTGTGGTGCAGCGCCTTATTGACGTTGCCCGGTCCGCAGTTATAGGCGGCAATGGCGAGAGACCAGTCGTTGTAGATCTGGTACAGGTTCTTGAGGTATTTGGCCGCCATCTCGCTGGAGCGGTAGGGGTCGCGACGCTCATCGACGAGCGAATTGATTTCCAGTCCCAAACCCTTGCCTGTGCCGACCATAAACTGCCACAGGCCCGCAGCACCCACGCGCGACGTGGCATTGGGGTCCATGGCGCTCTCGACGATGGGCAAGTACTTGAGTTCCAGTGGCAAGCCTTCCTTCTCCAGCGCTTGCTCAAAGATGGGCATGTAGTAGAGGCTCATACCCAGCATCTCCTCGACAAGCGTGCGGCTGCGATAGACGTAGCGCTCGATGTGTTTGCGCACAATCTGGTTGTAGGGCATCTCGATCACCGTTGGCATGGCAGCGAGTCGCCTGATGTAGGTTTCCTCGCCCACCTCGCCCGACGACTTATTCTCCACATCGGCATCAAGCACGGTGTAGTTCTGCAAGTACCAGTTGGTCATCATCTTATGCACATCGGTGTCAAAACTCTCGGGGAACACGATGTCCTCGTCGGTGATAGTGTTCTTCAGCGAGAGGATATTCTTCTTCTCACGGGGTGCCGCCTGCAGCGTCAAGGCTGCCAGCACTGTGGTGAAAAGCAAAGTGAGGAGTCTATTCTTTATCATAATCTATATCGTTGTCGTTAGGTTGTCAATATTAAAAACTGATGGCGCACTGCAAGCCCAGCGACGGCATCCGCCCGCCCAGGGCGGTGTTGTCGATGGCTGTGGGCGCCACGTCCAGGGTCAGGTCAGGCGTGATGTCAAAGTGGGCCAGCGAGGCGTCCACATAGGCATCCACGATGTTGATAAGATACACGCCCACCATAGCGATGACGCATATCTCACGATACCGGCGGTAGTAGTCGCGCTTGCTTTTCATCACCCGTTGCAGCCAGGCCTGATCCAGGCTGCTCTCGTTCACCGTCGGCGGGAAAAAGTCCATGTAGCTGCGGGTGTCGGGATCATCGTCCATCACGTCACGGTAAGCCTTGGAATAGTCACGGTACATGCGGTTGTTCCACGACGCGCCGTAGCTCAGGCCCACAAACGAACCCACCACGATGGGCAGTTTCCAGTAGCGTCGGTTGTAAATCTGTCCCAAGCCGGGACACAGCGCCGAGAGCCACAGGGCGCGCTGCGGGTCGGGGTTGAAGACGCGCGTCTTGCCCAAGGTGGGCGACACAGCGGCACTGTCCATGAGAATTTCCACGTCGCCCAAGTTCTGGATCGAGTCGACTGATGCGAGGATGATGGTGTCGCCAGCGGCATTGACCACACGCACGGGGTGGCCAGCTGCATGCTTGGCGCTATCGCTCACGTTGAGGGAGCGGCGGTCATGGTGCCCTCCCCTATTCTTAGGCTGTGACACGGTGGCTATGCTATCACCACCGATGGTGGTGGGCACCTCCTGCGCCATGGCGACATTGCCGTGCCAAGCAAGGCACAGCAACAGCGCGGCAAGCAGTAACCTGCAATACCGTCCCATGCCGTATGTTGTCGAGGATGCCACCAGTATAGTCTCTTGTGTTAAGCGTTCTTGAGTGTGTCGAAGATCGCGATGATTTTCTCAAGCTGCTCCTCGCTGGTGAACGGGAAGATGATTTTTCCCTTTCCGCTCTTGTCGCAAGTGAACTTGACAGGCACACCGAAGGCCGATGCCAGGTGTTTCTGCAGTATCTGGCCAGCCTGGACATTCATCGGCCTGCTTTCACCGGTGCCAGCCGAGCGCTCGGCGTCGGCAGCTTCCTGCATCTGCTTGGCGCGCTGCTCGACCTGACGCACCGACAAGCCCTTCTTAATGGTCTCGTTATAGAGCCTCAACTGCAGCTTGGGGTCGTCAAGCGACAACAGAGCGCGGGCATGGCCCATATCCAGGGCGTGGGAGTGCAGTCCCAATTGAACCTCGGCGGGCAATTTGAGCAAACGCAGAAAATTGGCTATAGTGGCGCGTTTCTTACCGATGCGCTCGCTCAGACGTTCCTGCGTCAACTGATACTGGTCGATGAGTTTGCGCAGGGTGAGGGCAATTTCGATGGCGTCCAAGTCTTCACGCTGGATATTCTCGATCAGCGCCATCTCGGTCATCTCGCTGTCGTTGGCGGTGCGGATATAGGCAGGCACCGTTGTCAGGCCCACCAGCACGGCGGCACGGTAGCGGCGCTCTCCCGAGATAATCTGGTAAGCGCCATAACCGGTGCTGCGCAAGGTCAACGGCTGGATAATGCCCAGCTCGCGGATGCTCGCCGCCAGTTCTTCCAGCGCTTCCTCGTCAAAGTTCTGACGCGGCTGGTCGGGGTTAGGAGTGATTTGGTCAATGGGAATCTCATTGATGGCCGACGAACCGCCAGTCTGGATATCATCCTTGGGGATGAGCGAGTCGAGGCCCTTGCCTAATGCACTTCGTTTCATATCGTTAAGTCGTTATTTGTTAGTCAATAATGATGGCAAATTAATTCTTCTTGCTACGGGCGATGATTTCCTGGGCAAGCTGCATGTGGCTGGTCGTGCCGCGGCACGTGGGATCATACAGGATGACCGGCAAGCCGTGGCTCGGAGCCTCGCTGATGCGTATATTGCGCGGAATGACCGTATTAAACACCATGTCGCCAAAGTGGCCCTTGAGTTCCTCAAAGATCTCGTTGGCGAGCCTCAGGCGCGCGTCATACATCGTGAGCAGGAAGCCCTCGATGCGCAGGCCGGCGTTCAATTTGCCCTTGATGATGCGGATGGTGTTGAGCAGTTTGCTGATGCCCTCGAGCGCAAAATACTCTGCCTGGACAGGGATAATGACACTGTCGGCGGCAGTGAGGGCATTGACGGTAATCAAGCCCAGCGACGGGCTGCAGTCGATGATGATGTAGTCATATTCGTTCCTGAGCGGCTCGATGGCGTTGCGCAGCACGCGCTCGCGGTGATCCTTCTCCACCAGCTCCAACTCGGCACCCACCAGGTCGATGCGTGAGCCCAGCAGCTGCAACCCATCGACACAAGTGCCCACCACGGCACTGCGCACGGGATAATCATCCACCAAGCATTCATAGATGGTCGATGACATGTCCTTGGGCTCGATGCCCAGGCCTGAGGTGGCATTGGCCTGCGGGTCAGCGTCGATGAGCAGGACGCGCTGGCCACTGCTGGCAAGGGCTGCCGACAGGTTGATGGAGGTCGTGGTTTTGCCCACGCCGCCCTTTTGGTTGGCTATTGCTATAATTTTTCCCATAAGATGGTGTCGTTTTCTAATTTATAAATAAACAACGGCGGCGCCTCAGCAATTCACAAGCAAGCATGCATTGCATTCGGCTTGCACATTGTTTCACGGATGCAAAGAAACAGAATTTTGGGCAAAAAACATCGAAAAACTCCGTTAAAATGGGTGAATTGTTCAAAACTCGCCCTAATTGTTGATAACTCGTGGAACATTCCATTTTTGACAACAATCAGCTACTGAGACGAAAATATGGGTGGATACAAAAAACAACTACCCGTCATAGCGATATGGCGGGCAGCAGTTTGGATGATGTGTGTTTCTCAAATTTAAGGAATACCTAATTATTTAAAATCTAAACATTTCTCTCAATTTCAGTAGTCAAGCAGGGGTATTTCATCAAACAAATGATTTGCTACGCCCCCCCTACCGGGCATATACGGGTCAATAAAGACTCCATTTTCAAGTCTCCACACGATGGTGGTTCCTTGTGAACTCATTACGTTAATCACATAGGTCACATCTTCTTCAAAATCATTGAAGTCAATGACGTTGTCGTATCCCTTTCCGATAGTCTCGCTCCAGACAAAGGATAATCCCTTTGTTATGGTGACAGTATAGTAATAGTTCACACAGCCTATTACCTCGATCTTTCCGTCGTAGTTAATAAACGGTTGCAAGAACTCTTGGTTAATAACTACGGGTAATCTGTTTTTATCAGGTGTATGGTGGGCCATACCTGAACTATTTTGCGCCATTGCGGTCATGCCGCAGATGGTGATCAATATTGCGATAAGATAGAAACGTTTCATAATTTCAGTAATGTTTAGATTCAACTATTATAGCTATAATGTTTAGATTTGCGATGCAAAGTTATAGCCAATCCGTGAATTGACCAAATTTTTTCGTAATACAGAATAATACAACGAAAATTTAGTATATTGGTTTTCAATGGGTTAAAAAAATTTTTCTAATACAAAGGCCCTACGCTGATTTTAGGCTCAAAAAAAGGTGTTTTTTTAGGTATCTGAGGCTGTTTTTTCCTGTGAAAAGCTATCAATGTACTCGTTGAGCGTGCACTCAAGACCCATCTTCTTGGCAAGCCGCTGCTTGATAACACTCACGCTGGTGGCATTGGAGTAGCCCATAATGATGGCGGTTTGGATATAGGAGAAGCCCATGCAGGTCAATGCCAACAACAGCAAGTCACGGTCATTGAGCTGCGGATAGTTCTCGCGCGTGCGTGCCATGATGTTGTTATGCTCCAAGTCGATGTAGTCATACAGCCTGACCCAATTGTCGCGATTGCTGTCCTGGAACTTGACAATACGCTTCATGTTCTCGGCAATGCGGTTATTCGGCTCGTGGTAACAGGCATCAATCATCTCGCGCATCATGCCCATGTGAGACAAAATGAAACCCTTGAGGCGTTCGTCATTGATCTTCAGCTCGTTGATATTGTCCTGCAGATTGGTCAGGTCATTGATCTGGCTCTGCGAACGGTCCTTCAACTCAAGCACAAGTTTATCATAGCGGTGAGAGCGACGGTAGAACAGCAGTGCAAGCAGCATCAGAGTCAAAATCACAGTTGCCAGAATCATGTATCTATTACGTTCTTTCTTAGCTTGTGAACTTTTAAACATCTCATCACAATTAAGCTCTGCATGCATGATTTTCACAACGTCTTGATTCCTCTGATTTTCTCTATCAAGGCTATCAAATTTGTGACTGAATTTATAGTATCCATACATATCGCCGCGAGCTTTGCAAATCTGACTCTTAGGTATCAAATAATTATATGAATAATAATCATTCTGTTGCTTAACTAAGTCTAAAAATATCTCGGCAGAATCCACTTTACCGATATTAGCATATACTGTTGCAAATGTTGAGTAGGCATTACCATTATCCTCAGCAAAGAATTCGGGCTTCAATGATTTGATACGTTGCAGTTGGTTATAAGCCTTGTCATACATCCTCTGCATGTTATAGAAATAGGCCAACAAATTGACACAATTCAAAAAGTTTGACGTATCCTTTTCAACTTCGGCTAAGGCAATTGCCTCTTTCAAGATTTCTTCGGCCTTATCAGCTTTTCGATATCTGTAAAGGGCGCCCAAATCTCTTAAGGCAATCAACAGATAGTGATTATTTTTGCATTTCCTAAAACTTTTTACAGCCTGTTCAAATTTCTCAAGATCTCGACCATCATAGGCATTATGCTCCTTATATAGATTACCCATTCGCATCTGGGCATAGCCACGATTGAAATCGTCATCCTTATCTGCATTCAGCTCAGCATTTTTATAATAAGACATCGAGGTATCAATAATACCAAGTTCTTGAAGAACTGCACCTTTATATATCATAGAGCGTGTGAGCTTCTCTTTATCACTCTTGTGGTGCGAGAAATAATCGAGCGCTGCACTGATTATGCTATCGTTTCTTGGGGTAATCTCATCATAGCCGATATAGCTCGCCTGAGTAAGCAACAGGTTGTAATACGCGGCATTGGGTTCATTGAGAGCCTGCGGTTTGATGTCTGAAAGGATTTTCTTAGCTTTACCTGCTTGTTGATAGACCATTTTATCAGCAGACACCAGGCGCTGGTCATATTTGGGTGCACGATTACAGCCGACGAGAATACCCGCCAGTACCATCAGTACTAACCAAATATGAAGCAACAATTTCATCATCCGCTGCAAAGATACAATTTTTTTTCTTTGCAACTAATTTTTCGGCATTTATTTACAAACCACCGTAAAAAAAATAGAGATTCCAAGGATAACCCCTTACCATTAGATCCAAAACCATCAATCTTCAACGAAAAACGACGGTTTCATCGAAGATTTCGGCAACCGAGCAACGGAATACAATAGTATTATTAGGCCACTATTTTTTGCCACTGCCCGCTGGTTTTACTCCTTGAGGCGGGAGTCGATGATGATGGTGACGGGGCCGTCGTTGATGAGAGCGACCTGCATTTCGGCGCCGAAGACGCCACGTTTGGTAGGTTTGCCGAGCAAGTGGGCCACTTCGTCGCAATAGGCCTCGTAGAGGGGCACAGCCAGGTCGTGACCTGCGGCGTGGATGTAGCTGGGGCGGTTGCCCTTCTTGGTCGAGGCATTGAGGGTGAACTGGCTCACCGCCAGCACCTCGCCGCCGACATCAATGATGCTGCGGTTCATCACGCCCTGATCGTCGTCAAAGATGCGCAGGTTCACGGTCTTCTGCGCCAGCCAGCGCATATCGTCCTCGGTATCTCCCTCACGGACGCCCACCAGCACCATCATGCCGGGGCCGATGGTGCTGTGCAGTTGTCCGTCGATGGTGACCGAAGCCTCGGTCACCCGTTGAATGACTATTCGCATTTTAGTCCTTAGTTTTTAGTTTTTAGTCCTTAGTTTTTAGTCCTTAGTTGGCATCCGCCGTCCTAAAGCCTAAAGCCTCCTAATTACTTGATCCACTTGAAGAGGTCCTTGAAGCTGGCCTTCTGACCATAGTGCAGGATGCCGCGGCGATAGATGCGGGCAGCCATCCACGTAATGGCGAGTGCGGTGCCAAACAACAGGACAATACTCAATATCAGTTGCCATGTGGGCACGCCGAAGGGCAGCCTTACCATCATCACCACAGGAGAGGTGAACGGGATAATGGAACACCAAACGGCCATGGGACCCATGGGATTCTCGGCACAAGCGATGCCTGCATAGAAGGCGATGAGCATAATCAAGATGACAGGGGTCGTGAACTGTGAAGCGTCGCTGGCCTGGTCCACGGCTGAGCCAAGTCCTGCAAACAGGGCACTGTAGAGCAGGTAACCGCCCAGGAAGTAGAGCACGAAATTCACGATGATGGGCACATAGTTGATAGACAGCACTTGGCGTGTGAAACTCTCCATGACACCCATGTCCTCAACGGTGGTCATAGCCTCAGCCGGAACACCGCCTGTTGTCATGCCGCTCAGTCCGAACGCGCTGCCGGCAACAGTGCCGACGATAGCGAGCAGGACAACCCAAATGGCCATCTGAGTCAAGCCCACCAGTCCCACACCGATGATTTTACCCAACATCAGCTGGAACGGGCGGCAACTGCTCACAATCACCTCGACGATGCGGTTGGTCTTCTCCTCGATGACGCTATTCATGATCATCGCGCCATACATGAGCACAAACATATAGGTGATGAACGACAACAGGAAACCCAGTCCCATGGCAGCATCGGTCGAGGACTCCTGCTCGCCCTGGTCACTCCACTTGATGGAGCGCACGTCAACATCGACGTGGGCCTTGTCTACCATCTGCTGCAGGTTGGGGATGCCTAACGCCGCCAGGTGGGCATTCTGGATGGTATCGGCCAGCGTGCCGCGTATTGTCGACACCAAGGCAGGAGTGATAGTGCCCTCACTGTAGATATTGACCACGCCGGTACTATCCACGTTGCGCGGGATGATGACGATGGCATCGAGGCTGCCGTTGGACTTGTCATAAAACTCGCGGGCATTGGTTACGGTGTCACCCTTGATGGCCACAAAGTTGTACATGTCGTCGCTGTGCAGCGCCGCGGCATAGCGGCCCGTCTCGTCGATGACTGCTATCTGCTGGACGTCACTGCCCTTGTCGTTGAGATATGCCATTCCAATTGGAACTGCGGCAATAAGGATAAACAGCAGGGGCATACCCAGTGTCATGATGATGAATGACTTGCGCCCGACAATCGACATATATTCGCGGGCTATAATGAGGCGAAGCTTATCCATTGTTTTCAGTGTTTTTGAATTTGACGGTTTCGATGAAAATCTCATTCATGCTGGGCAGCACCTCGGTGAAGCCCGTCAGGCGGTAGTGCTCGTTGAGCCAGTTGATGGCATCGCGCACCTGCACACCAGGGTCAAGTTTGATGAGCGTGTCTTGCTTCTTCATGGGGTCGGGAGGCAGAATGGAGAACAACTCGGGATTGGGCTCAATCTTGTCGGGCGTCTGCACCGCGATGATGTTCTTCTTGTGCTGCTGCTTCACCTCGTCAACGCTGCCAGAGAGCACCACCTGGGCATGGTTGAGCAGGGTAATCTGCTGGCACACTTCCTCGACCGACGCCATGTTGTGCGTCGAGAACAGGATGGTGCTGCCCTGATCGCGCAGGGCCAGGATTTCTACCTTCAGCTGCTCGGCGTTCACGGGGTCAAAGCCCGAGAACGGTTCGTCAAAGATGAGCAGCGGCGGACGGTGAATGACGGTGCCGATGAACTGCACCTTCTGCTGCATACCCTTGGACAAGTTCTCCACCTTCTTGTTTTCCCACTTCTTGAGGTCAAAGCGGTCAAGCCACCAGTGCATCGAGGCGATGGCGTCGGCCTTGGTCATACCCTTGAGGCGTCCCAGATACACGATGTGGTCGCCCACCTTCATTTTCTTGTACAGGCCGCGCTCCTCGGGCAGGTAGCCGATGTGGGTGATGTCATCATCGGTCATCTGCTTGCCGTTGAGGGTAACAGTACCCTTGTCGGCGGCCAGGATGCGGTTAATGATGCGGATGAGCGTGCTCTTGCCCGCTCCGTTGGGACCGAGCAGACCATAGATGGTCCCTTGCTCCACATGCATGGAAACGCCATTCAGGGCAACGTGCTCGTCATAGCGTTTCACCACGTTATTAATCTCTAAATAAGCCATATTGTATTGAATTATTGAATATTGTAATCTGTTGAGAGGCTCAAAGATAATGATTTTTACTCAAATGCCTGGGCTGAACTCTCGCTTTTTTATCGTTTTGCTCCTGGATGCGGTGCTGCTGGTAGAGCATCGAGAAACAGGACAGGAGATTCACTGCACTTCGAGCAAGCAGGAGCACGATGCCGCTGATTGGTGCCAATACCGATGATGAGTTCTTACCAAATTTCGAGTAATCCATAATTGTTCCTTTTTTAGTGATTTTGACCATTAGACGCAAGACGGTGCCGAAAAATTACACTAAAACGGGAAAATTTTCGCCATCACACGAAAAAATAGTAAATTCGCAGCCGCTAATGAAATCCTTTTTTCAAAACATAGCCTTTTGGGCCATCTACGGCATGTGGTACGCATTGTCGCTGCTGCCCTTGTGGGTGCATTATCTGTTCAGCGACATCCTCTGCCTGCTGCTGACCTACGTGCTGCATTACCGCCACCGCGTGGTGTGGAAAAACCTCAAGAGCGCCTATCCCGACAAGAGCGACAAGGAACTCAAGACGCTGCAGCGGCAGTTCTACCGCCACTTCTGCGACATCCTGGTCGAGACTGTGAAGTACACTTCCATCACCGACAAGAACATCATGCGGCGCATGACCTTCAAGGGCAGCGAGCAGGTGGCCGAGATCCTCAACAGCGGGCAATCTGTCGCCCTGTTGCTGGGGCATTACGGCAACTGGGAATGGGTGTCCTCGCTCGTGCTGTGGGTGCGTCCCCTGATTACCAACAATACGGTCATGGGACAGATTTACCACCCGCTCGAGAACCAAGTCATCAACCGCGTCGTGCTGAAGGCTCGCAGCCGCATGGGGTCAGACAATGTGTCCAAGAAGGAGACATTGCGCTGGATACTCGGTAACAAACGCGAAGGCCGTCCCACCATACTTGGCTACATCAACGACCAAGTGCCCAAATGGGAAAACATCCACCACTGGCTCACCTTCCTGAACCACCCCGACACCCCCGTGTTTACCGGCATCGAGCGCATCGTCCACTCCCAGAACCAGGCCGTCGTCTATGTGGATGTCAAGCGCATGGGACGCGGACACTACGAGTGCGAGTTCCAGGTCATCACCCGCGACCCGTCCACGATGGGCGAGTTTGAGTTGACCGACATCTACTTCCAGCGCATGGAGCAGACCATCAACCGTGCGCCGCAGTACTGGCTGTGGAGCCACAACCGCTGGAAAAGGACGCGCGAGGAGTTTGACCGACGCTTCAAGGTCGTTGGCGGCCGAGTTGTGGAGAAGAACGGCGACGAAAATTGACGATAATTTGCCCATTCGGGCAAAAAGTCTTACCTTTGCAGGTAGAAAACACTAATTAACTTAGAACTAAAAACTTACAACTTAAAACTGATAACACAATGAACCGTCTTTCGGATCGTATCAACGCACTGGCACCGAGTGCCACCCTGGCCATGTCACAGAAGAGCAGCGAGTTGCGCGCTCAGGGCGTGGACGTGATTAACCTTTCGGTAGGAGAACCCGACTTCTTCACCCCCGACCACATCAAGGCTGCCGCCAAGCAGGCTGTGGACGACAACTTCTCGTTCTACTCACCTGTGCCCGGCTACCTGTCGCTGCGCCAAGCCGTTTGCGAGAAGCTGCGCCGCGAGAACGGCCTGGAGTACACCCCCGACCAGATTGTCATCGGTAACGGTGCCAAGCACGAGTTGTGCAACGCCATCATGGCACTCGTAAACCCCGGCGACGAGGTCATCATCCCCACCCCTGCATGGGTAAGCTATGTGCAGATGGTCAACCTCGCCGGCGGCAAGAGCGTGCTTTTGCCCTCGAGCATGGAGAAGAACTTCAAAGTGACTGCCAATGAACTTGAGGCTGCCATCACCGATAAGACCCGCCTCATCATCATCTGCTCGCCCAGCAACCCCAGCGGTGCCATCTACAACCGCGAGGAGCTGAAGGCTATCGCCGACATGCTTGCCCGTCACCCCGAGGTGATGGTCATCGCCGACGAGATTTATGAGCACATCAACTACGTGGGCTGCCACGAGTCGCTCGCCCAGTTTGACGCCATCAAGGAGCAGGTGGTCATCATCAACGGTGTTTCCAAGGCCTATGCCATGACCGGTTACCGCATCGGTTACATCGCCGCCCCGCTGTGGGTCGCCAAGGCCGTCACCAAGATGCAGGGCCAGTACACCAGCGGCGTGTCCTCGATTGCCCAGAAGGCTGCCGAGGCTGCCTATAACGGCTCGCAGGACTGCGTCGAGGAGATGCGCGTCGCCTTTGAGCGCCGCCGCAACCTCATCGTGGGCCTCCTGCAGGAAATCCCCGGCCTCGAGCTCAACATGCCCGACGGTGCCTTCTATGCCTTCCCCAAGGTGGACTCTTACTATGGCAAGCGTTGCGGTGACACCGTCATCAACGATGACAACGACCTCGCCCTGTATCTGTTGAACGAGGCTCACGTGGCCACCGTGGCCGGTAGCGCCTTCTGCTGCCCGGGTTACATCCGCCTGAGCTACGCCACCAGCGACGAGAACCTGCGCGAGGCCGCCAAGCGCATCGCCGCCGCGCTCTCCAAGCTCGCCTGACGCGACTTGACGATAACTGAATAACAGCAGGGACATTGGCAACTCTCGAGTTGAGCCAATGCCCCTGCTAAGTTTTTCTTTATTGGTTTGACAGTCACCCAGCTGATGGGCGGTCAAGGGTGTTTAGATAATAATTGGTATTCGCTTAAACAGTGAGAAATCATCCGTAATGCATCCATCCTCACTTGCTGCCTCGCCTGCTTTTCAGAAGCAGGACATGATGGCCGAGGTAATGATACTGACAACTGCAACAATAATCAAAGTGATTGTCACGATACAAACCATCTGTTCCATAATCTTGTCGTTTTATTAGTTTTTACTCTGGGTTCTTTTCTCTGGGCGAAATCGGATAACTGTTTCCGTTTTCTGATGCAAATTTAGTCAGCCGCACGCGCTCTCGTCAAATGTTTTTTCAGGAAAAACGCCGATTGTCTATTTTTTTTACACTATAATGTCAATTATTTTTACACTTTGCGGCGATGGGGTTGTTGCGCACAACTTTCACCGCCGCAAAGCTTAGGTTTACAAGAAGATGATTACTTCTTGCCCTTGATATAATCCAGCAGGTACAAGAGCTCGGTCGCTCGATTGAAGTTGTAACGCTTATAGTCCTCGTAGGTGGGCATCAGGTCGGGCGTGAACTGGTTGGCGCGCGGGTCATCCACCGGCAGGAATATCTGCAGGGAGTTGGAGATAGAGCCTTTAAGTCCTGTGCGCGGCAGTTCAAACGGTGTCATCTCCATATAGGTGTTAGGTGCCTGCTTGCTGGGCAGGCCCACTACCGTAGCACCCATTTTCCACAGGTAGAACATATAGTGGAATGCGGCGCTGTAGGTGTTGTAATTGACCAATACATACACTTGCTCGGGTGTGTAAACGGGTTTACCTTGCTGTGCCATGAGTTTGTCCTTGACGCTGCTCATCATCTGCCCGATAAACATATTGCGGTACTCGTCGGTGATTTCCTCGGGAGCAGTGGCGTCACCATTGAGCATATAATCTCCCATCAACATGGCCTGGCTGCTTAACATCGCATCGGCCTGTTCCATGCTGACATTCATTTTTTTCATGTACAGTGGTGATAACAATTGGTAGAACTTGATGCCAAAGTTGGTGTGATCCATGATGAATTTGTCGCCCCACATCTGGTACAGGGTGGGAATGACGATGGGCGTATAGCCTCCACCGTTGCCACGCAGGTCGATAATCAGGTTCTTGCTCTTGTTCTTCTTCATCTGCTGGAGCATCTTGTCAAACTCATCGCTGAATGACGGAATCCGTGCCAATGCCTCATCAACATCCTGGGGCATTTCATCGTCATTGAAGGAATAGTACACTCTACTGAGGTATTGATCAAGGCCCATACCGTTACTGCGAATATATTCCAAGGCGTCACGAGCCATAATCTGTGAGGACCGGAAGTACATCGTGTTCTTCTTGTCGTCAACAAACATGTAGGACAAATTCTTTTGGGGGGGTAATGGTTGTGCCTCCTCGACCGATGCGAGATGCTTATCACCACCACCAAATGCCTGGATAATAGGCAAAGTCAAGTCCATCGGTTTGCCGTCAGGAGTCAGAATCTGGTAAGTGATGGAATCTTGGCGCATATCGGGAAGGACTTTTTTCAAAGCGCCAAAACCGAGAGAACTGACGAAACAGAAATGAGTGATGCGGCCAATCTCGTTCTCGGCGGTGAAGTTTTGGGCCAAATCCTCACAGACTTTCTTAAAAGGAATGCCCTCAATGGCGATTAACCGGCTGCCCAAGAGGTCTTTGTATTCCGACGAGATAGATACAATGATCACCCCGTCGCTGATGGGCGAGAAACTGACTGGAGCACAGATGTTGTCGTGTTCATCAGAGTCAAAGCCAAATGATCCCTCGATGCCGGTGTGGCCATCATGCAGCGGAATGAGGAATTGGCGGATGCGGCGGCTCAGCTCATCGGTGCTGGTCACCGAGTCCAGGATAAGGCTAAAGCGCGTTTCCATCGCGGCCCTGCGGAAGAAGGGCCTGCCGCCATAGTTGGTGTAGGGGTCGGGATGCGTTTCCTCGAGCAGCCTGACGAACTCGTTGAAATCGGCGACGATGGAGTCGGTGGGCATCTGCGCCTGGGCGTTGTTAAAAGCCAACATCAGGGTCAGCGCCAGCGCCGACAGTTTCATAATGATAGAATTCATAGTTTTCATAATGATAGGATATGGTTAGGTATTCAGTATTGTCTCTTATTTGTTATGAATGAAATGGAAGGGGTGGTCAAAATCTTCTTGTTTCTCAACGGTAAACGTGCCGCGGAATGACTCATTTTCGACACCCCATGACTTCATTTTACTTTCTTGATAGGAAATGAAGTCGTAGTCGTCAAAGATGCTCTGGACTTTGTCGGCGGGCACATTCCGTTCCTCGACGATTTTGAAATTATAACCGAATTCTTGGGCATAGATAGTGTAGTCACACACGAGGTCACAGACCTTCTTGCCGGCCATAACGCCTGGCTTGAGGAATAACCGGCTGTTGACTATACCAATCTGGGTAGGGAAGTTCTTGTTGACGACTTCTTTCTCCCAGCGGGTTGTGGTGATGGTGTCGGTAACGTTGACTCCGTCCTCGCCCTTGTAGGTGATTTCGATGTCATACATGTCAATGAGGTCTTGAGACGATTTGATGACAATCGTTGAAGTCAGTTGATCTCTTTCAACGATTTCATCGAAGAAACCATCCCTATCATAATCATCGTCGAAGGGAAAATTCGGACCAAATCCCATAAACTCGCCCATTACCTTCACCATATTCATTAGACGTTCGTCCTCACTGGTGGGCTGGGCTCCTTGGGCCTCCATCCAATTGGTGTATTCAGTGATCATCTCCTCAAGATTATCTTCTTGGGATTTTATCCTGTTCAGCTCACTCTGCATCTTGAGGTAAGCGTCATGTGAGCGCAACCAGATGCCATAATCCAGGTCCTCCATGGTCAAGTGGTCATATGCGGTGTTCATGAGAACTGTTTCCAAATTGTTGGAACACCATTTCGCTATAAGAATTCCCCTTGCGGTCGTGTCATTGACCAGCGTATTCAAGGTACTGTTCAAGTCATCATTGGTGAACACCTGCCCCAGTATCTGCTGGAATTTTGCTTTATAGGCTTCTTCAATGTCCGGGTTCACCTTGACCAGACCATCGGCCAACGAATTAGGATTAAAATCTTTACCCATCGTTTCCCCCAAGGCCTTGAAAAGTGTACCAGGCATCTTCATGAGCCATTCCGTCTTGTGGGCTTTGTACAACTTGCCCTGGGGGGTGGAGAGCAGCGAGGTCACTTCTCTCAACTCTTTTTCGGTCAGGTTGCGAGCCTTCATCGAGGGTTCCATCATCTGGGCCCACTCATCAAGAATTTGTTCGTTAAAGTAGCGTTCGGTGAGCTCGTCAGTGTTCACATTATCACTCTGCTTGAAATAGGCTTGATTGATGCGTGAAAGCATGGATTTTATGTGATCACTGTTAACCGACAATAATTCCTTCACGGCTTCACGGTAACTGTCCTGCGCATAGCTGCCCACGGCCGTCATGGCCACCATGATGACAGCTAACAATCCTTTTGTTATCATTCTTGTTTTCATAATCGTTTGATTTTTTGTTTTTAATATCTTTTTTCCAACTTATTGTTTTTAATACTCTTTGCTACTCCTGGTGTGAGTCAATCGATATTCAGGGCTTTCCTAATGAGGGATTCCAACTCCTTGGCATTATCAGAGATGGAGAGGACAGTGCCGTCGCGGTCCACCAGTATCATCTTACCACCGCCGTCACCGGCGCCATTTTTGAACCACACCTGGTTCTCGTCTTTCAGCTCCAACAGGCTCTCCCAGGGGTAGCCGTCATGACGCACCGCCCGCTACATATCCTTACGGTCCTTTTCCCGGGCAATAGCGACTACGGTGAAGCCCAGGTCCTTGTATTTCTCATAGACGGGAATCATCGCGACGCTGTGACGGCGGCAGGGACCGCACCACGAGGCCCACAGGTCGATGAGGGCGACATGCCCCTTGATGAGTGAGGAGATGGGCACAAGCTCGCCATCGTTGTTGCGCACGTTATAGTCAATGTAGCGTTTGCCAGGCTGAATGGAGTTAAAAGCCTTGGCGGCAATGGCAATTTGGTCGTGGATAGGATGCCCGGGGTAGAAATTGACCAGCTTGTCGTGGTAGAGGGAGACTAACTGCTCATAAGGTTTGCGGTCATAGTCAATCATACCTGCTGACATCTGCTCATCGAGCATTGCGTAAGCGTCCAAAACCAGGTACAGCGATTCCAACATGGGATGCTCTACCATATACTGGTATTCAAAATCGTGCGCCACCTGCCTTAATGCCATCTGCTTGTCGTGCAGTACCTGACCCTGGGGAGTAAACCTGTCAGGCCTTGCCCAGAGTTGACGAAGGGCATTAATGAGCGAATCACTGTTGGTGTGTCGCCCGATTTTGGGGTCTTGGGCAGCTTTCCACGCATCATCAATCTGCTGCCGGGTATTGAGAAAGTCGGCGGTGTAGTACTCCTGCTCATGTTCCCTAAAGAGTTGGTAAATGGCGCTGATGGAATCCCAGTAATGCTTTCGCAGATCATAGTACGTCTGCATCTTGATCGTCTCCTCGCCATCACTCTCGAGCTGATGTTCCTGGCCAGGGTACATTTTCACCCTTACCGTGGCATTCTCGACAAAGAATGGTGCGTAATACCCGTTCCCGTACTCCTCGGACAGATACACTCCATATCTGGCGATGTGGTCACACACGATGGTCTTGCTGAACTTACCATCCTTGTCGGCCTTGACGTACATCGAAGGGTCGTCTTGAATGCGCGGGTCGGTCCCTTCTTCACATATCAAGATTTCGTTACCATGTTCGTTGGACATGAGTTGGCCTTCGATGTGGCACACGATTTGTGCCTGAATAGCCAATGAGGCCAAGGCCATCAGCAGGATGATAACAACATTCTTTTTCATAATTGTTTGATTTTTATATGATTACTATTAGTTTCTGATTATAGTTTTAATGTGTATCAAGGGTTCTGGGTTCTGGAGCCAGTTCGGGAGCCCAGTGGATGCCAAATTGGGTGGTGTCGGGCGGGAACAGGCCGATGGTGAAACCATAAGAGACATTCTTTCCATTTTCCTCAATGAACTGGCGTGCCTCGGCCTTGGTCATCACTTTCTTGCCCTTGGTATCAATCGGGATTGCCGTGTAACTGTAATCGGTATTCTCGCCGCCCGAGACGTTGATCTCACACTTGAGATGATAACCCTGCTTGCTGTTGGGGATGTCACTGTCGGGCTTAACCTTAAAGGCGCAAGCGATGCCGCGCTCCAGAGGAATCTCACGCTCAGGGGTCATCATCACCCACTTGGTGGTGTTGATTTGCTCGGTTACCGGCTCACCCTTCACGTCCAGGTAGGTGGCATAGACGTCACTCACAAGGAGCATATCGTTGGAGAGGTTCACACAATAGGTGGTGCCTACCTCGTAATCATTGTCTTGAGCAGTCTTCATCATGGTGCAACTGCTGTTGAGAGCGATGAGAGCGATGGCTGCAATCATCATCAGGACTGATTGTTGAATGGAAGTTTTCATAATGACAAATATTTAAGTGTTATTGTTTTAATAAAATGAACAGAGTAGTCCAGGTTGTTTATCAAACCTTATTGTATCGATGACTCATTTTGACGTTTCTTGTGAAGCCATCTCTGTAAATCGGCTTGGGGATGGCGGGGATGCTCTTTTTCGTTGTAGGTGGAATCCTCTTCAGCCCAACCGTCTTCGTTGCAGAGGTGAATGAACCAGTCGGTAGGATTCATGTTGGCGGCCTTTATCTCGTCCAAAGCCTGGGCTGCAGGCACATGCTTGTCAATCATTGTGCCACCGTAGCTGAAGATGATCTGGTTCCACTTGATGAGTTCATAGTAGAACTCGGCTTTCAGGTCACACTGCGCCTTGTCGAGTGTCACACCGGTTTTGGGCTCAGTCTTGAAACTCATGCCAAACTTAAAGGGTAGCGTGTTCAAAACGACAGATCTCTTCCATAAAGTGTCGGTTACCGTCTCGAGCGTATCCTTACCGTTCACCCCCTTGTAGAAGACTGTCACATCACACAGGTCGAGTATGTCTTGTGAGACGTTCAACTGGTAATTGACAATGCGCTTGGTGTCATCCTCGGTGACACACGAGGTGAGTGCCATGGCGGCGATGGCCACCATAATCGTCATCAGTATAATGTTCTTTTTCATTGCTTTCAGTTATTAACTTGTCGTTTATAATATGCTCTTAGCGATTCAGCCTGAGCCTCACTTATTGAGGTTGTCGGCTTGAAACCGTTCCTCTTTCTTCATTTTACCTGCAAGGATGAATTCTAAGATGATACCGATAATCAGGAACACATGACCATTATGACGGTCAAAACCGAAGATGGAACTGAAGTAGCAGAGGGCAGCAAGGCAGAACGTTGCTGTTGTTATGTGATGAAAGAAGCTGAGCTTTTTGCTCCACTGTCCGCCATAGAGGTCTAATACCTCTGCCAATAACCAGATGGCAAAACCGAGGAAAAACACACCCTTAATCGGAGTGAAATAAGCACTGCTGATCCAGTCGGTGGTTCCTGCCACTATCAGCGTTAGGCCAGCCAGAATAGTGATGGTTTTACCAATGAATCGTGCGATGGTGCCGATTGGGGTGGTATAATCCTTATTTGTGATAGATTGTGACATAATCGATATTTTTAAATTGCCAATGTTTTTAAAAGTGAACTTTACGGCTCAACGTGAGGCTCACTTTTGAGGTAGTCGCTGTAGAGTTGACGCAGCTCGTCGGGGGTGATACCCACGGCTTTGAGCTGGCCCATGAAGTAGTCCATTTCGCCCTGCATGAGCTGCTGGCGGCGCAGGTTGACAATCTTTTCCTTGGCGTCGGGGCTGACGAAATAGCCCAGGCCGCGCTTGGTATAGATGATGCCGTTCTGCTGCAGGTGGTCGTAGGTTCGCGCCACGGTGTTGGCGTTGACCTCAATTTCGGCGGCGAGCTCTCGCACGCTGGGCACCTTGCCGTCGGGGGTCAGGCTGCCGGCGATGATCTGGTCACCGATACGGTCTGCAATCTGCAGATAAATCGCTTTGTTATCCTTGAAATTCATAGTTGTACCGTCATTTTTACTTCCACCACTTGAGTGAAACGATATCTTTGCGCTTGAACAGGTACCATGAGCCCAACCAACAGATGATGGCTAAAGCCAGGATAATGCAATTCTTTACCAAGAGTGTATCATACACATTAAAGCCATCGATATTAATGGCATATTCGCCAAAACGGAATTTCTCGAATGGAACTGCGAACGCGAGCAGGGTGATACCCATTAAGGTAGCACTTATCACGCGCTCGGCAATGAAACTCTTGACAAGAGACCACTTGGGCCACAGCACGCTACCCAGGAAGTAGAAGGCGGGAGCGGCAATCAATGATACTAAGGACATATATATCATGTCGGAACTTCCAAAGCCGTGCTCGAACCACAACACGCCGTTTTCACTTGTTAACCAGGTGCTCAAGATGCTGACCGGGGGGATAATCTCTCGCCCTGCAGCACCGAACAGCGTGAGGATACCATAGCGTGTGAGGTCGGCAAGATAACCGCAGGCAATGAGTGCCACAAAGGCCCCGATAACGTAGATGGTCAGGTTGACAGCATATTTCTCGGTCATCGAGGTAGGATTGGTGAACAGGTCTGTGCGGCCTGTCTTGCTCGTCAAGTGCCTGAAGGCCATCGATGCCATGATCGCTGCAAAGACAGCCCATGCGTTAGCGACGATCATGCCCAGGACAAAAAACCTCAAGAGTTGCATATTGTCCTTGAACACGAAGGCTACACCCTTGTAATTGTAATCCAAGAGATTGGCCATCGTAAAGACTAATGTGAAGATCAGGTAAAGCGCGAGCACGATGAGTGTGAGCTTTAGCCAATTCTCGACAAACTCCTTGCGCAGGGCTGCCGTGAAGCGCTTCCAACTGAATATTTGATCAAAAGCAGTCATAATTCTGTCAAAATTTATTGAATTGAACAATTCCGGGAATCACTTCCACCACTTCGTGGAGATGACATCTTTGTGCTTGAGCAGGTACCAAGCGAGGGCACCAAACACGATGGTTTCGACAATGTACCAACAGCTCAGCCCCCACAGGCTTCGGCTTGCAATGAATGTGTCAAAAAGCCAGCTGTAATGTGGGCCGGTGTAGCTGTAATACATGCCTGCGATAAAGATGTTGCCCGCACCGATAAGGGTGATTACCTGACCTGCGATAAAGGTCTTGATGAGCGACAGTCGCGGCCACAGGATGCTGCCCATCAAGTACATGGCCATGCAAGACAGCACGTTGGTGCTTAACGCCGTTGTCATCTCGGCCACAAGAGAGGTGCCAATGCCGGTGACCGTATCATTCACCAGGTTCATGAAATTGATGGAACCCGGGACGATGATTCTGTCACTCCTGAGCGGCAACAGGATTGCGATGCGGGTGAAGTCGGCCAATTGTGCGCACACATGGAACATCACATAAAAGCCAATCACATAGATGGTGATATTGACAAGCAACTTCTCCAAGGTGGATGAGGGCAAGGAGAACTGGCTCACGCGACCGCCTTTGCTCTTCAAGTTACGGAATGCCATCGAGGGGAAAACAATACACGTAACCACGAGCGCCATATAACCCATCTTGTGAGGGACATAGTTGTTGATGCAATTGACGAGATCATTATTCAAACTTTCGGTTATATTGTTCGTAATCATCCCGATCGTGAGCAGCAGATACATGCCCAGGACACCGAACATGATCATCGTCCGGTTCTCGACAAATTCCTTGCGCAAGGCAGCCATGAAACGGTGCCAGTCGAATGTTTGATTAACAGTCTTCATAGCCGTGATCATTTTGAGGTGGTGAACAATTGATTGATGACCTCAGGGCTCTGAAGGGTGGCGTTGAAAAGCATCTCCAGGTCAACGGCGGTTTCCTCGCCGTCTTGGGCAGGAACAACCACGAGCGTTCCCATGGCGCTCTGCTGTGCAAAGATGGGCTGGTCACCGTCGAGCAGCGGGCGGAAGGCCAATTTGGCATTCACATTGGCCATGCCGGTGTTAAGCAACACCTTGCTCTGGTCGATGATGACCACATGGTCCAGGATGGAACTGATGTCGCGCACCTGATGGGTGGAAATCAGAATCATCTTGTCGTCGGTCATGCCGGCGCTGACGAGTTTGCGGAACTGGCTCTTGCTGGGGATGTCCAGGCCGTTGGTGGGCTCGTCCATGATGATGACGCGGGTGTTGGTGGCAAAGGCGAAGGCCATGAACACTTTCTTCTTCTGGCCCATCGACAGGCTGTTGAGCTTCACGTTCATGTCGCTGCCCAATTCAAAGATGTCGAGATAACGCTGCATATCGACGATGCTGAAGTTGGGGTAGAAGGGGGTGTTGAGGCTCAGATACTTCTTGAGGCTCAAGTTGGGCAACTCAAACTCCTCGGGAACAAGGAACAGGTCACTCATCGTCTTGGGCAGGCGGCGGCGCACGTTCACCCCGTCAATCTGCACCTCGCCATTAGCGGGAGTGAGAAGACCCGTCATCAGATAAATAAGCGTGGACTTGCCGGCGCCATTCTTTCCGAGCAGGCCATACACATTACCGGCATTTAATTCAAGCGAGAAATCATGGAAGAGGTCTCCCTTGCGCTTGTCGTAGCTGAAGCTGATGTTTTGGATAGAAATCATAATGACAGATATTTTAGTGGGTTAATAATTAACTTATCTAGTGTACTACTTAACTAGTACACTGCAAAGGTATAACAACAAAAATGACTCCACCAAATATTTTTAATGGAATTTTACGCTTTTGTGTCAAAAACTACTGTTTTTGGTAGTAAAATAAGAGAATAACCGCCATTCGTAGCGACGTTTCCTGCAGGGCTACGTTATTGAACACATTTGCCCGTACGCCACAATTGGCCTGAGTCAGGCCAATGTTGTTGAGCGGAAAGCAAATATGATATATATATTATAATGTGGAGGATTTTTTGCCCAACAGCCACGGCAGGCGACGGTCAACAAAGATGGCAATGGGATACAGAATAGCCATCACGGCCAGGGCCACAGCGACCTTGAGTACAAAGTTATCGTCCCAAATCTCGGGGCCCATCACCTTGGCTAAGACTATCTTGATGACGCCGATAAGGTAGTTCTGCAAGGCAAGATAGGTGATGCTGGTGATGGCTACCACACGGGCAATGCGGCTGACAAGAGCACTGCCTTCGAGCCAACGGCACATAGCAGTGTAATAGGGCAAGGTAAAAATCACGGCTATCGGCGCGAGCACATAGGCCACACTGCGGTCGATATTCAGGGGGGCGAAAATGAGAAATCCGAGGCCCAATACCGCCAAGGCCACCCATAGCAACGAACGTGAAGTTTTGGAAAAGTCAAAATGCTCAATCAGCGGGCGACAACAGTTGCCCAAGGCATAGATGGGCATGTACAGGAACGCCTTGTCAAGGTTCCAGTAGCGGAACCACGGCAAGTCGGGCATGACGAGCAGCGAGAGGCTTAACAGCAGGGCAACAAGCAGGGGCCAACAGCCGGTCAAGAAGCGTCGTATGGGATAATAGATGACCTGCATGGTGAACAGGGCGGCCAAGAACCAGAAGGGGCCAAGCACCACGTCGGGCGTGCCCTGAATGAACTGCCACAAGGGGGTGAAGGTGTCGATGGCCATCTCCTCGGGGCCTGCCATGCGGCGCCCCACAGCGAGCCACAAGGCATAGAAAATGATAAAGAATGTGGTGTAAGGCACCAGAATCTGACGTGCCCGATGGCGCAAAAAGGAGAGGAATCCTTGTTGCCTGGCCATGTTGAACAGATAGCCCGCGGCAAAGAAGAATACCGGGGCACCCATGTTGAACAATGCCATCTCGTGGGCGTTGTCATAGCGCGGCGGCGTGTGGTAAACCACCACAAGCAGCATCGCTATCAACTTGATGTTATCGAGCCAGGCCTCGCGTTTCATTTTTAGGTGTTAGGCTTTAGGTGTTAGGTTCTTAAGTTTTTAGGCTTTAGGCGTTAAGTTTTAAGCGGCTACACCTAAAACCTAACACCTAAAGCCTAAAGCCTCAATAATTTAATCGATGATGTCGAAACCAGTGTAACGCTGCAGGGCGGCAGGGATGCGGATGCCCTCAGGCGTCTGGTTGTTCTCGAGCAGAGCGGCCACGATGCGCGGCAGCGCCAGTGCCGAGCCGTTGAGGGTGTGGCACAGGTGCGTTTTCTTGTCGTCACCACGGTAGCGGCACTTGAGACGGTTGGCCTGATAGGTCTCGAAGTTGGAGACACTGCTCACCTCGAGCCAGCGCTGCTGTGCGCCGGACCATACCTCAAAGTCGAAGGTGATGGCACTGGTGAAGCTCATGTCACCACCGCACAGGCGCAGGATGTGCCACGGGAGTTCGAGTTTCTCGAGCAGTCCCTGCACATGGTCCTTCATCTCCTCGAGCGCGGCATAGGAGTCCTCGGGCTTCTCGATGCGCACAATCTCGACCTTGTCGAACTGGTGCAGACGGTTCAAACCGCGCACGTCCTTGCCGTAGGAACCTGCCTCACGACGGAAGCATGCCGAATAGGCACAATTCTTCTTGGGCAGCTCTTCCTGCGGGATGATGACGTCACGGTACATGTTGGTCACGGGCACCTCGGCAGTGGGGATGAGGTAGAAGTTGTCCACCTGGCAGTGGTACATCTGACCCTCCTTGTCGGGCAGCTGGCCCGTACCCAGTCCTGAAGCCTCGTTGACCACCAGTGGCGGTTCAATCTCGAGATAACCGGCCTTGCCGGCCTCGTCGAGGAAGAACTGGATCAACGCACGCTGCAGGCGCGCGCCCTTGCCCACATAGACGGGGAAACCAGCTCCCGTAATCTTCACACCCAGGTCAAAGTCAATCAGGTTATACTTCTTGGCCAGGTCCCAGTGGGGTAGCGCATCCTCGCCCAACTCGGGCATCTTGCCTCCGGTCTTTTCGACCACGTTATCCTCGGCGGTCTTGCCCTCGGGCACACCGCTATAGGGCACGTTGGGCACGCTCAGCAGGATATCGGTAATCTCGTCCTGAGCGGCACTCAGGTTATCGTCAATCTCCTTGTTGGCGCTCTTGAGTTCAGCCACCTGAGTCTTGACCTTCTCGGCCTCGTCACGGTTGCCTTGTTTCATGAGGGCACCGATCTGAGCAGCCATCTTATTAAGCACAGCGGCGTTATCGTCGCGTTGTTTTTGCAGTGCACGACGCTGCTTGTCCAGTTCCACGATGCGCATGATGGGTTCGCGCCCGTCAAACTGCTTGACGGCGAGGCGGCGAATCACCTCCTCGGGGTCCTGGTTGATGAGTTGTAAAGTCAGCATTTTAGTTTCTAGTTTCTAGTCCCTAGTTTCTAGTTTTTAGTCCTTAGTTTTTCTTACAGTTGATTATTCGCCAAAGTCGATAGTCTGGGAGTCACTGTTGGCATTGCGCTTTGATGCCCTGGGCACCTCGACGGGGCGCTCGGAGATGGCGGCCTGCTCGCGCTCCTTAATCTGGTTGCGGAAGTCCGGTTTGCGGCCAAAGGTAGGACTCTTCTCAATCATGTCGATGATGTCATCATCGTCCATCTGGTCGGGAGTGAGCACAAAATAGCGTGCTTTGTTCTGCTTCAAGACGATATCGTTGATGGCCTCTGCACCATACTCGTCGGCAAGGCGCTTGTCGGCCAACCTGGGTCCAACGGGTTCGGGTTCGCGTCTCACTGAAGTCTGAACCGGTGAGTAACGGGACTCATTCTCATTCTCAAGCGATACATTGAAACCGGAAGCCAGCACCGTGACCTTAATCTGGTCCTCGAGCGAGGTGTCAAACGCCATACCCCAGATCACGTCAACCTCCTGGTCAAAGTTGGCCATGAACTCCTGAATCTCGTTCATCTCGTCCATCAGCAGGGGAGCCTCACTGTTGGGATTGTAGTAGAAGTTCATCAGTATCTTCTGCGAACCATAGACGTCACGGTTCTTCAACAGCGGCGATTCCAGAGCGTCCTCGATAGCCTTGGTCACACGGCGCTCACCCGTTCCGTAACCCGAACTGATGATGGCGGCACCACCATTGCGCAGCGTGGTGTTCACATCGTTGAAGTCCAGATTAATCTTGCCCTTAACGGTGATCAGGTCACTAATGCTGCGGGCAGCGATGGTGAGGGTGTCATCGGCCTTACCAAAGGCATTGGTGAAGTCGAGATCCTTGTAAATCTCGGTCAGGCGCTGGTTGTTGATGATGAGCAGGGCATCGACATACTTGCTCATTTCATCGGCACCACCAAGGGCCTTGAGAATCTTCTTGGGACCCTCAAACAGGAAGGGGATGGTCACGATACCGATGGTGAGGACACCCTTCTCGTGGGCAATGCGGGCAACGACAGGCGCTGCACCCGTACCAGTGCCACCACCCATACCGGCGGTGATAAAGACCATCTTGGTGTCGTCGTCAAAGAGTTGGGCAATCTCGGCCTCACTCTCCTCGGCGGCACGGCGTGCCACGTCGGGCACATTACCGGCGCCCAAGCCGTGGGTCGTGTTGGGACCCAGCAGCACGCGGTTGGGGACAGGCGACTCGTTGAGCTGTTGACGGTCGGTGTTGAGCACAACAAACGACACGCCCTCGATATTCTGCAAATACATGTGGTTGATGGCGTTGTTACCGCCACCACCGACGCCCATCACCTTGATGATAGTGCGGGTTTTATCGTCCTGAAAACCAGAACCCTTTTCCAGTGTTGACATGATGTCCTGTACGGGAACTCCTGATCCCGAATGGATTCCATCAAATTTAATTTTCTCGTCCATATTGTGATTGTTTTTGTTTTAGATTGTGGGTAAATTGGGTTCTTACACGCACTTACTGGTCATCGTCGTTGTCATCCTCCGACATCAAGTTGTTGAGTTTAGCACCCAGCCTCGTAAAGAAGCCTTTGCCCTTCTTCTCCTTCTCTTGCCTGGGGGGTCGGGCAGTACGATCGTCAGCAGGGCGGGCGGGCTCGGTGCCACGTTGCGGCCCTTCAAAGACGGGTCCGTTCTCATAGCGGTTGAGTTCAATACAGGTCTCGCCGTCCTCAATCTGCTCAGCAGCCTTGGCCAGCAGTGAGAAGATCTCGATGTACTCCATGCGGTTGATTTCAGGATTGAGGATATTGAGCGTTGAGGGATTCTGTCCCATGCGCACCTTGATATTGATGGTCTCGGCAAGCCTCTGCTGCAGACCGCCCAGGTGGGCACATCCACCGATGAGGACAATGCTCTTGATTTCCTCGGGCGAAACCTCGGCATTGGCAAGCTGCTGGTTGATGTTGGCGATGATTTCGCCAGTGCGGGCACTGATGTAGTTGGCAGCATCACGAGCCCTAACGCCATCGATGGACACTTCGCTCACATTGTTCGGGTCAAGCGGATTGTTGATATTCTTCTTGACATTCTCGGCGGTCTCCTCGCGCTCGTTCAGGCCAATCATGACGTCACGCGTCAGGTTGCGTCCACCCAACGGCAGCGTGTTCAGGTAGATGAGCGCCTTGTTCTTGTAGATAGACACCGTTGTGGTCTCGGCACCCATGTCCACGAGCATACAACCCAATTCTCGGTCGCTCTCGCTCAGAATCTGCTCGCCCACAGCCAGCGGCGTGACGATATAGTCCTTGGCGGGCACGCCGAAGGTCATCAGTCGGTTCAAGTTGAGCTTGAGTGACGGCTTCGCGACAATCAGGTTAACCTTGATCTTTATGGATGAACCGAACTGCCCTACGGGGTTCGGGGTTTCTACCTTGTCAACATAGTAGGCACGGGGCACAATGTCCACCGTGTCATGATTGCGGATGGGGTTACTGGTTGCTTCACGGATGATGCGGTCGATCAACTCCTTGGTGATGGCGACGGTAGTATCGACGCTGCGGTTCACCTCGCTGACGATGCTGTGCAGCGAACGGCCGCTCACACCCATATAGACCTGGGTGACACGTCCGTCAACAGCACCCTCGAGGTTCTTGAGGATGCGGTTGATGATACTCTTGATGTTCTCGACATTCTGCACGATGCCGTATCTCACGCAGTTGAGATGCTTCTCCTCTTGCAAGTATCTCACATTCAAGAATCCATCCGATGACTTCTCGGCAATGGCTCCAACAATCTTGGAACTGCCGATTTCAAGTGCTACAATATACTGGTTCTTTTTCATAAAAGTTTTGATGTATTTTATGTTGTTTTCTCGTTAATTATTCTTTTTGTTGGTGGATAGCTTTTCGGTGGGAGCAGCGGCAGGTTTGGGTTCCTGCTTTTTGGCGGTCTCTTGTTTTTTGGAGTCCTCCTGTTTTTTGGCACCCTTGTCTTGAGCGGCCTTCTTTTCATCGGCCGCACTGCCCACGGTCATCGTTTCGATGTCAGGAGCCTGCTCGTCATCATCGGGATCGAACTGCAGTGGCTGCTGCACAGCCTTGACACGACGGGTGGCCACAACCTGGTGGTTCCACTTCACCGAGATGGTATCAAACGTGTTCCAGCCACGTTTGGGCATCACCTCACTATAGAACAGCTTGAGCTTGGCAAACTTGTTCTCAAAGCCGTCAGCATTGCCGATGTTCACCACATGACCGCTGATATCCGGCACGAGGATGATGTTGTTGGTGTCACGCACCTGGTACATCGTCACCAGCGAGTGCAGCAGTGAGTCGCGTTCGACATAGTCGATGAGTGGCAGCAGCCGGGTGGCAGGGTAACGCTTGGTGAAATGTCCCTGCACCACGGGCACGTCGCTGTGGTAGTTGGCGGTTGCCGCCATGTGCTTGCCAGCGCGGTTGACATAGTAGGAATTATCGCCGTCAAACACCCTGAGCACGGGCACCAGCTGGCTCACGCGCACCAGCACGCGGCCATCCTGGCACTTCACCACGTCGGCACTCTCCAGGTAGGGAGAATGCTGGAGTGACTCCTCGATTTTGGAGGCGTCAATGTCGGCCATGCGCTTGCCCACAATCTTCACGCCCTGGCTCTTGAGGTCTTGTATGACCCCCTCGGGGGTGACAAAAGCGGTGCTGTCGCTGTTGATGACCTCGACGTTAACAGCAGTGCACACCTCGCCCCGCGACTTGTCGCGAGCCCACAGGATGCCTGCAGTCAACGCTATCGCCAGCACAATGAGGATACTATTTTGAATCAGTCGTTTCACCGCTGTTGTTGCTTATATTCAGCACATATTTGTGGCAGCAGATTGGCGATGTCGCCAGCACCCGCTGTCAATAAAACGTCAAAATTACTCAAATGTATTGACTTAATCAAATTTTCTTTCGAGTAAATGCATTTTTTTGTACTTGTCACTTGCTCGAGAATCATTTCACTGCTCACGCCGGGAATGGGTTCCTCGCGGGCAGGGTAGATGGGCAGCAGAATCACCTCGTCGGCCAGCGAAAGCGCACTGGCGAACCCAGGAGCGAAATCGCGGGTGCGGGTATAGAGGTGAGGCTGGAAAATCACGGTCAGTCGGCGGCCTGGGTACAGGGCACGCACCGACGTCAGACTGGCGCGTAGCTCGTCAGGATGGTGGGCATAGTCATCAATCATCACCCTACCCTGCTGGCCGGGTTCCTTGAGCCAGAACTCAAAACGGCGCTTGGGACCCTGGAAGGTGGCCACGGCCTCACGCATAGCATCGAGAGGCACCTCCACCAGGCGGCAAGCCGCCATCGCGGCCAGCGAGTTCTCGATATTAATCTCGACAGGCACACCCAGGCTGATGTCCTTGACCGTCTCCCACGGGGTCACCATGTCGAAGGTTATGGTTCCCTCGCCACGACGGATATTGACGGCATGGAAATCGCCCTCGTCACGGCTATAGGTGTAGGTCTTAACTCCCTCAGGCACACGGGGTTTCAAAGCAAGGCCCGTGTGGACGATGAGTGAGCCACCAGGCTGAATGAGTTCGGTGAAATGGGCAAAGCTCTCGAGATAATTCTCCCGAGTGCCGTAGATATCCAGATGGTCGGGGTCGGTCGAGGTCACCACGGCGACATAGGGGCGCAGGTGGTGGAACGAGCGGTCAAACTCATCGGCCTCGATGACCGAGAAGGGGCTGGTCGCTGACAGCAGGAAATTGCTGTTATAATTACGCAGCACGCCGCCCAAGAAGGCATTGCAGCCGATGCCCGAGCTGTGCAGGATGTGTGCCGCCATGCTCGACGTCGTGGTCTTGCCATGGGTGCCTGCAAAGCACAGTCCCTTGCTGTGGGCGGTGATAACGCCCAGCAGTGCGGCGCGCTTCACGACCTCAAAGCCGCCCGAGCGGAAGTAGGTCAGCCCTTGATGCGTATCGGGGACAGCGGGTGTATAGACCACCAGCGTGCGTTGCGGGTCACGGCAGTAGTCAGGAATCAGGTCGGGGTTCTCGTCGTAATCGATGTGCACACCCTCCTGTTCCAACTCACGTGTGAGGTCGCTGGGTGTGCGGTCATAACCTGCCACCCGCTTGCCTTGAGCCAGAAAATAACGCTCCTGCGCGGCCATACCGATGCCGCCGGCTCCCACAAAATATAAAGCATCGAAATCTTTCATTTCCGTAAAAATCTTTTTGTCCCCTGAGTAACCCTTTTTATCAGGATTGGGTCCTGTTTATAATTCTATCTACCTCGTCCACAATGCGTTCGGCGGCATCGTGCAGCGCCATCTTCAGCACGTTGCTGCCCAGCGTGGTCAATTTATTGCCATCGGTAACCGTGGCGAGCATCGTCTCCACCAGGCTGCCCGCTGCATCGGCGTCACGCACCATGATAGCGGCATCGCGGTTGGCGAGAGCCAATGCATTCTTGGTCTGATGGTCCTCGGCGACATTGGGCGAGGGCACCAGGATGGCAGGCTTGCCCAGCAGCTGGAGTTCCGAGATGGAGCTGGCACCGGCACGCGACACAACAAGGTCGGCGGCACGATAGGCCATGTCCATATTGCTGATGAAGGGCATCTGCACCACATTCTTCACACCCGAGGCGTCAAGCGCCTCACGGCACTGCTGGTCATAGATTTTGCCGGTTTGCCAGATGACCTGCACGTCATAGGCCTCGCCGATTTTTGACAGACCGTCGATAATGGCATTGTTGATGGTGCGGGCTCCCAGGCTACCACCGATGATGAGGATGGTGCGCTTGTTGGGGTCAACGCCCATCGCCTGGCGTGCCTGCTCGGGAGTGGCGCCGCATTCCAGCAGGTTGCGTCTCACGGGATTGCCGGTGAGCACAATCTTCTCCTGCGGGAAAAAGCGCTCCATGCCCTCATAGGCGACACAGATGCACTCGGCCTTGGCAGCCAGCAGTTTATTGGTCACGCCGGCATAGGAATTCTGTTCCTGCAGCAGCGTGGGAATGCCCTTTTTCTGAGCAGCTTTGAGCATGGGACCGCTGGCATAGCCGCCCACGCCGATGGCGATGTTGGGCTTGAAGTCGTTGAGAATCTTCTTGGCCAGGCCCATACTCTTGAACAGGCGTGACAGCACCTTGAAATTGCGCAGCAGGTGCTTGCGGTCAAAGCCGCTCACGGGCAGACCGATGATGTTATAGCCAGCAGCGGGCACTTTCTCCATCTCCATGCGTCCCTCGGCGCCCACAAACAGGATTTTGGCCTCGGGGTGGCGACGCTGCACCTCGTTGGCGATGGACAGGGCGGGGAAGATGTGTCCTCCCGTACCTCCGCCGCTCACCAGCACATTGAGTTGTTTTTGATTACTTCCAGACATTTTTTGCAGGTATTTCAGTTGGGTTTTCGGCATCCAGACCCTCGATGATGGGAGTGTCCTCAACCTTGTTTTTCTTGTTTCCGTAGTTGGCGATGGTGCGGCTCACGCTCAACATCACGCCAAAGGCAATGCTAATCACCAAAATCGACGTACCACCCTTGGAGATGAGCGGCAGAGGCTGTCCCGAGACGGGGAACACGCCCACGTTGATGGCCATGTGGAACAGCGCCTGGAACGTGATGAACGACGCCATACCGATGACCAATAGCGATGGTAGCACACGCTTGCTGCGCCGCACAATCATTGCCGCGCGGCCCAGTAGCGACAGGTAGAGCAGCAGCACGAAGATGCCGCCCACCAGGCCCGTTTCCTCGACGATAATCGAGTAGATATAGTCACTGAAGGCAAGTGGCAGACGGCTGCACTCTCGCGACTTGCCGATGCCCTGGCCTACGAGTCCGCCGTTAGCCTGAGCCATGCGGGAGAACATCTCCTGCTGGTTCTTGGCAGTGATGGGGCGATACACGAGCGAGTCGCTGTGCCACCACTCCTTCAAGCGGTTTTTCCAAGTGCCGCTACGGTTGTCATTTTCCTCACCAGAAGCGTTCTCCTTGATAACCAAGCCCGTAGAGGGCATCTCGGCCTGCAGTTCCTTCTGCGTGTCCTTGAAGGTCTCTTCCTTCTTGTCGTTGTTGTGCTTGATGATGACAAAGAAGCCGAACATGATGCCGAAGAACACCATCAGGATGCCGATTTTCTTGAATTTCGCACCACCGATGAGCAGCATCGAGCCGCTGATGGCAATCAGCAGCAGCGTGTTGGTCAGACCGCTGCGAATCATCAGGCCACCATACAGGGCCACGACGCATGCGGCGGCAAACAAGCCTCCGTTGCTGATGTCCTGACTCTTCTGCGACTTGGCGAAGATGTAGGACAGCATCGTGACTATCGAGAGTTTAGCGAGTTCGGCAGGCTGTAACGTGACGCCAGGCAGGATGGTCATGGCTCGACGGGCGCCGTTGATGATTTCACCGAAGAACATCACATACACCAGACTGATGACCGTGACCACGGCAAGGCCAGGTATCATCGCGTAGAGGAAATGCGGCTTGTTGTAGTCCACACGCTGGAGCAGCACCACACACAGGGCACCGCCGCCCAGGAAGATGCACTGCTTGATGATGGGCATGTAGATGCCCTGAGCAGCTATCTCGCGGCTCGACGCGCTGTAACTCTCGACCACGGAGATGATGAGCAGCATGATGTAGATGCCCCAAATCCACGGATCACCATGTTTCTGGGAAATCTCGGTATATCGGTTTTTCTTTTCGCTGGGAGACATTTGGATGTGACAGGATGATTGGCTTGGCGGTTATACGGATTTCATTTTCTTGACACACTCCTTGAACTGGTTGCCGCGGTCGGCCATGCCGTTGAACAGGTCAAAGCTGGCGCAGCAGGGCGACAACAGCACGGTGTGTCCCGACTGGGCCAGAGAGCGGCACTTGTCCATACACTCGGGCATACTCGAGGCATCGGTCACCACGGGCACCATGCCGTCAAAGAACTCATGCAGCTTGGCATTGTCCTTGCCCAGGCAGACGATTGCGGTCACTTTCTCCTTGACCAGCGGTTCAATCTGGCTGTAGTCATTGCCCTTGTCGATGCCGCCCAGGATGAGCACGCACGGCTCGTTGACACTCTCGAGGGCATACCAGCACGCGTCCACATTAGTGGCCTTGCTGTCGTTGATGTAGCGCACGCCATCGACCGTGTCAACATACTCGAGGCGATGGGGCACGGCTTCAAAGTCGGCAAGCGCCTCGCGGATAACGTCCTTGCGGATGTCAAACACCTGGGCCGACAGTCCTGCCGCCATGGTGTTATAGACGTTGTGCAAACCCTTGAGTGACAGCTCGTCACGGGGAATATCCCATCGGTCGCCATCGACATTGAAGTTGAGCACACCCTCATGAACCCATGCCGCGTTGCGGTCGTCATCGTCGCCCGTGAAACTCAACAGGCGCGACTCGAGGTGGTGCTGGCGCAACTGGGCAGCGATGACGGGGTCATTCTGCCAGTAGATGAAGGAGTCCTCACCGGTCTGGTTGCGCGTGATGCGGAACTTGGCCGCGGCATAGTTCTCCATCTTGTAGTCATAGCGGTCCAGATGGTCAGGGGTGATATTGAGCAGCACGGCGACATTGGCCTTGAACTCATACATGTTGTCGAGCTGGAAACTGCTCAGTTCGATGACATACACGTCATGGTGCTCGGTGGCCACCTGCAGTGCCAGGCTCTTGCCCACATTGCCGGCAAGGCCCACGTTCAGGCCCGCCTTCTTGAAGATATGGTAAGTGAGCTTGGTGGTCGTCGTCTTGCCGTTGCTACCGGTGATGCACACCATCTTGGCATCGGTATAGCGGCTGGCAAACTCAATCTCGCTCACGATAGGGATGCCGCGGGCAATGGCCTGCGCCACCATGGGGGCTGTCTCGGGGATGCCAGGGCTCTTCACAATCTCGTCGGCATTGAGAATCTTCTCGGGGGTGTGGCCACCCTCTTCCCACGCGATGTCATACTGGTTGAGCAGGTCCTTGTAGGTATCGCTGATGCTGCCAGCATCGCTCAACCACACATCCATGCCCTTGACACGGGCAAGCACAGCGGCACCGGCGCCACTCTCGCCACCGCCCAGCACAACTAATCTTTTGGCCTTATCGTTGTTCATTGTTCGAATGGGGATTAACGGATTTTAAGTGTCACAAACGTCAAAGCAGCCAACAGGATGCTTACCAGGAAGAATCGCATCACAATCTTGGCCTCGGGAATACGGTGGTCAGGCACATTGATCTTGTAGTCCCACGTAATCTTGGCGGGGTCAATGGTGAAATGGTGATGCAAGGGGGTCATCTTGAACAAGCGGTGGTTTTGACCATGGCGCTTGACATACCACACCTGCATGATGACCGACAGCTCCTCGATGAGGAAGATACCGCACAGCAGGGGAATGAGCCACTCCTTGCGGATGAGCACGGCAAACACGGCGATGATGCCACCCAGGCACAGGCTACCCGTGTCGCCCATGAACACTTGGGCGGGATAGGAATTATACCACAGGAAGCCGATGGTCGCACCGATAAACGCGGCAGCATAGACTACCAATTCACTGCTATCCGGGATGTACATGATGTTCAGATAGGACGAATAGATGACGTTACCTCCCAGATAGCACATAATCGCCAGGGCAACGCCTATAATCGCCGAGGTGCCTGTCGCCAAACCGTCAACGCCGTCGGTCAGGTTAGCACCATTGCTCACTGCCGTGATGACAAAAATGGTCACCAGGATGAACAGAATCCAGCCACCCACCTGCTTGTATTTCCCCATCCAGCCAGTGAAGTAGGAATAATCGAAATTGTGGTTCTTGACAAACGGCAAGGTCGTCTTGGTCGCCTTCACAGCCTGTGACTTGTGCACCTCGACAAGCTCGGGGGTCTCGTTGCGGTTGGTCACATGGACGTTCTCGTTCATCACGATGGCAGGGCTCAAGTACATCGTCAAGCCCACGATGATGCCCAGACCCACCTGGCCAACAATCTTGAACTTGCCCTTGAGGCCCTCCTTGTTGTGGTGGAAGACCTTGATGTAGTCATCGGCAAAGCCCAGGGCTCCGCACCACAGGGTGGACACAATCATGAGCAGCATATAGACGTTGTTGAGTTTTCCCAACAGCAGGCACGGCACCAAAATCGAGATGATGATGATGATACCTCCCATCGTGGGCGTACCCTGCTTGGCGGCGTTGCCGCCCAACTTGGCCTCACGCTCCTTGTCACACATCTGGCGGCTCTTGAGCTTAAAGATGATGCGCCTGCCAATCACGATGCCGATGAACAGCGACAGAATGAAGGCAAATCCCGACCTGAAAGTGATGTACTCAAACAGGCGGGCACCACTCACGTGATACTGATTCAGGTAATGAAAAAGATGATATAACATATCCTTCTTGTAAAGTTGTTAATAGTCTCTTATTTAGTCTCCTCGGCGGCAAACACCTCTTGCAACTGCTCACGGTCGTCGAAGTGGTGCTTCACGCCCTGTATCTCCTGGTAAGGCTCATGGCCCTTGCCGGCAACGAGCACGACATCACCGGACTGAGCCAGCTGGCAGGCCGTGCGGATGGCCTGGCGGCGGTCGGTGATAATCAGCGTTGTGGGGCGCGCCTCGTCGGGCAGGCCCACCTCCATCTGACGCAGGATCTCATCAGGGTCCTCGGTGCGCGGGTTATCGCTGGTGAGGACGACACGGTCGCTGCGGATAGCCGCCTCGCGCGCCATGATGGGGCGCTTGCCGGTGTCACGGTCACCACCACAGCCACACACGGTGATGATGTGCCCCGTCTTACCCACCACCCTGCGGATGGTATCCAGGACGTTGACAAGGGCGTCGGGCGTGTGCGCATAGTCCACGATGGCCGTATAGCCACGGGGCGAGTGCAGCGTCTGGAAGCGTCCTGAGACAGGCTCCAGCATACTCATCTTGACCAGCACCTGCTGGGGGTCAAAGCCGAGCAGCACAGCGGCGCCATACACCGACAACAGGTTGTAGGCGTTGAAATCTCCAGCGAACTTCACTTCCACCACCTGCCTGTTCACCTCGAGCGTGGTGCCGTCAAGACGCGCTTCCACAATGCGGCCCTTGAAGTCGGCGAGAGTGCGCAACGAGTAGCGGTACTTGTCGGCGAGGGTGTTCTGCAGCATCACCTCACCCACCTTGTCGTCGGCGTTTACCAGGGCAAACGCGCCCTTGGGCAAGGCGTCAAAGAACATCTTCTTGGCAGCGATGTAGTTGTCCACGGTCTTGTGGAAGTCCATGTGGTCGCGCGTCAGGTTGGTGAAGATACCACCGGCAAAGGTGATGCCCTCGATGCGGCGCTGCACACAGGCATGGGAGCTGACCTCCATAAAGGCATACTCGCAACCGTCCTGTACCATCTCATACAGGTAGCGGTTGAGCGTCAAGTGGTCGGGCGTGGTTTGGGCAGCTTCCTCCACTCGGGAGCCGATGATATTCCTCACGGTGGACAGCAGGCCTGCCTTGTGGCCTAAGAACTGGGCCATCTCATAGAGCAGAGTCGCTGTCGTCGTCTTGCCGTTGGTGCCCGTGACACCCACCAGGCGCAAGTGCTGTGATGGGTGGTCAAACCACTCATCGGCAAGATGGGCCAGGGCGATGACACTGTCCTTGACCTGGATATAGGTGGCACCAGGATGCAGTACCTCGGGCAGGTCCTCGCACACGATGGCGCGGGCACCGGCCGAAACGACCTCGGGGATGAAACGGTGTGAATCCACGGCGACGCCCTTGACGGCGACGAACATCACACCCTCACGCGCCTGGCGCGAGTCTCTGATGAGGTCGGTGATCTCGATATTAATGTCCCCTATGGTCTTGAGGGGTTGAATAGACGTTAACAGTTGTGATAACTTTTTCATGACGATATGATTTGGTGTTAATGATTTCTGAGTCTCAGGGTGATGCGTTGGCCACGGGTGAAGTTTGAGCCAGCGGCGAGGCTCTGACCCGCCACCATGCCTGTGCCCGTGAAGTTGACGGTCAGCCCGGCATTCTCGAGCAGTCTGATGGCCTCGCGGATATCCAGGCCAATCACGTTGGGCACTCCCTGCTTGACGGCAGCGGGACGCTCATAGCGGTGAGGCGCACGCACGCCCAGACCGCGCTCGATTTGGGCAGCCTTGTTGTTGCCCATCGAAGCATACAGCGTGGGATAGTTCTTGTCGGCATCTTTGCCGATAGTGGCATAACTTGGCGCCTTACCCAGCAAGCCGCGGGCAAACATCTTGAGGGCGATGTTCTTCAGCACCATGCCGCTGCAAGCACCAGCTCCACGGTCGGCACCCAACATGAGCACGATGCAGGAGTACTTGGGCTTCTCGAAGGGGAAGAAACCGCAGAAAGCCAGTCGCTTCTTGGCGCCATACTGGCCACCGGCGTTGGTGAACGCGGTACCGGTCTTGCCGGCAATCTCCACATTATCGTCCTGCACCCAGTGGCGTGCGGTGCCGTGGCTGCCCCACACCACATCACGCAGCATGACGCGCAATTTGGCAGCGTTCTCGGGCGAGCACACCTGCTTGCGCACGTAGGTCACCGGGATGATGGAGTCAGGCTCGCCCTCGCGCGAGAGTTTCTTGAACAGATGGGGGCGCACAAACTTGCCATCGTTGGCAATGGCGTTATAGATGGCCAGCGTGTAGAGCGGCGGAATCGTTGTGGCATAGCCGTAGGCCTGACGCGTGAGCGACAGTTTGTCCCAGTTCTTGTTACCCAGCACGGGGTAGTTGGGCGTTGTCTCACCACCGATGCCCGAGTTGAAAGGCTCAAAGAAGCCCATCCCCTCCAGGCGCTTGCGGAAACCGCCGGGATTCTGGCCGTAATCCTTGACAATGAGTTTGGCCATACCGATGTTGGATGACGTCTCGATGATCTCGCGTGCAGAGCGCGTGGCAGCGCCGTGGGGTCGGTCACTGATGTTGCGTCCGGCATACATCCAGTCAGAGCCTGTGGGTATCGGCGCGTTGATGTCGGTGACGATGCCGTCCTCGAGGGCCACCATCATCGAGATGGTCTTGACAACCGAACCGGGCTCATAGCCCAGCACGGCATGGTTCACACCCTCGACATACTCGCCCGTGTTGGGGTTGCGCTCCAGGTTACTGATTGCCTTGATCTCACCAGTGGCCACCTCCATCAGGACGCAGCATCCCCAATCGGCCCCTGACTCGATGCACATGTTGTTGAGCTCGTTCTCGACAATGTCCTGCAACTGCACATTGATGGTCGTGGTGATATCATAGCCCTTGATGGCAGGGACGCTCTCGGCGCTCACGATGCCGTTAGTCAGCTGGATGTTCCGGGCCACGCCGGGCTTGCCATACAGCAGTGAGTCGAGCGCCATCTCCAGACCTGAACGGCCATGGATGCTGGAACTGAGGGAGTCCTGACCCACGGTGCCGATACTGCGGGCCGCCATGTCGCCATAGGGCTTCATGCGGCGGCTGTGCTTCTCGTAGTAGAAGCCGTTCTTGTTCTTGGCACGGCACAGGAACGGGAACTGGCGCACACGCTCATACTGCATGTGGGTGAGCATATAGGGGAACAGCTTGTAAGCGCGGTTCTTGCGCCCTTTCTTCCCATTGGGCAGGGTCTTCTTGGCGGTGGCAAGGATTTCCTTGCGGTCGCCCAAAATCTTCTGGCGCCACTCGGCAGCACTCATCTTGTTGTCAAAGCGGGCAAGGCTGTCGCACAAGGGACCGATGTCCTTCATCAGGGTGTCCTCCTTGATGCCGTCGGTGAACCAGTCTATGCGCACCACATAGTACTGCAGGTTGGCTGCCAGCACCGTGCCGTTGTCGGCAAGGAGTTTGCCGCGTTCGGGCTCGATGGGGACAGTGTCCATCAGCACCTCGTCGGCCTTCTTGTTCCATTCTGCAGCCTGCACCGCTGTGGTCTTGAACAGATCCCACACAATCAGCACCGAGAAAAGCAGCATGATGCCCACCACGATGCCATAGCGCATCAGAATATGACGTTTGTTGTTATTTTTCATTCTCTTGATACGGGGTTAAGAGGGGTAATTTACTTGCTACGGAGCTGATAAGGCGGCTCTTCGGGAGCGGTCAAGTCGATGTGCTTCTCCCGCATGAGCTTGGTCATCTCGCTCTCGCGTATCATCGAGCTGTACTCGGCACTCGAGTTGACGAGGTCGGTCTGCGCATTGGCGAGCTCGGTACGCAACGAGATCACCTCCTGCATGCTGCTCTGGCACACAAACTTGTTGGCGATATAGGCTAACGCCATGACCACCAACGCCACGATGTAAACGGCATTGCGCTTGAAAAAGTCCAGCGAGAAGAATCGGCCTTGGATGATGTCCTTGCCGGCCTTCTTACCTGTTGATGTCGTATAGATTCTTTTGTCACTCATTTTATCAGTCTCTTTTATTTATCGGTTGACACGAGTTCGGCAACGCGCAGCTTGGCGCTGCGGGAGCGGGGGTTGCGCTCCACCTCGGCGGCATCGGGGGCGATGACCTTGTTGTTCACCACGCGCAGCGGACAGTTGACGCGGCCATAGAAGTCCTTCTCCTGCTTGCCCTCGACATTGCCTGTGCGCATGAAGTTCTTCACCAGGCGGTCCTCAAGCGAGTGGTAGGTAATCACTGCGAGACGGCCACCGGGGTTGAGCACCTCAAGCGACTGGCAAAGCAACTTGCGCAGGGCATCCAGTTCGCCATTGACCTCGATGCGCAAGGCCTGGAACACCATCGACAGTTCCTTCTTCTCCTGAGAGGCCTTGAGCAGCGGGCGCACAGCATTCACCAGCTCACCGGTCGTCGATAGCGGACGTGACTTGACGATGGCCGCAGCCAGGCGGCGCGACTGCCTCAGTTCGCCATACAGGTAGAGCACGTCGGCCAGACGCTCCTCGCTGTAGGTGTTGAGAAGGTCGCGGGCGCTGAACGAGGCGTTGCGGTTCATGCGCATGTCCAACGGCGCATCGGCACGGAAGGTGAAACCGCGGTCCACACTGTCGAAGTGATGGAACGACACGCCCAGGTCGGCGAGAATGCCATCCACGCCCTCGATGCCATAATAACGCAAGAAATTCTTGAGATAGGCAAAGTTGCCGTGTGCAAATGTAAATCTTGCGTCAGGCAGACGGTTGACGATGGCATCCATGTCCTGGTCCATACCCACGAGACGGCCGTCGGGGCCGAGACGTTCCAGAATGGCACGACTGTGACCGCCGCCGCCAAAAGTGACGTCAACGTAGATGCCATCGGGCTTGATGGCAAGCCCCTGAATGCTCTCGGCGAGCAATGCAGGTATGTGATAAACAGGTTGTTCCATTGCAATTTAAGTGATATATGGTATCTTGCCGCACCCCTCTTTTTTGGGGACTTCAAAGGTACAACAATTATTTGGATAATTTGCAATCTTAAACCAGAAATTTACAAACACGAAGTTATTTTTTATTAACAGGGGTTGTTAATAACTTAATTCGTACTGTAAATCAGTCATTTATAGGGATTTGTCAAAAATTTGCAACTCAAAATTTTGGGTACTTTTTTATAGACTTGCTGATGAAAAAAGGCACCTTGGCAAGCCGCAACCGCCCAGCATGAAGGCCTGATAATACTTGTTTGCGCTTTGATTTAGCATTTTTTATGGATTATATACACTAATTTAGGATTTTATTTGATACTTTTGCCGTCACAAGATAACCAGAACTCAACAGAATGATATATGATGAACGGGCTGAATAACCACGGATTTTTGATGGATGTTGTCGAGCGAACGACCACTCCATTCTACTATTACGACATGCACCTGCTTGACGAGACAATGGACCAGATCTTGAGGCACATATCAGGGTACCCGTTCCAAATTCACTATGCCCTCAAGGCAAACAGCAACCCTCACATCCTCAGGGCTATATCAAAGCGAGGACTGGGTGCTGACGTAGTGAGCGGTGGCGAGATTCAGGCGGCGATTGCCCATGGCTTCAAACCCGAGGAAATCAACTTTTCAGGGGTGGCAAAAGCCGACTGGGAAATCAAGTTGGGACTGGAATCTGGCATCGGATGTTTCAACGTGGAATCGGCCACCGAACTGGATGTCATCGACATGTTGGCGGGACAGATGGGCAAGACGGCTCCCATCGCCATCAGGGTCAACCCTGACATCGATGCCCACACCCACAAGTACATCACCACTGGCACCGCCGCCAACAAGTTCGGTATCGGCATCGAGGAATTGGATCCGATGGTGGCGCATGCCCGCAGTCTGGCACACGTCAACTTGGTGGGCCTTCATTTTCACATAGGTTCGCAAATCACTCAGATGCAGCCGTTTATCATGCTTTGCGACACCGTTAACAAACTGCTCGAGCGCTATGAGAGCCAAGGCATCAGATTCCCCCTCATCAATGTGGGCGGGGGACTGGGAATCGACTACACGGCACCCGACGAGCACCCGATAGCCCCCTTTGAGGACTACTTCAATACTTTCAAGACGCACCTCACGCCGCGCGACGGTCAGCAGGTGCACTTTGAACTGGGGCGCGCCATCGTCGGACCATGCGGCTCACTCATCGCGCGCGTGATGTATATCAAGGAGAACCGAGGCAAGAAATTCGCCCTCATCGATGCCGGCATGAACGACTTGATTCGCCCTGCGCTGTATGGTGCCAAACACGTCATCCAGAACCTGACAAGCCTCGACCAGACGGTGGAGAGTTATGACGTGGCCGGGCCGGTGTGCGAGTCCAGCGACCTGTTTGCCACCGATTACCAGTTGCCCGTCACCCGCCGAGGCGACATCCTCGCCATCCGTTCGGCAGGCGCTTACGGCGAGTCGATGGCGTCATGCTATAACATGCGCCCACTACCGCCAAGCGTTTTCCAACCCGAGCCATGAACCCAGCCCTACAATAGCAAAATGACAGCTAATACCGCGTTAAAACAGCAGATAAAGTGAAAAAAAACAAATTTAATGAAAAAAATTAACCGAAACTTATAGCAAGATAAAAAAAATGCACTACATTTGCGATGACGAATTAATCATACTCTTATGGAAAAAATTGACAATCTAGATAAAAAGATTCTGGAAATAGTGATGAACAACGCACGCATTCCCAGCAAAGATGTCGCTCAAGTGTGCGGCGTATCCCGTGCCGCCGTTCATCAGCGCATCCAACGGCTCATCGACGACGGCGTTATCACCGGGTCGGGATACAACGTCAACCCTAAGCTGCTGGGGTACTCCACCTGCACCTTCATCGGACTCACCCTGGAGCGTGGTTCCATGTACCGCACCGTGGTGCCTGAACTGCTGAAAATCAAGGAAGTTGTCGAGTGTCACTTCACCACCGGCCACTACACCATGATGATTAAAGTCTATGCCCGTGACAACGAACACCTGATGTCGCTCGTCAATGACTACATCCAGCACATCGAGGGAGTTGCCGCTACCGAGACGCTCATCTCGCTCGAGCAGAGCATCAGCCGAACGTTACCCATCTACTTTGACGATTGACAAGACATTAAACCTCTGAGATGCGGTGCTCCCAAGCTGCTGAACGGCGCTTGGAAGCACAGTTGCGTGTTGGGAACCTACCTGCTCTCATTAATATCGCCCAACCAAGCGAAAAACTTAATGCCAACCACTTAAAACTTAAAATTTTATTTGTATCTTTGTCCCACAGTACAACCACACTGTGCTGTGGAAATTAACCACTACTTAGTTTAGCAAACCATCATGGATAACAACCGATATTGCGTAATCATGTGCGGAGGCGTAGGCAGCCGCTTTTGGCCCTTCAGCAAGGCGGCATTGCCCAAGCAGTTCATCGACTTCTTCGGGACCGGACGCAGCCTACTGCAAACCGCCATGGACCGCATCCAGGACATCGTTCCCCTCAACAACATCCTGCTGCTCACCAACGAGAGCTACGCGCCGCTCATCAAGCAACAACTGCCTGAAATCCAGGACTCACAAATCCTGCTCGAGCCGGCACGCCGCAACACGGCACCTTGCATCGCATGGGCAGCCCACCACATCAAGGCCCTCAATCCCAACGCCAAAATGATGGTCGCCCCCAGCGACCACCTCATCATCAACGTGGAGAAATTCAGGCAGAGCGTGCTCGATGCCTTCGACTTCATCGAGGGCAGGGATGCCCTGGTCACCATGGGCATCAAACCGAGCCGCCCCGAGACGGGCTATGGCTACATACAAGTGGGCGAGCCGATACAGGGCAACTTCTCGTCGGTCAAGACCTTTACCGAGAAGCCCGATGAGAACCTGGCGCGCATCTTCCTCGATTCGGGAGAATTTTTCTGGAATTCGGGGATGTTTTTCTGGTCGGCCGACAGCATCCTGAAGGCTCTGAATACTTGCGCACCCGAGATTGACGCCGTCTTTGAGAGGGGCAAGCAATACTTCGGCACCGCTCAGGAAATGGAATACATCAATGCCAACTTCGAGGCCTGCCCGAGCATCAGCATCGACTTTGCCGTCATGGAGAAAGCCCGCAACGTCTATGTCGAGACGGTGGACTTTGGATGGAATGACCTGGGCACATGGCGCTCGCTGTATGACAACTCACCAAAGAACAGCGACGGCAATGTTACTCAAAAGTGCAAGGCACTCATGTTCAACAGCCACAACAACATCGTCGCCATCAAGGGGGACAAGCTGGTGGTGGCATCAGGCCTTGAGGGCTACATCGTCGCCGACGTTGATGACGCACTGCTCATCGTCCCGCTGGAAGAGGAACAGAGGATCAAGCAGTATGTCAACGAGGTGAAATCCAAGTTTGGCGACAAATACCTGTAGTCATCAGTCCGCAATCATCGCATCAGTGAAGATTGCCGATAAAGATAAAAGAGAACAGCTGGCAAATGTCAGCTGTTCTCTTTTATCTATCTAATTCTTAATGTCTTATCCGTTTGCCTGCTGAGGAGCCTCTGAGTTCACGGGACGGGCCAGCAGCTCAAACGTGTCAACATAAATCTCGGTGGTGTAACGCTTCACCTGGTTGCGGTCCTCCCAAGCACGGGTGCGCAGGCGGCCCTCGAGGTAAATCTGAGTTCCCTTGCGGATGTAACGCTCGGCAATCTCGGCGTTCTTACCCCACATGACGATATTGTGCCACTCGGTGCGCTCGGGAACCTGAACGCCGTTGGCATTGGTATAAGCACGGTCGGTGGTGGCAAGAGTGAATGAAGCGACAGGTTGGTTCTGAGCAACATAGCGCACATCAGGATCACGTCCCACACGGCCCAACAAGATGACTTTATTGACTGACATAATGATTGTTTGGTATAATTTAGGTATTTATTGTGATTTGAAGTGATTCAGTTTTTTGACTGTTGATTAATAACCGGTAGCTTTCAATGCCAACCCCACCCGCTCAAACAGTCCGAACATCAGGTTCATCGTGTGGACAGCAGTGCCGGCAGAACCCTTGAGCAGGGCATCCATCATGCCATGCACCGTGACCTCGCCAGTGGCTTCGTCCTTCTCAATGCCTATCAGGAACTTGTTGGTATTCTCGACATCGGCGGCGGTGATGGGGCGATCCATCAGGAACACGAAATTGTGATCCTCATAGTACTGCTCATACAGGCTAATCAGCATCGGCAGGCTCATATCGCTCTTGAAGCGCGACTCTACTGTGAGCGTGCGGCGCTCGGCATCGGGACTAACCGTCAACGAGACGGGCTGGCCAAAGCCCGGCTGGCATTGCTCCAGCACGTAGCATACCTCTTGCTGCTGTTCACGGGCATAGGCTTCGGGGGCAAGACCATCAACCGTCATGCCGCCGGGGAATACCATCGCACCGGCTTGAACATGCAAGGTCAATGGACTATTGAGCAACTGGTTGCGTGCCAGCGGCATCAACGACAACAGCGACGCGATGGCAGCCGTTCCGGGGATGGTCACCCACCGGGCCTCATGCACAAGGATTCGGCGCTGCATCTCGCCCAAGCCGTAAACCCACGGCTTACCATCTCCATGGTCCAGATTGTGGGCGCCACTCAAGTCGATGACCTTGAGGTCCTCGCGCCAAGCGTCGGGATGCATCTGACCCTTGACAGCGTCATGGCTGCCGCACAGGAATAGCACGTCAACATCGTCAAGTTTCCCCTCGGGAGACACCCTCAGGTCACACTCGCCAGCGATGCCCGGAACAATTCCGTCCAAACGCCCGTTGGGATGACTGGCAGAGCACACCCACATCAACTCCACGTCAGGGTGGTTGATGAGGATGCGAACCAACTCTGCTGCGTTCAAGCCATCACATCCACTGATGCCTACCTTGATCATTCAGCGGCGGGAGATTGGATAACGCCAACACTGTGCGGTGAGTTCTTGGGCATGAACTGCTCAAAAACCTCGCGGGCCTGATCGTGGGTCACGCCCTCGGCAAGAATAGCCACCACGGTATCGGCACCAGCAATCGTGCCCAGAATCTCGGGAGGACGGCACATGTCGATGTCATAGGCCAGACCCGGGGCATAACCATTGCGTGTCTTGATGACAGCCAAGTTGCCCGAGAAGGTCACCGACACAAGGCCCACCTGCTTAGCGGCGTGAGTATCCGTCTGGCGCATACTCAACAGCCTATCCTGCAGCTGATTGCTGTCAGGGATGATGTACATGTAGGTGTTACGGTCGGTGGCAACCTTGGAAATCTTCAAAGCCTTCAGGTCGCGCGACAATGTGGCCTGAGTCACATTGATGTTGTGCTCACGCAACATATCAGACAGTTCGCTCTGACTGCCGATGCAATTCGTCTTGATCAAATCAGTGATCAATTGTAAACGGTCACGTTTTCTTTTCACGAGTACTTTCTTTTTTCTAGGTTTCTTTGTTAATGTTGTTTCCATCGAAATATATACTTAAATTTTAGTTATTGAGGGCAGTCGCACGCACTCTTGGACAATCTGAGAGCAGAAATAAACCAATATGCGATATAATCTTCCCTTTGTGATGCAAAGATAATGACATTTTTGTGAACCTTACAACATATTTATTGATTTTTTTACTCAAAATTCATAAAAAAAGTAAGTTGTTATGAATAATCCATCAAAAACCGTAAGGGCAATATTCATGGAACCACCAAAAACCATTATGCATCACTATACACATTATATATATAATAAGAGTGTGGCACAAGACCTGATAAGACTTGAATTAAAATACCACGCCACACAGGTGAAGTCCCGTGTGGCGCGGTGAAATTGCGGATTTGGTTAAATTTAGCAGGTCAAAAGGCAATTCAGGCTTGAGCCATGAAGTCCTCTACATCCTGGGGATGGTAGGGGATGCGCTTCTCGCCCAGGAAGCGGCAGCCGTCGGCAGTGATGAGGATGTCGTCCTCGATGCGGATACCGCCAAAGTCCTTGTAAGTCTCCAGCTTGTCGAAGTTGAGGAACTCGGCGCAGTGTCCACTGGCACGCCAGTCGTCGATGAGGGCGGGGATGAAGTAGATACCCGGCTCATCGGTCACGACGAAGCCTTCCTGCAGGCGGCGTCCCATGCGCAGGCAGTTGGTGCCGAACTGCTCCAGGTTGGGGCGCGTCTCGTCGTCAAAGCCGACGTAAATCTGTCCCAGACCTTCCATGTCATGCACGTCCATACCCATCATGTGTCCCAGTCCGTGAGGCAGGAACATCGCGTGAGCACCGGCGGCAACAGCCTCGTCAACGTCGCCCTTCATCAGACCCAGCTCCTTGAGGCGCTCGGTCATCAGGCGGCACACGGCCATGTGCACATCCATATACTTCATGCCAGGCTTGGAGATATCCAATGCCAGGTCATGGCACTCCTCGACGATGCGGTAGATTTCCAGCTGGCGCTGGTCATACTTGCCGTTGACGGGCATGGTGCGCGTGTTGTCGCTGCAGTAGAACTCCATCGTCTCGGCACCGCAGTCACACAGGGCGAGGCGGCCGGCCTCGAGCGGAGCCATCGACGGGTTGCCGTGCATGATCTCGCCATGCTGGGAGAAGATGGTGGCAAAGCTGTTCTTCGCACCATAGCTCAAAGCGATGCCATCGACCTGTCCGCCGATAAACTTCTCGGTCACGCCCGGCTTGATGAGACGCATTGCTGTGGTGTGCATCAGGTAGCCCACCTCGGCGGCACGCTCCAGCTCGACAATCTCCTCGGCCGTCTTGACCGAACGCATGTTGATGACCGCCATGCGCAGGTCGTGGGAAACGGCCTCGGCCTGCTTGTCGGGATGGATGCCCAGCAAGTCCATAATCTGGATTTTGGTGTCGTGGCGGTAAGGAGGCAGGAAGTGGATGCGGCGGCCCTTGGCACGGGCCTCGTCACAGATGACCTGCAACTGCTTCATCGGTGCTGAGCCCTCAACGCCCACCTGGGCAGCCATGTCGGCAACACTATCGACCGAGCCATACCACACGATATCCTCGATGTCGATGTCGTCGCCAATGAGCGTCTCGGTGTTGTTGTCGATGTCGATGACGCCAACCAGCCCGTCACGTTGCTGACCAAAGTAGTACAGGAATGAGGAGTCCTGACGGAAGGGGCCATAGGCATTGTTAGGATAATTACACGGCGACTCGTTGTTGCCGAAGAGCAAAATCACGCCATCGCCCACGAGCTTTTTCAACTCGTTGCGGCGATTGATGTAAGTCTGTTTGCTGAACATAATCTATTTAGAGTTTATCCGGTTGTTAATGAATATTTTGGTTCTTGTTTTTATAATTGTAACGCAAAGATAGTGTTTTTCGACTAACAATGAGCCATTCACAGCACATTTTTATCACGACAGGGCATGTAAAAGCGGGCTTGAAGTGAAGAAATAACGATTTTAGCGGTTTTTTTTTGCCAAAACGCTTGCATATTAAAAAAAAGTAGTACCTTTGCACCGCTTAACGCAAACCAATATGCCCAGGTGGCGGAATTGGTAGACGCGCACGTTTCAGGTGCGTGTGCCGCGAGGTGTGCGGGTTCGAGTCCCGCCCTGGGCACCACCACGAGTCCTTGACAGTCATCACGATTGTCGAGGACTTGTTTTTTGGGCTGTTTGGAGGTGGTCAGAGACGGAGCTTATCTGTTGGGTAGCAGGCGGTTCTCGTTCATGCGCGACATGTATTGCTGGATAATGGCCTTGAGGCGCTGCTCCATGGGCTGCTGCTCGGGCAGGCGTCCCACCAGGTTCTCGCGCAGCAACTTGTCGGTCTTGAAGCGATAGACGGCGGTGGTTTTGGTGCCGTCGAACTGCAGCATCAGGTCGCCCTGCAGCAACTGATAGATTCCCGCATTGTAACTGAATGCCCATGATTGCTCGGGAGAAACCGACAACAGGTCATCGCCAAAGGCGAGGTAAGGCTTGCTGTATCCCAGCAGGTGCAGGAGCGTCGGCGTGATGTCGGTCTGCTGCGCGATGACATCGTTGCGCAGCTCGGGCGTGATACTGCCGTCGGGTGCAAAGAAGATGATGGGGATGCTGTAAAGACCCAGGTCGGTCTTATAGACATCGTGACTGGTCTGGTTGGTGTGGTCGGCGACGAGCACGAAGATGGTGTTACGGTACCACGGCTCATGGCTGGCGCGCTCGAAGAAGCGGCGCAGCGACAGGTCGGTGTAACGCACGCACTTGTGGATGGGTTGTCCGCCCTCGTCCTTGAGCGAGTCGCGGTACTGTTCGGGCAGGTTGTAGGGATGGTGGGACGAGGCGGTGAACGCGGTTGCCAGGAAGGGCTGCCTCATGCCGCCGATGTTGTCGAGCGTGAACTGCAGGAACGGCTCGTCCCAGATGGCCCACTTGCCGTCGAAGTCGTCCATGCCGCCATACTTGGGGGACTGGCAATACTCGTCAAGGCCGTAGTAGTGCCCATAACCGATGCTGTGGGCATAGGCGCTGAAGCCCATCGAGATGTTGTGCGCACCGTGGAAGAAGGCACTGCTGTAACCCTCACGAGCCAGCATCTTGGGTAATCCCTCGACATCGTTGAGCGACGCCGGCGTCAGGAAGAACGGCTCGACCATCATGGGCAGGCCCGACAGAATCGAGGGCATGGCATCCATGCTGATACGGCCGTTAGCGTAACTGTATTCAAAGGTCAAGGATTGCGTCAACAGGCTGTCGATAAAGGGCATATACCCTTGATAAGCGCCTCCGTCCAGGTCACGGTTAAACGACCCGATGTATTCCTTGCCCATGCTCTCGACGATGAGAATGACCACGTTCTTGCCCGGGTGGCTCAATTCGTCGGTCACGGGGGAGGAATGCAGCGGGGTGTAGATTGCCTCCATCTGGTCACCAGGCATGTAATCAGGCGTGACAAATACTTTCTTGCCGATGCTGCGTATCATCGAGAATGGCGTGTTGAGCACCACCGACGCCTCGACAGGACGGTTGACAAACTCATTGGCATTGCTGATGGTGATGGGGCGTGTCCCAGCCGTGACGCTGCCGCGGATGCCCACGATGGCAAGCGGAATCATCACCAGCAGGGCGACGAGTTGGGAGATGTAGTAATGATGCCCGAAACGATAGACCTCCAGGCGCGGCTTGGTATAACACCGCCACAGCAGGAACACCAGCAGGACGAACGCGAGCACAAGATACCAGTGGTGGGCAAACTCAGTCATTAGAATCGAGGCGATATTGCCCTCGTTGGCAAATTCGGTGAACACCGACACCGTCGAGCGGCGCCCCGTGTATTGGAAATAGACCGAGTCCATGAGGTTCATCGCCACGCCGACGGCATTGGTGACCACATACAGCCACTTCAGCCCAGCGTGAAAACCCGGCCGTTCCTTGAGATGCAGCGGCAGCAGCATGAGCACAAGATAAAGGCTGTTGATATAGAGCAGCGCCGACGTGTCAAACACCAGCGCGCCGCGCAACATGCTTTTAAATAGCGGCCACGACATATAGGGGGCAAAAGTGGACCAGTTCTCGGCAAAAAACGCCACCCTCGACAGCATCCACACGAGATAGGCCACCAGCATATTCAATGCCGCCGCCCCGATATTGCTATGAATGAGTTTCTTGAACATCGTGAATAAATCCTATCAAACTCCTTTTATCAGTACTCTATGATTTCTTGACTCATTTTTATGATAGCCATTACTTCATCAGTTGGAGCATTTGGTCGATGATGGTGCGGTTGTTGTTCAGGCGGGGGACCTTGCGCTGGCCGCCCAGCTTGCCGGTGGATGCCAGCCAGCGGTCGAACAGGCCCGTGGGGGCGATGACCAGCGTTGGCAGGACAAGGAAGATGTCGCCCGAGCGCTTAGCATCATAGTCGCTGTTCACCTCGCGCAGGTGCTCATCGAGCAGACGCATGAAGCGGTCCTTGTCTTGCGGCTCACGGGCAAACTCGATGAGCCACTGGTGATGGCCGCTCTGCCCGCCGATGGAATAAACGGGGGCTACGGTGTAGTTGAGCACCTCGGCGCCGGTTTCCTGTGAAGCCAGGGTGATGGCATGGTCGGCATTGTGGACCATCAGTTCCTCGCCGAAGGCATTGATGAAGTTGTGAGTGCGCCCTGCAATGGTGATTTTCACGGGGTTGAGCTGCTCAATGGTCACCGTGTCGCCCAAGCGGTAACGCCACAGGCCATTGGCGGCGGTGATGATGAGTTCATAGGTGCGTCCCTTCTCGATTTCCCATATGGGATAGACCTCGGGCGTCTCGCTGCCACTCTCCTCGACAGGCAGGAACTCAAAGAACACGCCCGCATCAAGCAGCAACAGCATCGCCTCGCTCGCCCAGTCGCTCTGCACGGCAAAGAAGCCCTCGCTGGCGTTATAGGTGTCCAGGAAGTGCATCTTGCTCATGTCGCAGATTTCCTCATACTGCTCGCGGTAAGGCTCAAAGGCGATGCCGCCGTGGAAGAACACTTCCAGGTTGGGCCACACCTCGTGGATACTCGACTTGCCCGTCTTTTTCAACACCTCGCGCAGCACCGTGAGGAACCACGAGGGCACACCGCTCAGGTTGGTCACGTTCTGGCCGATGGCGGCATCGACCAGCAGGGGCAGTTTCTCGGTCCAATCCTCCATGAGCGCCACCTGACGGTTGGGGATGCGCACCAGGTTGGCCAGCGGGTTCATGTTCTCGATGAGATTGGCGCTCAGGTCCCCTACCCTCACGCCACGCTTCAACTGCAGGCGGTTGGAGAAACTGCCGCCCAGGATAAATGCCTTGCCCGAGAAGATGCGACTTGAGGGATGAAGGTTCAGGTAGTGGGACACCACATCGCTGCTGCCCTGATAGTGGTTCCACCGATAGGATTCGCGTGTGAGGGGGATATACTTGCTGCGGCCGTCGCTCGTGCCCGACGATTGGGCGAAGTTCATGCAACGTCCAGGCCACAACTCGTCGCTCGAACCGTTGATCATGCGCATAATCTGCGGCTGCAGGTCCTCATACCGGTACAGCGGCAGCGTTGACGCAAACTGGCGGTAGGTCCTGATGGACGAGAAGTCATACTTGCGGCCTATGCGTGTCAGCGACGCCTTCTCGATGAGGCGCACCAACTCGCCCTGCTGCACGGCATCGGCATGGTCGATGTAGCGCGCATGCTCCTGCAAGCGGTCCACGAAATGGCTACGGAACAGTGGCGTGAAGTCTATCATAACCGCAAAGGTAGTGCAAGCCGAAGACAGAACAAAAAGAATTTATTCTTTTTTTTTGTTGAGGTGCCGCAGGCCTTCGCCGCAGGCGGCGTACAAATAAACACCGAAACGCCCCAAAAACACCCATCGAAAATTCGTGGTAACTTGCCCATTGGTCTATATTTATCGCCTTTTGGGCTTGTCCAGCGGCGACCTCACATGCCATCCCGTGACAATGGCACACGATATGCAGATTGAACAGCGATTAGTCGATTATTTATAAATATTTGTCTAAAATATTTGCAACAAATCGACAATCTCACTACTTTTGAGCCAACAAACATTTAGTAACGATTAAAACATACGCACTATGAAACGCTTTATCTTAACAATGGTGGCAGTGCTGACCCTCGTGTCGGCCGCCAATGCGATGAGCTACAAGCAGGCCCGCGACCAGGCTTTCTTCCTCACCGACAAGATGGCCTATGAGTTAGGGCTGAGCAACGACCAGTATAATGCCGTGTATGAAATCAACATGGATTACATCATGTGTCTGGACGTGTGTGATGACATCTTCGGCACCTTCTGGACGCGTCGCAACAACGAGCTGCGGTTTGTGCTCTCACCCGCACAATACCAGTATTACATGCAGCTGGAGTACTTCTACCGCCCCGTGACGTGGCAAAACAAGCGCTTTGTCTTTACAATCTACAACCACTATCCCAAGAACCGCTACTTCTATGTGGCACCTCCCGGATATCAGGTTTACAAAGGTTCTAACCGCTACTTTGACCACAGTGCCTATAGTGGACGCACCTTTGGAGCACCCCCTGCCGACAAGTCCCAGCCCAAACCCGGAATGGGCGGAATGCAACCTGGCATGGGCAACAAGAGTCAACCTAGAATGGGTAACAAGAGTCAGCCCGGAATGGGTAACAAGAGCCAGCCCGGAATGACCAAGAAGCAGGCCGTCAACGAGGGCAAGCACCGCATGACACAGCCCCCTCGTCACTAACTGAACGGCTGACGATATAACTAACCAAACACTGGAGGGAAGAATGGGTACAACCGTCTTCCCTCCAGTGATTTTTTTCGGCCTGGTGATCGGTGAACTACTGTTTGAGCTCAAAGCCCACCATCACGTCCTCATAGTTGTCGAGCAGCTGCGTGAGCGCCTTGATGGTCGAACTGTCGCTGAAACGTCCCATCAGGGTGATCAGCGAGATCAGTTTGTCGGCCTCAAAGGTCAGGTGCAGCTTCTTTTTGCCGTCACGCTTCAGGTTGGCCGTCACGGGGATGCCATGCCACTTGAAGGTGACCTTCTCGGTGGTAGGGTTATAGTTATAGCTTCCCTTCAACTTGGCGCCCATCATCGAGATGGCACAGGTGCCGTCGTCGTTAAAGATAAAGTTGGGACGCACCTTCTCGAGACCGATGGTCTTGTAGGCCTTCTTGAGCTTTTTCTTCATTTTTCCCTTGGCAAAGGGCTTGGCAATGCCGGCAAGCACGTTCTTGCCGCTCACGCCCACGCTCGGGCCATTATACTTCCATTGCCCGCCCAGCAGCTGGTTGATCTGCTTGGTCTCACGGGCGATGTCATCGTCGGTAATGGTGAACACCTGGTCGGGGTGCAAGTCGCCCGACGACGCCTGATGCGCTGCACGGCAGCTGGTGGTCACCGGCATCACCAGCAACAACGCTACACTCAAAAAAGTCAATAATCGTTTCATATCTCATCAATTTTGACGCAAATTTAGTCCAATTTCTCAAAAAACGGGCAGAAAAGCCTCACCACATTAAAAAAAATAGTAACTTTGCACGTTTTATCATTCAGTTATTTGGAATATTACATTAATACAACAAAACAACAATAAATTATGGTAGTAGGTTACGGAGGACGCAAGATTGTCATGGAAAATAACGATTCTTCCTATTACGGACGTATCCTTATTAAGGCGCTTGCCAAATATTATCCTGACAACTATTACATCATGTATTCGCCTCAGAACGAGCCTAACAAGCGACTCACGTCTCTGTTCAATGAGGAAGGCGTACGCGTGAAATTCCCACGCAGCCATATCCATGACCGCAATCGCTGGTACACCAAGAACGGTATCGTCAAGTCGGCCAAGGCCCACGGCGTGAACACCTTCCATGGCATCGACGATGGCATTCCCTCAGGATTCCAGGGCAGCAGCTTCCCGACAGTGTTCACCATGACCGACCCGCTGTACAAGAGCGCTTCGAGCTGGTTCACTCGCATGAAGATGCAACGTCGCGCACGCAAGGCCTGCAAGATCGCCAAGCGCATCATCGCCCTCCACGAGCCCGACAGGCAGACCATCATCAACCACTACCACGTGAGCCCCGACATCGTCGAGGTGGTTCATCCCTGTTTCTATGACGGATGTGACGACTCCGTTCCCGAGAACATGTACGACATCCTCACCAAGAAATACCGTCTGCCCGAGCGCTTTGTCCTCTACAAGGGACGCCTCGACAGCGACGACAATCTGGAAGAGGCCATGAAGCTCATCCACGAGCTGAGGAACCGCAAGATCTCCATCGTGATGCTCGGCTACCGCACTGACCACTTTGACCACGTCGTCAAGGAGCAGGCCCACGACCTCCACATCTTCCACCGCTTCAAGCAGGTGGATAAGGTACACCACGCCGACCTCACCGCCGTCTGCAAGATGGCCGAGGCCGTCATTATCCCCAACACCGAGCGCATCCGCGACCTCTACAAGCTCATCAATGCGCAGCGGTCGGGAGCACTTGTCATCTGCAAGGACTCACCCCAGGCAAGGGAGTTTGGCGGCGACGGTGCCATTTACTATACTGACTTTGAGGACGGTGCCGACAAGCTGAGCGACGTGCTCGAGGACAGCAACAAGAGGGAGGCGCTACTGAAGGCGGCAAGGGAGAACACCGAGCGGTTCACTAGCCAGGTGCTGGCCGACCACATGATTCACATCTACCGCTCCATCCTCATGCACCGCAGGCTCTTCAAGCAATAAAACTTTATTAGTTAGGAGTTAGGAGTTAGGAGTGACTTTAAGGACCTTAAGGACTTTAATGACCTTAAGGTCTTTAGAACTATTAAAAACTGACACTTATTTTACCCTGAATTAAGGGCGCTGGTCGGTGCCCCAGAGCAACTTTTGACGAAGCGTATTGGCAAAATTCTTGCCCTGCAGTTGCACGACGCGTGCGCAGTAGGGGGCACGGGCTATGGTCAGCACCGAGCCCGTCGGGCACAAGGTCACTTCACCATCGATACTCACCTCGTAGTGTGTGGCACGGGAATGTGTCCTCACAGTAATCAGGCTGTCATCGCGCACCACCAGCGGACGCATCGTCAACGAGTGCGGCGAGATGGGCGCCAGCACCAGGCAGGCAGTGGTGGGCTCCAGGATGGGACCGCCCACACTCATATTATAGGCGGTTGACCCCGTCGGCGTGCTCACTATCAGGCCGTCACCGCGGTAGGTCGTCAACTCGCTGCCCCGCAGGCTCGTCTGCATATCCAGCATCGACGACGTGTCATGTCGCAGGATGGCCACCTCGTTCAGCGCCCACGGATGGGGAATCTCCACGGCGTCACACTCGACCTGCAGCATCGTCCGCTCCTCGATGCGGTATTTCCCGGCCATCACCTCGTCGATGATCGACATACCCTCGTCAAGCCTTCCAGCCGTCAAATAGCCCAAATGACCCAAGTTGATGCCCAGGATGGGCATCCCCTGCCGCGACACCCACATCACGGTGGTCAAGAACGTGCCGTCGCCACCCAGCGACAGCGCCATGTCGGCGTCAGGGACATCGCTCGCGTCAAACGACTCAAGCCCCATCTCACCACCGCCGCTGCCACACAAGTGCCGCAAGAATTCCTTCTCGACTACAACGTTCATGCTGCGCTGGCGCAGGGCCTCGAGCATCGCCAACACACCCTCGGCGCCAGCCTCCTGATAGATGTTTCCAAAAATCACCAACTGTTTCATGGCAACAAAGATAATGCAATTTGTCCGAGCGATGGCTAACAGAAATGATATTTCAAAAAAAATGATAAATTATTTGGAAAATATGGAACTCTTGCCTTAACTTTGTAACCAATAACCATTATTATTAATCTTTAATACAGCTATCAACGACAATGAAGAAATGGAAATGCGTTGTGTGTGGCTACATCCATGAGGGTGACACACCTCCCGAAGAATGCCCGCTGTGCGGCGTTGGACCCGAGGATTTTGAGGAAGTGACCGAGTGACACCTCCCGTCCCCGCGATAACATGTGAATTATCAACTATCATCTGTTTAACTTATCTTAATCAAAGAACAACTAACTGACTATTATGGCAAAGAAATGGATCTGCACCGTCTGCGGTTATGTGCACGAAGGTGACACCCCTCCCGAGAAATGTCCGCAGTGTAAACAACCCGCCGAGAAGTTCAAGGAACTCAAGGAGGACGAGGAAGTGACCTATGCCGCCGAGCATGTCATCGGCGTCGCCAAGGGCGTTGACCCCGAAATCCTCGCTGGACTGAAGGCACACTTCGAGGGCGAATGCTCCGAGGTGGGTATGTATCTCGCCATGTCGCGCCAAGCCGACCGCGAGGGCTATCCCGAGGTAGCCGAGGCCTTCAAGCGCTACGCCTTTGAGGAGGCCGAGCATGCCGCCAAGTTCGCCGAGCTCCTGGGTGAGGTAGTTTGGGATACCAAGACCAACCTTGAGAAACGCATGGCAGCCGAGGCTGGCGCATGTGAGGACAAGTTCCGCATCGCCAAGCTCGCCAAGGCCCAGAACCTCGATGCCATCCACGACACCGTTCACGAGATGGCCCGCGACGAGGCCCGTCACGGACAAGGCTTCACCGGCCTGTACAACCGCTTCTTCAAGAAGTAAGCCGACCATCGGTTTTTACATTAACCATCACATGATGACGGGTGCCCCCTCAAGAGGCACCCGTCACACGTTTTACAAGCATCAATAACCACAAGTTCCCATCACAAATTATCGGAACCGTCTGCCATCACTCAATTGACGGAACAACAAGAGGGTTCCCCACTCGACTCAGCTTTAATCGGCCTATCGGCCGAGAAATCAAAAAAATATCCACCCGCAGTGGGGCCTGTAGCCTGTCTTTCTACAGTCCCCATTGGGTGTTGAGCCATTCCACCTTTTTGTGTCGCCGTCAGTCGTCGCTGCTGAGCAATAGGTCAATCAGGGCTGTCACGTCGGCGATGCCTATGACAGCATCACCGTTCACGTCGGCGGCCTGCATGACATCTTCGCTTGAGGACGTGTCACCATAGATCAGCAGGTCGGTCAAGCCGGTCACGTCGGCGATGCTCAACTTGCCGTCACCATCCACGTCGCCGGGTTTATAGGCCACGATCAGATGGATGGTCTTATCCACATTGGTGTTACCGATGGTGAAACCTCTCCCGTCAAAGGTCGATGAGAGGAATTCATTGATGACTATTGTCGCGCCGTCCTGGAGGGTGCCGTCGAACTTGAACACCAGCTCACACATCCGGTCATAGTCGCCTGGTTCCCACTTGACGGTACCATAAAAGGAATATACCCCTAAAAACATCCAGTAACCCCGCTCTGTGATATTGCTCATCAGTGTCACCGTGGCGCCATTGGCCGATTGGTTCATATACAATGCCGCATTGCAATAGCAGTCTTCGCCAACTTCGTTCTCATAAGGGATATTCAGCAGGTCGTCACCCTTCGCATAGCTGGCAAGGCTGATGCCCTGTGGCAGGTTCAGCGTCATGAACCATTGGTCGAGACGCCCGTCGAAATGGGCACGCACCATTACGCTCTGGGTGCTGTCCAAGCGTGAGGGATACACCCTGAGCGTGTCGTTGACGCCAAAGGTCAAATACCTGTCGGCAGAGGCCGGCAAGATGGCCGCGAGGGCCAAAAGAGAAAAAAGTAATTTCTTCATGTTGTTGAATTGGGTTTTTAATAGAGAGCCCACCCGAAAAAGTCGTTTACGGTCCACGGATTACACGGATTAAATGGATGTTTTTATAGGTTGAACCCGTATGAAGTCAAAAACTAACATTGTGAATCTATCCGGTTAATCCGTTTAACCGGTGGACGGTTCCCATATTCGCGAGCTGGCTTTTTCAAGTGGGCTCAGGTTTTTCACATCAAATTCCGTCTATAACAGAGTGCGATATTGCCTCCGGGCTGCGGGAACGGGCATCACATGGCCAGGCGCAGCCCGTGAAGCATGGGGTGACCGCCATGAGTCCCTTGACACTCGTCCTTAAAAGCAAGAAGCACGAAGTAGGTGCCTACTGAGAAATAATGGTTTTCCAGATACACATCCCCGCCTGCAACGTATGCTTGATATACACCTAAGCCAGCATTTGATGAGCCATTGCTGCACCACTCGGCAACGTTACCGGACATGTCATAGAGGCCGAGCCCGTTAGGTGGCAAGAAGAGTCCAACAGGACACCCCCCATAAACCGATTCAAAGCCTTTAGGCAGGTGTGTCAACATCCAGCCCATCTGGTAGGGGATACCTGTGAGCCCTCCTGAGGCTGCATATTTCCATTCGTCGCTGGTGGGAAGTCGGAACTGCTGACCCGTCAACTCGTTCAACCGGGCAATGAAGTCTTGACAGTTATACCAGCTGACATGTGACACAGGCCACCGCGGCGTGATGAAGTCATACATCGCACTGGCCAGTGTTGGGTTGTTGCCCATCACCGCCTCCCACAGCTCGATGGTCACCTCGGTAACGCCCATGCTGAGCTTATGGACAATGTTGCCCGACTCATCGACGGTGTCGATGGGCGCCATGGCGAAGCTCACCCCGTTCGCTTCATAGATCTCGGCCCCCTCCGGTATCTCGAATTCGGGATAGTATGGCTCATACTTTGGATGGTCATAATTCCCAGGGTGGAACAGGTAGTCAATCATTAAGACCACATCAGTAATGAAAAGCGAGCCATTACGGTCCACGTCCCCGTTGACGCCTTCAATATTTCCGTGGTTCAGCACGCAGTCAACCACTGCCGTCACATCGCCAACGTCAGAAACGCCATCCTGGTTCGGGTCGAAGCGGGGTATGTAGTAATACTGGGCTGAGGCACACACTGACCACAGCACCAACAAGAACAAAAATGAAATCTTTTTCATGATCAATCAATTTAAAGTGTTTGTAAATCTTTGCTTAATCATATCACCTGATCTTCGAGTGACATCAGACCATGATCTGCCAAGTACTCTCCAAGGATGATTGCATCACTGATTGTCAAGACGCCATCACCGTCCATGTCGGCAGCCTTGAAGCGGTAACTGTCAAGTGCTGTGTGATGTATAAGGCAGTCAATCAATGCAGTGTGGTCTGCGACATTGACATAATCATCACCGTTCACGTCACCTAACTGATAGCCGACATAAAGAAAGATTGTTTTATTGAACTGGGTGAACGGAATGGTAAAACCTAATTGGTCATATGTTGACGACAGTGTTTCCTTGATTACTATTGAAGCTGTGTCAGGAAAATTAACATCATAATGGAATAACAATTGACACATGTGATCATAGTCACCAGGTTCCCACTTAACCGTGCCATAGGATTCATAAGTTCCATCATTATTGGAATCCCAATAGCCTGGTACGATGATGGAAGCAGACAAAGAATCCTTATATGTATTACTCTCTCGGAAATAGTATTCTGAGCAAAGCAGCTGAGCAGAGCAATAGCTGGGTGTTCCCTGCTCGTTCACGTATGGGATGTACAGCATGTCATAGCCCAAATCATAATTCAACAGACTCATGCCCTGAGGTAAATTCAAAGTCATGTCCCACTTATCGAGACGACCGTCGAAATGGGCACGCACTGTGACAGTCTGGGTGCCACCCAAACATGTTGGGGTAATTCTGAGCGTGTCGTTGACGCCAAAGGTCAAATACCTGTCGGCAGAAGCAGACAGAACAGCCGCGAGGGCTAAAAGAACAAGTATTAATTTCTTCATAATTTTATGATTATTAAAATGTTAGTAAATAATTTGATGTATCATCGGGAACGTTTCACGTCATGCTGCCGAAAGCGTTTTGTCAGTTGTTGTGCGGCTGGCAGCGAGGGGGAGTCTACTGGATATAGAACTGTCCCTCGTAGGTGTTGTGGAACTGCGAGGTGAAAATGATGATGTAGCTGCCGGTGGGCAGTGATGACACGTCGATGGTGTCGCCGTAGCCGCTGACCTGGGTCAAAATCACCGTCTGGTTCAGGGAATCACTGACAATCTCCACATCATAATACTGAGAGACTCCGTCGGCCTCGATGATGATTTCCATTTCATCGGAGTCATAATAGACCGCATCGGGCATGTCCGAGATTGCAGGAAACTCAAAATGGTCATGTGTACCACCTCCATTATGGATTACAACTTGTTCTAATTCTGCTCTTCCCAAAAAAGCAGTAAAAAACAAAAACAAAGCGAATAAAAATAGTTTTTTCATTGCATTCACGAGATAACAATTAGTGTTAATGATGAATGCAAAGATAATGCACTATTAGTATAGTTACCAAATTTATTCGTTATTCAAAGCAATTATATAGTGTTGTTTTTCAGTGGTTTAGAAGAATTGTTTTTATTCACATAGTTATCGGTACCTTTCTATAGAATTAAATAAGGACTGGATAATGATTTTTCGTCTTATTTGAACTGTTCAATGTATTTAGTTAAGGTTGTGTTAAGATTCATTTTTCTTGCAATTCTTGTGCGTGCGGCCCCTGCACTAGTAGCCTGATCAAATCCAAAGAAGATGGCGATTTGAGCGCACGAGAAATCCAGTGCTGTGAGGGCGATCATTAGCAACTCCTTGTCATTAAGTTGGGGATGATTCTCCTTAGATATTTTTATGATATGGCCATACTCGCTATCAACCCAGTCAAGCAGTGGCAACCATTGCGCCGAGTTGTTGCTATCGTACTTCACCAGATTCTTGATGCTCTTGGCTAGCGTGTTGTTTGGGCTATGGTAGCATTCATCCGCAACTTGTTGCATCATTAATATCTGAGAATTAAAGAATTCCTTGACATTGCTGTTCAGATTATTGTGTCTTTCAATCGTCCTCTGCAGATTATTAAGTTTAATCAGTTGCGTCTCTGATTCTTGCTCAAGTTCAGAAAGGAGTGTAGCCATTCTATGCTTTCTTCTCCTGTGTAACAATAGTATAGAGAGAATTATTAATGTAACCAATAAAGTTAGGGCAATGAGTGTTCTCTTGAGCACGTCGCTAATATGCCTGTTTTCGTCTAAAGACATTTTGTCAAAAGAAGTTTCGGCTTGAATGATTTTCAAGGTACCTTTAAGAGAATGTAATGAGTCTGCCAAGTGTCGGCAACGTGATGCTATCAGTTCGTGAGAACGCTTATCACCCCGTGCCAGCGCAATCATTCCTGCGCTCTCCATATAGGTCATCTTGTCAAGAATGTCATTTATTTGATAAACAGATTGGCCTCGTTGCAGAAATAATTCAGCAGAGTCAACCATACCTAAACAAGCATACACGCTTGCAGCCGTAGGATAAAAGTTAACCGGATAGCGCTCCATTCCCATCTTCATTAAATAATGGATGATGCCACGGGCCTTAGAGTGAAGTTTATTGTGATAATACAGTTGTGCCAAATCTGTTGCAGCTATAGACAGATTTGATGTGTCGCCAAGATCTATCGCGAGTTTCATGGCTTCATGAAAGGTTGAGTCGGCCCTATGAGGGAACTTAATACGGTAAAGACATCCTAGATTAATGAGGCATTTCAATTGGTATGGTTTATTGTCAGTTTGCTGAAAGCAATTTAAGGCCTGCTCATATTTTTCTGTTTCATTACCGTCCATTGAGTAATGATCACGGTATAAAGTACCCATGCGCATCTTGATATATCCCAGGTTGAAGTAGTCGGTGGGGTCGGCGACGGCCTCGGCCTGCTTGTAGTAGCGCATGGCGCTGTCGGGGAATCCCAGTTCGTCCATGACGGCACCCTTGTAGATGTTGGCGCGGGTGAGTTTCTCGCGCTCCTTGGGGTGGGCGCGGTAGTAGGCCAGGGCGCGGTTGATGTCGCTGTCGCTGGTGGCGGTGACGTAGCAGCGGTAGCGGGCCTGGGTGAGCAGCAGGTCATGGTAGGCACGGTCGCCCTCGGTGGCCAGGCTGTCGCGGCACAGGCCCTCGACGATGGACAGCGAGCTGTCGGGACAGTCGCGCATCAGGCTGTCGGCCGACTCCAGCCGCGCGTCATAGTGTGGCGCACGACCGCACCCCGCGACCACCGCCGCTAGCACCGCAAAGACCAATATGACCAACGGCAACCGTTTCACACCTACAAAGGTAGAATTAATTAAGATAATAAACCGTCAGTGCCCAGTAAAAAATGATGGGAACGATATAGCAGTTGGCCCATCAGTATTTTTTTAATGCGTAATTTTGCGAATTTGGCGCTCGCACCTTGTCTTTGCTACTGAAAACTTTTTATCTTAGCAATATGGCGTGTCCCTATGCGAAGAATTGGAAAGTGGCCTGATAAAGCAACTTTTTGCCTGAAAGGTAACATAAAAAGACACTGCAAGTTGTTGATTTGCAGTGCCTTTATTGGTTTATTCTTGTACTCCCGCTGGGACTATGTAAATTTTCATGTCGTTTCCATTTGTTTCGGAGTAGAGTCTGTATTTCAGTTAATTACAGAAATTATCAACAGAAACAAATTTGTCTAAAATGAACAATATATCGTAAAATGTTTTAGTAAATGTTTTAGTTGTCTGGAATATTAGGTATCTTTGCACATCGAAATACTCATGGCGGACATTTTACACATTATATATAATATATGGAACCAACTCAACGAATCACTTTTGGATTACACTTAAACAACCAAGCTAATCGCTCTGGTGACTACGCTATCTTTGTAAGAATCACTCAGAACAGGAAACATAAGTATGTCAAAACGGAAGTTGTGGTTGCTAATAAGAAATGGTTCAATAAAAACGGGAGAAACGGGAACTGGATCAGGCAAAGCGACCCGGAGTATGCAAAGAAGAATGAGATTCTTGCTAAAGAATTAGAAAAAGCAAAGGATGAATATAGAGAAGAACTTAAGAATCACGAAGCTGCCACACCGAGCACCATTAAGGCTAAGCTTGAGGAGACACCGGTAGCCCCTTCGTTTATGGCCTTCATGAAGGAACACAATGATGACTTGCACGCTAATGGTCAGGTTCGCTATTGGAAGCAGTTTAACGGCTTAGCGAACAAACTCGAACAGTTCAGAAAGAAACGACGCATGCAAGATATTTTGTTCGTTGATCTTAATGTAGCCTTTATAGACAAGTTTGAGAAGTTTTTACTACAATTACCCAACGAGCGGGAGAAGGGTTCCGGCAAAGTGCTCAACAAAAATACTGTGCTCATTATCATGAAGCGCTTCCGGACGCTCACGAGAAAAGCGGTGAAGCTCGGCTATATAAGTGCCGACAAGGATCCCTTCCTGAACTATGAGTTTCATTGGCTCCCGACGACCAAGGACAAACTCGAAGTTGACGAACTGGAACGCATTATTAGGCTTGACCTGAAAGAAGGCTCGATACTGTGGCATACTCGGAACTGCTTCCTGTTTAGCTTCTATTGCGCCGGCATTAGAGCTGGTGACCTCCTTCAGTTGCGCTGGAGAAATGTAGAGGACGGCCGTTTGGTTTACCAGATGGGAAAGAATCATAAAATGCGGAACATTCTTTTGATCCCTCAAGCCAAAGCCATCCTCGGCAACTACGACCATGAAGGGAAAAAACGAGACGACTATATCTTTCCGCTGCTAAGCAATTCCAGCCCCTATGCAAAGAATGCGACTCAAGAAGCAAAGGACACCATGTCTGTAGAAATGAAAACGGAGCTATACAACGATATTTCAGCAAAAAACGCACTTCTCAATAAATTTCTCAGGCAAATCGCTAAGCTTGCCAATATTGAGAAACACCTGTCATTTCACGTGAGCCGACACTCATTTGCTAAGCGAGCCAAAGATAAGGGCATCGACTCGGGCGTTGTCCAAGGACTGCTTGCTCATTCCTCGCTACAGACAACTGAGAAATATATGGGTCAGTTCGATACCAGCGTTGAGGACGAAGCCATGGCCAAGATATTTGATACAGATACCACTGAAGAGGCGAAGCTGGAAAGCTTTGTGGACAGCTTAACTCCAGAGCAGCGAGAAGCGCTAGCCAGGATGCTAGCAAATAAATAGCCGTAATTACATCATTCACGTAGCGGACTGTGCCGAACAGGTGCGGCCCGCTTTTTGTGTCCCCCTGGCACCTATTTGCATGGGCTAGGGACCACGCGAGTATAGCCAAGAAGAGAATTTTATGCCTTTAGTGGTGCCATCACAGTAAAATAGCACCACCTCACATCTTGTTAAGTTTTTTTAACAAATAGATATATTTGCATAAACTTACAAATAATTCACTGTAAACTAACTCTTAACTCACGATAAACCGAGCTAACTCACTTTCATCTCACCGACAACATTTCGACCCCAAAATCTTTCATAAATAGCTGTATTTCAGCACATAAAAATAGTTGCAAAATAATTTGTCAGTTTGGGAAATGGTTGTACTTTTGCGCCCAGAATTAACAACAAACATTTTTATTTTTATACAATAATTATCATGACAGAAAATTTATACATTTTAAAAAGTGCGGATTTCGACTCGATTAAGAACGAGTTACAGGAGATTAAGGCTCTGGTGGCTGAGGGCAAAAAGAACTCAACTTCCCAGGACGAACTTGTCGATGCACAGACTGCGGCAGCCATGCTCCACGTCACGCCGAGGTGCCTTTACAACTGGACTAAGAAACGCCTGTTGCCCTATGTCCAAATTGGTCGCCGCCGCTTGTACTCCAAGAAAGTGCTGCAGGCGCTGATTGACCGCAACACCCTTAATCGTAAATAATGTGTAACATCATACTTTATTAATTATTAAAAATTAAAACAATGGTAAAAGAGAAATTTTTTGTTTTCGTCCTTAATGTGGGCGAAGTTGACCAAGTCAAGAAAGTCGCTGTCGGTATTGGCGGCGCAGCACTGGGAAAGTCCCTGTGTGTAATTGTTAATCACTCTAATAATATCGGCTATGTGCGATAAGAGCAAGAGAAGTAAAACGATTTCTACTATCATCCGCAACCACCAGTATGATGTGGATGGTAAAGGTTATCGCATAACGATCTACGGTGACAGCAACATCCGTTACCAAAGCTTAAGTGATCCCATGCGTCAGTCTAACGTCGTCGACTATAGGAGCTTCACTCTGACAAGCTTGGGGGACTGCATCAGCGCGAGTAATCGTGAGGTGCTGCAGCACCTTCACATGTTACTTACTGAACACGAGGAAATGAGCTCAGCTCCCGATGGCATGTTTCTGGAGACCGACGCCCATGTTGAGGTGGAGACCGACGCACATGCTGAGGAGGAGACCGTCGAAACCGAGCCAGAGTCTAAGCCCAAGAGTAACAAGCGCAAATGGTTGTTTGGCTTGGGTGCCAGCACCGTACTGGCTGGAGTAATCGCTTATGTATTCAAGAACAATTAATATGATTATCAAGCTGATGCGTGGTGGTGAGGTCAACTACCTTGCCACCACGGGCGGTAGTGAGAACAAGGGTCTTGCTACCCCGAGCGGTGTAGTTTCGCCGTCCACACGCCAAAAGAAACTGTCGAGTAAATTAACGGTAATGGGCACACAAAACAATGTATTGTATGCGAAAGGATAGCAATCAATTGTTTATTAAGATTGGTGATCTTGAGCTGAGAGCCAACTCGGTAGAGGAGATGGAAAAACTAGCCAAAATCGTCGACATCTTGCCCAAAAATTTCTTGATCAGACTGGGCAAATTGTGCGCCAGCGGACATGGGAAAGAGGTCACTATCATTTTGTTGGCTTTGGCTACCATTATGCTGGGAATTGGTGCTTTCTTCAGCCGCAAAAGAATTAAAAAGTTCATCAATAGGCGTATAGCGCCTATGATTTCCGCGGTTGAAGAGACACTGGGGTTGCCCTGGAGGTCTTCCGATGTAGAGGACGTACCCTATGAAGATGTGCCAGAAGATGAGTGCGGCGAAGAGGAGGAAGAGCTACCTGATGAAGAAGTGGCTCCCAAACCCAAAACGTGGAGTGAGAAGTTCCTGGATGAGTTTGGGTCGCTGCCCGAGCTCCCCCCGATCCTCCAGTTCGTCGTTGAGCGTAGCCCTGCTGGCTATGAGGTGGCAATGACGGTCACGTTGCTCTGCGCGTTTGCCGCGCTGTGCTTCTCTAAGGTGCGTGCCAAATACCTGGACGGTAAAGTCCACGCCCCAAACCTGCAGGTGCTCGTCGAAGGCAACTGGGGCACCGGCAAGGAGAAGTTTATGACTGCGCTGAACGTCCTGTTCAAGCGGTTGTTTGATCGCGACAAGCAAAAGTTCCTGTCTTCATCCAACGAGGGGCAGATAATCCAATGGGCTGGCATCAGTGCGACGGAATCGAAGTTCATTGACATCATGGCCAAGAATGGCGAGGTTCACGTCCTCATGGACCGCCGAGTACTATCGCAAGGCATTCGACAACGGCGAGGTGTACCGCGGCAACAAGAGTAAGGACGCTCAAGGGTTGTTCCGGGTGTTTATGAACTACTTCATGACGGGAACCCCTGGTGACACGGAGAAGTTCTTTTCAAAGGAACTGGAAGGAGGAACCGCATCCCGCATCTGCTTGCTTGCTATCCCTGACAGCGGCCGCTATCTCGAGGCTCTGGTCATCGAGGACAGTGAGGAACTCGAAGCGATCAGAAACCAGATTGATGAATGGAATAGGCTCTACTGCTATAACCATGATGAGTTGAGTGGTTGCGATATCCCCGCCGAAGCGGCTGTCCTGGTCCTGACATGCTCCAAACGCGCCGCAAAGTAGTTGATCTCACCATCTACCTGGCCAACTACTGCATGGAGCGATTCCTGCACAAGTTCGGTGCCATCCAGAAGGTGCAGCGTGAGCTCAATAACCTGGCTGAGACCGTCGACTCTCCAACGGTGAATCAGGACACTCAGCCTTCATCACTTCAACCCGATGAGGAAAATTACTGTGGAAGCCTCTCAAAGTCCACGGTAATTGAGATGGTCAAATACTACGATCTGTCCGATGAAATCGGCTATACGACTGTAGCAAAGAAGTTTGGTCTGCCTCCTGGTGAAGCCAGTAGGAAAATGGTAAGCAGAGCCATCCGCAAATGGAAGCGAGAGCAGCAAGGTAAGTGATTATAAAGGGGGACAGTCACGGGGGACAAGACCGGCTGTCCCCCTTTTTTTTATCTCACCAAAAACAGGCTAACACATTGATTGTCATAGGGGGACATGGGGGACAACGGGTAGGACAAGCGGGACAGTCGATGTCATACCGGCTGAACCCACGGTGCAAGGACAAAAAGACCGCCTGAGAAGTATAAAGAACCCTTATTAGTATAGAGACAATTACATGCCCCCGAGAGGAAGACAATATATATCACGATGGTATGGACTGGGCGGCGAAGAGTCGTCCAGCACCGCCATCATCCAGGCGTTATCACCTGACGGGGAGACCGTGCCCTCATGACGGCATAATCAAACCGCTAGCGAGTCTGGAAAAGAAGTAACGAGGCTGACACCGAAGAGGTGCCGGTCTCGCCTTCTTTTTTTCCCTACAATCACTGTATAAAAAATGATAATCCCTAATAAATCACTAACTTTGCGAAAAACATGATTAACCAACTAAATCGATAACATTATGACGAAATTTAGCTCAATTTTATTTGTATTGTTGCTGGTGCTGACCTCATTCTCTGCCCATGCACAAGAGTATCCACGCGGTGATGTGAACCAGGATGGAGCGGTCAACATTTCAGATGTGACTTGCTTGATCGACAACCTGTTGTCAGGTGTTCCAGAAGGTGACGTAAACCAAGATGGAGTTGCCAACATCTCGGACGTGACAAGCCTGATAGATTACCTGTTGAGTGGCTCATGGCCTGATGATCCCGTGACGCCTCCCGACCTCCACGAGTGGGTTGACTTGGGCTTGCCCAGCGGTACGCTATGGGCCACGTGTAATGTCGGTGCCAGTAACCCCGAAGAGTTAGGTTCATATTTCGCCTGGGGCGAGACCGCAACCAAGGATTTCTACGAGTGGAGCACCTACAAATGGTGCAACGGCAGCGAAACGACGATGACGAAGTACTGTACCAACAGCGACTACGGCAATGACGGCTTTGTCGATAACAAGACTGAGTTGGATCCCGAGGACGATGCGGCCTACGTCAACTGGGGTCCCTCGTGGCGCATGCCCACGACCGAGCAGCAGTGTGAACTTTACGAGAACTGTTCCTCAGACTGGACAACACAGAACGGCGTGAACGGTCGCTTGTTCACTGGTCCCAATGGGAACACTATGTTCTTGCCCGCTGCGGGCTATCGCTGGTGCGCGTCGCTCTACGACGCGGGCTCTTGGGGCTACTATTGGTCGCGCACGCTCTTCTCCATCCTCCCGATCTACGCTTACGGCCTCAACTTCTACTCCATCTCGGGGGGCGTGTACAAGTACTACTACTACCGCGGCTACGGCCAACCTGTGCGGGCTGTGCGTGTGACGCAGAATTAGTGCCTTTGTTCCGCATAACTCGCGACACGTTCATCGGTGGCGAGGGTGAATGAAAAAGAAAGACGGCAGTATTTGCCGTCTTTTCTCATGTTAATACTAAACTATGTGGTGTTAGTCTTCACTCAACTTCCTCGATAAACTCGTGAAAGCTGTACCAGGTATAGTTGTCTTCATGCATCTCAAGATAGTCGTCGAGGGCCTGGTCTATGGCTTCGACGATAGGCTCGATGGGATGACCGACGATATTAGCTACGCATTTGACCTAGACTGAACCCAAAAAAGAAACAACAACACCTTACCTTTTCGGCAGATATTGTTACTTCGATCGGACTCTCTTGATTTGAACCGACGGTGGCAGCTTAAGGCCGGTGTCTATCCAAAATAAGATAATAGCGTCCGGGATGGTGGTTTTCCGATTAACTC
>CADAFP010000006.1 GCA_902787185.1 uncultured Bacteroidales bacterium | reverse complement strand
TGTAACGCTCGGGATGATCCAGCATTGCCAGCAGACGGTCGATGTTGTTGTTCGTTTCCATTGCGGTTGGTGTCATTAGATTAAACTCTTGATGCGATTAATACACTGATGCAAGTACTTATAGACGGCACCCACGCTCATGTCAAGGCGTGTGGCGATTTCCTGGAAAGTCAATTCCTCGTCAAAGCGCAGTCGGAAGATGGTCCGTTGCGGCTCCTCGATTTGGCCATCGACGATGGCGTTGATCTGGTCAAGTTCGGCCAGCACTTCCTCGATGGGGCGTGAGTCATCCGTCTCCTCCAGTGGATGGAGGTGCTTGAACCGCTCCCGCAACTGCATTTTCCTGATGTGGTTGAAGCAGCCGTTGCGCACGGCGCTCATCAGCAGGCGGGCAAACACGTCCTGGACCACGTCCTGGGCCTCGGCATCATCGTGCAGCAAGGTTCTGGCCAGATGTGTCATCTTGCCGTAATGTTGCCTGAATAGGCCCTCAAGTATGCTCTTGTCATTCATGTCAGTGTCTTCGTTCTATAGTAATGACACATGAACCGTACGTTTTTTCACACTCAGGTGAGACTTTTTTCACAAAACTACTATTCCATGACAAAAGGATTAATTGTAGTAGGTTTTGATGATTTGTGCTTTGGGGTTGGCTATTTGGATATATTCGTCGAGTGTCTTCCTGAAATCATAGGGGTTCCACTTGGATACCAGGGCGAAGACAGCATGGTGCAGGTCGTCCAGCGGGTGCTCGTCACCAATCATGCCGATGAGGTGGGTGCAAGCCATCATCTCGGCTGCCCACAATTGAGCCTTTGCCTTGTCGGTGAAGGGGCATTTGTCCTCATCCTCACCCTTGTAGTAATGGCACAGTGCTATTACATCTTGCGTTTTCATGCGGTCATTCTTTTTTTTTCTTGTTGCAAAGATACGGCATTTGCGACACCGATGCAAGTTCATGGCCAGCAGTAGGTACATGAGATGAATTTTTATCGAAATGAGTGATGTTTTATGTTTTTTCTGTACATTTGCGATTTGATTTAGGCTATTTTGAAGCCATTATGATGAAATGATATTTGATTGTTAATAGGACGTTCGATATGAAAAGGATATTATGGTTATCTCTATGCCTAATGTTGGCGTTGTGTGCAACGGCGCAAACTCAGCAGGGCTATGTCAAGACCAAAGGGCGCAGGGGCAGTAATGGAGCCGTTGTGCCGGGCAAGCGCATTACCGGGGCTACAGTTCAGGTCAAGGGAGGCAATGCGGTGGTCACTCAGGCCAATGGCACGTTCTCTTTCCCGGTTCCCGCCAAAAAGTACTATATCCAGAATGTGAAAAAACAAGGGTATGTTCTGATAGACCCTGAGGTGCTGGCCAAGCAATATATTTACTCCACCAATCCCTTGATTATGGTGCTGGAAACTCCTGAGCAGCAAACCGACGACAAACTGGCCTCGGAGCGCAAGATACGCCGTACGTTGCAACGTCAGCTTCAGCAGCGTGAAGACGAAATCGAGGACCTCAAGGAGCAGAACAAGATCACCCGTGAGGAGTATCAGAATGCCCTGCAAAAACTCTATGCCGAGCAGGAGACAAACGAGAAACTCATCGGTGAAATGGCCGAGCGCTATTCCCAGATAGATTATGATCTGCTTGACGAGTTCAATAGGCGCATCAGTGACTGCATTATCGAGGGACGTCTTGCCGAGGCCGACTCGTTGCTGCGCACCAAGGGCGATATCCAGGACCGCATTGCGGCAGTTCATAAGGCCGAGGCCATCGAGGCAGCCGAGGCAGCCGAGATTGCCGAGCGTCAGAAGATGCTGGAACAGAGCATGGCTGGCACGCAAGCCTCTAAGGAAGACATCGCACTGGACTGTTACCATTTCTTCGAGAAATTCAAGTTGGAGCATAACAACGACTCAGCGGCCTATTATCTGGCTCAACGCGTCATGCTCGATTCCACCAATGTGTCGTGGCTTGTCGAGGCCGGAATTTTTGCGGGTGACTACATGGCCGATTATCCTGCAGCACTTGAGTATTTTAACCGTGCCTTGTCCCTAGCCAACGACCAGAATAATGCCGAGAATGTGGTCAAGCTATGTTTGAGAATAGGTGACATTAACCTCAGAATGGGAAAATATGACCAGGTGGTGGACAATTACAGTAAGGCTCTATCCCTCAGCGAGAGTTCGTTAGGAAAAGAGCATGTTCAGACTGCCAGAGTCTATAGCAGCATGGGCCTTCTCATGGAAAAAGAGGGTAATACATCCCAGTCGATGGAACATTATATAAAGGCTAATGCTATATTGGAAAAGGTGTTGGGTGATAACAATCCAGAAGTGGCTACTTCATATAATAATCTCGGTATGCTATATTACTCTCTTGGCAATCTTGACAAAGCCATGGAGTGTTTCGAGAAGTCGTTGGCTATTAACGAGAAAAAACTCGATGCCAACCATCCTGGCTTGGCTAGGAACTATAGCAATATCGGTTCGGTATACAATGCCATGGGTGATAATGCCCGAGCGCTAGAGTACTTCACACGAGCGCTTGATATTCGCCAGAAAGTGTTTGGTGGTACCCATCCCGATGTAGCAAAAACTATTATTGACATGGGGGCGGCCTATTTGGACATGTCCGACTATGACAAGGCGCTGGACTGCTACACCAAGGCTTTGGAGATTACCGAGAAGGTCATGGGAAACATACACCCTGATGTGGCCATCTGCTATAATAACATCGGTCAGGTCTATGAGCACCAGCGCGACCTTGATAAGGCATTAGAGTGGTATGGTAAATCGCTTGACATCAAGCAGAAAATGTTTGGTGACAATCATCCATCGACAATTAACTCATTTGAGAACATGGGCAAAATCTATTTTGTCCAAAAGGATTATAACCATGCACTGGATTATTACTCTCGTGTCTTGAATGCCCGAGAAACCGCTCACAGCGACGACAAGCTGAGACTGGCCGATGCCTATGACAATATGGGCACGGTGCTCTGTAGAAGAGGGGAATTTGACCAAGCGTTGGATTATCTGTTGAAAGGAGTTGCCATTCGTGAGCAGGTTCAAGGCAACCATCAAGCCACAGCCCAGACTTGCTGGAAGATTGCCGATGCCTATGACGGATTGGCTGACTATGACAAGGCACTGGATTATTATCAGAAAGCCTTAGATGTCATGGTCGCTCTCAAAAGTGAGAACAGCAAGCAGGCCGTATCGCTCAATAATTATATTCTCATGACACAGTATAAGCAGGCCTTGTCCAAAGGTAAGCTCAAAGGTTTCATGACGAACCATTGCTTTACCGCTACTGTGAATGCTGGTGGATATGCAGCATCGACTAAGGGACTGACAGGCGAATATATCTTGCTGGAGTTTGCCGATTGGAATCAGGACAGTGAGACCTATATGCTTGACAAAATCAGAGAACTGAGTGACTCTCCCAAGGACCTTGTGTTGATGCAAAACGGAGTTATTTCTAGTCATCATTTTGAGAAAAGGTTGGGTTTCACCTTCGGCGTGAAACAGATTACCAAAGAAGAAAAACAGCAGATTAATCAGGCCTACAAGCAATGGAAGGAGCAGAATAATCAGTAACAGTTAGTCCACGATTCAAGCGGGCTAATATAATAAACGCTGTCGGCCGAGACGGTCCTTTATAGGACTTGGTCTCGGCCGATAGCGTTTCTTGGAATTAAGATAGACTGTGATAACGGTTTACTTCATGACCTTCACTGCGGTGGTAGTTCCGTCGCTGTAGGTGGTGACAACAATGGTCATGCCGTTGGGCTGTTGCATTTCTTGGCCCATGGCATTGAAGTAACGCGTGTTGACAATCTGCTTGCTGGTCGTTGTCTCGTTGATGCTGGTTGAAGTGGATACCTCGAACTCGTGTGAAACAATGTCACTGGCTAACTTGCCGTCAGCAAGGGCATAAGCCTCGACAACGTATTCGCCTGCGGTCGTGAACCAGATGGGGGCACTGTAAGGTAACCACTCTGAGTAGCCATTGGAATACAGTGTGCGCACGTAGATGGTGCTGGGCTCAGTCGGGGTCACTTCAATGCGATAGGCATGGCCGTCGTTCTCTGAGTAGCCGTTGATGACGGGAGCGCTGGTCTTCTCTGTAGGTTCGGTAGGAGTGTCAGAGTCCAGGACGTAAACGATGTTGGCTTCGAGAACTCCCATGTTGGTATCAGGATCATAGACATGGAGGCCGCGTCCTTTGAAATTGTCGGGATATGGTGCATTAAAATCAGCATAGGTGTCACACAATGTGATGGTATTGCCATCAACAATGAAAGATATTGTGTGGTACTCTTCTCGAACTTCGGCATATAAGGCATCGAAGTATGTGCTGGGGTAAACAAAGGCGTTTTTTATCCAGCAATTAGCTTGCCTTATTACCAAGGGTAAATCATAATCATTGTAGCAGAGATATTGGGGCAGCTCGACCTCGATGACGTTGTTGTTAAGACTTCCTTTCACCCAGGTGTTCTTCTTCAATGACAGTAACGGGTCTTTCATATAAACCGTCCTGCCATCTTTATCAAACACGATTTCGCATTTGTCAGACAACTTTTCGGTGCTGAATGTGGGAAGGGTCCCCTTGCTGTTGGTGTATTCTGTGTAGTGGATGCAATCACTGGTGCGATTGTAGGTTCTCGATTCTCCCTCGGGCTGCCAATCAATGATATAGGGGGTAGTGATGTCGGAAATGGTTCCCCACTCGCAGTAGCCAGCCCAGATATAGCCGTCTTCGCTGCCTTCATCCATCCAGATGATGGCGGGACCAGTGGCGTCGAAGGAATAATCATCATGGGAATCGACTGCAACAGGGCCGCTTGTATGCTCAATGACGATGGTGCCGCCTTCTATCTGGTAAATAATCGTTTGAGTCTTGAGATCACGATCAAATGAGGTGGTCCCGCTGGCAGCATCGTGGTGGACAGTACCCCACGTCAGAGCAGCACTGGTGGCACTCTTGACAAACCTTCCGGACGCGTACTTGATGTAAATGTCTTGTTCTATAGGGATAGTGATTGTCTGGGTGGTATCATTCCATTCACCTTCAACCCAGTATTCGCCTAACTCCTTAACGGCTCCATAAACGATGTTCTTGATATAAGCCTTCTTCTCGGCTTTTGAAAAGACAATCTCAAGGGTGCCGTCTTGCGGTACCATTGAGGTATGGGTCTCAGGGTTGATGGCGCTGCCTTGATTGGAACGCTGATAAATGGAATACTCCTCACCAAAAATGCCCTCTGAGCCGTCAAATCGCAGTGGCGCACCTGATTTGGCGTCGGCCATTGCCGATAGGGCAATGATTAACGATAGAATAAGTAGTGATAGGTTCTTCATAATTGTTATAGTTTGAGTATTAATGTTTTATGTGAAATAGATTGTTTTTTCTTAGATAAATCAAAAGCCAAAATTACGCATTTTTATTGGCATAATCAAGAGAAACGCGTTTTTTTATTATTTAAGAGGCTATTTTTTATCGCTGTCAAAGCTCTCGATTTATCTCGCCCCGTCTTCTCATTAGATTCACTTTTTTGCCAGAAAAAAACATTATCATAAAACCATGAAGTGCCCCATAAAGTCTGCAAAAACTTTATGGGGCACTTCACTTGTGCGGTTATATATTTATCACCTCATCGAGGCGGTGCCGTCGGTTACCTGTTGGCGCTGCGGCCAGCTTCCAGTATGGGCAGGTTGCCCTCGGTGGGGATGTAGATGACCGTCTTGTCGCTGAGGTCGGTCTGCTGGCGCACCCACAGGTATTGGATATAGGTGGGCGTGATGCTGCCGTTCTCAATCTCGATGGCCTTGGCGGCACCCTTGGCGCGCTCGATTTCGGCCTGCGCGTTGAGTTTCTCGGCTTCGAGGTTGGCGCGGGCCTCCTCAATCCTGATTTTGCGGTTCTGTTCAGCCTTGGCAAACTCGGCTTTTCCGTCCATTTCCTGCTGCCATACTTTGTATCTGGGATATCCAAACATGAAGGCGGCAATGATTGCCAGGATGAATGCAATGAAAAGTGATGTTGCCAGAAGAGTCGCTCTCGTGTCAGTTGGTTTTGCCATAATGATACTCTTATTGTTGAAAATTGTGATGAATTGTTATTACTTCTTGCGGTGGGCAATGAGGTACTGGCCGATTTGGACAGCATTGAGGGCGGCGCCTTTCTTAATCTGGTCACCGCAGAGCCAGAAGGTCAGGCCGTTGTCGCTGCTGGTGTCCTCGCGGATGCGGCCCACATAGACGGGATCCTTGCCCGAGCAGTCGATGGGCATGGGATAGCGGTTGCTGCGCGGGTCATCCACGACGACTACGCCGGGAGCCAGTTGCAGGGCGGCACGGGCCTCCTCGGGGGTGATGGGATTCTCGCACTCGATCCAGACGGCCTCGCTGTGGGCGCGCATGACGGGCACGCGCACGCACGTGGCACTCACGCGGATGTCGCTGTGCATGATTTTGCAGGTCTCCTTGACCATCTTCATCTCCTCACGGGTGTAGTCGTTGTCCTGAAAGATGTCGATGTGAGGGATGACGTTGTAGGCCAGCTCGTGTTGGAAGTGGCGAACGGTCAGTTCCTCCTTGCCGACAGCAATTTCGCTGGTCTGGAGCGCCAACTCATACATCGCCTCCATGCCGGCACCACTCGCTGCCTGATAGGTAGCCACCTGTACGTTCTTGATGTGTGACAGGTTGTCGAGCGGCTTGAGCGCCACGACCATGATGATGGTCGAGCAGTTGGGGTTGGCAATGATGTTGCGTGGGGTGTTGAGGGCGTCCTCGCCGTTGACCTCGGGCACCACCAGGGGCACGTCATCGTCCATGCGGAAGGCACTGCTGTTGTCAATCATGATGCAGCCGTGCTTGGTGATGGTGGGGGCAAACTCGCGGGCAGGTCCTGCGCCCATGGCCACAAAGGCGATGTCGATGTCCTTGAAGTCATCGTTGTGCTGCAGCAGTTTCACTACGTAATCCTTGCCGCGGAACGTGAAAATGCGTCCGGCACTGCGTTCCGACCCAAAGAGGACAAGTTCAGTAACGGGGAAATTTTGCTCATCGAGGACACGCATGAACTCTTGTCCCACGGCGCCGCTGGCGCCAACAATCGCAACCTTCATTGTTTATTCTAATATTTGTATAATGGTTAATAAGATAAAATAATCACAATGTGGGGATATGCAAATCCCGTGCCAACCGCTGTGCGTGGCTTAGCCCTTGATGTGGGTGCCCTTGTCGGGATTGCCCAGTCCAGCGGGACTGGTGATGATGACCTCTTTCACGCCGTGTTCAACAGCCGTAAAGGCGTTGTCCACCTTGTTGCCGAACCAATCTTTGATGATTTCCATGTCGAGCAGCGTCTTGTACTGCGTGCGGCGCAGGTTGGCAATCACGCTGTCGGGGTCATGGTGATTGAGCAGCACGCCTTTCTTCTCAAAGCAGTAGATGAGCGTGATGTCATAGCGCAATGCCAGGGCACGCGCAATCTCGGCCGCCATAGCGTCGGTCTCGTTAAAGAGCAGGTTGCCGCGACCATCGTGGGTGATGGGGGCGAAAACTGGCACGATGCCGGCGTCAACCAATTGGGCGATGCCGGCGGTGTTCACATGGCGCACTTGTCCGGTGTCACCAAGTTTGCCGTCGGTCAGCCTGGCACTGGTGATCAGGTTCATGTCGGCACCAGTAACTCCCAGGGCATTGACTTTGTTGCCCTGGAGCAACGATACAAACAGGCGGCTCACCAGTCCGCCATAGACCATGGTGAGCAGTTTGAGCGTTCCAGCATCCACCACGGGGCGATCATCGATGAGTTTTGTCTTGATGCCCAACTTGTTACCAATCTCTTGAGCCATCATGTTACCGCTGAAGATAAGCATCTTTTTGCCCTTGATGGAGGCGAAAGCCTTGACAAAAGTGCGCAACTCGTCAGCTTTCTCGACAATCTTGCCGCTGACCTTGACAATGGTGAATTTCTCGTTCATTTTATTAGTCTTGAGTTTTTGGTTTCAAGTTCTTAGTTGATGGTTAGACCATACTGCGTAAAAAAACTTGGCGGTGTTGCGCCTTAGCGTGACGATGATTGGGACGTGGTTTAAGTCTCGGCGAACTCCATGAGGTAGGCCTTGATGAAGTCGTCCAGGTCTCCGTCCATCACGCCGCCCACGTCGCTGGTCTGGTGGTTGGTGCGGTGATCCTTCACGCGGCGGTCGTCAAAGACGTAGCTGCGTATCTGGCTACCCCATTCAATCTTCTTCTTGCTGTCTTCCACTTTGCGCTGCTCTTCCTGGCGGTGCTGCAACTCCTTGTTATAGAGGATAGAGCGCAGGTTGCGCAGGGCGTTCTCGCGGTTCTTGGGCTGGTCGCGCGTCTCAGTGTTCTCGACCAGGATTTCCTCCTCCTCGCCCGTGTAGGGATCCTTATATTGGTAGCGGACGCGCACACCCGATTCAACCTTGTTCACGTTCTGGCCACCGGCGCCGCCACTGCGGAAGGTGTCCCACGAGATTCTCGCCGGATCCAGGGTGATTTCGATGGTGTCATCGACCATTGGAGTGACAAAGACCGAGGCAAACGACGTCATGCGTTTGCCTTGGGCATTATAGGGCGACACGCGCACCAGACGGTGCACGCCGTTCTCGCTCTTGAGGTAGCCATAGGCAAAGTCGCCCTCAATGCTGATGGTCACGCTCTTGATGCCAGCCTCGTCACCGTCGATAAGGTGCTCAATGGCAGTTTTGTAGCCGTGTCGCTCACACCAGCGCAGGTACATGCGCATCAGCATCGAGGCCCAGTCCTGGCTCTCGGTGCCGCCGGCGCCCGAGTTGATTTTCAGAATCGCGTCCATCTTGTCCTCGTCATGGCGCAGCATGTTGCGCAGCTCCATTTTCTCGAGCATGGCCAGTGCCTTGCTGTAGAGTGCGTCGAGTTCGCTTTCCTCGACGAGTCCCTCTTTGACAAAGTCAAATCCAGTGGAGACCTCATCAACAGCAAGTTCCACCTCCTCGCAGCCGTTAATCCAGTTGCGTAGCGACTTGATTTTCTTCATCTGTGCTTCGGCAGCCTTCTGGTCCTGCCAGAAGTCGGGCACATGGGTTCGCAGTTCTTCTTCCTCGACCTCGATTTTTTTGCCATCGATGTCCAAATAGCGTTTCAGGTCGTCTTTGCGTTGTTGTAATTCCTTGAGTTGTTCTTGAGTTATCATTTTTTAGTTTCTAGTCCCTAGTTTCTAGTTTCTAGTATTTGAATTGACGATTTAATTATTTCCTAAAGCCTAACACCTAAAGCCTACTCCTCAACCTGCTTGTCGGCCGTTTTTTTCTTACGGTAGTCGGCAGCGTACATCGCGTCGATGAGCGGACGGTAGCGCTTATTGATGACTGCTCGCCTGATTTTCAGCGTGTTGGTCAGTTCGCCGCTCTCCATGGTAAAGGCCTTGGGCAGCAGTACAAAGCGTTTGATTTGCTCATAGCTGGCAAGCCCCTTCTGGTAGTCATTGATGCGCTCCTCAATCATCTTGCGGATGTCGGGATTGTTGACCAGTTCCTCGATGTTGCGGTGCTCGATGTGCTTCTTGTCGGCATAGGCGCCAAGCTCTTCAAAGGCGGGCACGATGAGTGCCGACACATACTTGCGTCCGTCTCCGATGATGGCAACCTGTTCGATGAACTTGTCTTGACCCAGCATCGTCTCGAGCACTTGCGGTGCGATGTACTTGCCGTTACTGGTCTTGAACAGGTCCTTCAGACGCTCGGTGAGGATGAGTTCTCCCGTGGGAGCGATCTCGCCGCAGTCGCCGGTGTGGAACCAGCCGTCGGCGTCAATCGCCTCGGCGGTTTCCTTCGGTTTGTTGTAATAACCCTTCATCACGGTGGGACCCTTGACCAGAATTTCGTTCTTGTCGCCGATTTTCACCTCGATGCTGGAGATGGGCATGCCGATGGTACCCAGCGTCCACTCTCCAGGCTTGAAGAAACTCACCGACGCGTTGGTCTCGCTCAGGCCGTAGCCGATGCAGATGTTGATGCCCACGGCGTGCAGGAACTCGGTGATATTGTCGCTCAGCATCGCGCCGGCAGTGGGGAACAGCTTGCCGTCGGTCACGCCGATGGCGCCGCGCAGCTTGCTATAGACTTTTTTCTCAAAGTATTGGTACTGCCTCTCTATCACAGCGGGAGCCTTCTTGCCCAGGCGCGTATATTTCATGTTGCGCACTTTACCGATGCGGATGGCCTGCTTGACCATCATGCGCACCACGGGCTTGGCGCCAGCGAGGTTGTCGTTGACGGCGGTATAGACTTTTTCCCAGAAGCGGGGCACGCTGCACATGTAGTTGGGCTGCACTTCCTTAACGGCACGCTGGATTTCCTTGGGGTTGTAGTTGATGGCGACGCGTATGCCTGTGCACATGCACACCATGGTCCAGCCCAACTCAAACACGTGGCTGAAGGGCAGGAAACTCAACGACACGTCATTCTGGTCATCGATCATGGGGGCAAAACGCTCGATGTGGGCGTCCATCGCCGCACTCATGTTGTTGTGAGTGAGCATCACGCCCTTGGGAACACCGGTCGTTCCTGAGGTGTAAATCAGGTACATGATGTCGGTACCCTCACCTGCCTGCTTGCGTTGATCGATGGCCTTGGTCACCTCTTTGCTGAGTTTGTCACCAGTGGAGAGGAACTCTTCCCAATTCAGCGTGGTCCTGTCGTCGGCATCGCGCTTCACCGTCGGATTGAGCGTAACGATGAACTTGAGCGAGGGGCAGTCGTCGATGATTTGGCGGGCGATGTCATAATGGCCCTGGTCACCGACAAACAGGATGTTGGCTTCGGAGTCGTTCACTATATAGGCGGCCTCGTCCTTGCTGCTCGTAGCGTAGATGGGAACGGGAATCGCACGGTTATAGAAAGCACCAAAATGGATAATCAACACCTCGGGACAGTTCTGGGTAAACAGGCACACGCGGCCATGAGGCTCGATGCCGCCAGTATATAACGCACCTGCAGCGCGGTTAATCTGCTCGGCAAATCCTTTCCATGTGATTGAAGACCACACTTGAGTCTCATAGTCACGGAAACGCAACGCTTCCCTGTCACCATACTTGGCGCACTGTTGTGGAATCAGTTCTACAAATCTGTTCATAGGGCTAAGATGCTTAATGATTCAACTAATCGGCAAAGATACAAATAATCTCGGTAATCACCAAAGCCAGCACAGTTTTTATAAGAAAACTAGATTCTCTAGACTATCTAGACTATCTAGACTATCTAGAACATCTAGATTATCTAGATTATCTAGCTAGTTTGCTGGTACTACATTTTACTGGTCAGATGGTTGATGTGTTCCTTGAGGCGCAGGTTCTCTTGTTCAAGGGCATGAATCTGGTTCTTGAGAATATCGATTTCGCGGTTTGCTGCTTCCAGGGCCTCGCGTTGATTGGTTCGATATCCCAGTCGTGCGGCGGTCATTCTCTCACGTATGCCCCCCTGGGTTACAAATTCTTCTTCTTTTTTCTTTTGGTAATTCATCATCATTTTGTCAACCATGTGACAAAGGGTGATGGCGGTATTGGCGGTCTCTTCATCAGACCAGCGCTCAAAATAGATTTCATAGTCTTGGAGCAGATTATGATCCCGGCAAAAAGTTAGCAGCGCCTCGTATCGTTCATGTCCTGGAAGCCATTTCTTCAATTTGTGGCTGATGATGTAGTCCTCATAATCCTCCAGCAACTCTTGGATGCTAGAACGGGCGACATTCAGCAATTTAAGTTCCATTTCCATTGACGTCACACCGTCGGCTGAGCCTTCGATAATGTTCTGTTTCCCTGATCGCGCTGCTTGTACCATTTGGTCCACTGTGCGGTCTCCAAACTTTGGGAAAAAGCGACGAGTGAAGACGTAAGTCATTTGGTATAATACAACCGTTTTTTGGTAAAACCATAAGTTTTTCCAATTGGTTTGTCGCCTAAGAACGCTCTCGATTTCTTTTGCGGGATTATCCTGTTCCATAACAATAAAAGTTTAGCTTTTTTCTAGAAAGCCTAGATTATCTAGAATTTCTAGATATACTAGATTTTCTAGATTTACTAGACATAATAGATGTAAATATTGGGGCAAAGATACTTTTTTTTGATATAATGCAATCGGTTGCATTAAATTTTTTTACTTGAAGCACATTGTTTATTACCAATCAGGACGATAATGTGTTATTTTTGTAGGTGTTTAACATGATTAACATTGAAATTATCACATAACACTTAAAATATAATCGATTATGAGAACTAAACCGGATTTGAAATTCAACCAGCTGTGGAATATCAGCTTTGGTTTCTTTGGGGTGCAGATTGCTTATGCCCTGCAGAGTGCCAACATCAGCCGCATTTTTGCTACGCTTGGTGCCGACCCGCATGACTTGAGTTATTTCTGGATTCTGCCGCCGTTGATGGGTATGGTGGTGCAGCCGCTGGTGGGTTACTTCAGTGACAAGACTTGGCTGGGCCGTTGGGGCCGCCGCATCCCTTATCTGCTCATTGGCGCCCTGGCCGCCATCATTGTGATGTGCTTGTTGCCTAATGCGGGCTCGTTTGGCCTGACCATCGCCGGAGCGATGATTTTCGGATTGATAGCATTGATGTTCCTCGACACGAGCATCAACATGGCGATGCAGCCCTTCAAGATGATGGTGGGCGACATGGTCAACGAGAAACAAAAGGCTAAGGCCTACAGTATCCAGAGCTTCCTGTGCAACGCGGGTTCGCTGGTGGGTTACGTATTCCCCTTCCTGTTCACTGCCATCGGTATTGCCAACATCGCCCCCGAGGGCGTTGTCCCCGATAGTGTGAAGTGGTCGTTCTATGCAGGCGCCGCCATTCTTATCTTGTGTGTCCTGTACACCATCAGCAATGTGAAGGAATACACGCCGCAGGAGATGGCCGAGTTCAATGCCGCAGCTAATGCTGAGGGACAGGACGTGCAGGCCGCTGCTGAAATGAGCCCGAGCCAAAAGAAACACGCCATCAGGGTGTTCCTTGAGGTGGGCCTGGTTCAGTTCTTCTGCTGGGCTGCCTTCATGTACATGTGGACCTATACCAACGGCACCATCGCCGACACCGTTTGGGGCACTACCGACGCTGCCAGCGAGGGTTACCAGAAGGCCGGCAACTGGGTGGGCATTCTGTTCGCCGTTCAGGCCATCGGCAGCGTGCTGTGGGCCGTCGTGCTGCCTCAGTTCAAGAACCTCAAAGTGGCTTATGCGCTGAGCTTGGTTATTGGCGGCATCGGCTTTGCCATGGTGCCTTATATCCACAACCAGTACATGCTGTTTGTGCCTTACTTCCTCATCGGTTTCGCCTGGGCTGCCATGCTCGCCATGCCGTTTACCCTTGTGACCAACGCCTTTGAGGGTAGCAGCCGCATGGGCACTGCACTGGGTCTGTTCAACTGCACCATCTGCTTACCGCAGATTATCGCTGCCGCTCTGGGTGGCGTGCTGCTGGCTGCCATGGGCAGTGTGCAGGGCAATATGCTCTTGCTGGCAGGCATCCTGCTCATCGTGGGCGCCGCCTGTGTTTTCATCATCGAGGACAAGAAACGCAAACAGTCTATCGACTAAACTCTAAAAACCTAAAAAACATTTGTCATGAAAGTTAGATTCAACATCGAGTACGGTACCGTTTATGGTGAAAACCTTGTACTCAATATCGTGAATAGTGTCGATGGCGAGCTGCTCTCAAGCCACGCCATGAAACCTGCCACCAACAAGACGTGGAAGTGTGACTTGGATATTCCCGCTAAGGCTGGACACATCGACTATTATTATAGCGTGGAAATTGACGGCAAGCCTAAGCGCCACGAGTGGACAGTCGTTCCTCACCGCCTGGACCTGAACGCTGCCAAGGCTACCCGCTATAACTGCTATGACCACTGGAATGACATGCCTGATGACAGCTACCTCTACAGTTCGGCCTTCACCGACTGCGTAGCCCTGCGCAAGCATGAGCCAGTCGCCAAGAGCAAGTTCCCCACCATTATCCAGTTGAAGGTGCGTGTGCCGCAACTGCGCTCGGGCGAGACCCTGGCCGTGGTGGGCAACGAGCCGACGCTGGGCGACTGGGACGAGGCCAAGGCGCTCAAGATGACAGAGCACAACCACAACGAGTGGGTCATCTCGCTCGACGGCAGCGCGTTCAGGAAGGCCTTCGTTGAGTTTAAGTTCGTCATTCTGGGAAGCAAGGAAAAATCCACTATCTGGGAAACGGGCGACAACCGCACCGTGTTGCTGCCGGTACTCAAGGAGGGTGAACACATCGTCTATGAGCTCTCACAGGCCTATTTCCCGCTCTATCCCGTCAAACTCGCAGGCACCGTGGTGCCCATCTTCTCGTTGCGTAGCGAGGGCAGCTTCGGTGTGGGTGACTTTGGTGACCTCAAACTGATGGTGGACTGGGTGGCCAGCACAGGCCAGCGCGCCCTGCAGGTGTTGCCCATCAACGACACCACTATCACTCACAGTTGGAGCGACAGCTATCCTTATAACAGCATCAGCATCTACGCTTTGCATCCCCAATATCTGGACTTGCGCCAACTGCCTAAATTGACCGACAAAAAGCGTGCCGCCGAGTTTGAGAAGCTGCGCAAGGAACTGAATGCCCTGCCGCAGATCGACTATGAACGCGTGAACAATGCCAAGCGCGACTACATGAAACTCCTGTTTGAACAGGAGGGTGCCGAGGTGCTCAAGAGCAACGAGTTCAAGTTGTTCTTCGTCGCCAACGAGGATTGGCTGGTGCCCTATGCCGCCTTCAGTCACTACCGTGACATGTACGGCACAGCATCTTTCTCGAAGTGGCCCACACACCACACCTTCAGCGACGAGGAGAGGGCAGCGATGGCCAATTCGCGCACCAAGGCCTTTAAAGAGGTCAGCCTGTGGTATTATGTACAGTACTACCTTGACAAGCAGATGCGCGCAGCCCATGAATATGCCCAAAGCAAGCATGTCATCCTCAAGGGTGATATCCCCATCGGCATCAGCCGCGACAGCGTCGAGGCGTGGGTAGAGCCCAAGTATTTCAACCTCAATGGCCAAGCCGGTGCTCCGCCCGATGCCTTCTCGACCAATGGTCAGAATTGGGGCTTCCCGACCTACAACTGGGACGTGATGCTTGCCGATGGCTGCAAGTGGTGGGTAAAACGTTTCCGCAAAATGGCGCAGTACTTTGATGCTTACCGCATTGATCATGTGCTCGGATTCTTCCGCATCTGGGAAATCCCCATCAATGCTGTCCATGGTCTGCTGGGCCAGTTCTCGCCCTCACAAGGTATGAGCGCTGACGAGATCCGCAGCTATGGCCTCAACTTCCAGGAGAAGCTGATGACCGAGCCCTTTATCGCCGACTGGGTGCTGGACCGCATCTTTGGCGAACGTGCCGACCTGGTGCGCAAGACGTATGTTGAGCGTGTGCATGACGACATCTATCGCATGAAGCCCGAGTATGACACTCAGCGCAAGATTGAGGCTGCATTCCAGGGCAAGGAGAAAGATGAGGATATCTGGTTGCGCGACGGGCTGTATGCCCTCATCAGTGACGTGCTGTTTGTGCGCGACCGCAAGAATCCCGCCCTGTATCACCCGCGCATCTCGGTGCAGTTCGACTTCATCTATGAGACACTCTACGATAACGACAAGGCGGCGTTCAACAAACTCTACAACGAGTACTACTATCACCGCAACAACGACTTCTGGTATCACGAGGCGATGAAGAAACTGCCCAAACTGGTGCAGGCTACCCGTATGCTCGTGTGCGCCGAGGACCTCGGTATGGTGCCCGACTGCGTGGCATGGGTGATGAACGAGTTGCGCATCCTGAGCCTCGAAATCCAGTCGATGCCCAAGGATAACCACATCAAGTTCGGCAACCTTAACGCCAATCCCTACCGCAGTGTCGCCACCATCTCGACCCACGATATGCCCACGTTGAGGCAGTGGTGGGACGAGGACTGGGACCGCACCCAGGACTACTTCAACACCTCGCTGTGGCACAGTGAGGCCGCACCTCATCCGCTCCCCGGCTGGTTGGCCGACGACATCGTGCGCGCCCACCTCGCCAGCCCGTCGATGCTGTGCCTGCTCTCGTTGCAGGATTGGCTCGCCATCGATGAGAACATGCGACTGGCCGATGCCGATGCCGAGCGCATCAACATCCCCGCCAATCCCCGCCACTATTGGCGCTACCGCATGCACATGACTATTGAGCAGCTGATGAAGGCTGATGCTTTCAATAACCACCTCAAGGAAATCATCTCTCAAAGTGGACGCTAATGAAACATCTGATTCAACTGGTAACGATAATCATGGCATTACTCGTTCCACAAATCATTAACGCTCGCACTGGGGTCAATTACAGCCCCGGCGCGAGCGCCTTTTCGGTTGAAACGAATAGTGACGCCCAGCAGGTGAAACTGCGCATCTACAACGTGGGCCTGGGTGGCAAGCCCGTCAAAACGGTCAACATGAAGCGCAGTCAGGCGGGTGGCACCTTGTGGCAAGCCACCGTCAAGGGAGACTTGAAGGGCAAGTTCTATACTTTTGATGTGAAGTACGGAGGCAAGTTCCGCGGCGAGTGCGCCGGCATTTGGGCCACTGCAGTGGGTGTTAACGGCATGCGAGGCGCCATCGTTGACATGGCGCAGACCGACCCGCAGGGCTGGAATGCCGACAAGCGTCCCGCAATAGCTCCCAAGGACCTCATTATCTATGAGATGCACCATCGCGACCTCTCCATCGACGAGTCGGGCGGTTTTGCCAACAAGGGCAAATTCCTTGCTTTGACCGAGCCCCGAGCCATCAGCCACTTGAAGGCGTTGGGCGTGAATGCGGTGCACATTCTCCCGTCGTTTGACTATGCCTCGGTCAATGAGACACGTCTCGACGAACCGCAGTACAACTGGGGTTATGACCCTGTGAACTACAATGTGCCTGAGGGCGGTTACTCTACCGACCCCTACAAGCCCGAGGTGCGCATCAAAGAGTTCAAGCAGATGGTACAGGCTCTGCACAAGGCTGGCATCAAGGTGATTCTTGATGTGGTGTATAACCACACCTGGAACATCGACGAGAGCAATTTCCAGCGCACGCGTCCCGACTACTTTTACCGCAAGAATGCCGATGGCAGTTACAGCAATGGCAGCGGTTGCGGCAACGAGACGGCCAGCGAGCGCGAGGGAATGCGTGATTTCATGATTGAGAGTGTCAAATATTGGGTTGACGAATACCACATCGACGGCTTCCGCTTTGACTTGATGGGCGTGCATGATGTCGAGACGATGAACGCTATCCGTGCCGCTGTGCCCAACGACATCTTCATCTATGGCGAGGGCTGGAGTGCAGGCAGCTGCGCTTATTCAGGAGAGTTGGCCATGAAGGCCAACATCAACAAGATGCCGGGTATCGCCGCCTTCAGTGACGAGATACGCGATGCATTGCGTGGACCGTGGGACAGCAACAGCAAGGCAGCCTTCCTGGGCGGCGTCAAGGGCAACGAGGAGAGCATCAAGTTCGGTATCGTTGGAGCCATCCAGCATCCTGGTGTGGACTACAGTCTGGTGAACTACAGCAAAGCGCCTTATGCCAACGAGCCGACTCAGATGATAGCCTACGTCAGCTGTCACGATGATATGTGCCTCGTGGATCGCCTCAAGGCCAGCGTCAAGGACATCACCATCGATGAACTCATCCGCCTCGACCTGTTGGCACAGACCGTGGTGATGACCTCTCAGGGCGTACCTTTCATGCTCAGCGGCGAGGAAATGCTCCGCGACAAGAAGGGCGTTCACAACAGCTACGAGAGCCCTGACAGCATCAATCATCTCGACTGGGACAATCTCGAGCGTTACCCGCAGGTGATGGACTACTACAAGAACCTGATTGCCCTGCGCAAGGCACATCCCGCCTTCCACATGGGTAGTGCCGACCTGGTGCGCCGCAACCTCGACTTCCTGCCTGGCGGCAACTGCCTGGTAGCCTATCACATCAACGGCCGCAATGTCCCCGGCGAGACCTGGGGTGACATCTACGTCGCCTTCAACGCCCACAAGCGAGCCCGCACAATCGAGGTCCCCGACGGCACCTACACCATCGTCTGCCGCAACATCAAGTGCGACCAGGCCGGCCTCACCACCATCAAGGCCAAAGACGGCAAGGTAACCGTCCCCGCCCAAAGTGCGATAATCCTCCACAACTGATTGACGGATGTAACGGATAATTACGGAGTTAACGGATAATACGGAATAAACGGATAATACGGAATAAACGGAGGTGACGGGCATTCCCGTTCCCTCCGTTATATCCGTTCAGTACGTTATATCCGTTAATCCGTCAAGTTCTATCCGTTTCTTTGGTCGAGCAGGGCATTTAGGCGGGCGATTTCCTGCTTGAGGGCTGCTATTTCACGTGCTTGACGCTCGATGATTTCACGTTGAGTACCGCGTTGGTCCAGGCGAGCGGCAGTCATGCGCTCGCGCACACCGCCCTCGGTAGTGAATTCACGGTCTTTCCTCTCAATGTACTTATTCATCGCCGCATCCACCTGATGGCACAGGCAGATGGCCATATTTGCCATCTCTTCATCATTCATCTTGGGTAGCAGGTCCTTGTAGTCTTCAAACTGCCAATGCTTGCGGCAAAAGTCAAGCATGGCTTTGTATCGGGGATGCTTGCCATACCATTCAGTGTATCCCTTGCGCTTGATGTAGTCTTGATAGTCTTCCAACAGTTCTTTGTTACTACCGCGAGCGAAACCCAACAACTTCAATTCACTCTCAAGTGAAGTTTCACCATCGCTACTTCCCTCAACAATATTTTGCTTGGAACTGCGAGCAGCTTGAACCATTTGGTCAACAGTTCGGTCACCATAAGGTTTCAAGAAACGCTGGACAAATACTTGTGTCAATTGGTACAGCACATCACTGCGCTGATAGAAGCGCAACTCGGTGTATCTCGTCCTTCGCCGCAACGAACTTGCCGTCCCATCATCATAATGATGAATCTTTGGTTTCTTCTGCTCTTCCATCGCATTATTATCCGTTTCCTCCAGTTTCCGTCAGGAAAACTGGTTCTCGACGATGTCGGTGAGGACGTCGGTCAGGGAGATGCCGGCGGCGCGGACTTGCTGGGGGATGAAGCTGGTGGCGGTCATGCCGGGAGTGGTGTTGATTTCCAGCAGGTTGATGTGGTCGGTGCCGTCGGGGTTCTTGGTGATGATGTAGTCGATGCGGATGATGCCGTTGCAGTGCAGGATGTCGTAGATGCGCGACGTCTCGGCTTGCAAGGCGGCGGTCAACTCGTCACTGATGCGGGCAGGGGTGATTTCTTCCACCTGACCGTTGTATTTGGCGTCGTAGTCAAAGAACTCGTTGTCGGTTACTACCTCGGTGACCGGGAAGACGACCGATTTCTCCTTGGTCTTGTAGCAGCCAACGGTAACCTCGGTGCCGTCCAGGAAGCGCTCAATCATCACGTTGTCGCACTGCTTGAAGGCGAACTCCATGGCATCGTCCAGCTGGTCACAACTCTTTACTTTAGTCACGCCGAAGCTTGACCCGTCGGCAGTAGGCTTCACAAAGCAGGGCATACCCAGATAGTCCTTGACCTTCTCGGCCGTCCAGCCATGGGGCACGCCGCGGCGCACCTGGATGCTGTCGGGCACCGAGCAGCCGAAGGCCTTGAGGTAGTTGTTCAGCGCGAACTTGTGGAACGTGAGCGCCTCGACCAGCACGTTGCAGGTCGAGTAGGGCAGATCGATCATGTCAAAATAGCCTTGCAGCACGCCATTCTCGCCGGGAGTGCCGTGGATGGTGATATAGGCATAGTCAAAACGGATTTTCTGTCCGTCTTTGATAAACGAGAAGTCGTTCTTGTCGATTTTGGGAGTGCTGCCGTCGGGCAAGTTCACATGCCAATCCTCTTTCCTGATTAAAACGATATAAACGTCGTAACGGTTGTGGTCAAATGCTGAGTCAATGCCCTGAGCCGAACGCAGGGATACCTCATACTCTGAGGAGTCGCCACCACATACGATGGCTATGGTTCTTTTGATGAAATTCATTTTTTGCGCACACATTAAAATTCGGGTGCAAAATTACACAATTTTTTGTGCTTTTGTTGTATTTTTGCAGCAAAATAACAGACGTCAATATGGATAGCAAGGAACTTTACACAATCTACGAGCAACATCCGGTCATCACCACCGATAGCCGCGAGTGCCCCAAGGGCAGCATCTTCATCGCCTTGAAGGGCGACAGTTTTGATGGTAACAAGTTCGCCGCCCAAGCGCTGGAAAAGGGTTGCGCCGTCGCCATCGTTGATGACGAACAGGTATATAACGACTACAAGGGCTCGGGACGGATGATTCTCGTTCCCAACGCGCTGCAGGCCTACAAGGACATGGCGCGCGAGCACCGCCGCCGCTTTGATATCCCTGTCATCGGCATCACGGGCACCAACGGCAAGACGACGACCAAGGAACTCGTGCGTGCCGTCATTGCCGAGCGCTATGACGAGATGGCGACCGAGGGCAATTACAATAACGATGTGGGCGTGCCCAAGACGCTGTTCCGCCTGAGTGTACAGAGTGAGATTGCCATTATCGAGATGGGCGCCAGCCATCCTGGTGACATCAAAACCCTTGCCGAAACCGCTGAGCCCACCTGCGGCCTCATCACCAACGTGGGCAAGGCGCACCTGCAGGGCTTCGGCTCGCTCGAGGGCGTTATCCGCACCAAGGGCGAACTCTATGACAACCTGGCGCAGCGCCCCGGCAGCGTTATCTTTGTCAATGCCGACAACGAGCACCTGATGGGCATCCTGCCCCAGGGTGTCAAGACCGAGTGCTACTCTCAGGACGAGAACAAGGCAGGGGCGAGCGTCTATGGCCAGTTAATCGCCTGTGACCCGTTCCTGCGCTTCAAGTGGCGTAGCGGGATCAGTGGCGACTGGCACGAGGTGACAACGCACCTCATTGGCAGCTACAACCTCGACAATGCCTTGGCAGCGGTCACCGTGGGCCTGCATTTCGAGGTCACCCCCGAGCAAATCTGCCACGCCCTGGAGAGTTACGTGCCTTCCAACAACCGCTCCCAACTCACCGAGACTGAGCATAACCACCTCATTGTGGATGCCTATAACGCCAATCCCACCTCGATGGCTGCTGCGCTCGACAACTTCTGCCTCATGGATGTCGCCCCCAAGATGGCCATCCTGGGCGAGATGCGCGAACTGGGTGACAGCAGTGCCGAAGAGCACCGCCGCATGGTGGAGCGTCTCAAGAGCTGCCCGTTTGACGAGGTGTGGCTCGTGGGTGACGAGTTCAAGGACATCGATTGCCCCTACCGCAAGTTCAAGGACGTTGAGCAGGTCAAGGCCGCCATCGCCGAGAACCGCCCCGAAGGTCATTACATCCTCATCAAGGGCTCAAACGGCAACCGCCTGTTCCAGCTCCCGGAATTGCTATAACCCTCTCCAAATAAAAAAGGTAACAGCCCCTCATCTCACGTGAGGGGCTGTCTCGTTAGCTTGTTGTCTTGTGGTCTCGTTGTCCTGCTGTCCTGCTGTCCTGTGGGCGGAGGCTCCGCCTCCGTCGAGGGTGTCATCAGTCCTTGATGCTGGCGGCTCAGCTGCCCTTCAGGATGATGTTGATGGTGGCGTTGATATCACTGATGTTCACTTGTCCATCGCCGTTCACATCACCAGCGGGAGACTGATTGTTAGTCAATATCATGTTGACCAGGACGTTGATGTCGCTGATGTTCACCACGCCATCGTTATTGACGTCACCTGTGACGCCAGCCTGGGGGAAGACGACGGTGTGGGTCTTGATTCTTGCCAACTCGGTCTTTTCGCCGTTGCTGTAGTAATTGACTCTTGCAAAGTAGTTCCAGCCGTCGGATACGTTATCAAGATGGAAGGTTAATTCTGTTGTTTTGTGGGGAAGGAGTACCAGATGTTGGGTCTGAGACTGAACCAACGTACCTCGGTTTTCATAGATCCATTTGTAAAGATCTACCGTGATATCTTCGTCATAAGTCGTTGTTCCAGAGTTGATGACTCTCGCCTTGATGCCAAATTCGTTGGCCGTGATGATCATCTTGGTATTATCTGTGACGTTGAGCACACTTGCAGAGCCTGTCAGGTATGCCGAAGGCATCTGGTTGATAGTGATATCCTGGGTTGCCAACACATTATTCCCTTCCTGGTCAAGGGTGAACTTCAGGTTGACTATGCCGGTGCTTGTGGGCAAATATTGGGAAGTGACATTGCATGTCTCGGCATTAGGCACATCGACGAAGTAGGACGATACAAGTTTGTTATTGGCAAACATGTAGATGATGTCGTTGCGGGTATAACCCTTGTTCGTCACGTTGAGGGTGACATATACAGGCCGATTGGGGTGCATATTGCCCTCGATGCTGATGTTGTTGACCTTATAGTCGGGCATCATGGCAGTACCGTAGCAGGTGAAGCTGCAATTGTTGCCGTTGATGGTGACCTCGATAAAGTTGATGTCGCTGCCAGTACAGGGCCTCCACTCATTGGAATTCAGTTCGCAATAGAGGGGAATGATGCGGAAGGTGCCGTTTGAGATGCCGCTGCCCAGCGACAATGTCTTTGTTATGTAGAAGTAATACCAGCTTTGCAGGTCTTCTTTGACGCCAGGTTCCAAGATTTTGACGAGTTGGTTACCTTGGTACAAGCCCCATGCATAATTGAAAGAGATGGATCGCTCCATGCCATTCAGGAACTGCGTCTCTTGGGTCACCGTGAAATCTTGGCTGGTCGAGGTGCGGGTGTTCGTGTAATCCTTGATCTCAATACGCCTGCCGTGCACTTCAGGCTTCACATTCGTTGCAGTGCCAGGTTTGAGTCCCACAATGATGCCTTGTCTCATGAGGTAGCCGTTGCCCGGGTCATCAAGATCCGGGTTCAGGAGATTCAGCAGGAAGTAGCCGTTATCCGAACCATTCCAGCCCCAGTTGAAGTGGAACATGCCGTTACCGTTATATCCGTCACAGATAAATGCGTGTCCTCCAGGGATTTGACTGGCACTGTAGATGACGGGTCGGCGGGCCTTCAGCTCGTCAAGGATAATCGATTCCCATTGCTCGCTGGTGTAGTATGTGCGTTGTATGAAATGGGTTTCGGGAGAATAGCCGAAGTATTTTGGCAACATTTCACAGATATCGGAAGTGGTAGCCGATGAAGTCTTCTCCTTGAAGTCCATTTGAACCGCTTGGGCACAGTAGAGCAACAAGGTTGCGACAGCTTGCGCCCCAGCACTGACGGTGTCGGTCGTGAAATAAGTGTCCTGCATTGCCTTCCAGTTGAAATCTACAGGGGGGAGTGCAGGCATGTTAAAATGCAGCGTTTCGGTCTCATAGGCAGGAATGGCATCTGAGGGGCGCTGAGGCCATTGCCAGTAGTGCATCACCTGGGCCATGGCCGTTGCCACACAGCCCGTAAGGGCGTGTTCGCCATTGGGGCGGAATGGCAGCAAGATGTTATAGGGATTCCGTTGTGCCCACGCAGCTTTCACCAGTGGGGCAATGGGCTGGCTTGACGTGATGTGGGACGCCATCATCCCCCCCTCGTCGAGTGCCGCAATCTGTGCGGTATAGCCGTCAAGCCACTCTTGCATGGCTTCAGGTATATTGTTGATGTCAAAGGTGCCCTCGTCGCTGTAGCCAAGCACCTGCGGCACGCGGTCGTCACCCGCCACGATGACATAGCCGCCATTGGTGTTTTCTGCGTTAAACACATAGAAGGGTGATGGTTTTCCCGCCCTGATGGCTGGCGCCCGATGGGCAAGCCGCAACCCGGCATTGCTGCCAGCCTTAAAGTGTCTGGACATAAAACTCAAGGCAACCTGACTAGCCTCACTCTCACTGACGGTCTCAGCCCACGAGGGACACACAACCGCTATGCAAACCATGATTAAAAGTAGTTTTTGTATTCTCATAATTATTTCGATTTATGTCTAATAATAATTAGGTAGATAGGAATAATATTTTGCAAAGGTAATTCTTTTCGGTGAAGAATGCAATATCATTCATAGTTTTTTGGGATGCGACAGCGAGCGAAGGAATCATTAATCGTGTTAACTACTACATAGCTTTTTGAATAGGTATTCCCTTAATTCGATGGTAAGAAATTTTAGCGGCTTTGCGCCTTAGCGTGGGGATAAGTTTTGTGGATGCCAACTAAAAAACTAAGGTCTAAGGTCTAAAGTCTAAAGTCTTTTTACTACCTTTGCAGATTGAAAAAAGAAAAGAAGAGATATTATGTCGATTGATCAGATATTGGCTGAGGCTACCGCATTGGCGGTGAAAGAGTTGTATGGCGTGGACTTTCCCGCCGAGAAGATTGTTCCCCAAACGACCAAGAAGGAGTTTGAGGGTAACGAGACGATAGTCGTGTTCCCGTTCTTGAAGGCGTCGCGCAAGGCGCCCGACGTGACGGCACAGGAGATTGGTGAGCACATGCTGGCCCACTGCGAGGCGGTTGAGAAGTTCAACGTCATCAAGGGCTTCCTGAACATCACCATCAAGCCGTCGTTCTGGACCAGCGTGCTCAAGCATGTGGCCTCAACGCCCAACTATGGCTTCAAGGAGGTGACCGACGACAGCCAACTGGTGATGATTGAGTACTCGTCGCCCAACACCAACAAACCGTTGCACCTGGGCCATGTGCGCAACAACCTGCTGGGTTACAGCCTGTCATGCATCATGGAGGCTAACGGCTACAAGGTGGTCAAGACCAATATCGTCAACGACCGCGGCATCCACATCTGCAAGTCGATGCTCGCCTGGCTCAAGTGGGGCAACGGCGCCACGCCCGAGTCCACCGGCAAGAAGGGCGACCACCTGATTGGCGACTTCTATGTGGCATTTGACAAGCACTACAAGGCCGAAATCAAGGAACTCGTCGAGAAGGGTATGACTCCCGAGGAGGCCGAAAAGCAGGCGCCGCTCATCCAGGAGGCACACGACATGCTGCGCCGCTGGGAGGCTGGAGACCCCGAGGTGCGCGCCCTGTGGGAAAAGATGAACAATTGGGTATATGCTGGCTTTGACGAGACCTACCGCCGCATGGGCGTCTCGTTCGACAAAATCTACTACGAGAGCGACACCTATCTGGTGGGCCGCGACACCGTGCTCGAGGGCCTCGCCAAGGACCTGTTCTACCGCAAGGAGGACAATAGCGTGTGGGCCGACCTCACGGCTGACGGCTTGGACCACAAGCTGTTGCTGCGCAGCGACGGCACCTCGGTCTATATGACGCAGGACATCGGCACCGCTCAGCTGCGCTACAAGGACTATCCCATCGACCGCATGATTTATGTCGTGGGCAATGAGCAGAACTACCACTTCCAGGTGCTCTCGCTGCTGCTCGACAAACTGGGCTTCAAGTGGGGCAAGGACCTGGTACACTTCTCTTATGGCATGGTGGAGTTGCCCAACGGCAAGATGAAGTCCCGCGAAGGCACCGTTGTCGATGCCGACGAGTTGATGGACGAGATGATTGCCACCGCGACCGACATGGCCAATGAGCCTGGCCGTCTGCAGGGCGTCCCCGAGGATGAGCGCGACAATGTGCTGCGCATGATTGGCTTGGGTGCCTTGAAGTATTTCATCCTCAAGGTGGATCCCAGGAAGACCATGCTATTCGACCCCAGCGAGTCTATCGACTTCAACGGCAACACCGGCCCCTTCATCCAATATACCTATGCCCGCATCCAGTCGGTGCTGCGCAAGTGCTGTGAGGACTACAAGGCCGTGGATATCAGCGCTGTGGCTCCCAACGAGAAGGAGACGTCGCTCATCCAGCGCCTCGCTGACTTCACCACCGTCGTTGCCGATGCAGGCCGTAACTACAGCCCCGCACTCATCGCCAACTACGTCTATGACTTGGCCAAGGAATACAACCAGTTCTATCACGACTGCAGCATCCTTAAGGAGCAGGACACCGCCGTTCGCTGTTTCCGCCAGCTGTTGAGCGAGACCGTGGCCGACGTCATCAAGCGCGGCATGTCGCTCCTCGGCATCGAGATGCCCGAGAGGATGTAGTTAGATATTAGATAAGAGATATTAGATAAAAGATATTAGATATTTTGGTTGGCATGGAAATTGCAGTATGTAACTGAAATTGACAACTAAAAACGCAACTAAATATGAACAACTGGATTGAAAATAATCAGAACGGCTATCAGACCGCCGCTCAAGCTGAGAACGAGATGACGCTTCAGCGCTACGTCGCCGACGTGATGCGCAAAGTGTATGGCAAAATGACGTTGGGATTGCTGGTGACGGCGCTCGCCGCCTTCTTGGTAGTGTCGAGCGAGTTGCTGATGAGCATCTTCTTGTCCTCCCCGATCACTTTCTATGCCTTGGCGTTTGCTGAGTTAGGAGTGGTAATTTACCTCAGTGCCCGCATCGGCAAGATGAGTAGCACAACGGCTACGGTGCTGTTCTATCTATATAGCATCTTGAACGGCATCACCTTGGCCCCCATCTTCTTGATTTACACGGGGACCAGCATCGCACTGACCTTTGCCATCACGGCAGGCGTATTTGGCGTGATGTCCATTGTGGGTTATACCACCCGTCAGGACCTCTCCAAGTTTGGCGCCTTCATGTTCATGGCGCTTATCGGTCTCATCCTGTGCATGATTGTCAACTTCTTCTTGCACAGCTCGATGATGACATTCCTCATCAGTGTTGCTGGTGTTCTCATCTTTGTGGGTCTCACCGCATGGGACACGCAAGCCATCAAGCGCATGTGTGCCGAGGCCGATTCCACGATGGTGGGCAAGGTGGCCACCATGGGTGCCTTGATGCTGTACCTCGACTTCATCAACCTGTTCTTGCACCTGCTGCGCATCCTGGGCAACCGCAACTGATTAGGTTTTATATAATAAAATAAAGACAATCAGATATCTTCGACCCCGGTAACATCACGTTGCCGGGGTCGATTTTGTGTGCAAGATGATGGCCGATTGCGGGATAATTGTTACATTTGTGGCGAAATTAATCAAAAAGATAAGGAGGTAAAAATGATGAAACGGATTTATAGTATTATGATTTTGATGGCGCTGCCAGTTGTGATGCTGGGGCAGGGCTGGCCGTCGAACTATGGCGGCGTGATGTTGCAGGGCTTCTATTGGGACTCCTACAACGACAGCAAGTGGACCAACCTTGAGGCTCAGGCCGATGAACTGGCTGAGTTTTTCAGCCTCGTGTGGATACCGCAGAGCGGCTATTGCAGTGGCTACAACTCGATGGGGTATGATCCCCTGTACTGGTTCACCAACTATAACAGCTCGTTTGGCAACAAAACGCAACTGCAGTCGATGATCAACACCTTTAAGAACAAGGGCATCGGTACCATCGCCGATGTGGTCATCAACCACCGCAAGAATGTTTCCAATTGGGTGGACTTCCCCGCCGAGACCTATAATGGCGTGACCTATCAGCTGAAATCGACCGACATCTGCCGCGATGATGACGGGGGCGAGGCGCTCAATTGGGCTACCTCGCACGGCTACTCACTGAGCAGCAACAACGACAGCGGCGAGGACTGGGGCGGCATGCGCGACCTGGATCACGCCAGCGCCAACGTTCAGACAAACGTCAAGGCCTACCTCAATATGCTGCTCAACGACCTGGGCTACGCGGGCTTCCGCTACGATATGACCAGAGGCTATGCCGCCAGCTACACGGGCCAGTATAACGCCTATGCCGTTCCCACCTATTCGGTGGGCGAGTACTGGGACGGCAATGTGAGCGCCGTCAAGGCGTGGATCGATGGCACCAAGGTGAATAACGTGGTGCAGAGCGCTGCCTTTGACTTCCCCTTCCGCTATGGTGTGCGCGACGCGGTCAACAACAACAAGTGGTCCAACCTCTCGGGCAGGGGCATGATTATGGATGCCAACTACCGCCGTTATGCGGTAACCTTCGTCGAGAACCACGACACGCAGTACCGTGACTCCAACAACCCGCAGGATCCCCTCAACCAGTATGTCGAGGCCGCCAATGCCTATCTGCTGGCCTTGCCGGGCACGCCGTGCGTCTTCCTCAGGCACTGGATGGACTATAAGGAGAGCATCAAGCAGATGATTTATGCCCGTCAGTTGGCAGGCATTACCAACACCAGCGTGACCGCCCAACAGGTTTCCAGTTCGATGAATAACTACTATGCCCAGCGCACTACAGGTTCGCGTGGAATACTGTTGGCCGCGATGGGTAGCACTACCTATTCGATTCCCTCAAGCTACGTCCTTGTCGCCAGCGGCACCAACTACCGCCTGGCCTTGAGCAAGACAACCGAAACCGCTTGGGCAAGCGTTCCCAGTGGCAAGCGTGTGGACCCCTTCGACGTCACATTGACCGCCGTGAGCCAGACCGCTGGCGCACAGATAGTCTATACCCTTGACGGTAGCGAGCCCACAGCCACCAACGGCACCATCATTGCCAGCGGCAGCAACGTCAGAATCGACCGCTGCCTGACCATGAAGGCCGGTTTGCTGATTAACGGTGTGGTGACGGGTGTCATCACCCGCAATTACACGGTTGTGAACGAGGTGTATGATGCCTACGAAATCACCGTCTATCTCAAGGATCCGACCGTTGCCCCCAACAATTGGCCCCGTGTAACCTATTACTGCTGGGACAGCAACGACGTGCAGCAGTGCGGCAACTGGCCCGGCGAGACGATTACCGATACCCGCATGGTGGGCGGCGAGATGTTCTATTACAAGACCTTCACCATCACTGGCAGCCAGTATTACGTGAATTTCGTCTTCAATCAGGGTGGCAGCACGGCCAGCAGTCACCAGACGGTTGACGTGACAGGCGTGAGGGAGACGGCCTTCTTTGAGGTGACCACCCAGACCAACAAGTACCAGGTGCGCGACGTGACCGACACCTACCTGCCACTGCTCAACGGTGATTTCATCATGGGTGACGTGAATGGTGACGGTGTTGTCGGCATCGCTGACGTGACCGACCTGATTGATTATATCCTGGGCGGTGATCCCCAGCCGTTTATCATCGAGGCTGCTGACGTCACAAATGACGGCCTCATCGGCATCGCCGACGTCACCGACATCATCGACCGAATCCTCGCCGGCGCATAACCCACACGTCAGACTTTTTGTTTCATTTGATAGAACGATGAAGTGCTATAGCCCCGCACTTCATCGTTCTCAACTATTATTGTGCCTTCCCATTGTCACTGAATCAAATTGGTGAGTATGATGTCCTCAATCGCAAGGATTGTCAATGGTTCATCAATATACTTGCATTTTTTACTTGAAGACTCCAAGAAACACGTGATTGTTGTGTATCTTTGCAGTTATGGAACAACAGTTTTCTACAAATCATCAGGTCGGAGTGACGATTGAACAACTTTCGCAGCAGATTGTCCAAGTGCAGGATGTGATGCAAGTGCAGGCCTCACATGCCGTAAATCTATCGCTCACAGCTCGTAATTGGCTCATCGGACACTACATTGTCGAGTATGAACAGCATGGTCAAGATCGTGCCCAGTATGGTACCCAGTTGCTCAATAAACTTGCTGTTAGAATCAATCGTCGAGGCCTAGATGCACGCCGATTGAGAGAATTCAGACTATTCTATAGTTGCTATCCTCAAATGGGCACTGAAGTGATTACCTTCCTTGGCAAATTGTTGAAGGGGAATCAACTCACATTGGCCCATGATATTTGGCGGATGTCGACCGCCAAATTGCAAAGCATTGAGAATCAAGAAAATGAGATTTGGCGGATGCCATCCGCCAAATTGGAACAATATCAAACACCGCCCAGCAAGCTGTTCCAACGACTCAATTACTCAAGTCTATTATATCTATCTTCAATAGAAGATGACCTCAAGCGGGCTTTCTATGAACAGGAAGCTATCGCTGGCTGTTGGACTGTCAAGGAGCTTGACCGCCAGGTGTCGTCCCTCTATTTTGAACGTATGGGACTGTCAAAGGATAAATTGGCGTTGAGGAAATATGTTGAAACAGGTGCTGATACTTTACAACCTCAACATGCTATCCATGACCCGGTGACGTTGGAGTTTTTGGGATTGCAGCAACAGGATGTCTTCACCGAGAGCAAACTGGAAAGCGAGATTCTTAATCATTTGCAGCACTTCCTGCTCGAGATGGGCAAGGGCTTTTGCTTTGAAGCGCGGCAGCGCCGCATCTTGGTGGATCAAGACTACTTTAAGGCTGACCTTATCTTCTATCACCGCATCTTGAAGTGCCATATCATCGTTGACTTGAAGATTGACCGCTTTCGCCACGAGTATGCCTCGCAGTTGAATCTATATCTCAATTATTACCGTCATGAGGTGATGCAGCCCGATGATAATCCTCCTATCGGTCTGTTGCTTTGCACCGACTATGGGGAGACCACTGTCAAGTATGCTACTGAAGGTTTGTCTCAAAACTTGTTCGTGAGCAAGTACCGCTTGCAATTGCCTTCAGAAGACGAGATACGCAATTACCTGATGGAAAATATTGACCGCAGCGAATTCCTGAATCAATAGCGGTGTGTGCGGTTTTCATGGATAGACGCAGTTGTGGTTTGGGCTGGGGGTGAGCGTATTGGAATTTTTGTATTAGTGATATCTTGAGCCTCGGTTTTGGGTGGGTTTACCTAAAAAACCGAGGTTCATCGTTGATGACTGAATAATTTTGTCTATTTTTGCAGGTTGAATTCAAGAAAACCAACAAATCATCAATATAATGAAAGGTAATTTAGACAAGAAATTGATTGGGTCACTGTCGCTGGCCGACGTGATTCATTTTGCGATTGCAGTCATCGTGTTTGCCGCCATATCGTGGATTTATTTCTATCCTAACGATGTGAATGGCGATGTCATGCAGCAGCACGACGTTATGCAAGGTGTCGCCAACAGCCAGGAAATCAACTCGATGCAGGAGCAAACCGGTGAAAAGTCTTGGTGGACTAACTCGCTCTTTGGCGGTATGCCCACGTTCCAGATTGCTCCTTCCTACGAGGGAACGACGATGCTCAATCCCGTTTCGGCACTGTATCGCCTCTATTTCCCCACGCCGGTGAGCTGGCTCTTCATCCTGATGCTGGGCTTCTTTATCCTGATGCTGGCGTTTAAGGTCAAATGGTACTATGCTGTGCTGGGTGCCATCGGCTATGCCTTCTCGAGCTATTTCTTCATCCTCATGGGTGCAGGACACATCTGGAAACTGATGGTGCTCGCCTATATCCCGCCCACGATTGCCGGTATCGTTTGGTGTTACCGTGGCAAGTACCTGGGTGGTGCGGCTGTGGCTGCGCTGTTTGCCGCACTGCAGTTGGCCAGCAACCATGTGCAGATGACCTATTACTCGATGTTCCTCATCGTGCCGCTGGTCATCGCCTACTTGGTCAAGGCCATTATCGACAAGCAGGTGGGCCGCTGGTGCATCTCAACGGCTTGTCTTGTGGTTGCCGCCCTGCTCGCGCTGGCAGCCAATTCGCCCAACCTGTACATGACCTACAAGTACTCCCAGGAGACCATGCGTGGCGGTCACAGCGAACTCACGCCCAGCGCTGAGGAAGCCGCAACCTCCAAGCCCACCAAGGGCGGTCTGGACAAGGATTACATCACCCAGTGGAGCTACGGCAAGGGCGAGACTTTCACCCTGCTCATGCCTAATGTGAAGGGTGGTGCCACTCTCAAGCCCGAGCACGGCGACAACACCATGCTCACGCTGAGTGCTACCTCTAAGGCCGAGAATATGGTCAATACCGGCGAGATGAGCCAGCAGGATTATCAGTTGCTGGGACAGTTCCCGCAGTACTTCGGTGACCAGCCCATGACCAATGGCCCCGTCTATGTGGGCGCCCTGATTTGCGCCTTGTTCCTGCTGGGCTGTCTCATCGTGAAAGGTCCGGTGAAGTGGGCGCTGCTCATTGCCACCATCATCAGCATCCTGCTCTCGTGGGGCCACAACATGATGTGGCTCACCGACTGGATGATTGACCACTTCCCGATGTACAATAAGTTCCGCACCGTGGCGTCGATTCTCGTCATTGCCGAGATTGCCATGCCTATCTTGGCAGTGCTCGGCCTGCGCGAACTCTTCAAGGAGCCTGACGGCTGGCGTAAGCACAAGTTGCCGTTAATCATCTCCTTTGGCCTGTGTGCATTCATTTGCCTGCTGACCGCTATCTTCCCGGATATCTTCGGCCACTTCTCAGCTCAGGAAAACGAGCAGCTTGTGGCCTCGGGACAAATCCAGCAATTCCCCAGCGTGGATGCAGCCATCGCTGCCGTGCGTGGCGCTCTGGTGAGCGGTGACGCTTGGCGCAGCCTCGGCATCATCGTCTTGGGCTTTGCGGTCATCATGGTCTATCTCAAGGGCAAAATCAACGAGCTGACGGCAACGCTCATCGTCGCCGCAGTTGTGCTGGTGGATATGTATGCCGTGAACAAGCGTTACATCAACAGTGACACCTTCACCTCGCGCTATGAGGTGCCCGAGCAGCAGTTCGCACCGCGTCCTGTTGATACCCAGATTCTGCAAGACAAGGATATGAACTACCGCGTGATGGATCTGCAACACTTCGGCGAGGCGATGCCCAGCTATTTCCACAAGACCATCGGCGGTTATCATGCCGCTAAGCTGACACGCTACAACGACCTCATCAACAACCAGATTACCAAGAACAACATGGCTGTGCTCAACATGCTCAATGCCCGTTATTTCATCATGGATGACCAAACGGTACAGCGCAACCCCGATGCTCTGGGTAATGCTTGGTTTGTCGATTCACTCACCTATGTGGACAATGCCGATGCCGAGATGGCATTCCTCGACGACTTCAATCCCGCTACGAGTGCCGTTGCCGATGCTAAGTTCCGTCAGCAGTTGGGCGAGGCTAAGGCTGTACAGCCTGGCGACACCATCTATGAGACGGCCTATGCCCCCAACCACCTCACCTACAAGAGCCACAGCGCTAACGGTGGCCTGGCGGTCTTCAGCGAGATTTACTTCCCCTGGGGCTGGAAGGTGACTGTTGATGGCAAGCCCGCCGAGATGGGACGTGTGAATTATGTGCTGCGTGCCCTGCAGTTGCCCGCTGGCGACCACGAGATTGACTTCAAGTACGTTCCCGATGAGGTGAACAAGACGCAGACGTGGGCCAAGGTGGCCGTTATCGCCATCTATGTGCTGCTCTTGCTGGCGCTGAACTACGCTATCTTCGGCAACAAACTGCGCAAAAAAGAAGAAGAGTCGTGAAAACAATGAGAGTTTTATTGACTGCCGCGATGCTGGCCCTGATGCTGGCAGCATGTGGAACGACAGGAGGCTTGAGCAAGGCCGAGAGGGCCGCATTGGTGGCCCGTCAGGTGGATAGCCTTCTCAGTAACCGCACCTTCTCCATCGAGGTGGACTGGATGCGCCCCTTGGGCGGTACACCGCGCCATGTCAACTCTAACTATGAGCTCACGCTCAACGGGGATCAGCTAGACAGTTATCTGCCCTATGTCGGTGAGGCCTACCGCTTGCCGTACGGCGGCTCCAAGGGCTTGAATTTCAAGGGGACGGTGACTGACTTCATCATGCAGATGACTACTCGCAACCGTTATGTCATTGAGTTTAACGTGGCTAATGACGAGGACGTTTTCCACTATCGAATCGACATCTTCAACAACGGCAAAGCCGTCATCGATGTCATCGCACGTGACCGGGATGCCATCTCGTTTGACGGGATGCTGAAACTGCCTCAATAAGCCCTTTGAACAATTTTAAACGATACATGACTGCCTGGAGCCGCCACCACCGTAGTGGCGGCTTCGGCATACATTCGCCTTATGCCTATCGGTTCGTGCGCAATGTGTGGCGACAGCGCCTGCCCTATTATGCCTACAGCGGCATTCACCAGTTGATTGACACCGTCAGGACAAGCACCACACGGCAGCAACGCCGCATGATGGACCTCATCAGCAAACCGGAGGCGAGGCTATTGTTCAGGGTGACCAATTTCTTCAACCCTCGCCATATTCTGCAGGTGGGGGCTGCCACGGGCATCGAGAGCGTCACGATGCTGGAGGTGAGCCATGAGAGCCGTCTGTACCTCTACGAACCCAACATTGAACAAAATGCACTGGCGGTGCGTGTGCTGCAGAGCCAACTCGATAGGGTAGAGTGCTATGACGACATTAGGGTGGCTATTGATGAGTTGTTGGAGGCAGGAAATGACGATGAGGCCCCTATGCTGGCGCTCGTCAACACTCCCTTCGATGAAACCATGTTAAAACGCCTGATTGAGGCCCGCTGCATCGTCGTGATGCGCAACCTGAAACGGGACGAGGCGATGCAAGCGCTGTTTGACACCTGTTGCCAGTACATGCCGATGGGGCAGACCTATGGCAATGATAAAATCGCCATTCTCAATCCCAACCCCAAACTCCAGCGCGAGGACTTCCTCCTGTGGCTATAAAAACGAAAATGCCATCATCAGGTTATTACCGATGATGGCATGATGTGATGCAGTTACTTTAAGCGGGGCTATTGTGCTGTAGGCTTATCCACAACGATAAAATCATTGAATTTAAGGTCACCGAGTAAGACTTTTTTGCCTTTGGACTGCAAGTAGATGCTGTCAGTCTTCATTGGCTTCAAGTCTTTATAGATGTAGGATTGTCCCGTATAAGAATTATCATCAGCCGTTAGCACGTAGATGCTGTTGCCATGAAAATGCATCTTTTGGGCGACTTGATTGGTGCCGCTTTTAGTGTCAAAAGTCTTTTTCTTGCCATTGACGTAGAGCGCGGGTTGCGTGGCCTGGTATGTTAACCCATCTTGTTTCTCTTCACGATAGATTGTGCCGAGAATATAAACCTTGCCTTGACGTAAACCGGAGTCTCCTATAGTTAAATCTTTATCGACCCAATTCGTTCGGTTGTTGTGCCAGTACTTAAATCTGTGCTTGCCCTCATATAGTTCCCAATAGAGGATGAGCACGTCGTTATTCTCAATATCAAGGTCGGCCAAATGGTCTGGGTCAACATATAACTCGGGTAACGGGTATTCCTTGCCGTTGACCCACAGTTGATGATCAAAACCTGAGTGGTACTCAACGACAACATTAGGTTTACTGTTGGATGACGGACACAATCTGAGCCTTTTGAATGGGTCGTCTAACATTAGGCCGAGGTCGTAAAGCAAAGTGCCATTCTTGTGAATGCTGTAAAAGCGGGCGTATTCTGATGGCCAGTGGATGTCATCTGTGTACTTAGGTTCTCCTTCGAGCGTGTAGTATTCGCCATTGCCTGCAGCAAGTCCAGAGATGCGATTAATCGTGGTTGAATAGATGGTTGTACCGTTCTTAATGACAGAACTCTTATGGTTCAGCGTCGTGACGACAGCATACCAATCTTGACCGTCGGCTGCAAGCTGGTTGATTGTACTGCCTGGTTCAGCCTGATATATCATCTCACCATTCAGGTTGTAGATATAATCTTGTCCATTGTCGGTAATGGTGACAAATACATCAACATGAGCCGTATCGATGGAGCTTTCGGGTTCGTCGTTGCAGGCGGTGAGCGCCAGCAATGCGATCAAAAATGTGAAGAAGAGGTGATGTCTCATAATATTATAGATTATTTGAAGTTAAGATATTTCAGCATTACTCTCTTTTGAATTAACGCAGATTGATGTCTTTTTATTTCATGGCAATTAATAAAAGTGCGGTGTGTTAGTCAGGCGGAAAGAATAAAAACCAGGATTTGACAATTCATTCAAATCCTGGTTTTTACAATCTACTATGTTGGTAATATCAAAGGTGTAGCACGTAGTCGATGAGTGTTGTCACGTCGGCAACGTTAATCTCTCCATTGTTGTCCATGTCGGCTGCGTCAATGTAGATATCATTAGCTGTGCCCAGTATGTAGTCAATCATCATGGCGATGTCACCGATGTCGATGAGTCCATCGTCGTTCACGTCACCACGCAGGGCATGGTCTCCAGTGGTGTTCTCCAGCTTGGTGTCCATCCATTGAAAACGTTCAGCGATAAATCTTCTCACATTCTGAACTTCGGCCTCATAACTGCCCCAAAGAACCGGGTTTTGTTGAACGTAAGTGTTCATGATGTCCCAGCGTATGAAATTTAATCTTTGAGATTGTTGAATCACTGTTTCGAGCGAGTCTAAATAGGCAATCATGTTGTCTGGCGTGAACCCTTTGTGACGAGCGTGGCGCCAAGTCTCTCTTAATTGTTGCTTGATGTCATTGTCATAGTACACTAATTGGTCCACAAAGACGATCATGTTACCAGCTTCGCTGCCCTTAGTGCGATAGACATAGTCTTTCAACCTGTTAACGGGATAAGTTCGCTGGTCGTTGTCGAAAGCGAGGTCAAAGTCCCATACAGGGCCGGTGTAGATGGTGTCATTGGAGCGCTGCTTGTACATATAGGTGCTCCAATAAGTGTCTGTGTTGCCTGATAACTCACCCACAAGAAAATGGCGCAAGAAGGAGTACATGTCGAGGTACTTCTTCTTGTTTTGCTCCATCTTGTTGAAATGAGTTTTGATGTAGTTATATTGCTCAGTGGTGATTTCTTCTTCGTCTGGAGATTTGATGGTTACAGGATTGCCGCAGAACGAGATGAAATATGAGGCCTCCTCGGTTGCGTAGGCATCAATTTCAAACAGATAACCGCCGGTAAGCGCTTCACCACTGTTGTCCTCCGGAGACATCTCGGTGATGTTAACGCGATTCTTGTTGATCTCCACTTGGTCGGTAAGTTGGTAGCAACCCTTGTATTCTCCATTGAGCATCACGTCAACAAGGGTGCAGAATGGTGTGTAGGGCATCTTAAGTTGGCGGCTGATTTCAAAGGCGAGCATGTTGCGCACCAATGTCTTGTCGCTGTAGTTGGGTATAAGGGTCCACTTTTTAGCTTTAGCGGGAGAGCCCAGAACCCTCTCTTTGCTGTCAAACTTAATTCGGTAAGGACGCTTGGGATACAGACGTGACGCATTGCCGCGCTCTTTGATTGTGCCGGGTCCTGTCAGAATCTCTGCGTGGCCGTCATCGCCCAGAACTGTCAATTGGGAAACAATCTGGGTCTCCTTGTCAAAGGGAATCACGCCGTCCAGGGTGTGGATGGTCACAGTGGGCAGATTTGTCAGGCGATAATAATGCGAGTCGTCGCCCTCACCAGGATGGCCGTAGAACTCAAGTTCGGCGATGAGGCATCGGGCTTCACTGGGTCCCACATAACGCACATATCGGAAACCCTTGCTGACATTCACGTCGGCATAGGACATCTGTTGGACATGGCATTCTGAATCAATCATGTAGAGAGGAACAGCATCCATGAAATCCTCGCTGTTGGCTCCTTCAAATATGCCCAGTATTAAACTCTGGGGACCATCAGCGGAATTGCGTGGCATGAAACCCACACGAGTGATGATATGTGGCTCACCCAAGTCAAGTCCCACCCAGGTATAGCTCTTCTCGTAAGAGGCGAAGTATGTGTTAGGGTTACCATCAAAGGCTCTTGGCTTGCCGTTGATGACCGTGGAACTTGATCCCGTCACAAAGTTATAGGACAATTCGGTACCGATAATGGTTCCAGATAACTTTGAGTCAGCCATAGCCCCGAAAGTGCATAAACAGCTCAACAGAATAATCAGTAAAGATCTCATAAATAGAATGTTAAGAATATAAATGTGAACGATAATGCCTAAAACGCGTCTCTAATTTTGCCGCAAAGGTAATAATTTTTTATAGAACACCAACAATGCACAATATCAATTGGTTGTGAATGAGAAATTTGCCATGCTGTGATTGCTGCCCAGGCAATGATGCTAATAGTGTGTAAAAAAAGAAACCGCTTGGGGCGTTGAGCTCAAGCGGTTCCTATTCTGTCTTGTTTTAATTACTTCTTCATAGCGGGCATCACGGGACGGGCGGGCTTGGGGCTATCGTCCAGACCTACGGTCTCGATGTCGAAAATCAGGGTCTCGTTGGGCTCGATGCCACGGTTGCCCTCGGGGCCGTAAGCCAGCTCACCGGGGATGACAACGGTAACCTTGCTGCCGGGCTTCATGAGCTGAATCATCTCAGCGAAGCCGGGGATGACTTGCTTGAGGTTGAAGGGAACGGGGTTGTCACCGCTCTTGTCAAACTCAGTGCCATCGATGTGGCGGCCAACGTAGTTCACCTTAACCACGTCGCTGTCGCTGAAGTTCTTGCCCTCGCCAGCGGCCAGCACCTTGTAGGCGATACCGCTCTTGGTGAAGGTGTAGCTCTTGTCGCTCTTGATCTTGCTCATGTATTCCTCGCCTTTCTTCTTGTTGGCGATAGCCTTGGGTGACTGCTCCATGGTCTTCTTCAACAGGGGCTCAATCTTGCTCTGCAGGGCCATCATGTCTTCCTGACCCATGGGAGTGGCCTTCATCAGACCATCACGCAGGTGCTTCATGAACAGGCTCTTGTTCATGGGCATACCGCACTGCTGCTCGATACCCTGATAGAGTTGAGCAATCTGCATACCCAGCTGCAGACCTGCCATGAAATTCTTGCTGGTGTCGGCATTGGCGATGTACTCGATACCCTTGAGGGCCTTCTCCATGTTGATGGTAGAGTCCATGCCGCGCAGCTGCTGGCCCATACCGGCGCCGTAGAGGTCACCAAATGCCATGCTCAAGGAGTCCATCGACTCGCTGCTGCCTGCAGCACCCTTGCTGTTGCAACCTACAAAACCAATGGTCAAAAGACCGGCTGCAGCAATTGCTAAAATCTTCTTCATAATAATAAAACCAGTTTTTTTGATAAATTGAATGTTGTTAAAAATATTTATTGATTTTTCTTGTTGACTTTAATCAGCTCCACGTCAAAGATAAGCGTCGAGTTGGGAAGGATGTCTTCACCGGCACCACGCTCGCCGTAAGCCAGCTCGCTGGGGATGAACAGGCGGTACTTGGAGCCCTCGCTCATGAGCTGCAGACCCTCGGTCCAGCCTGGAATCACCTTGTCCAGAGGGAAGGTGGCGGGCTCGCCGCGCTCAACGCTGCTGTCAAACACGGTGCCATCGAGCAACTTGCCGGTGTAGTGTACGGTAACCTCGTCGGTGGGACCGGGCTTGGCACCTGTGCCTTCTTTCAGCACCATATACTGCAGGCCGCTTTCGGTTTGAACAACGCTGTCGTTCTTGGCATTCTTTTCCAGGAACTCACGTCCCACGGTCTTGTTGTCCTTGACCTGCGTGTCGTTATCGGGAGCGGTCTCCTCGGTGCTCGTGGTGTTCTCGGTGTTGCTGTTGTTGTTGCAGCTTGTCATGCCAGCAAGCATCAGCGCTGCCATGGCAAAGGATAAAAACTTCTTCATTGTTGTCTATCAAGAGTTGTGATGTGATCGTTTGGTCACTGTTTACTTCTTCTCTACCTTGAGCAACTGCACGTCAAAGATCAGTGTCGAGTTGGGTTGGATGGGGCCCGTGCCATGGGGGCCGTAGGCGAGGTTGGAGGGGATGAACAGCCTGTAGGCGGCACCCTCACGCATCAGTTGCAGACCCTCGACCCAGCCGGGGATGACCTGACCGACAGCGAAGGTGGCGGGCTCGCCGCGCTCAACGCTGCTGTCAAACACGGTGCCGTCGATCAGCTTGCCGGTATAGTGTACGGTAACCACGTCGTTGGGACCAGGCTGGAGGCCGTCACCCTCTTTCACGACCTGATATTGCAAGCCGCTCTCGGTGACCTTCACGCCCTCGACATCCTTGTTCTTCTCCAGGAACTCGCGACCCAGGCGCTCGTTCTGCTCTGCGCCCTGCTTCTCGAGGTTGGTGAAAAAGTCGGTGACAATCTGCTTGGCCTCGTCAAAAGTCATCTTCTGCTCTGCGCCTTCAAAGATGGCTCTCAGTCCGTCGGCGAAATCGTTGATATCCAGTTTCTTGATGCCTGAGCCAATGAAGTTTCCACCCATGCTCAAGCCTAATGCGTAACTCAGTTTATCCATTGAAAAAAGTCTATTTTTTTTGTATGAATTTTGCGACACTTCAACCATCGAAGCAGGGCTTCATGGTGTTCGGTTTGCGTAAATTTTGTAAAAAACGGTGCAAAGATAGTGATTTCCTTGATTAGGGTGCACGTTTTTAGAAAAATTTTACTATTTTTGCTTTCACATTATATAAAAAAAGCACTATTCAACCAAATAAACCAATGACTATGAGCAAGAAGAAATTAGTGATTTCATCGGGCGCTGGCATCAGTGCCGAGAGCGGTATCAAGACCTTTCGCGATGCCGATGGCTTGTGGGAAAACTATCCCGTGATGGATGTGGCGAGCCATGAGGGTTTCCTGCGTGACCCTGCCCTCATCCATAACTTCTACAACATGCTGCGCAAGAAATTGCAGGATGCCAAGCCCAATGCTGCACACGAGGGGCTGGTCGAGCTGGAAAAGGACTATGACGTGAGGGTGATTACCCAGAACGTGGACGACCTGCATGAGCGTGCTGGCAGTTCCAGTGTCTTGCACTTGCACGGCGAGTTGATGAAGGTGCGCTCGCTCAGGCATGAGGAACGCGAGTACACCTTGCCCTGCGACGAGTTGACCGACAAGGGACTGGAGACCAGTGTGGACACGTTGGACCCCTACGGCGACCACGTGAGGCCCCACATCGTGTTCTTTGGCGAGGCGGTGCCCAACATGGAAGCCGCGGCACAACTGGCGCATGATGCCGACATCTTTGTCGTCATCGGCACCTCGCTCGTGGTTTATCCTGCGGCGGCGCTTATCCAGTATGTCAAGCGCGGAGTGCCCATCTATTACATCGACCCCAAGCCTGCCTCGGTACCCAGTTGGGTGCATGTCATTCCCAAACCCGCCACGCAAGGCGTTGCCGAGCTCATCAGCCTGCTCAGGCAGTGAGGTTTCAGGCATCATGGCGTTCATCAAACGACGAGGGGCAATTTCTCAGAAATTGTCCCTCGTTGATGTTGGTGATGTTGTCGTTAGTTGTGTGAAGAAGGATTCAGTCCTTGAACTTGATGATGGTGTCCTCGCCAGCCCGCAGCTCAACAACGTCTTGGAAGAGCAAGCGCTCGTTCTTCTGTCGGATCATCACTCGGCGCGTGCCTTGCTGGGCTCCGTAGCGCATTCCCTTGACCTCTCCGTCCACAATCTCGGCGGTCGAGGCGAGGAACGTCTTGTCGAGGCCAGAAATGTTGACCCACAGGTCGTCATATTGCTTGCCCGATTCGCTGACAAACACGAGGAAGCCGAAAGTGTCGGTCGAGGCGTAGTCCTTGGCCAACTTGTAGCTGTCGCCATTGCATCCGCCCAACAGTAGGCAGATGGCAATCATCAGCAGGCTCAGGCACTTCTTCATCGTTAGTGGAAATACCGAACGGTCAACACCTTATTTCTTGATGCCGAACTTGATGCGCAGCTTCTCGATCATGTCAACGGTCATGCCGTCGAGGTCATACTCGGGCTTCCAGTCCCACTCCATGCGGGCGCAGGTGTCATCCAGCTTGTTGGGCCAGCTGTCGGCGATGCTTTGGCGCAGCGGGTCAACTTCATAGACCATCTCAAACTCGGGGATGTACTCCTTGATCTTGTGATAGATGACCTCGGGGTCGAAGCTCATCGAGGCGATGTTGAACGAGTTGCGGTGAATCAGGCGGCTCGGGTCGGCCTCCATGATCTCGATGGCAGCGCGCAGGGCGTCAGGCATGTACATCATGTCCATCAGCGTGCCGGCAGCGATGGGGCAGACAAACTTCTTGCCCTGAACGGCGCTGTAATAGATGTCCACGGCATAGTCGGTGGTACCGCCGCCCGGAGGGGTGACGTAGCTGATCAGACCGGGGAAGCGCACCGAACGGGTGTCAACACCAAACTTCAATGCATAATAGTTGCTCAGCAATTCACCGGTGACCTTGGTCACGCCGTACATCGTGCGGGGCTGTTGGATGGTGTCCTGAGGGGTGCCGTCCTTGGGCGCATTGGGACCGAAGGAGCCGATGCTGCTGGGGGTGAAGACAGCGCACTTTTTCTCGCGCGACACTTCCAGCACGTTCATCAGTCCGTCGATGCCGATGTGCCATGCCAGTTGGGGCTTGTTCTCGGCAACGGCGCTCAGCAGAGCTGCCAGGTTGTAGATGGTGTCGATGTTGTACTTGTCAACAACGGCGCCGATCTGTGCGGCATTGGTGATATCAACGATTTCCGAGGGACCACTCTCAGCGAGTTCGCCCTTAGGTTCGGCACCAGGGATATAACCAGCAACGACATTCCCTGTGTAGATGCCTCTCAACTTCATTGTCAGCTCCGAACCGATTTGTCCTGTCGAGCCGATGATAAGGATATTTTTCATTGTAGTCTCTAAATTTTATGTTCAGGTTTATGTTTTCTAATCAAGCCACAAAAATACACAATATTATTAAAAACAGTGCAAGCCGAGCGCAAAAAAGTTCAGTTTTTTTCTGCGGGGCTTCTATGTCATCAATGGGATAGCCCGATTGATGGCATTTTTAGGCTCCGGATGTGGCAATTACTGTTCTACCTTGAAGTCGCTTAACTGGGGACCGCCTTCGCCCATGGTGACTGCCGCGCTGATGGTGGGCATGTCATCATAGGTCAGCACTTTACCTACCACAAAATTCACGCCAGGGGTGACGAGAACCCTTATCGGCCCCTCGATGCTGTAGGCAATCTGTTCGCCGATATAGATGGCGTCGTCCATAAATCCACCCATGTCGTCGATGTGGTTGGTCACGGTGGTCATCGGTTTGCCATCGACATAGAATGTGATGTCTTGTCCGTCGATGCTGTAGGTCAGCACCTTGCGCCAGGCCTCCTGCATCTCGTAAGGCTCGATGGAGTTGGTGATGCTGGCATAGCCGTCGTCACCAAAGTTCAGCATATAGACGCGCTCGACGTTGACGCCCGTTCCCTCGATGGCTCCCGCGGCAATCAGCAGCTCGCCAGTAGCGGAGTCATAGTGCGCCCGCGGCATCCTACCGTGCAGCATGTTGGGCATGGCGGTCTTCACGTCGCCCTTGGCAATGACCATGCCGTAGCCCTCGCTGGAAATCGTATCCGAGCACTTCAGCAGGCTCCACACGCTCACGCCGTTCTTCTTGTCTTCCATGAGCGTCTCATAGCGATCATCGATGTTCACCCGCTTCATCAGGTCTTGCACCGCCTTGGGTGCGTCGCCAGTTGCAACGGCTTCTTCCATCGTTCCGTTCACGGGGTTTTGTGGGGCGCCCTTGCAACCCGTCATCGTGCCGCACATGACCATCACGGCGGCAAGCATCAGCCATAGTTTCATCTCTTTCATCGTCATTTAAATCACTTGATAGGTTAATTACTTTGCAAAGGTAGTTGTTTTTTCTTCGGTTGTTATGAAAAAATGAGATTTTTCATGCGCTTGGACTCTCCTTGTTAACGGAAAACTTCAACGAAATCGATTTAGATTTTTGGTTTTTCGTAGTTGTGCTAATATATTGAATTACTGATAAATAGTTTTTATATTAGTTTAGATTTTTTCTTTGATATAGATATGAAGAATAAAATATATGTACCTTTGTGAAAAATCAACAACTATTAATGTGATGACCAAAATGAAGCGATTCTTATCAATTTCCATCTTGATGATGGTGGCATTGCTCGTTCAGGCTGCAGTCTATGAGCCCTCGTTGACGAGCGATAGCGAAGTATGTGTGTTCTTTGAAGCCAACAGTTCGGTCAATGGCGCTCCCAACATCTGGGCGTGGGAGGGTAACACCGACGGACGTAGCTATGTGGGTACCGATTGGCCTGGACCGGAAATGACCTACATGGGCGATACCCAAAGTGGCAACAAAATCTACAAATGGACCTATACAGGCACGTTGGCAACCCCAACGGGACTTATTTTCACCTGGAATGACCAAAGTGGCCGAGTTGACGGCACTTTTACCAATCATGGTTATTATGTGATGGGTCAATTAAGCGAGGTGATTGGCGGGTTCGAGAGCAACTATGTGCCCAACCAGAATGTCATCTACCAGCTGGACCTGTACAACTTCACCAGCGCCGGAACCCTTACCGCTGCCCAGCAGCGTCTGGACTACCTCAAGGACCTGGGTATCGACATTATCTGGCTCATGCCCATTCATCCCCGTGGCGTGCAAGGTCGCATCGGTTCGCTGGGCAGCCCTTACGCCCCGCGCGACTATTATGCTGTGAATAGTGACTTTGGCACCATGTCCGACCTGCAGGCGTTTGTCGCTGCCGCCCATCAGCGCGGTATGCAGGTGTGGCTCGACTGGGTCGCAAACCACACCGCTAAGGATAACGTGTGGATTACCCAGCACCGCAACTACTATAACTCCACGCTCACCAGCCCCAACGGCTATGGCGACGTCTATCAGCTCGACTACAGCAAGGAGGCTACCCAGGTGGCGATGATTCAGGCGATGGAATACTGGGTGGATCAGGCCGACATCGACGGTTTCCGTTGCGACTACGTCAGCAGCAATACCATCCCGACAAGTTTCTGGACCCGTTGCATCAGTGAGTTGAAGAGTTTCAAGCCCGGCAAGAACGTCACCATGCTGGGCGAGGGCGACATGGCCAACAGCGTACAGCGCCTGCTCGAGTGCGGCTGGGACTATGACTACGCCTGGGGCTTCCAGTCGTCGCTGGTCAACAACAAGAACAACCCGTCGGGTGTGCTCTCGCAATGCCGCAACCTGGTGGGCGACATGCGTTTCATCGACATGAGCCGCATGGTCTATCTCACTAACCACGACCAGAACTACAGTAGCTCGATGAACACGCAGTATGGTGGCAACGTCTATGCCTTCACCGTGCTCACTTTCACCCTCTACGGTATGCCGATGCTCTACAACGGCCAGGAGACGGGTTACCTGTTGTCGCGCAAGCTGGATTACTTCAACCGCACCCCCATCAACTGGAACAGTGTTGACAACAAGATGCTCAACACCGTCAAGGCTTTGACGGCCCTCAAGCACAGCTGCGACGCCCTTATCGACAATGGCAACCGCGCCCTCGAGGTGAACTTCCACAACACGGGCAACAACAACCTCGTGGCCTATACCCGCAGCCACAATGACCAGAAGTGCCTGGTGGTGCTCAATTTGGGCAGTTCTCAAGTGAGCAGTGTGGTATCGGGCATTGACGCGGGTGAATGGAAACTGGCGATTGATGTCAATAACATTTCCCAGGGCCTGACCTCGGAGCCCGTGCAGCTCAACGCCACGCAGAGCTTCACCATTCCCGCCGGAGGCTTCAAGGTCTATGTCAAGGGTGAGCCCCTTTCCGACTATTATGTGGGTGACGTGAACGGCGATGGCAGTGTGAATATCGTCGATGTCTCCCTCGTGGTTGACATCATCCTGGGAACCCATGTCGATGACGACGTGTACGCGCGTGCCGACGTCAATGGCGACCACTCGGTGAATATCGTCGATATCTCCGATATCATTGAAATCATCATTTCCCATTAATAATATACTATAGATGATGCTCAGGGTTTTGACTCTCAGGTGCCTCATGGCGTTGGTGCTGCTTGCCTGCACGGTGGGCGGCGTGAGGGCTTCGTCGGGTGACAAGTTCGCCCGCTTGGACAGCTTGATTGCCGCACAGCCGCAGCTTGTGGCTGACAAGGAAAAGCGGCTGGCGTCGATGAAGCAGCAGCTTGGCAAGGCTCAAACCCCTCAAGAGCGCTATGGGCTTCTCAAAGCCCTGTATGAGCAGTATTCCGCCTATCAGTACGACTCGGCCTATGCCTACGTGGCACAGTGCATTCGGTTGGCCGAGTCGATGGGTGACGTCAGACTGCTGAACGAGTCAAGGCTTAACCTGGCACACATCCTCTCGACTGCCTGCCTGATGGAGAGGGCGCAACAGACGCTCAACCTGATTGATACCGCTCACTTGGCACCAACGCAGTTGCTGCAGTACCGCCGAACGCAGACTGACCTCTACATCTACCAGGCTGAGTATGTGCAAGGTACCCAGTATTCCCCTATCTATATCGACAAGTTGATTGAAATGCGACGCAGCATCAAGGCGATGGACTTGCCGCACGACGACGTGAGCTACCTGGTCACTATTGCCGAGTGTGAGGCCGACGCGCAGCGGTATGACAGCGCCATTGCCATGCTCGACAGCCTGATGCGCCATTACGGCAGTGGCGATCGCCTGTATTCAATCATCACGAGCATGATGTCCTTCTATTACTCCCAGAAGGGCGATAAGGAGGCGCAGATGCGCTACCTCATCCTCAGCTCTGAGAGTGACCTGGAGGGTTGCATACGCGAGAACACGTCGCTCAGGACGATTGCCGACCTGCTGTTTGACGAAGGGGATATCGACCGCGCCTACCGCTATATGCGCGTGGCGGTGGATGATGCCAACTTCTATGGTACGCGCCTGCGCAACATCCAGTCGTCGCGCATCGTGCCCAAAATCCTGAATGCCTATCAGACCAAGCAGGACCGCAACCATCGCAGCATGATGTGGCTGCTTGGCATTATCTCGGTCATTGCGGTGATGCTTGTGGTGGGTGTCTTCGCTATCTATCAGCTGTTGAAGCGCTACCGCCGCCTGAATGAGCAGAAGAAGGCCATCAACGAGCAACTGCGGCAGGTCAATGCCCAACTGGGCGACACCGTGGAGCAGTTGCATGAGAGCAACGGTCTGTTGCGTGAACGCGAGAAATTGAAAGAAGAGTACATCGCCCGATTCTTAACCCTCTCGAGCCGTTTTATCGACCGTGGCGAGGAGCAGCGCAAGGCATTGTACCGCCTGCACCGCGACCGCAAGAGTGAGGACTTGGCGCGGGAGCTCAAGAGCACCCACCTTGCCAACGAAAACGCCCAACTCTTCTACGAAAACTTCGACAACGCCTTCCTCAACATCTACCCGACCTTTGTCGATGAGGTGAACAAACTGCTGCGCGATGACGGCAAGATTGAGGTCAGGCAGGGCAAGCGCCTCACCACCGAGTCGCGTGTGCTGGCCCTCATCCGTATCGGCATTACCGACAACCAGAGTATCGCCAACATCCTGCGCGCCAGCCTGACGACCATCTACACCTACCGTTCCAAGCTCAAGGCCCGTGCCATTGACAAGGACAACTTTGAGAACCGCGTCAAGGCCATCGATTGCTAACCAGTCTATCAGCGCGATGGCCAAAGGGTAATCAGGTGAGTTAAATCCTGGATTGTGCCCTTCGGAATTGAACGAAAAATGCGGCTCTGAGCCAATTGATAGCTTTAATAATCAGTTAGATTTTTGTTGGATGAATGGTTTTTGAATATACTGTAAATCAATATGTTGTGTTTGAATCAAAGTTTGATTTTTGTTTGAAGCCCTTTTGGGGGCCACGCGTACATAGTAAATTTGCGATGCTTAACCCATAGCCAACGATATTTACAATCCATATATTTTTTAAAAACACTATTAACAATGAAGAAATGTAAAACAGGAATGTTGCAACGCGCACTGCTGGTGTGCGCTGCACTGATGCTTGCCTTAGGCATTTCGGCGCAGACCCAGACCATCACTGGCCACGTTGTGGATGAAAACGGTGAGGATCTGATTGGTGCCAGCGTCTCGGTCAAGGGCACATCTAAGGGAAGCGTTACTGACTTTGATGGTCGATTCACCATCGAGAACGCTCCGAGTAACGGAACCCTGGTTTTCTCTTACATCGGTTATGAGACCCAGGAAGTAGCCATCAATGGCAAGACCAACTTTGAAATCATCCTTGTCGAGGAGCGTTCGCAACTCAACGAGGTGGTGGTTGTGGGTTACGGCTCACTGGCCAAGAAGGAGATTTCGAGTTCGGTGGTTCAAATCGACAAGAAGCAGTTCAACCAGGGTGTCGCCAGTGACCCCCTCGCCCTCGTGGCAGGTAAGGTGGCGGGCCTTAACGTGAGCACTGCCGCTGCCGCCAACCCCAACTCAATGACCGACTTCCAGGTGCGTGGTGCCGGTTCGCTCACCGCGTCCAACGGTCCGCTCATTGTCATCGACGGTATCGCCGGTGGTGACCTGCGCAACATCGCCACCCAGGACGTTGAGAGCATCACCGTCCTCAAGGATGCCGGTTCGGCAGCTATCTATGGTACGCGTGGCGCCAACGGTGTCATACTCGTGACCACCAAGAAGGGTGCTGGCGCTCCCGGTGTGACCACGGTGACCTATGACAGCTACATCGCAGGCAACTTTGCCAAGCCCAAGCCCCGCATCCTGACGACCGACGAGTTCCGTCGTTCGCGCCGCGGCCAGGACTATGGCGGTGACACCAACTGGTGGGACGAGATCACCCGCCCTGTCGCCTACAACCTGAACCAGTACCTGTCGATCGACAGCTCGACCAAGAACGGCTACTTTGGCGCTTCGGTCAACTACAAGCGTGGTAACGGTCTTGACATCGTGTCGGGCCGCGAGGAGTATGGTGCCCGCTTTGTGGGCGAGCAGCGTGTGCTGGACAATTTCTTGCAGTTCAACGCTTCGCTCTCGGGTCGCAAGGTGCATGAGAAATGGGGCAACGACGGCCTGTTTGACACGGCGCTGACGATGAACCCCACCATTCCCATATTCAACGAGGACGGCTCCTACTACCAGCCCAATAGCCCCACCGATATCCACAACCCGGTGAACGACTTGAAGAACAATGTGAGCAACGGTGACCGCATCTACCTGCTGGGTAACGGAGACGTTAAGGTCAACCTCATCCGTAGCGACCATCACCTGCTGAACACGTCGTTGAGCTACGCCTTGCAGTACAATGACCTGAAGTCCAACTTCTACACCCCCAGCACCTCGAGCGAGAGCTACTGGAACGGTTATGCAGGTCGCGCCAACATCAATTACCAGAAGTGGTGGACCAATCGCCTGGAGTGGTTGGGCAATTACACCCTCACCCTCGATGACCATCAGCTCAAAGCTGTGGTGGGCTACTCATGGGAGCGCACCCGCTGGGAACAGAGTGGCAACGAGAACATGGGCTTTGTGTATGACAGCATGAGCTATCATGGCATTGCCAACGGTACCTACCTGCGCGACGGCAAGGCCAACATGTGGGCCGGCTCGTCCGAATCGACCCTCATCGGTTTCTTTGGCCGTTTGAACTATAACTACAGGGATATGCTCTTCGCCTCAGCATCGATGCGTCATGAGGGCAGCACCAAGTTCGGTGCCAACAAGAAGTGGGGTAACTTCCCCTCTGCTTCACTGGCTTGGGAAATCACCCGCACGCCCTTTGCCGAAGGCCTTTCCCATATCTTCCAGAGCTTGAAGCCCCGTATCTCCTATGGTGTGACGGGCCGCAGTGACTTCAACGCCTACCAGTCGCTCTCGACCTACAGCGGCTATGGTGCCTACTACATCGACGGCGAGTGGATCAGCGGATATGCCCCCTCGGTGAACGCTAACCCCGACCTGGCTTGGGAGAAATCTACGGCCTTCAACGTCGGTGTTGACTTCGTCGCCCTTGCCAGCCGCCTGCGCGGTAGCGTCGAGTACTATGACCGCCGCTCACAGGACCTGCTCTATAACTACACCGCCCCGCAGCCCCCGTTCATCTACAACTCCATTCTCGTGAACGTGGGTACCACCAAGAACACCGGTGTTGAGGTTGTGCTCGACTATGACGTGCTGGCCAATACCGCCGTCAAGTGGACCACGGGCATCAACTGGAGCACGGGCAAGACCAAGCTCACTAAACTCTCGAGCGATGTCTATCAGATGAGTTATCTGGACCTCTACCGCAAGCCCGGCGTGGGAACGAGTGAATACTTCTTCCGCGTCGAGGAGGGTGGTCTGATTGGCCAGTATTACGGCTTTGAGCATGCCGGTATCGACGAGAACGGCCTGTTCCTGGTTTATGACAACGACGGTAATGCCGTGCCCGCCGCACAGGCTGACCCCTCTTGGAAGCGCAACATCGGCAACGGTGCTCCCAAGCACTTCCTGTCATGGACTAACACTTTCACCTGGAAGAATTGGGACCTGAGCATGCTGATGCGTGGTGCCTTTGGCTACAAGATCTTCAACATGCGCCGCTATGGTATGGGCCTCAAGGGCTGTGGTACCGACAACGTGCTGGCCGACGCTTACACCGACTATGCTGACGTGAACGCCGGCGGTAGCATCATCTCGAGCTATTTCCTCGAGAAAGGTGACCACTTCAAGCTCGACAACGTGACCCTGGGTTACACCTTCTTGCCCAAGAAGCGCAACCTGCTCGAGAGCTTGCGCGTCTATCTGTCGGCCAAGAACCTGTTCACTCTCACCAGCTACAAGGGCAACGATCCCTCGATTGTCACTTCGACAGGTATCACCCCGGGTATCGACTCCAACAGTGCCTATCCCCAGGCCTTCCAGTTCACCCTTGGCGTGACCGTTCGTTTCCACTAATCAATTAATCGACCAATGATTATGAAAGATTTAAAATATATCATCATAGCACTTGCAGTGAGCGTGTTAGGTCTGGCTTCATGTACCGACCTGGATGAGAAGGTCAACGACCGCATCGACGCCACCGTGTATTACCAGAGCGAAGCCAGTGTCAAGGGTGCCGTAGCCGCTATCTACAACCAGACGTCTTCGACCCTTGCCGGCGAGAATTTCTTCCACTTGAGCGAGTATCCCAGCGACCAGATCACCTGGCGCGTGTGGAACGGAGGCCAGTGGGGTTGGGATGAGGCCATGAAGACGGTGCTCTCGTGGCACAACTGGAACAGTGAGTCCACCATTATCCAAAATGCCTGGTCGGGCGCATGGACTGCCGTGGGCCTTGCCAACCTGCTGCTGAATGACCTGGAAAGCCTTAACGCTGCCGACCTGGGCATGGCTCAGGAAAAACTCAACCAGTATGTCGCCGAGGTGCGCACCATCCGCGCCTGGAACTATTACTGCCTGTTTGAGTTGTGGGGTGGCGCTCTGCCCTTGAACATTAAGTCGGGCAGTGAGGTGCCCGGTACCGCTGACGCCGATTGGGACACCTCGTGCAGAAAAATCTATGATTTCATCGCACAGGAGCTTGACGAGACCTATATGCAACTCGCTCGCGAGGACGGCAGCCGCAGCACCGTTAACCGTGCCAACCAGGCGATGAACCGCCTGCTGAAGGCCCGTCTGCTGCTCAATGCCGAGGTCTTCATCAATGAGGCTCACTATGACGAGTGCGAGGCCCTGTCCAAGCAGATCATCAACGGTGACTTCGGTACTTACCGTCTGGCCGACAACTACCGTGACCTGTACAGCATCGACAACGTGAAGTGCCCCGAGGTGATCTTCGCTCTCGCTGCCGAGGACGGTCAAGGTGCCGCCAACGCCATCAGCAACGTGCGCACCATGGTGGGCATGTGGTATGGCTATGCCGACTACTTCGGACAGTCCTATGACGGTATTGGCGCATGGAACTGCGTTTGCCTCGTGCCCAGCTACGACAACTCGGGTACTGTATTGCCCACGGGTGGTACCGAGGGCGCCACGTGCTTCCTGGACGCTCCCTACAACGACAAGTTGGGTGCTCCCTACGAGCGCTTTGACGACCGCGACATCCGCAAGCAGAATTATGTATATAATGTGACGACCAAGACCCACGGACCCGGTATGTTCCTCAAGGGCCTGATGCGTGCCAACTTCGGCACGGGTGATGTCCTCAAGGCTGATGCCGACCGCGATGGTCAGGATCTGGTCTATGTGGATCAGGTGGGTACCTTCCTGAACCAGGGCCGCAACCTCGAGACCGTGATGAGCCCCCGCTGGGGTGAGACCAACTCGGGTGTGCGTCTGGTGAAGTATCCCCTCTATCCCAACGACGATGCCGGTGGCTTCAAGTCGATTGACGATGTGCAGTTCCGTCTTGCTGAGGCCTATTACAACGTGGCCGAGTGTGAGATGCGCAAGGGCAACAGCGGCGAGGCTCGCAACTATGTTGACGCTGTGCGTCAGCGCTACTTTACCGCTGCCAACCGTGCCAGCGCCCTCTCGATTCCCGGACCTGGCTTCTCAAGCTTTGACATGGACTGGATGTTGAGCGAGTGGGGTAAGGAATATCTGGGCGAGGGCAACCGCCGCCGCACCGACCTGCGCCGCTTCAACAAGTTCACCCAGGGCACCTGGTGGTTCTGGGGCCGTGCTACCGAGGCTGGCATCGACCTGCCCGCTCAGCGCAATACCAAGTATGAGTGGTATCCGCTGCCGCAGTCGGCATTGACCGTTAATCCTGGTCTCATCCAGAATCCCAATTATTAATCGTAACTACAAATAAAAGACAACGATATGAAAACAAGGAATATATATAGTCTGATTGTGGTGCTGCTGGCCGCCTTGACAGTGATGACCAGTTGCTCCAAGGACGAGGATATCGTTTTTGACCACGAGCGTCAGCAGTTCGAGACGCGTGCCGACCGCATCCTGCTCGAGTTCATCGCCCCCTATGGCACGGCTGTGGATGAGGAGATCTACATCATGGGTGCCTTTAACGGCGATAGTGCGTCGATGCGCAAGGAAGAGTGGAAGCTCATGAAGGCCCCTGGCAGCGACATCAAGTGGGGCATCTATCTTGATCCCGCTACCTTTGTGTCGGGCAAGACGCTTGCCGACGGTTTCCGCTTCTACAGCGCTACCCAAGGCACCGAGTTCACCGTCAAGGGTGAAATGGCCAACCACACCGACAATCCCGGCGTGGGCACCTTCACCAACGTGTGGGGTGAGCGCTGGGAGAGCTACTATTGGAGCGGTGACGGCCCCGAGATTGAGCACGACGGCTATGTGGTCTATGTGCTCGACGAGACGGGCTGGGCCAACCTGAACCTGTACATGTGGGGCGACGTCAACGACCTGAACGGTGGTTGGCCGGGCATGACGCCTACCGGCAAGCAGAAGATTGGCGGTACCGAGTACACCTACTTCGACATGGGTGAGGCCAACACGGGCTTGAACGAGAACCTCATCTTCAATAACGGCGAGGGCAGCCAACTGGCCGACTTCAACTTCACCATCGATCACGACCTCTATCTGCGTGTCACCGCGAGTGGCGTCGAGGAGATGGTCGAGCCTGTGGTTGTGGAGCATGACGGCTATGCCGTGTTCATCGTCAACAAGACGGGTTGGGACGAGATTGCCCTGTACATGTGGGGTGACGTGAACGACCTCAACGGCGGTTGGCCGGGTATGCAGCCCACGGGTGAGCAGACCATCAAGGGCGTGACCTACACCTACTTTGACATGGGTGAGGCCAACACGGGCTTGAGCGAGAACCTCATCTTCAACAACAACGGTGCGGGCAATCAGTTGGCCGACTATGCTTACACCATCGACCATGACGTCTATCTGGAGGTGACCTCAAGCGGTGTGACCGAGATTGATCCCAACAACTACACCGGTGGTGATACCCCCGAGCCCCAGCCTAGCGGCCTGCATTACATCTACGTCGATAATCAGTCGGGTTGGGATGCCATCTCGCTGTATGCTTGGGGCGACAAGGAGTTCTTCGGCAACTGGCCTGGTGTTGCTCCCACGGGTAGCAAGACCGTTGACGGTGTGGACTATATCTACTGGGAATTCACCAGCGCTGGCGAGACCGAGCATCTCATCTTCAACAACAGCGGTGGCGGCATGCAGACACCCGACTTTGACGTCGTTCTGGACCGTGACTACTTCCTCACGGTGACAGCTGAAGGCGTGACACCCAAGTAAATCCTATTACCCCATGTCAGGGCAGGGCGTCTTACCTGCTTCTGTGGCTCTGCCCTGACGGATATGAATGGGGGGTAAAAACTATCGCAATGCCCCCCATTTTTTATAAGGAATTCAGATTTATGGGCAAATTGTGGTGCTGATTGAAGAATAAGCGCTATATTTGCATTTGTAAATTTTGAATTAACAAATGAAACTGGAAATGATATGAGAAGGACACTATTTTTTGCTTTAATATGCCTGCTCGTCAATGTGTTGGCTGTTGCAAAGGACGTGACTGTTACCTCGCCCGACGGGGCGCTGACGGTGACCGTGGGCGTGGACGGCGGCAAGGCCTGGTATCAGGTGATGCGAGGCGGTGAGACCGTCATTGGCCGCTCGGCATTGGGCCTTGTGCTCAGCGATGGCGACTTCAAGGACAACTTCAAGATGGGCAAGGTAGCCCGCACGAGTCTTGACGAGACTTGGAGCCAACCTTGGGGCGAGGACGCCCAAGTGCGCAACCATTACAACGAGCTGAGGGTGACCTTACAGGAGAAGGGCGGCATGAAGCGTCAGTTGGGTGTGGTGTTCCGCGCCTTTGACGACGGTATCGCCTTCCGCTACGAGTACCCGCGCCAGCGGGGCCTGCAGGACTTCGTCATCATGGACGAGGCGACCGAGTTTGCCCTGCCCAGCGACGCACAGGCGTGGTCGATACCCGCCCTGACGGCCTACTACGAAGGCATTTACACCTGCGAGCCCTTGAGCAAGAAGGGCAAGATGTCGGGTCCTGTAGCCCTCGAGGTCAATCCGTCGCTCTACATGGCAATCATGGATGCCAACCTCACCGACTACACGACGATGAATTTCGCTCCCCAGGGGACGACACTCAAGGTGGACCTCGTGCCCTGGCAAAACGGCGACAAAGTGAGGGTGGGGGACACCCGCGTCTCGCCCTGGCGTGCCGTCATCATCGGTCGCAAGGCTGCCGATATCCTGCTCTCGCGCATGGCCTTGAACCTCAACGACCCGTGCAAGATTGAGGATACCTCATGGATTAAGCCGACCAAGTACGTCGGCATCTGGTGGGCATTGCAGAAACAGAACTGGACCTGGTCCCAGGGCGAACGCCACGGTGCCACTACCGCCAACACCAAGCGCTACATCGACTTTGCCGCGCGTCACGGCTTGGGCGGTGTGCTGGTCGAGGGTTGGAACTATGGCTGGGACACCGACTGGACCAAGCACGGTGACGGCTTCAGTTTTACACGTGCCTATCCCGACTATGACTTGAAGGGACTGTGCCGTTATGCTGCCGAACGCGGTGTGCGCATCATCGCCCATAACGAGACCGGTGGCGCGGCTCAGAACTACGAGAATCAGCTCGAGGATGCTTACAAGCTGTACGAATCGCTGGGCATCAACACGGTCAAGACAGGATATGTCAATTCCCACTTCTACAACGGCGAATTGCAGCATTCACAGTGGGGTGTGCAACACTTCCGCAAGGTCATCGAGACCGCCGCACGTTACCACCTGATGATTGTCAACCACGAGGGCGCCATGCCCAGCGGCATCCAGCGCACGTGGCCCAACCTCATCGCCACCGAGAGCATGCGCGGTCAGGAGTACAACGCGTTTGACCGCCGTGGCGGCAATCCGCCTTACCACGAGTGCATCCTGCCGTTCACGCGCGGATTGGGTGGTCCGATGGACTTCACGCCCGGCATCTTTGAATACCGCAACGATGCGGTGCCCGGCACACGCCCGCAGAACACGCTGGCCCATCAGCTGGCCGAGTACATCGTCATCTACAGCCCGGGACACATGGCTGCCGACCTGATTGAGAACTACGAGCACCAGCCGGCCTTCAAGTTTATCGAGGACGTCCCCACCAACTGGGAGCGCACCCTCGTGCCCCATGCCGCGATGGGCAGGTATGTGACCTATGCCCGTCAAGAGCGTGGCACCGACAACTGGTACATCGGCAGTGTGACCGACGCCGAGGCCCGCGACCTGGATTTGGCGCTGGACTTCCTTGCCGACGGCCGTTTCATGGCCATCATCTATGAGGACGGTCCTGATGCCGATTACCGCACTAATCCTTATCCGATGACGATCCGTCGCCTGGATGTGGACAACACCAGCGTTCTGCATCTTCACTTGGCGCCTGGTGGCGGTGCAGCCATCCAAATCATCAAGAATTAGGAGTTGATAGTTAGATATTACTGATTTCAAGCAGGCACATTCCACGCGAGACAGGTGGGTGTGCCTGCTTGTTTTTATCCTCGAACGGAGGGGCTTTTGCTTGAGGAAACCTTTAAAAATGGCTGTTTTTAAGAGCTGGAGGGCGTGTGGAACGGTCTGAATTTGTTAAAACGGGATTGTTAAATCCTGTTGTATTTAACATTTTGATTTTTTACTTACCATGATGGGCCGGAATGGGCAAAAACAGATTTAACCTATTATCTTTTAGTAGTTTGGCGCACAGATGAGTATTTTATTTATTATATATTTTCAAAATAATGCTGTTTTTGACAAATAGATAGAAAATGCCGCCATAAAGTTAAAGTGTTCCATTCGTTTTGCCCAATTCACATTTTTGGGCTAATTTTGCATACTTGTAATTTATTGATTGCGTCCAAAGAAGAACACCAGTCGATAGCTTACAGTAACTGATAGTAAAAACACATTTTTAACTAATTGTAATATTAATAAACATCATTTTTATGAAAAAAGTTTTTCTATTGCTTATTGCGACGTGCCTGATGGCACTCTCGGCCTATGCCGACCGCACAATTAGCGGGCATGTGTTAGATGCAGCCAACGGTGATCCCCTCATCGGAGCCACCATTCAGGCTGTTGGGGCAGCCAAGGGTACTGCCACCGATTTCAATGGTGCTTTCACCATCGTGTTGCCTGACAATGTCAAGGCTGTGAACGTTTCCTACGTGGGCTATGAGGCCCAGCAGGCAGCTGTACAGGATGGCATGGTTGTCAGACTGAAAGCTAACGACCAGACGCTGAGCGAGGTCGTTGTTACCGGTTATGGTTCGGTTAAGCGTGCCGCCTTTACTGGTGCCGCCTCGACGCTCGACGGTTCGGTGCTTGAGAAGAAGGCTGACGTTAACTTTGTGAAGGCCCTCGAGGGTTCTGTTACCGGTGTTCAGATGAACAACTCGACCAGCATGCCCGGTACCTGGAGCTCCATCTACGTGCGTGGCCGCGGTTCTCTTAACTCGGGTACCCAGCCTCTGTATGTAGTCGATGGTATCCCCGTGAACTCTGATGCCGATGCCATGAGCTCTACCTACAACAACCAGATGGACCCCATGGCCTCCATCAACCCCAACGACATTGAGAGTGTCACGGTGCTGAAGGATGCTGCCGCTACTGCCATCTATGGTTCGCGTGCCGGTAATGGTGTGATTGTCATCACCACCAAGCAGGGTAAGCAGGGCAAGCACAACATCAATCTCGACATCAAGCAGGGTTTTGTGACCGTGGGCAACAACAACATGAAGTTTGCCAATGCTGAGCAGACCATGGAATTGTTAGCTAGCGGTACCGCCGCTGTCAATGGCGAAACCCCCGAGTACTGGCGTGACTACTGGACCGAGTATTGGGAGTGGGACGGCAAGTCGAGCTATGACTGGATTGACAAGGTGACTCGCAAGGGCTACTATCAGGACTATAACCTGAGCGTGAGCGGCCAGACCGGTAGCACCAGCTACTATGTGAGCGGCGGCTACCTGAGCTCTGAGGGTCTGGTGATTGGTTCGGACTTCAAGCGCTATAGCGGCCGTGCCAACGTCAACAGCAAGTTCAAAGCCTTCACTTTCGGTACCACGGCATCCTACTCGTTTGCTGTGAAGAACGGTTTCTCGCAGAGCACTAGCGGTTCGATGTCCAGCCCCATTGTTGCTGCTGTATCGTCGATGCGTCCCTTCCTCCCGTTCTATAACGAGGATGGCACCTATGCCAACGTTGATATGTACAACCCCCTCGCTTTGCAAGACAGCAAGCTGGGTGACATGAACGAGAACAAGACCACGACCATCAACCTGACCCCGTATTTGCGCGTAGATTTCGGCAAGGGTATCTATTTCAAGACCACCCTCGGTGTGAACATCTACAACCTGCGTCAGTATGACTACTGGAGTGCAGTTTACAACCCCCAGGGTATGGACTACCCCGGCCTCGGTCAGCAGTACAACTCTGAGACCAAGACCATCACCTGGACCAACCTGCTGGGCTGGAACTACACCTTCAACGAGCTCCACAACCTCGGCTTGATGCTGGGTCAGGAGAGCGTACGCAAGGATTACTGGTATGACTACTACAGTGGTTATGACTTCCCGTTTGCCGACTCCGGCATGCGCGACATGTCCACCTGCGGTGCCTGGAACGACTCTGAGTACAACAAGAGCGAGGCTCGCATTGCTTCCTACTTCCTGGATGCACACTATGATTTCGACAACAGGTACTACGCTTCGTTTGCCTTCCGTCACGACGGTTCGTCGGTATTCGGTGCTGACAAGCGCTGGGGTAACTTCTGGTCGGTAGGTGCCAAGTGGCGCTTCACTGCCGAGCCCTTCTGGAAAGAGAACAACGTCCTGACCAATGGTATGCTGCGTGTATCTTACGGTACCGTGGGTAACCAGGATATCGGTTGGTATGCAGCCCGCGGTTTCTACACTGCCGGTAGCAACTACCATGGCACCTCGGGTATGGTTCCCGGTTCGATCAGCAACCGCAACCTGACTTGGGAGACCTCTAACAAGTTTGACGTTGGTGTTGACCTGTCATTCATCCACCGTCTGCACTTGACCCTCGACTTCTATAACGAAGTAACTACCGACATGCTGATGGAGGTGCCCCTGTCAAGGACTACGGGTATGACTTCTGTTATGCAGAACATCGGTAAGATGCGCAACCGCGGTGTCGAGGTCGGTATCAATGCCGGTATCATCAGCAACCGTGACATCAACTGGACGGCTTATGCCAACATGACCTTCAACCAGAACAGAGTGCTCGAGCTCGCAACCGACGAGCCTCTCGAGGGCGCCTGGAGCATCGTTGAGCCCGGTCACCCCGTTACCCAGTTCTACATGAAGGAGTGGGCCGGCGTTGACGCTACCAACGGTAAGCCGCTGTGGTACCTCAATGAGGAGGGTGATGAGACCACCAGCGACTACAATGCAGCTGCCAAGCGCTATGTAGGCGCTGCCGAGCCTAAGGTTCTCGGTGGTTTCGGTACTAACTTCCGCTGGAAGGGCTTCGATGCAAGCCTCGCCTTCAACTACCGTATGGGCGGCAAGGTGTTTGACACTGGCGCCAAGTTCACCGGTTGGGGTATGGCAGGCCGCACGCCTCTCGTAACCGTTGCTGAGAATTCTTGGACTCCCGAGAATCCCAATGCTAAGTATCCTCAGTTCCTCTATGGTGACCCCAACAAGTCAACCGAGCGTTCGACCCGCTTCTTGATGAGCGGCAACTATCTGAAGTTGAGCAATATCCAGATTGGTTACACGCTGCCCAGCCTGCTCACCAGCAAGGCTTATATGGAGAAGGTTCGCATCTATCTGTCGGCTGACAACCTGTACACCTGGACCGCTAAGGACTTCGTAGGTTACAATCCCGAGACCTTCGCCAGTGGTCAGATCGCATGGCAGTATCCCGCCAACACCACGCTGATGGCTGGTCTCCAAGTTACCTTCTAATCTTAATTCACAGCGACTTAAATTCTAATAGATTAAATAAGATATAATGATTATGAAACAATATATTTTTAAAGGTCTGCTTGCCGCAGCATTGTGTGTGGGCATGACAGGTTGTGGAGACAGCTTTCTCGACACCGATTACTACAGGGGCATCGACGTGGATGGCGGCTTGAACAGCGCCAAGAATGTGTCTATCGCATTGACGGGTGCCTACAATGCCCTGTTTGAGCGCTATGCAGCCGGTAACTATGCTACCATGATTGGTGACATTCCCACCGACTTGAGCTACTGGAACAACCTGACCGGTCACTGGGACGGCATTTACCGTTACTCGGTAACCACCACCGACAACTATCTGGATTTCATTTGGGAGTATGGTTACAAGGTGGCTGACTACTCGTCACGCATCATCAAGGCTGGTAACGAGATTTATGCCGATGCTACCGAGACCGACAAGCTGACGCTTGACCAGTGCATGGCCGAGGCCTATGCCCTTCGTGCCTACGCTTACCTGTACATGACCAACGTCTATGGCCACCAGATCAAGGTGAACGGCCGTGACTACTCAGACAAGCCCGGTATCGTCATCTCTGAAGAGCCCATCGCTGCTCTGACTCATGTAGAGCGCTCCACCGTGGGCCAGTGCTACGACCAGATTGTTAGAGACCTGAAGAGATCGCTCGAGCACTTTGAAAAGGCCGGTGGCGACCGTGGCGACAAGTGCTACATGAACGTTGCCGCTGTCGAGGGTCTGCTCGCACGCGTGAGCCTGTACATGGAGAACTGGCAGGATGCCAAGACCTATGCTGCCGAGGCTATTGCCGACGGTGGTGTTGCCTCGCTGACCTACACCGCCGACGGTTACCACAGCCTGTACAACGGTGGCAGCTCCAACACCGAGAGCTACTTCTATCTCGACATCAACCCGAGCAACAACTGGAGTGCTAACTCCTGCGGTACCCTGTGGACCACCTATAACTTCTCGCCCAGCCCCAAGCTGCAGGCCATGTATGGTGACCAGGATGTTCGCCGTTCCATCATGGATATGGCTTCTAACTCGTCTGCAACGGTTCCCGTTTATGCCGGTGGTAAGTTCTCGCACTACAGCTCAAAGAATCCTGCTTACGCTACCAACTATCTGGTTAACGCTCCCGAGATGTTCCTGATTCTCGCCGAGGCCAACCTCAAGCTCAATGATCTGAATGCTGCTCAGCAGGCTCTGCTCGTTGTTGCCAAGCGTAACCTGGCCATCACCGGCGTGAACGACCTGCCCGCTGATGCCGCTGGCCTGTATGCCTTCTTGAAGGACGAGCGCGCCCGCGAGCTCTTCCAGGAAGGTCTGCGTCTGTGGGACCTCCGTCGTTGGGGTGATCCCGCACAGGTTGAGGCTTACAATGCTCCCAACATCGCATTCCGTTACAACAATTACGACATCAGCAATCTCGTTTACCCGATTCCCGAGAGCGAGATTAACGCCAACTGGGGTGTAACCCAGACCGAGGGTTGGGCAGAAACCTTCCCCAAATGATGAGGTGATTGCTTACTGATTTAGCACTGAGGTGCGGTCTTCGTGTGGAGGCCGCACCTCTTTTCGCTTAGGGGGTGCCTGAATGAGGGGAATTAATTAACATTGGTATGGTAAAATGTATTTTTCTGTTGAATTTTTTCTCAAAAGGCATTGTTTTCTAAAAAAATGTTTATCTTTGCAGCGTGTTCGATTTGAATACGTGACTTTTGGATACTTGCTCAGTAGCTCTCAAATCACCACCTGGAGTATTGTAACTGGCATAAAACCAAACTCAAGACATATCGTTTGGCTTGAGGGGTGCCTGTTAAAAAGGATGTTGTAGTTGGTAGAATCCACGAGAGCGTCAATGAGAATGGAGGTTTGTGCCGACAAGCCCTTTTATAGAGGTCAGGGCTGATTTCTCAACGCTATCTAAGTATCCACTCACGTTTTTTTATCTGAACGGGATTTCTAATGCTGAAGAAACTTTACATATCGGCAACTGATGCCGTCGAGCGCCGCCACAGCGGACTGTCCCAAGGCGGGCGCCTCAACTCAAGGCTTCTGTACCATGATCATCGCGATTGTGGGGGCGCCACATGGTGTGGTGCCGCTATTGTTGCATGGGTAGGTGAGGGTGAAGCATGGCAACCAAACAAAAACTATATAAAAATCAGTAAGCAGAGCGCACTTACTGTCTCACAACAATTTAAAATTAATCAACAACTTGTAATTGGCAAAACCGGGTTGGCGCTCGCCGGGTTGTGTCAATGAGTTAATTAATTGTTTACTGTATGAAGAGACTTTTATCAACTCTGATGGCTATATGCCTCATCACGATGAGTGCATGGGCCAACAAGACCATTAATGGTAAAGTCGTCAGTGCTGTTGACAATGAACCGCTGATCGGTGCCACCGTTCAGGCTGTCGGCTCATCGCAGGGTACTGCCACCGACCTTAATGGTGAATTTACAGTGACTGTCAACGACAATGTCACGCAGCTCAAGATTAGCTGCGTGGGCTACAAGTCCCAGGTCGTTGGCGTCAAGAGTTATTTAACGGTAGCCCTCGAGGAGGACAACACCACCCTCGAAGAGGTGGTAGTCACCGCCATGGGTATTACCCGTAAGCAGAAGTCGCTCGGTTATGCCGCCCAACAGGTGAAGGCCGAGGACATTACCGGAGCACACACCGGTGAGGCGATGAGTTCGCTGAGCGGTAAGGTGGCCGGTCTGCAGGTGCAGAACACCTCAAGCGACCCCGGTGCTGCTAACTCGGTTATCATCCGTGGTTTCAGCTCCATCAACGGTAGCAACCAGCCGCTGTACGTTGTTGACGGTGTGCCCTTGCAGAGCACTACGCTGACCGGTCAGGGTCACGCCCAGGCCGCCGGTGGTATCGCCAGCATCTCGCCCAACGACATCCAGAGCATGACCGTGCTGAAGGGCGCCGCCGCTACCGCATTGTATGGTAGCCGTGCCGCCAACGGTGTCATCATCGTGACCACCAAGCAGGGTGCCATGGGTGAAGGCAAGAACTTCTCGATTGAGTACAACGGTAGCCTCCAGGCCCGCCAGATCTCACTGCTGCCCAAGATGCAGAACGGTTGGGGCCAGGGTTGGAACGGTACCCAGACCTTCATTGAGAACGGTTCGTGGGGTCCCGCCCTTGACGGCAGCCGCCAGATTTATGGTCCCATCTGGAACCATCAGCAGCTGATTCACGACTACATTGCCAAGAAGAACAACGTTCGCGACTTCTTCGACATTGGTTGGTCACACAACCACAGTGTAGCTTTCAGCGGCGTTTCCAATGACAAGAAGGTGAATTATTACCTGTCCTATAACTACCTGGGCGATGATGGTATCCTCCCTTATGACAAGGATACCTACACCCGTCACACCTTCGACTTCCGTAGCGGATTTGAGGCCACCGATTGGTTGAAACTCACCTCAAGTGTCAGCTACGCTAAGTCTGAGAACGACATGGTGGGAAGCTATCAGGGTACGTCAATGATCGACGGTCTGCTGGAGATGCCTCGTGACGTGAACATCGTGGATATGAAGAACACCAGCAGTGCGTTCTTTACCCCCGAGGCTTACTTCACCCCCTACGGCATCACCAACCCCTACTGGGCTATCGAGAACAACTACAACCACGTTGACTCCAAGCAGATGCATGGCAAGATCCAGGCCGACATCTCTCCGATCAATGACCTGACCTTCACCTACCGCTTCGGCTTTGACTACACCGACTTTGACCGCAAGATCGGTGAGCCCGAAATTGCCCTTGATGATGCTCTCATCAACGATGACTTTGGCTACGCTCCCAGCCACATGAATCAGGAGGGCTATGTGTATTCGGCTTATGGCCGCCGCTATGAGTTGAACCACGACTTCCTGGCTGACTATACAAGAAACTTCATTGACAACAAGTTGAGCTTGGCCGCTATTGCAGGTGTGAACCTCAATGAGCGTTATTACACCTCGATGGTGGGCCAGACCAACGGTCTGACCTTCGAGACCGGTTTCTGGGATCTGAGTAACGGTGCCACCAAGACCACTATTAGCGAGTCGCAGACCAAGCGCCGCCAGGTGGCCCTGTTCGGTGATATCACCCTGGGTTGGGACGACATGCTGTTCCTGAACCTCACGGGCCGCAACGAGTGGTCATCCACCCTGCCCATCAATGCCAACAGCTTCTTCTATCCTGGCGCAACCTTGAGCTGGATTTTCACCCGCTTGATTCCCCAGAATAGCATCCTGAACTTCGGTAAGGCCCGTCTGGCTTACGGTCGCACCGGTAACGACGCCGATCCCTACATGGTTAACCCGCGCTTCGTTCAAGGTTTCGCCTACGGTTACTACAGCGGCACCGACCTGACGTTCCCGTTCAACGGTATCAACGCATTCCAGGCATCGACCACCGCTGGTTCCAGCAATCTGAAGCCTGAGATGACGACCGAGTTTGAGGCTGGTTTGAACCTCCAGTTCTTCAACAGCCGCTTGGGCATCGACGCTACCTATTATACCCGTACCACCAAGGACCAGATCTTTACCCTGCCCGTTGACCCGGCAACCGGTTATACCAGCGTTGTGACCAACTTCGGTAAGGTGCGCAACCGTGGTATCGAGTTGCTCGTTAACACGACCCCCGTGCTGCTGAACAACTTCCGTTGGGATCTGGGCTTCAACATTGCCATCAACCGCAACAAGGTGCTCTCGATGCCCGAGAGCCTTGAGGGTGGCAAGGTGACCATCTATAGCTTCTCGGCTGGTAACGATGCTGTTTACATGTATGCCGAGGAAGGCAAGCCCATGGGTTCCTACTACACCTATCTGACCGAGACCTATACCGATGACGAGGGCATCGTTCATCCCGTTGTGGATTCAGCAGGCCAGCCCGTGCTCAGCACCGAGGTTTTGGACACTGGCAAGGACATGAACAATAAGTGGACTGGTGGTGTCACCACCTCGATCAGCGCTTATGGCTTCACGCTGAGCGCAGCTCTGGATATCCGCTATGGTGGCCACATGTTCTCCCGCACCAAGAACTTGATGCAGTTTACCGGTAACGGCATCGTGACGAGCTACAACCAGCGTCGTCCGTTCATCATCCCCAACAGTGTTGTTGCTAATGGTGATGGCACTTATAGTGAGAACACCACGCCCATCTATGTTACCAATAGCAGCTATCAGGACTACTTCAACGATTATGGTTGGGGTCACGGCGGCGAGGCCTATCTGCTTGACCGCACGTTCACCAAGCTGCGCAACCTGAGCCTCACTTGGGAACTGCCCAAGAAGTGGGTTAACGCTGCCAAGCTGAGCAATGTCGCTCTGACCGTATTCGGTAACAACCTGTTCGTATGGACTGCTAAGGACAACTACTACGTTGATCCCGAGACCACGACTACCGGTACCGACCTCGCTGGTAACTTCGGTGAGCTCTACTCCAACCCGTCGTGCCGCGTTTATGGTTTGAACCTGACCATTAAGTACTAATTAATTAATGAGGAGAAAGATTATGAAAAAGATATTTTTTGCAAGTCTTCTGGTTCTTGGATTGTCACTGACGTCCTGTGATGATTATCTGGACATCAACCAGGATCCCAACTCTCCCTCTCAGGAGAATATGACTTCCAGCATGATGCTGCCTGCCGCTGAGCTCAATATCGCTCACAGCTATGGTGACTTCCTGCGCACTGTGAGTGGCTATTTCACCCAGCACTATGCACAGTACTTTGGTACCAGCAACTATCTGGACTATAGCCAGTTCAAGATGAGTCCCACGCGCTCGAGTAGCACCTACACGCAGCTCAACACCCGTGTGCTGAACAACATCAAGACCATCCGCCAGTTGGCCGAGGCCGAGGAGGATTGGGGCACTTATCTGGCTGCCACCACACTGCGCGCCTTCACCTATCAGGTGCTCGTGGACTGCTATGGTGAGGTGCCTTACACCCAGGCTCAGAATCTGGACTATCTCACTCCCGAGTATGATGATGGCCAGGTGATCTATGACGGCATTCTTGCCGAACTCGACGAGGCACTGGCCAAGGCCAGCGCTACCGACCAGGTGGCCACGAGCCTCTTGTTCCCCAATGCCAGTGCAGCAAGTTGGATCCAGTTTGCCAACGCCCTGAAGCTCCGCATCCTCACCCGTGAGAGCGGTGTTAAGGACGTGAATGCCCAGATTGGCGCACTCATTGCCGAGGGTAACTTCCCCACCAGCAACGTCGAGTTTGCCGATTGCTGGAGCAACGAGGCCGGACACGCTAACCCCTTCTTCATGGAGGATGCTTTTGCCAGCTATGGCGCATCGCAGCAGAACATCGTTCTGAACCTTGCATTGCTCAAGACCATGGACGCCTATGGCGACGCCCGATTGCAGGCCTACTTCAATCCCAACAGCGATGGTGAGTATCAGGGTAGCGTCAGCGGCACCAACTTCAGCACCACCAATCAGTATAAGTCAAGCTACTGGTGCCGTCCCAACGCCCACTATGATGACCCCGTTGTCCTGATCAGTACCTCGGATGTGAACTTCTACATCGCTGAGTACTATGCCAAGAACGGCAATGCCGGTCAGGCGCAGGCTTACTACCGCAAGGCTATTGAGGCTTCGTTTGCCAACGCTGGCGTGACTGGCGCTGATGCAGCTCTCATTGCCTATCCCCTTGACGTGAACAACTACAAGCGTACCATCGGTATCCAGAAGTGGATTGACCTCTCGGGTTACAACAGCTTTGAGAGCTGGTGCGAGTTGCGTCGTCTGGGTTATCCCGCTATGGGCAGCGTTACCGGTGCTCAGATTTACAATGTGGCGAGCGATGCTTACAATCCTGACATTTATGTCCCCGGCACGTTGTATAAGCCTATCGATTGCAATACCTCGGTAACTACAATTCTGCAGCGTTTCCCCTATGCTGAATCATCGGCTAACCGCAACCAGAACTCGCCCGCATATCCTGGTGATAGCGCTCCTGTATTCTGGGCTAAGTAACGCTAAAATGGTTAATTCTTAAAAAGAAAAATAAGATTATGAAGATTTTTAAATATTTAGCAATAGGTGCCTTGGTGGCTCTGTCGTTAGCCTCGTGTGATAAGGATACCGAGGGATTGACCGACATCACCTATTATCCTGACCTTAAGATGGTAGGGGACGAGTTTATGATTGTCCCTGTGGGTACTGCATTTGTTGACCCTGGATGCACAGGGGTTCTTTTTGACAAGAATACCGGTAATTCTATAGATGTTACTGATAAGATCATTGTCACTGGTGTCGACGAGGTGGATCCCAACACGATGGGCTTCTACTATGTCACTTATTCGGCTGCTGGCACCGATGGCTATATGGCATCAGTGACAAGGACGATTTGCGTTTGTGACCCCGAGGTGACGTTAGATATGGGTGGCACCTATGAGACCGATATGAGTGCTTCGCTGTATGGCGCTGCACAGAATCCTTTCTCGGCTTATGCTGCTAACTATGGCTACACAAGTCAGTGCACGGGCATCAAGTTTACTAAGCTCGCTCCCGGCTTCTACTCAGTAAACGACCTCTTAGGTGGTTGGTATGACCAAGTTCGTGGATTCCGCGCTCAATACGGTAGTGCATTGGGATGCATGACAGGCTATGTGAGTCTTGACAACGAAGGCAACATAGACTTGATCAGCAGTCACATCGATGCATGGGGCGATGCCCTCGACTATATTGATGATGCATCATTTGATGAAGAGAGTGGTGTCATCAGCTACTTCGCATCCTACGCTGAAGGAGCAGTCACGATGAGAATTGTTTTGAATCGTGTTTCAGATTAATTAGGAACCCTTTAATTGAGAATATGATTATGAAAAAGACATTATATTCAATACTGATGCTGGTGGGTGTGCTGGTGGCATTCACATCATGCGAGAAAGAGGAGATTGAGAACACTGCAACCGTCGAGACCGCCGGCGAGTGGCACATCTCTGTTGCAGCGCTTGATGCTGACGGCGAAGTCCTCGATCCCGATGTCTTCGGAGATGGCGTTTATAACATCCTCACATGCAACACTGCTGCCAATGTGAGCGACAAGATGTTTATCATTGACGAAATGTGCTACTATTTCCCCTATCAGGTGGAAGTAAAAGTTGATCCCGCTAACCTTACCTTCAGCACTTCTGATGGCGAGAACCTGTTCGGTCCCAGCGACTATGGTGGCGCTACAGTTTCGATCACTGGCGGTAAGATCGTTAAGGACGGAGCTATGACACCCAGCGGAATGAAGGCCGACTATATCGAGTACTTTGTCAGCTTCAGCGATGATTACATCTTGGCAAATTATCTGCCGGCTGGTACTGTTTACAAGGTAAGCGGTTACCGCTACACTGGCTTTGCTGCCGACGAGTAATCGATCCCGAAAAGGTCATCCCGTCGATGACCTGAACCAATAAAGGCCAAGGGCCGCACGCTTCAACCCGTGCGGCCCTTGATGTGTCAAGACGGTATGTCATGGGTTGGGGTGTGGTAGGGCGGTGTGTCATCAATCAACTATGTTCAACATAACCGCCCGCCCAGCGGGAAATAAATTAAATAATTAGGGTGTCCGGTAAAAAATGCGCACACGCCATCAAAGCATTGTAAATAAGATTATCAACTGCTGTTTCCCATAATGGGGCCTGATGACTGTCAAGTGCGTCGAAGACGAACTTCAGCCATAGCAAAATGCCTGAAAGTCATAAAGTTCCTCTTCGAGGCACGTTCCCAACCCGTTCAGGGATCAAGCTGCGAACCTCGAAGAGGTTCTTGCATGGTCTTTCCCAATGAAATCGGTTCTCCGAACCGCTAACAACTTTGATGCATTTTCCCTGGACACTAAAGATTTAAATTTTAATTTATAAATTTGACTAATTTTCCGAAGCTTGGCGGCACTTCAGCAAATCGAGCAAGCTCGTTTGCCTTCAGTTTGCACAGGTTTTCCTGTGCGTTAGCACGGTTATATTACAAAGTCCGAATTATGGCACATCGCCGTTCTTGCCGTTGAATAATGACCCACCCTCGGCCACGCCAAGGCGAGGCCCTAGTGTGCGGCAGCACCAATAAAAAAGCAGGCACCTGCCAATTTGCGGCAGGTGCCTGATTATCACTAATTGTAGCTTAAAGCTAATGGATTACCTCAGCACCTTGGCGCTCGAGATCGTGCCGTCGGTGTAGCGGGTGACAATGATATTGATACCCTCGAACGGCTCTTTGCTCTCCATGCCCAGGATGTTGTAGTAGCGTACGCTCTCCACAGTCTTGCTGCTCAGGTCAAGAATCTCACGGATGCCCGTGGGAGGCTCCTTGGCATTCTTCTCAGAGAGGTCAAGCGGGTAAACCTGGATGGAGTTGCTCTTGGCGTCAGAATCCATGGCTGAAGCATTACGCTTGCCCGAAGGCTGGCTGGCAGTCTTGCGGTGGCCATAATTGTAGTTATCCCTCATGATGGCCACATGGAACATGTAGTAAGCGTCGTCCTTGAGGTACTGCTGAACAGAACCGTAGGCCTGTTCCTCGGTCAAGTCGCTGGCGTTGTCACGACGGTTGTATTGCCACAGATCTTCGCTCATGGCAAAGGCACCATCAAGACCGTAGCCGTTGATGACTGAGCCTTCACGCTCATAGATGGTAAACTCACTCTTAGCAGCGTTCCAAACGGCCCAAACCTGAGCAATCTCACAAATCTTCGGGTTCATGAAGAAGATACAAGTGTCGAGACTCTGTCCGTTGTACGAGCCCTCATACCAGAAGCCGTTGTTGCTGCCCCAGTTGAGGTTGGGCTCATAGAAGTTGCTGGACACATAGTGGTTCACGTTGTGAACATCGTCGATGTCGATAGGATCATTGTTGTAGCCCGGGTAACCTTGCATGGCCTTATCCTTTACAGGAAGCCTGTTAGGCAACAGCTTGATCGTGTAGTTCTTGTCATCGACATAGTAGCCAACAACCGAGTTGTTGTCAAACTCATAGCCAACATACTGGCTGGGATCAACACCCGTGTTGGTGAAGTCGAGCATAACCCAGTTGCTCTGCTCCCATTCGTCAGACTGGAAGGACTTGTTCGCCTTCTTGAAGTTGGCTTTCTCCCTCACGTAGTCCAGCTGGTCATCGCGCTTGCTGGTGGCGTCGATCGAAGCATAGTTCTGGTCCTTGGCCCAGAGGATGTTCTTTGCAGCCCAAACACCGATCAGACGGTCACTCACGGTGATCTGCTCGGTCTGGCTGGTCGGGAAGTCACGCTCGATGACGTGCAGCGGGGTAACCTGTGCTCCATAGAGGAATACCGGCTCATTCAGGTTGCCGTCGGTATAGGTCGAGAACGTGCGGTTGTTAGCGTAGTAGCGCATCGTGCGCACCTTGCCCTCATAGGTGAAGGTGATGGTGGCAGGATAGCTCAGGTCAACATTGCTGTTGTTTCCACCTATGGTCACAGTGGCAACGTCATAGCCGCTGGCATCGTGTGTCGGGGTGGTAACCAGGTTAGCAAATTCGTTGGTCTCAACACACAGGTAACCACCGTCACCGGTCAGGCTCTTGAAGTAGTAACGGTTTTCCGATACCTGCTCAAGAACGAACTGGGCGATGTCGTCGTTACCATAGACGGTCTCCTTGTTGGTGTTCTCCTTGAACAGCACACCGACCGCGCCACGGTTGGCATCGTTCTGGGTGTTGCTCATACCCATGTTGGCAGCCTTGCTGACAATCACATAGATGTTGCCCACAACGGGAGCGGTCTTCAGCAAGTTGTACTCGATACCGTTAGAACGTGCAAACGTGTAGGTCTCAGATGCCTCGTTGCTATACATGGTGTGTCCGTCCTTAACGATGGAGCTGACAGCAGTTACCGTGGTGGTTTCGCTCACGGTAATGTTGACGCTTTGGCCAGCCTCGATTGTGTATTCAACACCATTAACAGTGTAGGTGGTCACAGCGCCGCTTTCGGGATCGTTGTGGTCAGTAATGGTGACAATCTGAGTCTCAAGACCGGTAACAACCGGGATGATGCAGCTTTCGGGACTGATGGTCGGATCCTCAATACCCTCGATGGTATAAGTCTCGGTCACAATCTCGGAACGTACATAATCATTGTAGTTCGTGCCGTCGGTCTTCTCGGCGAGCACCTCGGCATAGGCTTGGACGGTGGTGGTGCTGTTAACGGTAATCGGTTCCGTGTAAACAGCCCATTCCTCCATGTCATCGGTCTTGTAGTAAATCACCACATCCTCGGCGGCCCATTCGGGTTGGGTGGCGGTAATATCCACAGTCACGGGTACATAGGATGTCGTCGTGGTGGGATTGATCACGGGCTTGTAAGTCCACAGGAAGTCGATGGGACATACCTCGAACGGCGGCGTGTACAGGCTGTAGTAGTCGATTACGCCATATACGTCGAAGGTAGCACCTGCATTCTGCTTGGTGGTGAAGAAGTCCTGATCGTAGTCGCCCAGGCAATTAATCTGGTCGTTGTGGCCGTTATAAGAGCAGGTGCCAGCGCTCCAGCGGTAGAACTTGTCATAATACTGGGCATTGGCGGTGCCGTCATTGATCAGACCGGTATGCTTGGGATCGTTGTCACTGTAATCGGTCACGCCGCTCAACCTCGTGTTGCGCAGGTGCACGTAGTGGCCCCAAACATTATCGCCATCGGCAGTGCCGGCGATGATGACGTCGTTGGTCATATCCTCGGGCAGGATTTCGCTCCAGCCGATAGCCTGGCTGGGCCAACTGGTCACCTCGTGATCGCCAGTACCCAACTGGATGTGGAAGTTGCGTTCCCAAATGTTGGTCACACCGGCAATCTGACTACCGTCAATCCAGTCTCCCATATTGAAGATGGTGTAGCCGTTGTTGTCACGCTTGCCGAAGTAAACACAAGCATAGTCGGTATTGTCGCGCAGATAGCAGAACTCGGCAAATTCACCGTTGTTGGTGTAGGTCGAGTGGTAAACCACCTGAACGGGGTTCAACAGATGGGCGGTAACGCCAGTGGGGCAGTTGTCGTTAAAGTCCTTCAGCGTGGCGTAGGTGTATTGCGTCGTGGGCGCTGCCTCGATCGTGTACCAACCCTCGGCAATAGTGCTCACGTAGTTGCCGATGTAAGCAATAGCCTTCACATAATAGCTGTTGCCCACGGTCATCTGGTAAGGAGTGCCCTCGTAGAAGTTAGAAGACTTCGTCGGGTCGGGTACGCTGTTGGCATTGGGAGCAGTGCTGCCGCTTGCCTCGATAATCTCATAATAGATTTCGGCATTGGGCGTCGTGCAACCAATTACAAGCGTCTGATTGCCGTAGTAGGTATTGTTCTGCAACGGCGAGAAGAACGGAGTGTTCACCTCGATCATCTTTTCAACGCGGGTATAAGTGGCTGAGGCCACGGTACCGCCCTGACCGTTGTAAACGGCAATGGCTTTGACGGTAACCTCGTCGCCAATCTCATCGAGATCAACACTGAAGGGGCCGTCATACTCGGTGCCGTTCTGGGCACTGGGCGTGCTGCCGTCGGTGGTGTAATAGATGGTGGCTCCATCGGGATTGCCGGTCAGTGTCACCGTCACGCTCGTGGCGTTGGTGTTGTGAGTGCCAGGATTGATGGTCACGGTGGGAATGCCCCACTCGTAGGTCTCGCTGGCTACCTCACTGATGATCTCCTCGTCGTGCTCGGTAACCACGGCAATGGCTTTGACGGTCGTGCTGCCGCCGGCTACATAGGGCACATTGAAGCTGCCGTTATACTGGGCGCTGCTTGTCGTGGGTTCGCTGCCGTCGGTGGTGTAATAGATGGTTGCACCGCTCTCGGCGGTAATCTCAACAGTCTGGCCCTCGTAGTAGGTGCCACTTGCGGGAGTGATTACGGGAGCCTCTACAGTGGAACCGCAACTGTACTCCAGCGTGATGGAGTGAACATACACGCGACCATTACTTGTCGAGGTGTTCTCGATGGTGAGCGTTGTGATCTCGCTGCCGTCAAAGTTAAAGACGTAGTCGGCAAAAGCCGTCTGGTCATTAGTGATGGGCAAGGTCACACCGGTAGTATTAACATCGGTCGAAACCTTCAAATGGCAATTATCGCCATCTGAGCCATAGCGGGCGGCATTGATGGTCACCTTGGTCAACTTACAAGCACCACCCTCAAACTTTGACAAGTCAAGAGTAAGATTCAACTCTCCAGTGTAGCTACCGCTACCAAACCTCATGGCATTGTAAGCGGTATTGGTCCACAGTTTAGCCACTGAGCCTCCTGACAAATAATCAAGACCCTCGCCAATGTGAGTTATAAAAGTGCTCCACTGACTCATCTCGCCATTGTTGGTTTGGGGTGCAAACACGATGTCGGCGGTACATGTCGTTGATTGTGCAATGCGGGTATAGGTGGCCTGGGCATTGGCGGTCTCGCCGTTAAAGGTTGCACGGGCATAGACGGTAACGGTGCCTCCCACGCTGCTGACGGTGGCGGTGAAGCCCTCGTCGGGATCGTAGGTCTGCCAGTTGATGCCGTCGAAACTGTACTCGATGGTTGCACCAGTAACGTTTGATTCGATGAGACCGGAAACGGTGCTGCCCTGGAAGGTGTGGCCGTCAGCAGGGGTGATGGTCACGGTCAGTGGCTCCTTATAACCCGTCACGGTAACAGTAGCGGTGGCAGTGCCGTTGGTCAGGGTGATAGTGGCCTGGTCAGGGTTGGCCTGGGTGGCTGTGCCGTCATAGGTCACGTTGAGCTCGCCGTTGTTCAGCGAGGCGATGAAGTGGTCACCATCGACGCTGACGCTTGTCGTGCCAGAAGTGTTGGTCTCGGTAACGGTCACGGTACCGCTCATGGAACTTGCGCCAGCGGGAATTACCAGATCAAGCGAGGTGGGATTAACCGTGATTTCAGGCTCCTGGACGCTTGCTGTGCGCTGATAGATATAGACATCTGCCTGATTGGTAGCAGATTGGTAGCACGAGAAGATGTCAGTATTTGTACTTGCACCACCATTGTTCGCGTTATACCTCAAAGTCTGGCGGGAACCTGAACCTTGGAACACAATTGATGCCTTATTGTTGCTGTCAATCGAGATGACGGCAAGACTGGTTCCTGTACCATTAGCATCTTTTCCCTTAGTCTGAAGGTTATTGTTGTTACCTGAGCCCATACTATTCAGGTACAGGTCATCTGAGGTCTTGAAATAGAAGCCGCCAGTGCCTCGCTCAAGTGTGAAGATCTGTGTATCATTAGTCGGGGTGACCTTCAGTGTATTCGAAACAGTAACACCGGTACCATAGTAGTTGTTGGCCCTTCTTTCACCCATGGTGCGGGCGGCAGTATCACCGGCGGTACCACTGTTGACAATAATCACCTCATTGCCTGCTTCAAGGTCGGTGGCATCGGTTACCAGCACGAAGTCGCCCTCATTCGCTACCTCCTTGGTGATGGTGAAGGTGCCTGCGTTGGCATTGATGGTGATGATGTAGGTGCCGGCATCCTGAATCCTGATGGGATGGCTGGTGTTAAGGTCGATGGTACCGTTGCCGTTACCGCTTGCGGGCAACCACCAGTCACCACCACTGCTGGGACCGAACACATAGCGGGTGTTCCATGTTACGCCATCACCCAACTTCCTGGCAAACAGGATAAAGGTGGTGGGATTCTCAGCGGTAAAGCTGGCGGTATAGACGCCATTGTCATAGGTCATGTGCTCGCCATAGGTGCCATCAAAGTGCCAATCATTAGTCACTCCGTTATCGGTAACAATGTACAGATCAGCCACATAGTCAACAGCCTCAGTGGTGCTGGCGACGTTGTTGGCAATGGTCACGACATCAGAGGCGCTCAAATCACGGCCATTGTAACTCATAGCTACGGTACCGCTAAGTGAGCCGTTGGCGGGGGTGAAGCCCTGATAGTTGTTACCAGCATAGGTGTCACCTGTCGTTGCCGATAGCGAGATAGAAAAATCAGAGTTGGTATGCGTCACGCCCGCATTATCACCACCCAAGTTGGAACCCTCTACAGTGAAGGTGTTGCCCGTGCCACTGTCGTTGATGGTCAGCGACGTGGGGTTAGCTGTCAGTGTCGGTGAGACAGCAGTGACCTTGGTCATATAGACGAAGACTTGATTGTTCTGAGTATAGACAATGCCTTCGATATTATATGTGTTGCCAGAGGTAGCGACCAATCCATTATTGATGTAACTGAAGAAAGTATTCCTGAAGTAAACCTTATTGTTGTTAATAGTAACATAGGAATAACCTAAGTCGCTGTCCCAAGCCGGGGTCACATTGCTAAAGGATACAAATTCATTGACATTAGCACTTGTAACTCCCGTCGAAGTCTTATCAAAGGGGGCAACAGTGCCGCCGTTGCTGCTCGAGGCAACACCTGTCGGATTGGAGAACTCGGGAACCGAGTTGTAGGTGGTATTAGTAGCCGACCAGTTGGCGTCCAGGATGTCACCGTTGTTAAGGGTGCTGGTTTCGCCAGACTTGCGATAAATCAGACCGCTGCCACTGTTGTCGCGAATCCAGACATATCGGCCAGTCTGATAGGTCACAACAGCACTGCCCGTAAAGGTGAATTGGGAACCTTGTGCCACGGTCAAAGCTTCAGCAATATTAGCAACGCCTGTCTTGGTATAGGTAGCGCTGGCTACAGTACTGGTAACGCCATCCTTCTCGGCGATGGCCTTGACGGTCGTCGTCTGGTTGATGGTAAAGGAACCAGAGTACTCCGTCGATGACGTAGTGGGTTCATCGCCATTAGTGGTGTAATAGATGTGATCAGCATCGGGATGACTGATAGACACTTGCAACGAACTCAGAAAATCGCCTGATTCAGGTGAAATCGTCGGGGCATCAACAGTAGTAGTGCCACCACCATCAACGGTTACCACAATCTGTGTAATTCTTGCTTGGGCTGTAGCATTAAATACTACTGTTGTTGCAGCAGTTCCTTGCCATGTTCCTACGTATCCACTATAAGTATATCCGGAAGCAGACAATTTACTCGGTCCGTTATTGCTCGTGCCACTTGCAGTAAATGTCATTTCAATTTTTGAGATATTTCCTGCAGTGGACGCTACAGTCAATGTGCCATTCTGATAGACACGATAATTCTGTCCATTACCCATTACACCATTCGATGATGTAACGGTAATTCCATCTTTAGTGACATGGTCTCCGGTTGATGTAGTGCCATTCGTTGTCACACTGCCTAAATCAGAGGAAGCGCTAAACGTCACTTCTGCTGCCCAGCCGACGCCAAAGGTCAGCAGGGCAACCATGAAAAAGGTTAGTAATTTTTTCATAAAAAATAAGAATTAATTAATGATATATAAATAAATGATGATAGTCAATTCACTCAAGTTTGTTTTACAAATCAATCACGCAGCCAGTACTCCTTATGACGGGAGTGGCAGGCGGGGAGGAGATAACTAATGGTTTCATGCCATAAAAAAAGTGACGCATCCGCCTTTGTCACTTTGGTTCTTGCCCAAGTGACCACAAGACAAAATGTCTCACCTCATAACCTAACTTGTTCATTTCTTAGCTATTAAGACTCTCAAAAGAAAGCCATAAACCTTTTCGAGGCGCAAAGGTACACATTATTTGTAAATCCCACAACATCAACCCATTTTTTTAAAATTATTTTACACCGACAATCCGTAGGGCCTTGCCTTAGCGTGGCCGCGTGTCGTCAATTACGGGGTATGACGTCAATCGCGTGTAATAGGGCCTCGCCTTGGCGTGGCCGCCTGTCGTCAATCACTGGGCGTTTCCGGCCTTGCCAAGGCGAAGCCCTACAATGAAATTTGCCAAATAAAATTTGCCATTGTGTTCGGCTTGCACTACCTTTGCCTGCGGCGAAGGATAGGCTGCGCCTCAACAATGTTCAAATAAAATTTGCCATTGTGTTCGGCTTGCACTACCTTTGCCTGCGGCGAAGGGTAGGCTGCGCCTCAACAATGTTCAAATAAAATTTGCCATTGTGTTCGGCTTGCACTACCTTTGCACTTTGGAATCATTAATACTCATGGAAGAAGTAACTTATCAGGGCTTGACGTTTGAGCCTTATATCAAGCGTGACGATATTGCAGCGCGGGTTCAGAGCCTCGCTGCCGAGATCAAACGGGACTACGAGGGCATGGCCCCTTTGTTCCTGTGTGTGCTCAACGGTTCCTTTATTTTTGCGGCCGACCTGTTCCGCGCCTGCGACCTGCATGACGCCGAGATCACCTTTGTGCGCTTCAAGTCCTATGAGGGCATGTCCTCGACGGGCCAGGTCAAGCAGGTCATGGGCCTCACCGAGGACCTTACTGGCCGCGATGTCCTCATCGTGGAGGACATTATCGACAGTGGCGTCACCGCTACCCAGCTAAGGGAGGAACTTGATAAGCATAATCCCAAGTCGGTCAAGATGGTCTCGCTGCTCTTCAAGCCCGAGGCCCTCAAGATAGGCTCTGCCCCCGAATATGTGGGCTTTGAGATTCCTAATAAGTTCATCCTGGGCTATGGCCTTGACCTTGACGGCTTGGCTCGCAACTTGCCCGACATCTATGTACTCAAGAAAGATTAACCACAAGTATATGATATTTAATAAGTTAACGATATGCTGAACATTGTTATTTTTGGTGCGCCGGGCTCAGGCAAGGGCACCCAGAGCGATAAAATCATTGAACATTATAAGCTGTTCCACATTTCTACTGGCGACGTGCTGCGCGACAACATCCGCCGCGGCACCGAACTGGGAAAGACAGCCAAGGGCTACATCGACCAGGGGCAGCTCGTTCCTGACGAACTCATCATCGACATCCTGGCACAGGTTCTCGACGAGAACAAGGTAAATGCGCGCGAGGGCGTCATCTTTGACGGTTTCCCCCGCACCATTCCTCAGGCCGAGGCCTTAGAGCAACTGCTTGCCGACCGCGGCACGAAGATTGACGCCGTGGTGGGCCTCGAGGTCCCCGAGGAGGAACTCATCAAGCGCATCTTGCTGCGTGGACAGATGAGCGGCCGTGCTGACGACAACGAGGAGACCGCACGCAAGCGCCTGGAGGTCTATCACAACCAGACCTCACCCCTCAAGGCCTACTATGAGCAGCAGGGCAAGTACCGCGCTATCAACGGCTTGGGCAGCATCGACGGCATCTTTGAGTCGATCAGCGAGACACTTGATAGCCTTTGATGAGGTGTTGCTATAAATTCCACGCTAAGTCGCAAAGACGATTTTTTGAATTGGCTTAACGGCCAAATAATCATATATTATATAATATGTGGTGTGTTTATCTTTGATTTCTCGCGCATAGTGCGAAAATTAAAGAAAGGTAGGGTTTAGCTTTGTGCCTTAACGTGAGAGTAAACTGGAAGGGAAAGTGGCAAGAGAAAGCGTCTGGCAACGCGTGATGCGCAATGTCCGTTATTGCGTCAGTGGCGTGTGGAATGATTCGCGCACGCTGTTGTCGGTGCGTGCGGTGAAAATTGTTAACTTGAGCGTCCGCTCGTTCCTCGACCGTGATTTGCAGATACGTGCTGGCTCGCTCACCTACAGCACAGTGCTTGCCATAGTCCCCGCCCTGGCAATGCTTTTCGCCATCGCCCGCGGCTTCGGCTTCCAGAACCTGATGCAGAACGAGTTGTTCCGCTACTTCCCGTCACAGCAGCAGGCTCTGGAGACGGCGTTGACCTATGTGGACAACTACCTCGCTCAGGCATCCCAAGGCATTTTCATCGGCATCGGCGTCGTGTTCCTGTTGTGGACGCTCCTCTCGCTGATGAGCAATGTCGAGGACACCTTCAACCATGTGTGGGGCATCACCGCCAAGCGGTCGTTGCAGCGCAAGTTCACCGACTATAGCGCCTTGTTCCTGCTACTGCCGCTACTCATGCTGTGCTCGGCGGGCATCTCCATCTTCATGAGCGATGCGGTGCAGCACGTGTTTGCCGGCAACCGGCTGTCGCCCGTGGCCCACCGTCTGCTGGCGTTCACGCCCACCGTCATTGCCTGGATTATCTTCACCGCCGCCTATTATCTCGTGCCCAACACCCGGGTGAGCTTCAAGGCATCCCTGTTTGCGGGCATACTGTGCGGCACCACATTCCAGCTCGTTCAGTGGCTCTTCGTCACGGGACAGGTCTATGTCTCCAAGTACAATGCCATCTACGGCAGTTTTGCCTTCTTGCCGCTGTTACTGGTATGGCTCCAGCTGTCGTGGCTCATCGCCCTGTCGGGTGTGGTGCTGACCTATGCTTGGCAGAATTTTGACCGATTCTCCTTCAGCGATCACGTCAAGGACATTTCTCAAGCCTACGCCAACGACTTGGCCATCGCCGTGCTCGCCTTTGCTGCCAAGCGTTTCAAGCAGCGTGAGGCACCGCTCACGGCAAAAGAACTCATTACCGCCTATGACGTTCCGGCATCACTGGCCAAGGACATCCTCGAGCGCTTGCAGCGTGCTGGATTGCTCACTGCCATCAGCAGCGTCGATGCCAAAGCTGAAGTGGGCTATCAGCCCGCCTATGACCCCGACGACCTGACCGTCAACACCGCCCTCAATGCCCTTACTACTGTCGGCTCCTCTAACTTCATCGTCAAGGCCGACACCCGTTTTGCTCCTGTGCTCGAGGGCCTCACCAAGTTGCGCAAGCAGCAACAGCAGACCGTTGATGACATCCCCCTGCTCGCACTCGTCTAAACAGTTAACAGTTAACAGTGAATAGTTAATAGTTAACAGTGAATAGTTAATAGTTAACAGTGAACAGTTAATAGTTAACAGTGAAAAGTTTGAGGGCGGATGCCATTAATAAATCTTAGCGTCTTCGCGCCTTAGCGTGGTGAAATTGTGAGGTAATCATGGGGTAAACATGGGGGAAAAGGGTGGTGAAATAAAAAAAATGGCAAAATGAGTCTCTCATTTGCCAAAAAGCACTATCTTTGCACCCGAATCTACAACCGCAAGCCTGAATGGTGGAATCGGTAGACACGAGGGACTTAAAATCCCTTGGCCATTGCGGCCGTGTGGGTTCAAGTCCCACTTCAGGTACTGTTTGAGGCTGATAATCAATTGATTATCAGCCTCAAATCATATTTCTTAATGGTAAATTTTACCTTTATTTCATCACTTCCATGATGGCCTTGCCTAGGTTATCGACGATGTCGGATGCCACCATGCCGTAGGTGCCGTGGATTTGGGCTGCCAGGTCACCTGCCAAACCGTGAATGTACACGCCGAGCACGACAGACCAGTCGGCGGGGTAATTTTGGGCGATGAGCGCCGAGATGACGCCCGTGAGCACGTCGCCGCTGCCTGGAGTGGCCATGCCGGCATTGCCGCTGCTGTTGACATAAATCTTGCTGTCGGGGCGAACGGTCATCGTGTAGTGGCCCTTGAGAACGATGGTGATATTGTAGAGCTTAGACACGTCGATGGCCTTTTTGAGGCGTTCCTCGTCGGTGTTGTGCTCGCCGAAGAGGCGGTCAAACTCAATAGCGTGAGGCGTGATGATTGAGCGGGGCGGGATGCTGCGCAGCAGCATGGGACGGCGCGAAATGCAGGTCAGCGCGTCGGCGTCGAGCAGGCAGGGACGTTTGAAGTTCATGATGAACTGGTGAACGGCCTCGAGCGTCTCGTCGTTGTAGCCGATGCCAGGGCCCAGAGCCACCACGCTGTAGGTGTGGCGCAGGTCGATGGACGACGTCATAATCTCGTTGCGGTCGGGCTCAAACAGCGCCTCAGGGACAGCGGTTTGCAGCACCTGGAAGCCACAACGTGGGGCGTGAACGGTTACCAGCCCGGCACCGGTGCGCAGGGCACCGCGGGCTGCCAGCACGGCGGCACCCATCATGCCGTAGCTGCCGGCGATGAGCAGCACCGTACCGTGGTCATACTTGTTGCTGAAAGGGTCGCGCGGGCGTATCAGCTCGTGCACATCGTCGCGTTCGATGAGGTAATAGTCGGTGGGCGTCATGGCGATGCCCTCGGGGTCCAGTTCAATGTCCAGCACCTTGCACTCGCCGACAAACTCGGCATTCTCCGAGAAATAGAAGGCGAGGCGCTTGCTGTTGTAGGTAAGCGTCAGGTTGGCGCGGATGATGTTGCGGCGGTCATTGCCCATGTTCCACTCGCCGAACATGCCCGAAGGAATGTCGATCGACACGACATAGGCACCGCTGGTGTTGATGTACTGCACCAGTGCGGTGTAGCCGCCCCTGAGCGGCGTGCGCAGTCCGTTGCCGAACAGTCCATCCACCACCACGTCGTTCTCGTCGAGTGCCGGCGGGGTGAAGTTTTGGATTACCTCGATGAAGTCCACATCGTCTTCTCCAATGGTCTCCAGGAAGCGGTCACGGTTGGCGAGACAGCAGGGAGACAATTGGGCCGACTTGATATTGAACAGATAGACCTCGGGTCGATAGCCCTGTTCATACATCATGCGGGCGACAGCAAGCGCGTCGGCTCCGTTGTCGCCAGGGCCGGCAAAGATGACAAAGCGCTTAGAGGTTCTCCAGCGCGAGATGAGTTCATAGGACACAGCCGATGCAGCCCTCTCGATGAGGTCAAGCATCGTAATATCCTCTTTTTCCACAGTGCGGTCGCCTATCCGCCGCAGGCCGTCGTTGGTAAATATCTTCATTGCTATCGGGTGGTTTTCAACTTTTGTCGTTAGAGTTAGCAAAGTTACTTCTTTTTTGGATGATAGAAGGTAAAAATCAAAAAAAACTGGAGAAATTTTTTTTAAAAAGATTGAAGACCCGTTGCCGCTGTGCCTTGGTTGTTGAAAATATTATCGAAAATAATATCTCTAAGGCGGCACGTTAGCGACTTTTTTATTATCTTTGCGGCCTAAAATATACGTATTATATCACTAATTCAGGTAATTACGAAATGAATAAACAATTACTCTCTTTGATGGCGTGTCTGATGGTCGGCATGGGTTGCTGGGCTCAGAACATCACCATCGGCGGTCACCGTGCCGTGCAAGACACCCTCAACCACATTTGGTTATGCAGCATTCCTCAGTCCTATTTCGGCCAGGATTTTTCGGCTAATGTGGACTATGACGAGAATGTGAGAACACTGGTTATCGAAGGCGCTGCTGTTGCCAACGGCGGCAATTATGTATTCTCGCGCGTGGCAGGTGGCAAGAATTACTCCGTCACGGCCTACATGGGACAGGAGCTCGTCTCGGGGTACATCACCTTCACCTGGTTGCCCATCGTTGAGTTGGACGGTGACTTCGGTTACTCTTACAACTATGGTACCGTCAGGGTCAACGAGCCCGACTCGGCCTATGCCGAGCCCTTGATGGCAAAGCTCAAATGGCGTGGCGGCGCGACCAATGTGGACGGTAAGCACAAGCGCAACTACCGCATCAAGTTTGTCAATGACGACAGCACCAAGTGCAACCGTCGCTTCTTCGGCCTGCGCAACGACAATTCCTGGATCCTTGACGCTGGTCAGATGGACTTCCTGCGCGTGCGCAATCGCGTCAGCACTGACTTGTGGCTCGACTTCGCCCGTAAGCCCTGGTATGCCGACACGTTGAATAACGTGCGCAACGGTTCGCGTGGACAGATGGTCGAGGTGGTCTTGAATGGCGCCTATCATGGTATCTACAACATGTGCGAGCCCATCGACCGCAAGCAGCTCAAGCTCGAGCGTTATGACGAGGAAAACAGTGAATTCCATGGTGTGCTCTGGTTTGCCAATTCCCGCACTAACACCACCAAGATGAGTGATCCGTTAAAACGTGAGAAGGGTAAAACCTATTGGGACGGCTTTGAGCTCAAGTACCCCGACAACGAAGAGACCAATCGAGTGAATTGGACCGCCATGGAGGAGGCTGTGTGGTTCGCCTATCGTGCCGACACCAGTGAGCTGAAACTGCGTGTCGACAGTATGGGCTACTACTTTGACCTGCCCGTCATGATGGATTACTATATCTTTGTGGCAACGATTCAGGCACTCGATAACGAGAGCAAGAACATCTACTATGCTTGCTATGACACGCAGGATAACCACAGGCTCACCATGGTACCTTGGGACCTTGACATCTGCTTGGGTGCAAACTATGCCCCCGGTGCCAATATCCCCAGCATGGTTAAGCCCGAGCGTCAGGTGACAGAGTGGATGATGCACATCCCCATGGCCGACATGATGGATGTTGAGGAATGGCGCAATGACGTCAATCGCCGCTACTATAAACTGCGCGAGACCGTGCTGAACACCGACAGCCTCGTGAACCGCTACAAGGCTGCCATCGACGAACTCGAGAACAGTGGCGCAGCTGCGCGTGAAGAGGGCCGTTGGAGCAAAGACTCTGACTTGGCAGGGAAAACGCTTGACCTGAGCAATGAAATGGTGTATGTTGAGGACTGGATCCGTCGCCGCATGGCTTATATGGACGAGTTTGTCATCGGAACTCGCGTTGGTGATCCCGATCCTGGTCTGAGAGGTGACGTGAACAAGGACGGCGTGGTCAACATCAGTGACGTTAATGCCGTTATCGACAGCATCTTCAAGGGTGATTACAATGAGGATGCCGACGTGAATGGTGACGGTGTGGTCAACATTACCGACGTCAATACAGTCATTGGCATTATCCTGACCTAACCCCAAGGGTAAAGATAAAACAATTAGGGCGCGGTTGTCAAACGACAGCCGCGCCCTAATGATTTTTAAGTGATTCGCGTGGGATTACAACCTAATACTGATTATCAAGCAGTTACAACTATACGTCACCAAAAAAGTACTAATAAAGTACTCGAATTGTTTTTTTGTGGATTTCCTAGGTCGCTCGAGAATTCCTAGCCGGTCTCCAACCGCATGGGATTTCCTAGGTCGCTCGAGAATTCAAAAAAGGCTGACACTCCATCACTGGAACGTCAGCCAAACCGAAAAAGATTCTATGCTGCCAGAGGTGGCAAGCGTGAATCGACGGCAAAGATAGGCATATTTCGCGGAAGTACAAAACAAGTGACCGCATGGCTCATCCACACGGTCACTCATCCTCTGGGGTTGCAGTCGCTCACAGTCCCTTTAAGTCATCAATAGCCGCGGCGGTATAGGCTACCCTCTGCCCTAATACGCGGCCTATCTCATCCATCAAGTCGGTATAGTGGCCACTGACTTTTGTAAAGTCACTTGCGCCTATCGTTTCCAGTCCGTCATCATCGTAGGCCTCGGTAAATAGAGCCATAGCCTCGGCAAACATAACCATAGCCTGCGTTATCTTTGCGGTTGTGTCACTGACGGGCAAAGTCTTTTTGCCTCCTAATTGTAGTGTATTCATATCGTTGTAGATTGTGTCGAGGGTGGCGGTAGTCCCGCCACGCCATCGACGGTTAATATCGTTATTGAATTGCGGCCAAATTAGCCTTTTTGAAACATCTATACTCTTGGCGTTCGGTGTCGAAGTAGGTCTGCACCGTGTCGTTAGCCTTGCGGCCGCTGCCGTTAGTGGCAGGCAACAAACGCTCTACCAGTGTGCCGTAGGCCTCGCGGATTGTGCCATCCACCTTGCGGAAGTAAAACCTTACTATGCCGCGACGCATGGATGAAACTAACTTCACATTGCGCCATGCAATAACCAGAGCCTCGCTCATCGAAAGGCCGTTGCGCTTAACAAACTGCCATGCCAGATTCATGACCTTGCTTAACTTGTTTTTTCTCTCGGTACTCATAGTCGTATCTTTTTAGATTGTCAATAATTTAGTTGTAACTTCATTTTTAGATATGCAAATTTAGTGCCAACTAAACTAATAGACCAATAAATCAACCTAAAAAGTTACGTTTTAACTATATTTAATGATTGATAATTACGTTAAGGCATAATTTTTGCTATCTTTGCCCATATATTGGTAATTCAGTTATATTAAAATTCTAGACTATGCGAGTAAAAGACATCTTGAAAGAAAAAGGCATGACCGCTAAGGCTCTGGCCGCTCAAATTGGTATCAGTGAGGGCGCACTGTCCCAACAACTGGCAGAAAACTCTAACCCATCCCTGCGAACTCTGGAAAAGATTGCATCGGCTCTGGGCGTGTCCGTGGGCGAACTGTTTGAGCCTCGCGGGAACTTCATCACTTGTCCCCATTGTGGCGGGATGATTCACATTGAGCCGACTGCACCATGAGACAGAAAGTACTATCACTAACCAAACAGTGCCTAATAGGCACTACCACCCTCTGCCACTGGATATAAGACATCCAGAATCTCATCTAATTGCCGTGCCTGCTTATCGTCAAGCAGTAGCGCATCACGGCGCGTGAGCCTCCGTAGTTCGCGCGTCATTTCGTCTATTGTTCTTGTGTCGGTCTCATTGATGACCGTAGCATCAACCCTCTGGGGTGCTTTCCATCCCATTACGTCAATAATGAGGCGAATGTGTTGCACACTGCCCTTGATAGCCTTTTGGATAGTGGTCATGGCCATAGCCTCCATTATAGACATTGGATTGCCCGTTATTGGTGACGTGACGGGATTGCCCGTTACATCCGTCATCGGCAGCGCAAGCAGGTCTTTGAGTATCTTATATAGTTCCCTCTTGTCCCTGCGCCTCTTGCCGTTAGCCAAACCTCCCTTTTTACCATTTCTCGCCGCTACCTCGCCGCTACGGAATCTTGTCCGCGAGCCTTTCTTTAGATTCTCGTTGTTCATTTTCTGGTCTTATTGATGTTGTTCTGCCCTCTGGCTTGCAAGTACAACTCCCGCAAGTCAAAGAGCGATAATTGCTTGTTTATCTCTTCTATGGCAAACTCCACTCTGGGACTTGCCTTGTCTATGCCTTTCTTTGCAACTATCTCGACACATAACTTGTCATCCGTGACCGCGCCGACCGACTGCAAGCAGTCAAGCAGGGTCTTAAGACTGTTGTCGAGGTCGCACCGCTCATCCTTTTGCCAGATATGAGCGTAAAGACGGAAAGGTGTAGAAATCCCCATCCCGCAATATATCGTGCATTGTGAGGCAAACTTGCGCTCATAGGCGCGTATTTTGGCGTTCTTGATGATACGTCGGCCTCCGCTGCCGTCTGGCACTGCTTGGTAATTGTTGGCCTTTGCGACTATCTGCCCGTATATCGTTTCAGTTGTCATCGTCTCTCTGGTTTATCATTGCATTGCTCTTGGACTGCACCGCGTCGCGGATGAAAGTGACTTTGCCGTCGGCCTCTGCCAGTAGGTCAAGCCTCACGCACCGCGCCAGAATCTTCTCGGCCTCTCTGGTGTAAGTCTTGAAGTAACCAGTCATGCAAGTAGTCATCACTGACGCGGCCACGGCCTCGAATCCGTGCCACTCCCCAAACCACTTGCAGAATCCTCTCAAATCGTCATCCGTTATGTTGTAAGTCATCATGTACTTTGAATCGTGTTTGTCATCGCCGCGGCCTCTCTCAATCTGGGACACTACACCGACACTCCAATCCTCCACCTCATCCCACGGCGTTAGCCGTTAAACAACTCCACCGCGTTAGCGGGCAAATGAGCGTTAGCGAATAGTGAGCGTAGCGAGCCATGACAATAGGCCATGTGTTCAACCAAAAACAAGAGTGGGCGGTTTTTCTTCTTCACTTCTTCTACTGTTGTTGTTTATAATCTTTTCTTTCTTTTACTACGGTAGTAGTTTTGTTGTTTATGTGGAACTTTTCTTTCTTTTGCCTTATTCATTATTTATGTGGGACTTTTTCTATTTATGTGGTACGCAAACCTTATTTATGTGGAACGGTGTTTCTTTTTGTTCCACATAAATAAAACTACCCATGTTTCGAGCCTTTTCCACGGCCTCGACGTTCCAGATATAAAGCCACGGCCTCGGCAATAGGCATTGAATCACCTATCATGTAGAACGCACCGCCACGGCCTCTCTGCCTCCCGTCAATTTGCACTGGCCATTTATTCGTTATGGCCTTGCGAAGTTTCGAGCGGTGTCTCTTACTGGAATAGTGACGGATGAATTTAGGCAACTTTTCCACTGGCTCACGCTTGGTGTTGCCTGCCATCCTTGACAAGATAAACTCCCATGTGATACGCTTGATAACTGGCCTCTGGTGGTCTATCCACGCACTCCCTAAAATTGAACGGATAGCGCAATAGCACAAGAATTGCACACACTCAAAGTCGCTCACATCCTCATTAAGATAGTGAAAAAGCAATGACTTATTCATGCCGCAAAAGACCTCGCCATCGGTCTTTCTGGCTTGCTTAATCTTGGATTGGATATGGAATGAAAAGAATTGACCAATATCCATATTGACGGTTATCCCCATTCGTTCCAGTACCCGTGTGAACACATCTTCGTAGTAGTACCTTGAACTGTGATTCACGCCACACTCATTGATGTATCGTGACGCAATCCCAAAGTCGATAATTGCATCCACCAACTTCTTGAAATCTTTTACGTCAAGACTGTCTCCATCTAGTTTTCTAAACATGGATATTGGAAAGTTGATGTAAATGGGTGTCTCATCCCGCCATCCGACTGCACGCTGCCTCTCTTGTCTTGCCATCACTTGCCCTTGACTTGCGCTGCGCGTTCCACATCCTCACGACGGTAGCGCACCACGCCACCTATCCTCACTCTAGGCAAAAATCCCGTCTTGTTCCAGACGTGCAATGTCTTGTCGGTCACGCCGAAGATTGAGCGCACCTCTTTAGGTGTCATCATCGTCTTGTCATCGTTGCTCGCGGGCGGCGTGACCTGCTGCAATCTGGCTACAACCTTGTCGGCCATTTCATCTATCATCCGTGTTACATCGTCGTAGTCCATGACTACCTGCGTTCTGGGTGTTCCTATGTTTGCCATACTGTTTGAATGACACTTCCCGTCGAGGCGTAAAAATGCCGCTGACTTCGTTGTCGGCGGCAAAGGTAGTAGAGGGTGTTATAGTCCGTAAAATTTTTGTAATAGTCAGTAATAGTCGGCTATTAAAAACTATTTCACGCTATCAAATCTTCTCCAAAAAGGAAATAAAATGTGACTTAATCCCGTCTATCTCGGTTTTCCAACTATTCCTATCATTGGTTTCTTTGATTCGTTTGTACTGGTTATTAAACCCACTTGGATTACCAATATTGCCAAACTCCGCTTTAAGCACTCCAAACGTCGGTTTTCCCATCAATCCCATCTCCACACATACAAGAATCACAATGGCTACAAATTTACCCTTTTGCCCGTCAATAAGTAAATGCAATTCTTTCAGTAAGTCATCTTTCTTGTCATCTTGAACTAACAAACAGCTCCTAATATCCATGTCGGTTTTGGCTCGCTCTGGGGTGTCTTGATTATAGAATCCAGATAACTTTTTAATCCACTCACTCCACTCAACGATACTATGCAATATCCTAAAAAGTGTCTCCTTGTCTGCCTCCCCGGACACATCAAACTTCTGCTCAACGCTAATAAGTGCAGAATATGCCCTACAATATTCAAGCATTTCCTTGTCTAATTCATCTATCACTTCACGGACACAACTGCCTTTCACATAATCAATGAAATCGCCTACTCGCGAAAGTGTGTAATCTGCTTGACATATCAATTCACTTATATTTGGTGTCTCTGCCCCAAACCAATACTGCCGAATGTCACGCAAATTGTAGATTAAATCGGTAATGTCATTTGTTCTCATCATCGCCAAATGAATTGTTTCTTTAATAGTGTGGCGTTCTCTGCTTGGCTTACCTTGATGTAGGTTAAGAATGACTTCTCGGTCTTGTGGCCAGTTATGGCCATGATAGCCAGTGAGGGGTAGCCTCGCTTATACATATTCGTAGCAAATGACCTGCGGGCGGTGTGGGCGGTGACGGCCTGCCACTTGGGTCTTCGCGTCTCGACGCGGCCTATCGTGAAGTCATCCTTTTGCTGCGTATGGGTCACGGCCACCTCATCGTCGAGGCCTGCCATCTGCGCCACCTGCTTAATGTAGTCGTTAAATCTCTGGTTACTGATAGGCCGCGGCGGTTGATAGTCGTACTTCTCCAGTATCGGCACAATCGGCGGCAAGATAGGGATGACCACTTTTGCAGCCGTTTTTTGCTGCTCGAACTTGAAACAGTCCTCTCCATCTTCCTTGATGATGTACATCCTTGACAACTTGCATAGGTCGCTATATCGGCAACCAGTCCACGCCAGTAGTAGGAACTGGTCACGCACCTTGTCAAGATAGGCATGACTACTAAGGTCGAGGTCGGCCAGAGATTGCAGCTCTCTCTCATCGAGGTAGCAGTTATCAATATCTTCCATCACTGCCGCGCACTTCTTAGCCTCCACGAACTCACAATTAACCCGCTCGGCCATCGGTAGAGAATTGATGACCGATTTAATGCACTTGACGCGGGTAAATATCGTGTTATGCTTGTAGCCATTGGCATACATATAGCGGACAAATGAATCAAAAAAGGCCTTGTCGGTGCGTTCAATCGTCACGCCATCTGCACCCATGGCCTCCAGAATCTTTAATGTCTGCTTGTAGTGATTGAGACGGGCGGCGCAAATAGGCCTGCCGCTCTTTGGCTGAATCCTTTTCGGTGCTGCCTCTATGAAGTCCCAAAACGCTTGCATTAGCGTTTTGGGCGTGTCTTGCGGCTCTTTCTCTTTCTTGGTTGGGTGCAATACATCCTCGACTATTTGAGCGAGCCACGGGCGGCAAATATCGCTTGTCGGTGTGTTCGCTACGGCGGTCTCTACTTCGGTTTTGAGTGTGGCCAGTTTCTTGTTTACTTCCACGACTTCGGCGAGGAATAACGGATTAACTAACCTCGTGCCGTGGGTCTGCTTTTTCTCACTCCAGTAGTCGCGGAATCCGTAGAGGCCAGACCTGCAACTAATCCTCTTTTGTGGTGTGCCATAACGTAGCCAAACCCTCAACTCTGGGCGGTCATTATCGCTACCACCTTTCACTGATAATTCAAATCTTACACTTGCCATAATAGAATCGTTTTTCGGTTGATGATGCAAAGATAGTACTTTTTTCGGAAAAGTACTAAAAAAGTACTCTTTTTTGTAATCCATGGTAATTTTTGGTACTATCGCATTATTAGCGTATTATGGCTAATGACGGGCGATTACCCGTCATTGTGATTCGCGTGGGGCTCGAACCCACGACCCCATCCTTAAAAGGGATGTGCTCTACCTGCTGAGCTAGCGAATCTCCGTAAAAAGCGGTGCAAAGGTATAGCTTTTTTCGATACCAGCCAAATAATTTTGCGGTTTTTTGCGCTCGCTTCTTCGGTTATGGGTTTATTGTGCGACCAACTTGCATATTTCCACAATGGTCATCATCGCCTTCTCCATCGAGGGAATGGGCACGTACTCAAAGCGTCCATGCATGTTCATGCCGCCTGCAAAGATGTTGGGGCAGGGCAGGTTCTTGAACGAGAGCTGTGCGCCGTCAGTACCGCCACGGATGGGTTGCACCTTGGGGGTGACTCCGGCATTCTCCATGGCCTGCTTAGCGATGTCGATGATGTTCATCACCGGCTCGATTTTCTCACGCATGTTGTAGTACTGGTCCTTGATCTCGCAGGTGGCGCAGTCGGGGAACTCGCAGTTGATCTTGCGGCACAGGTGCTCAATCTCGCGCTTGCGGCTCTCAAAGCGGTCGCGGTCGTGGTCGCGGATGATGTAGTTCAGAGTAGTCTGCTCAACACCGCCTTCCATGTGGATGAGGTGGTAGAAACCCTCGTAACCCTCGGTGTGCTCGGGCGTCTCCCAGCGAGGCAGCATCGTGGCGAACTGCAAGGCGACGCGCATCGAGTTCAGCATCTTGTGCTTGGCGGCTCCGGGATGCACGTTCAGGCCCTTAAATGTGATCTTGGCGCTGGCGGCATTGAAGTTCTCATACTCCAGTTCGCCGACGGCACCGCCGTCCATGGTGTAGGCCCAATCACAGCCGAATTTCTCCACATCAAAGTGATGTGCTCCCAGGCCGATTTCCTCGTCGGGGTTAAAGCCCACACGGATGTTGCCGTGCTTCACCTCGGGGTGCTCCTGCAACCACTCGATAGCCGTCAGAATCTCGGCAATACCGGCCTTGTCATCGGCACCGAGCAGGGTGTCACCGCTGGTGACGATGAAGTCCTGGCCCTTGTAGTCGTTCATTTCGGGGAATTGGGCGGCGTCGAGCACGATGCGGGGCTCCTCGCTCAGCACGATGGGCTCGCCTTCATACTTGACGATGCGGGGCTTCACGTCATGGCCGCTCATGTCGGGGGCGGTGTCCATGTGGGCGATGAAGCCGACGGTGGGCACGGCCTTGTCGGTGTTGGCGGGCAAGGTAGCGAACAGATATCCGTTGTCATCGAGCGAGATGTCGCTCAGGCCCATAGCGTGCAATTCCTTCTCCAACTCCTTGGCAAACACCATCTGACCAGGGGTAGAGGGCGTCAGGTTGGTGAGCTCGTCACTCTGGGTGTCGAACTTCACATACTTCAAAAATCGGTCAACTAATTTCGTTGTCATAGCGATATGTTCTTGTTGTTAATGGTTAGTTCTATTTCAACCTGCAAATATAGTGAAAAATTATCAGTTGCACCTCACCACGCCTGTTTTTTAATACTTGCACGCAAAAAGCGAGCCAGAGGCTCGCAATACTCCGACATGCCTGCCGCGACATGCCGTCACGGTTGTCGAGGTATTGCGAGCCTCTGGCTCGCTGTGTTGGTTACTTGGCGACTTTCTCGAGGCGCTTCATCATGGCGAACATGAAGATGGCGGCTGCGAGGCAGACTGCGATAAACACAGTCCACACGATCCACAGGGGCAGGTCACCCCACAGGTAACCACCGACGCTCACCAACTTGTTGCCAATGGCGGTGGCACCAAACCAGCCACCCATCATCAGGCCCTTGTACTTGGGAGGAGCCACCTTGCTGACGAAGGAGATGCCCATCGGGGAGAGCAGCAACTCGCCAAAGGTCAGCACCAAGTAGGTCGAAATGAGCCAGTAGGGCGAAACGAGTGCACCAAGTTGGCCACTCTCGGCCAGTGCGGCCTGCTCGTTGGGCGTGTTTAAGCCTTGGGAAGCAAACAGCATGATAAAGAAGGCAGCGCCTGCCACAAGCATACCGTAGGCAATCTTGCGGGGGGCCGAGGGCTCTTTGCCCTTGTTGGCCAGGTAGGTGAAGATGGCCATCGACACAGGCGTCAAAGCCACCACATAGAACGGGTTGAACTGCTGGAAAATCGGGGCCGAGATGTCGATGGTGCCCGTGGCGCGGGTGTACTTGTAACCCAGCACAGCCAGGGCGGCGAGGATAATGAGCGCTGAAATGCCTTTACCCTTGCCCGTCTTGCTCTCGAACAGCGAGAAACCGGCATACACGATGAGGATGAGCATCACCAGGTTGATGACGTCGAACGGCATGGTGTGCACGCCCGAAGCGGTCTTGGCGGTAAACTCGTCGGCAAAGTAGGTCAGTGACAGGCCGTTCTGGTGGAAGGCCATCCAGAAGAAGATAACCACAGCGAACACGAGCAACAGTGCCACGATGCGCTGCTTGGTCTCCTCCTTGCTTAACTCGGGCTCGGCAGCTGCAGCAGCGGCTTTGGCTTTCTTGCCTGTCTCCTCGGTGTGGCGGAAGGTGCTGCGGGTCAGGTAGTAGATGGCGATTGAGAGCACCAGCGACGCACAGGCCACCATAAAGGCGAAGTGATAGGCCTCGCCGGGAGCGGTGTAACCCAGATGGGTTTGGGCGTATTCGGTAACCTTGACGGCAGCGGTCGGGGCGAACAACGCACCGATGTTGATGGCCATGTAGAACAACGAGAAACCGGCGTCACGCTGGTTGGCATAGCGCGGGTCGTCATAGAGGTTGCCCACCATCACCTGCAGGTTGCCCTTGAACAGACCTGTGCCCAAGCTGATGAGCAGCAAGGCCATCAGCATGGCGACGATGGCTACGGTCTGCCCGCCCAGCGGTACCGACAGCAGCAGGTATCCCAGGAACATGATGATGATACCGATGGTCACCATCTTGCCATAACCGAATTTGTCGGCAAGGTAACCGCCGACAATCGGCAGGAAGTACACGAGCATGAGGAAGTCACCATAGATTTCCCCGGCCCATTTGGGGTCGAAACCGAAGTTTGACCTCAGGAAGAGGGCGAACACGGCAATCATCGTGTAGTAGCCGAAGCGCTCGCCCGTGTTGGCCAATGCCAACGCGAAAAGTCCTTTAGGTTGGTTTTCAAACATAATTCAATGTCTTTTTATTTGAGAGAATCTAGAAAATATAGTTGTTCTATATTCTCTAGATTCTCTTATTAATTAATAATGTGTAATGCGTGCGGGATTATTTGTCGCTGGTAACGCGCTCGAGCCACTTAACCATGGCGAGCATGACACCCATCGAAATCAGGCAGACGATGATGAAGACGCCCCAGCACTGCCACAACGGCATATTGTTGTACATGATGGTACCGATGGGCAACAGAATGTTACCAACGGCTGTGGTACCCAGCCACAGACCTTGGCACAGGCCGAGCATGGTCTTGGGAGCAACCTTGGACACGAAGGACAGGCCCAGCGGCGAGATGAACAACTCGGCGACGGTCAGCAGGAAGTAGGTAACAATCATTACCCACCATCCGGCCTTCATGCCCACCTTGGAACCTGCATCGAGCAGCTTGAACTCGTTACCCGAGGGATAACCTGCGGCGTAGGAGTAGATGGCCAGGAACAGATAAGCCATACCGGCGATGCACATACCGTAAGCGATCTTGCGCGGGGTGGAGATTTCCTTACCGCGTTTGCTCAGGGCACCGAAGATCAGCATGATGATCGGCGTGAGGAAAATCACGAAGAACGGGTTCACGGCTTGCCACAACTCGGCGGGCAACTGATCACTCTTGACGAAGTCACGGGCGAAGAACGACAGCGTGACACCGTTCTGGTGGAACGAGAACCAGAAGAAGATCACAACGCCAAGCACTGCAAACAAGGCATACAGTCGCTGACGGAGCTCCTTGGCCATTGATCTCTTCTCCTCGGGAGTCAGTTCAACCGAAGCGGCAGCGGTCTTCTTGCCAGGAGTGGGGAAGAGGCCGCGCTTAGCAATAAAGATGCTCAGCGAGATCAGCATGGCGATGACCGATGCGATGAAGGCAAAGTGAACACCCTGGTTGAACACCTCGAGGTAGCTCTGGCATGCTTCGGGAGAAGCACCACCGGCAACGCCTGCCTGGGTGAGATAGGTCTGCAGGTTGGTCATCTGGTCGGCAGGGATAGTGCCGTCGATGTACTTGTGGCACAGGGCGGGCAGCTCGGCAACATAGGTGAAGCCGTGACGGCCCAGCCACCACTTACGCAGGAAGGGGGCGATAAACGGAGCCAACAAGCCACCGATGTTGATGAACACGTAGAAAATCTGGAAACCGGCGTCGCGGCGACCCTTCAAGGCCTTAAGCTCATCTTCAGACTTGCCAGCGGCGGCAGCATCAGCTTCCATGTCGTCATACATCTGTCCCACAATGGCCTGCAGGTTACCTTTGAACAGACCGTTACCAAAGGCAATCATAATCAGTGCCACACAGGTGAGCACGAGCAGCATTGTCATCGTGCCAGCAGTGGCGGTAATGGGAATAGCAAGAGCGGCATAACCCAGTGCCATGATGATGATACCGGTCATAATGGTGCCCTTGTAGTTCTGTGTGCGGTCGGCGATGATACCGCCCACCAGACTCAAGATGTAAATGGCAGCCAGGAAAATTGAGTAAATCAGGGCCGCTTTGTCATCGGCCAAACCGAATTTTGAGCACAGGAACAACGACAGCACGGCGGCCATGATGTAGTAGCCGAAGCGTTCGCCCATGTTGCTCAACGCGGCAGGGATTAGACCCTTGGGATGTTTTTTAAACATAACTTCGTTTGGTTTTTGATTGGTTAATTATTAATAATGTGTTATTGTTATTTTTCTCAACAGCCGCTGTGCTCACGCGCCTGGAACGCAATGGCGTATGCGCGCACCTGCTTGATCATCGCCAGCAGGCCGTTGCTGCGGGTGGGCGAGAGGTGTTCGCGCAGGCCGATGCGCTCGATGAAGTAGAGGTCGGCATCGAGCACCTCTTGGGGCGTGGCACCGTCGAGCACGCGCACGAGCATCGAGATGATGCCCTTGACGATGATGGCGTCGCTGTCGGCTTGCAGCCGCATCTTGCCGTCGATGCAGTCGGCCTGCAGCCACACGCGGCTCTGGCAACCGTCAATCAGGTTGTCGGCCGTCTTGTACTGCTCGTCGAGAGCGGGCATGGCGTTGCCCATGTCGATGATGACGCTGTAGCGGTCCATCCAATCGTCCAGACCTTCAAATTCCTCAATGATTTCGTCTTGTCGCTCGTTGATTGTTGACATTGAAATGTTGATGTTTTTGGTTTAACTTCCAAAGTTAGGCCTTTTTTTTGAGATAGGCCGCTTTTGAACTGATAAAAATGCTTTTTTCATTTAAAAACAAGTCCCGCGGGCTCGTTGCCTGCGGGACTTGATATTGTTCTGTCGCTTTTATAGCGTGATTATCAATAGAAGTCGATGATGCTCTTCTTCACCTTGTTAACCTTCGACAGAATCTCGGTTATGGCATTGGGATTTGCGAAGATCTGAGCACCACGGTTCTGAGCATAACGCTTGTCAAGCTCTTCCTTGGTGGGCTTGCGCTCTGACTTCTCCTGACGGAGCACCTGATAAACGAATACGGCGTTTTTACCCTTCCAGGGACCCATCAGCTGACCGGGCTTAGCAACGGCCATGCGGGCCATGATACCGTAGTCCTGACCCAGCTTGTGGTTGCCGTTCAGGGCAAACATTGCGTCTACAGTGTCGGTCTTAGCGTTCATCAGCTGAGCATAAGCCTCAACGCTGTTGGCCTTGCCCTGCAGCTTCTTGATGAGAGCCTCACCCTTCTTGGCATTGCGCACGCGAATGGTGAGCATTTCCTTCACTTGGGGAACGGTGTAGGGCAGGTAGCCTTCCTCGTAGATGTCATCGACGGCAACGGCAATCAGCACATTGTTGTTGTCGCTGAAGATAGGTGACACATCACCCTTCTTGTTGTCAAACGCCCACTTGATGGCCTTGCGGGAATCCTTGATGCCGCCATAGCCATACTGGTTTCCTCCCAGCTGGGGAGTGTTCGGGGTGATAACAGCCTCGACAGCATTGTAACCTTCCTTAGCGGCGTTCTCCTCAAAGGCCTTCACCGTGTTGTTCTTGTTCAGGAACTGCTGGAACTTGTCGCGCAGGTCCTCGCTGGTCTTGGTGCTGGCGTATGCGTCATAGGTCACGGTAGCAACGGTGTAGAACAACTTGGGAGCCTTCTTGTCGGTAACCTTTACCAACTGGGCAGCCTTGTCGTGGGCAACGTAAGCGAAGTAAACGCCCGGGGTAGCGTTGCCAATCTTAGCCTTCATCGAGTCGGGCAACTGATAAACACGCTGCCATGACTTGTCGGTAACTTCAAGCTTCTGGGGGAAGGCCTTCTTCACCTCGTCGATGGTCTTGCCAGAGTTGAGCTGTTCGATAACGGACTGCTGGGTCTTGCGGTCACCATTCACAACAACAAAGGCAACCTCTACCGAGTCAAGGCTCGTCTGCTTGTTGATGAGCTTGTACATCACGTGGTGGTTGTTCACGGTGCTGTCGCGGTGAACTGCGCCGATTTCAGCGCCGGCAAACAGGTCACGTACGCTGGCGGGCATATCGCTCTTGATCACCTTGGCGGTGTCGATTTGTACAGTACCGAGCAGACGTACCGAGTCAATGCCACGACCCTTCTGCAGGGCAACATAGGCGGCGTTGGCAATCTTGTTGGCGGCAGCGATGTCCTCAGCATTGGGAACGATGTCAACGGCAATGTAGTGGATTGCCCTGTTCTCCTCGTCGTTCTTGAACATAGCCTTGTGCTTCTCCCATTCAGCCTTAATCTCCTCGTCACTAACGGGGAACTGGTCGTCGGGAAGCGTTGAGAAATCCTGCTTAGCAAAGAGGGTGACATTGGTCAATGATTCCTCCTCGCTCATTTGAGCGCGCTCCAGGTCGTTAGCCTGCATACAGCCTGCGATGAGGTTCTGCAGCTTATAGAGCTTATATTGTTTTACAACGTCGTTCTGCACCCTGTTCCACTCGTTGCGCAACTCGGCAACACTGGCTTCAGACACGCCCTGCTTGCCGGGGTTGGAGATGAAGTCAAACAACTCGGCAGGAGACTTGGCACCAGCCTGCTGAGCGAATTGCTGAACGGCGGGAGTGGGGTTCTTGCCGATCATCAGCTCACTGATCTCGTCATCAGTGACATAGATGCCCAGCTTGTCGTACTCTTGGCCGAGCAACTTCTCGCCGATCATCTCGTCAAGAACTTTCTGCTGGCGCTGAGCAGCGTCATACTGCTGCTGATTCTGCTGATCTCTGGCAGCATCTTGTTCCACGCGGCGCGAGAACTCCATAATGTCAATCTTCTCTTTGCCGACTTTGGCGGCAACACTCTTTCCAGCGGAGCGGCCGATGGCCTCTACTCCGACCTCGATAATGAATGCGAGCAATGCACCACCAATCACGATGGCGAGCCACATCTTTTGCTGTCTAATTTTCTCTAAAGTAGCCATTTACAATTATTTATATTACGTTATTTCTCTCAATTTTAAGGCTTTTCGCCAAATAAACACGCAAAGGTAGTTATTTTTTGAATTATAGCAAAATAGTTGCCCTTTTTTCTTGCATTTTATTGAAACGAGAGTTTTTTAGGAATATTTTAGATGTCGGGTTACTATTGTTTGGCAATTTATCGCTACATTTGCAGTTAATATTCATGTGAAGCCGTGTTTTGCCCCGCTGCGGGTGATGACGCGGACACTCTGTGGAAAATGATAACACCGAAAAATATATGAAGAAAATCAAGAAAGTCTTAGTGTCGGCGCTTGTTGTGGCTCCCGCATTGGCGGTAGCCCAGCCCGGCGTGATGAGTAGCGAGGCCGCCGGCTATCTCGAGCGCGGCTTGCTCATGTATGAGTCTCACAACTATGTGGGTGCCATCGACCAGTTGGAGCACGTCGGCCAGTTGCCTTGTGACGCCTCAATGCGTGAACAGGCCGATTATTATATCGCCTTGAGCCGGTTTGAGCGGGGCGAGGAGTCGAGCCTGAAGGCTCTGCAGCGTTTCATCCAGCGCTATCCGGGCTCTCCGCTGGCGATGGAAGCGCAGATGAAGATCGGCAATTTCTACTTTTACCGTGGTCAGTGGGAGAGTGCGTTGCTCAGTTACTCGCTCGTACGCAACCGCGCGCTGGACAAGAACTCTGATGAGGACTTAATGTACCGCCGCGCTTATTGCTACCTGCGCATGGCGGATTACCGCGAGGCCGAGCGCTTGTATTATGAGCTGGAAAAGAGCCCACGCTATAGCGGTGCCAGCGACTTCTACAAGGCCTATCTGGACTATGCCCGTGGCGACTACAATGCTGCTAAGGCGGAGTTTGGTGCCATCCCTCAGGCCAGCGAGTTGGGCTTCCAGTCCCAGTATTACCTCACCCAGATTGCCTATAACGACAAGCGTTTTAATGATGTCATCAATCAGGGCAAGTCGCTGCTCGAGATGGGGCAGAACGACTACTTTGATGCCGAGCTCAACCGCCTTGTCGGTGAGAGTTACTACCATTTGGGCAATGACGCTCAGGCACGCACCTATCTGAGGCGTTACCTCGATAACCCCGAGGGTGAGCCTTTCCGCACCGCCGCTTACACTATGGGTGTGCTCGAGTACCGTGACGGCAACTACAGGGAGGTGGTCAACGACATGCTCCACGTCACCGACGGCGCTGACGCCCTGACGCAGAGCGCCTACCTCTACCTGGGTCAGGCCAAGCGCCAATTGGGTGACCTCAACGGCGCCAATATGGCTTTCCAGCAGGCTGCCACGATGGACTGTGACCGCAGTGTCAAGGAGACGGCCTACTACAATTACGCTGTCGGGTTGAGCAAGGGCGCACGCACGCCGTTTGATAAGAGTATTGACCTGTTTGAGGACTTCCTCAATGAGTATCCCAATTCACGCTATAAAGATAATGTGGAAGGTTATCTGGTGGATGCTTACACCGGCACTACCGATTACAAGCGTGCCCTGACGAGCATCAACCGCATCAAGAGCCCTGGTGCTAAGGTGCTCACCGCTAAGCAGAAGGTGCTTTATAACCTGGGTGTCCAGTCGCTTGCCAACAACCGCAACGACGAGGCTGCCGACTACTTCAAGCAGGCCATCGCCGTGGGCAACTATGACAAGACCGCCCTCAACGAGAGCCGCCTGTGGCTTGCCGAGGCGCAATACCGTGCCGGCAACTACAAGGAGGCAGCGCGCAACCAGCAGGAATATGTCAAGCAAGTCAATAGGAGCGATGACAACTACGGCATCGCGCAGTATAACTTGGGCTACAGTCTCTTCGGCCAGAAACAATATGCCGAGGCACGCACCGCTTTCCGTAACGCCATCGAGAGCAAGATGCTGAGTCCGGACCTGATGGCCGATGCTTATAACCGCATCGGTGACACCCAGTATTATGCCCGCGACTTTGCTGGGGCGCAGCACACCTACGACCAGGCGGCCAAGATGGACAAGAACAATAGCGGGGACTACTCGATGTATCAGAAGGGCATTATGATGGGCCTCAACAAGAATTACAGCGAGGAAATCACCCAGATGGATGCCCTTGTCAAGGCTTTCCCCAAGAGTGACCTTGCCCCGCAGGCCTTGCTCGAGAAGGGTAATGCCCAGGCATTGCTCTCCCGCTATAACGAGGCTCTGGAGACCTATGCCGGACTGCTCAAGAGCTATCCCAAGAGCGTGTCGGCACGCAAGGGTCTGTTGCAGACGGCCCTTGTCAATAAGACCATCGGCAAGGAGGATGACGCCATTGAAGCCTACAAGAAGGTAATCCGTCAGTATCCCACCAGCGCCGAGGCACAGGCAGCAGCCGAGGATATGAAACTCATCTTTGCCGACAAGGGACAGCTTGGCGAGTTCAGCAAGTTCTTGAGCAGCGTGCCCAACGCGCCCCAGATCGATGTCAACGAGGCCGAACGTCTCACCTTTGAGGCTGCCGAGAAGACCGCCATCAGCGACCGTCCCAGCATTGACAAGATGCAGCAATACTTGCAGAACTATCCTAATGGAGCCTATGCCGCCAAGGCACAGTATTATATCGCACGCTATCATTACGCAAAGGGTAATTACAACGATGCGATGGCCGCGCTTGATGAGGCACTCAAGGCCGGTGGCGACGCCTCCTATGCCCAGGATGCCATCGCCATTCGCTGCGACATCCTGTCCCGTCAGGGCAAGCTCGACGAGGCGCTCCAGAGCTATAAGGACCTGGCCGAGAGGGCTACCAGCGACGACAACCGCACGCTGGCACAAATCGGTGCGATGCGCATCGCCAAGAAGATGGGCAAGTGGGGCGAGGTGCAGAACATTGCCGGAATCCTGCTCAACAGGGGTGGCTTGACCTCCAACGAGGAGCGTGAGGTGAAACTCGACCGTGCCTTGTCGTTCGCCCAGGTGGGCAATACCAAGGACGCCGAGGCCGCCCTCAACGAATTGGCCAAGGATCCCAGCAACGAGTATGGCGCTCAGGCTTCCTACGAGCTCTCGCGCATGCAGTATGAACTGGGCAACTTCAAGGGCGCCGAGCAGACCATCAATGCGCTCATTGACAAGGGAACATCGCACACCTACTGGCTGGCAAAGAGCTTCCTCACCCTGGCTGATGTCTATTACAAGCAAGGAAATGTGTCTCAGGCCAAGGAATACCTGCAGAGCCTCAAGAGCAACTATCCGGGCAAGGAAAAGGAAATCTTCAACGAGATTGACTCCCGCCTGAACAAGTGGAGCGGTGGCAAGTCGTCAAACACTTCCAACGCCAGCACCGACAACGGTAAGAAGAAGGGCAACAAGAAAAGCAAATGATAACATCAAGACGAACTAATATATGAAAAAGATTTATTTCACCATATTGTTGGCTGCGTTCACGCTCACTACCGTTTACGCCCAGGACAACACGAACTTAAACAAGGAAATCACCCTGGAGAAGGACATCGAGCCGCTGCAGAAGAAGGCGGTGAAGAAAAACCAGCTCCCCAAGGTGAAGACGCTGGACAATACACAGCCCAAGACCAACCTTGGATACAGCGACTTGATGGCACCCATCGAGGTGCCTGCCGACATCCCCACGCTCTTGCCCTACGGTTACCGCACGGCGCACAACTTCAGCAACAAGCGGGGTTACCTTGACGTGGGCGTGGGCTCACAGGCCAATTTCCGGTTAGACTTCGGCTACCGCATCCTCAATCAGGAACGCGAGAAATTAGGGGTGTGGATCAACCACAACAGCACATGGGACGGCAGGAACTCCAGCAAGTTGATAACCGATAGCCAGAACCGCCTCAAGCAGAAGTTCAACGACAACACCTTGGGTGTGGATTACAGCAAGGTGTTTGACCGCGGTACCTTCTCGATGGGTGTGAAAGGTCATGTGGACAGCTACAATTATTATGGTGGCTGGAAAACCGATGACCGAATGTATGTCTCGCCCGAAAGTTATCCCTTGCGGCCCTATTGCGATTGGGATAAAGAGAAGCAGACCTTCTATGACTTTACCGTCAGGGCAGGATGGAATGGCATACTTAAAATCCATGACAATCCCTTGCAGTACGGTATTAGTGCCCTGTATGGCCATGCCGCCTACGACAAGTCGTTCAGTGAAATTTATAAGAAAGGTGTCCATGACAACTGGGGTATCTTCACCCTCTCTGGTGACTATGGCATCAATGACTTGCTCTCGGCTGGATTAACCCTTAAGGGCGAGTATCTCAACCGCGGCACCAAGGCGAGGTCCTACATGGTCGATGACCTCAAGGACGATGTCGGCTTGATTACCGTTTCTCCCACCTTCACTGTCAAGGGTGACATGTACAAGTTGCAGTTGGGCTTGAATGGCCACATCAGCTTCAGCGATGGTCCCAAATTCCGCCTGTCGCCCAACGTGCGCTTCAACCTGGCCCTCGTTGATGGCTTTACCGTGTTTGCCAACGCGCTGGGCGGCAAGCTGCTGGGCTACCGCGTGCCTCCCCATTTTGCCAACCACCGCTACGACAGCCCGATGCTCATGTACGGAAGCATCTATATGCCGCTCGATGCCGAGGCCGGTATCAAAATCGGGCCTTTCCAGGGCTTGAGCGCCAAGGTGTCGCTTGGCTATGCAGTGGTTAAAAAGCAGCCCGGTATCTGCTACCGCAGCGAGTATATCGACCATGCGCTGCTGGCAGGTATGATGAGCACCTATCACGTTATGGATAGTCGTGGCTATTACGTCAATGCCGAGGTGAACTACAAGTTCCGCTCACTGATTGAGGCAAAGGCTTCAGTGAAGTATGCCCCCCATGACAATGAGCTGTTTGTCACCGACAAGCACTATAACGGCTATAAATTGGACGTGGACCGTGCATCGACGGTATCCAATATTGACCTGAAGGTGACCCCCTGGAAGCCCTTGTCGGTCAATGTCGGCCTTGAATACCGTGGCGGCCGCATGGCGTTGTTTTACCTGAACGACAAATATGAGTTTGTGGATATGGACGATGCCATCGATTTGCATGCTGGCGTTAATTACCGCGTCAACAGCAGGTTCGCCATCTGGGCACAGGCGCACAACTTGTTGAACCGCCGCTACGACATCCTCTACGGTATGGGTGCACAGCGCATCGGCGTGATGGCCGGCCTGAGCCTCAACTTCTGATGTAAATCCGCTCTAACAACAACACAGCCCTCGTCGTGTAGCTTATTACACCACGAGGGCTGTGTCATTGATGCATGCGTCAAGGCAGGGTGGGGAGGGCATCGCTGTGCTGGACAAAGGCTTCGGCGGCTTCACAGCGGCACTCAAGGCCGCGGAAGTGCTCCATCGTCTTATGCCAGTGGTAAATGTCCTCCATGTGCTGGCTCACGTGGCAGTTGCAAGCCTCATGCTTGCGTTCCAGCACCGGCTCGATGTTGACCCAGTGAGTGGGGTGGAACATTTGGCTCTGTGTACCCGACATGGCCTCGAAGTAGTACAACTTGAAGCGACGCTCCAGCCGTCGCCAAGCATCCATCACGAGGATGCCGCACAGGGCGTGGTCGCGGTGGCCGTCAAGTGGCCAGTGGGTCATGACGATGTCAGGATTCTCGCGGTCGATGAGTTCGCGCATTTCCTTATAGCGCTCAAGATTCACCTCGGTGTTCCCGTCCACTTGACTCATAAAGATATGGCGTGCCCCGGTCACCTTGCAGGCGTTCTCGCTCTCCACAACGCGGATGGCTGCTGCCTCGCTGTGGCTCTTGCCGGGGATGCCGGCCTCGCCGCGCGTGAGATAGACGCACACCACGTCATGCCCTGCATCGGCGAGCAGACACATGGTTCCGCCGCAGCAGGTCTCAGGGTCGTCGGGGTGTGCCCCGATGGCGAGCACCTTGAGCCGCTTGCGCGGTGTCGTGCTGTTGTTACCGTTATTTTGGGCTTGGGCGCCCACGGGCAGTCCCAGAATCGTGGCGCCCACGGCTGCCGCACCCGTCTTCTTGATCATTTCTCGTCTGTTCATCATCTATTGTTTGTTGGTTACTTCAAGACCACAAATATAAGGATTATTCTGCAAATTCCAATAAAAAACGGCGGCGATTGATTCAATCAGTCGCCGCCAGTAATCGTTATGGATTAATCTTTACCTATATGTCATCAGTTCTTGAGGATAATGTCGATGACAGAGTTGATGTCGCTGATGTTCACAGCATTGTCATTGTTGACATCGCCCTTGAGCACGGGAGCGACACCAAAGATGGATACACCAATCAACATGCCGGGCATCTCGATGTCGATGTTGGCACTCATGGCGCTGTCGGTGAATCGTGCAGTAAGGTCGATGGGCACTTCACCCAGCAGGGGGCCTAACCAGTCACTCTCACTGTACTTGGGATCATTGCCAGCGGTGATGTTGATGGGCTGGTTGATGGTGATGGTGGTGTAGCCATACTCGTCAACGCCTTGCACGCCGCTAACGGCGATGTTGCCAACAGGAAGATAGTTGCCCTCGGATACAAGGCAGAAATTATTGAGGCTCAGGTCATAGCCTTCGCCGTTCTTGTTCACCTCGACCAGAACCTCGTCCTGCTCCGACACGGTACCGTTGACGGTGACCTTGAGGTGGCACATGTAATTGGTGGCACTCAGTGCCATGACGCAACTTGCAGCTGCAATAAATGATAAAAACTTCTTCATTGTTGTTTTTCGTTGTATTGTTGAATTACTTTTCTGTCAAGTGGTTGGTTCAGAAAGAACCCTTGAGCAAATAGTCGGTAATCTTGGTGACATCGGCAATGCCCAGCACGCCGTCCATATCCACGTCGGCGTTCAGCATATTGATGTGGGGAACATCTCCGGTGAGGATGTAGTCAATCAGGGTGGTGATGTCGGCAATGTTGATGCTGCCGTCATCATCGACATCGCCCAGGTTAATCTCGGGAGCCGTCACGGTAGCATTGATGAGATAGCATGAGGCCGTCTGCAGGTCGCCTGACACGACGCTGATGGCGATGCGGTAGGTGCCGTCGGCATTCTGCTCCATCGTCTTGGTGAGGACGGCACTGGCACCGGTGATGTCGGCAGTGAAGTCATCGAGGTTGGGAACGGCGGTGAAATCCATGTTGTAGGACTTCACGGCAGGATTCCAACCGCTGATGGTTGTGCCCTGATAGCGCAGGTCGGTCATCGAGGCGAGGTAAACCAACTGGATATCGTCAACATAGAGGGCATCGTTCTTGCTGCCCTCTCCGGGGGTGCCATTGGTCGAAAAGGTGACGAAGATGGCCTCGCTGGAGGCATTGTTGGCGGCATAGCTGTCGTAGTCAAAGGGGAACGAGTACTGGGTCCAGTCGCCAGCGGGAATCTGACCACCGACGATGCTGCCCGACAGGTTGGTGTAAGTCTTGTCGGTAGGCTCCTGATAGTAAGTGCCGTCAAAAGTCTTCACGCTCACGTTGGCCTTGTAGTTGGCATTGGCAGTGCCCGGGGTGTACTTCAACCACACGTTAAATTTGTCAGGCTTGGCATACAGAGGCATGTAGAATTCGTCGGTGCCTTTAGCCTTGTCCATCTCGGCATGGTTGTCGGTGCTGGTTGCGCTCATCGAGTTGGCTATGAGCTGGCCATTGGTCATGGTGCCATTAGCAACGATGCCGATAAGCGAGTTGGCAGTCATCACTGCACTGTGGCCCGTGGCACCGCTGCGAACATCATCGCTCTGCTCAAGCTTGACAAGGCCTGACGAAATGCCGGCATAGGTGCCGTCGGCGCTCTTGAAGCCGTGCCAGCGGTCGGGCTCGCCAAGGTCGTTGGTCCAGGACTCCATGTCGCTGTTGGGCAGCTGGAAGTGGTCGCCCACAGTATTGAACCACATGGTGGTGTTGTAAGAGGGAATAGCCACATTGGCGGCCATCATGCCGTCGGTGACGCGGGCAAACAGGGTGGTACGCATGTTGCCGAACGCCGTTGATACATCGCGAACAGCACTGAAGACGGTGATACCATTTTGGGTATCGGCAGGCACGTCAAACATCTCCATTGTGCCGAACATGGGTACTTCTAACTTGAAATAATAGAGGCCGTTCTCGCCTTCGGTAGCGGTGACAGTGACATTCTTGGGGTAATCCTGCCCATTGCGGGTTACAACGATTAGGCCTCTGTAAGTCTCGGCATTCATTGCCAGCACAGCCAGCAATGCCATGCATAAGGTAGTGAAAGTTTTCTTCATTTTGTTTTGTAATAAAAGATGGTGATTATTTTGAATTATTTACTTGAATCGGTACATAACGCCCAATGTGCCGTACATCGGGCGCAGAGTCTCCACCGAGTGGAAGCCGCTCTTGAACAGGCCGCTCAGGCCGTAGGTCAGTTCGGCAAACATACCCCAACGTGGATGGAAGTGCCAGTCCACTCCGGCATCAATGCCCCACTGCATGTGGCGCATGTCTTTGTCAAAGTCAAAGTCGCCGCGTTCGCCGGGCTCGCGTCCCATCTCGATTTTGGGTCCCACGGGTGTCCCCTCGCGCAGGTAGCCGTCATAGGCCCATCCCCAGAAACGCCTGTTGGTGAGCCAGCCCAGGAAGACGCCTCCGCGCAACTGCAGTTGGGGGCTGCAGTAATAGTTGGCCTGAATGGGCAGGGTGATGCGTCGTTGGGTGCTCTTGATGCGCACGTTGCCGTTGAAGATGCCGTCGAGCGACTCGCTGCCCCTGACGACCTCGATATCGTAGTTCTTGACGCGGCTGTCAACGTCCATGCCGTCAAGCTCATAGCGGAGTCCCGAATGCAGGCCCCAGCGGGTGTTGAGCGGCATGTCGGCCTCGATCGACACGGCAAAGTTCAATCCCAAATCGAAGTTGTTGATGTGGCGGATCTTGTTGTCCAGATGGGTGGGCAACATGCCGCCAACGATGTAACCCAGGCGTGCGTCGATGCTGAGTTTGTCGAGGATACCGCCATTCATGCCCGCCGATGTGAGGGCAACGAACAGTGCCAGGGCTAATATTTGCTTCATTGTCATTACGTTGAGTCTGTTTTTTTTGTTACTCCTTGTGACTGCACATGATGCGCACTTTGTCCACACACAATCGGCTGCCGATGGCGCCAATGAAGTCGCCACCGTCGGCACTTGATGAGAACACGATGGCGAGGCTGTAGCCGTAATTGGCCAGCAGCTCCTCATCCACCTCCTCACGGTAGTTGAATTTCACGTCCCAAGCCGTCCATGTCGTGGTGGGCTTGACATAGCCCATATTGGCAATTGCGACTATCTGATCGCTGGACAGGATGTTGTCGCCGTAGAGCACGATTTCATTGCCTGCGGCATCGTGGTTGCGGTAGAACACGGCATAGACCGAGGCCGAGTCGGTACGGCCTTGAATCGGGTTGCCGTAGAAGTCCTGCACGGTCTGCCCCGGCTCATAGGTGTAGTAACCCGTGAAGCGGTCGGGATGGCTGGCAAACGGGATGCCGAAACGGGTGGCGTGCAGGTGGTCGCTCATCGCAATCCTGATGTCGAAGGTGCCCAGGAACATATTGCCTGCAGCAAGGCGCTTGTTGGCCATTCGGCCGAACGGACCAGTGTCGCTGGTGCGCAGACACACGGCAGCGCCGTCATACCCATCGATGAGCGGCGTGGTGGGGTAGTCCTCGGGACGTGCCGAGCCCATCGAGATGCGGTAGCCGGTGTTGGCGCTTGCCCAGTCGTTGCCCAGCGAGCCGTCGGCAAGGGTGTTGTGCCAGATGTAGTAGCTCTTGTTGGAGGGCTCCAGTTCGTAGTGCTCAAAGTCAAAGCGTAACGTGTCGGCAACGGTGATGGCGGTGGGTACCACATGCACGCGGTAAACGCGCTTCCACTTGCCGTCCTGTGACGTGACAGTATAGGTGACAGGCCCAGAACTGAAGTCATGGGTGCTGCCGCTTGCCGGAGTGACGGTGGCGCCTGCCGACAAGGTCAGCACGGGCGACAGCGCACTCACGTCGGCATCGCCGCGCACGGCAAAAGTGATGACGCTGTCGGTCGAGAAAACCGTCTGCAGCGAATCGGTCATCTGGAAGAAGAAATGCCCCGGGTCGGTCACATGGAGCGTAATGGTCTCTATGTCGGCCTCGCAACCGTCGGGCTCGTCACCAAAGCAAGAGGTGTTTAACAACATCACGGCAATGGCGAGCAAGACGTTGGTGAAAACGCGTCGTGGCTTGTTATATCTTTGAATCATTTTTAGTCAGTTCTGTTTTCAAACCCGCAAAGGTAGAAAAATAATTATAACCCGAAATGCTTTTAAACACATTTTTTGATACACGGTTTGTTTGTTGATAACTTTTTTGATTTTTTTAGGGATAAAATTTTGTGGGTGCCGCCATTCGCAGTACCTTTGCTTGATGTTTTCAATTATCGAACATATAGAATACTTGGTGACTCGCCACGATTGCGTGGTGATTCCCGGTTGGGGTGCGTTCATCGCCAATTACAGTGCCGCGCGTTACAGCGACGACGCTTCGTGCGTGTATGAGCGCCCGCGCCGTACCGTTGGCTTTAATGCCAGTGTCGTTCACAACGATGGCTTGCTGGCGCAGTCGCTGGTGCGTCGTGAGGGCTTGACCTTCGACGCGGCGATGCGCTTTATCGGTGACAGTGTCACCACCTTCAGGCAGCAGTTGGCGACCGATGGCGAGGTGTCAATGGGACGTTTGGGATACTTCCGCCGCAACGAGGGTAGATATATCGAGTTTATGCCGATTGACCATGCCACCGACGCCTATTTCGGTCTCACCGACATGAAGGTCAAGACGGTGTCGATGCTCGAGAGTGAGCTGGCCCAGCAAGAAACGCAAGAGCAGCCTGCCGTTGTCGTTCCTGCTGGCCGCAACCTGTTCTCGCGCAAGGCCGCCCGCATCGCCGCTTCGGTAGCCGTGCTGATAGGCCTTGGCATCGTGCTCTCGACGCCCATCATCGTTGACCGTAACCATAACACGGCAAGCATGGCGCCTACTGTGACGGCACCGCAGCCTCAGCAGTTGGCACCCACTGTGCAGCAGGGCGTTGTGAACACGGGTATCACCCGCGTCGATAACTATCCCGGTATTGCCAGCGTGGGTAACACCTCTGGCAAGTACCGCATGGTGGTAGCCACCCTGCGCAACCAGCAGGAACTTGACGCCTTCAAGGCTGCCCATGCCGACCTGGTGCCTTACATGAAGATTCTGGATTATAAGGGAATGATGTGTGTATATGTCGCCAGCAGCGACGATTACAGCCAGTTAATGAGCCTGCGCAGTGAATTGCCTGAACGCCTGCGCGACGTCTGGATCTACAGCTGATGCAGGGAGCATCAGGCAGCGGTAACGGCTGCCCTTGAGCATCAGCATCACCACATCATTGTTCTCGATGATATAGCGCACGTCATCCCAGCGGATGGCGTGCGTTTTCATCCTCTCGTCGGTGAATTTCAGTGTGATGCCATCCTCGTCAAGTGTCGCCGTTTTTTCCATGATGGACCAGCGGGCTTCGGGTGACAGCCCGTAATAGATGTAAAGCAGTGCGAGAATCATAGGCATGAGTACCAGCAGTGTCATGAACGCCACGAAGATGAACCGCACGTCAATCCAGTAGGCGAACACACCGCACACTGCCAGCGGGGCCACCATCCACAGCCAGTTCTCCCCAAAAAATATGCTGCCCAACTGCCGCATATATTCCCCTGGTGAAATATTGCAATTCGGAATAATCACCTAAAACCTAACACCTAAAGCCTAACACCTAAAGCCTAAAGCCTAACACCTATTTCCTCTTTTTCCCCTTGTTGTACATCGCGCGGCGGCGGGCAATCTCCTCATAGCCGCGTTTGTAGGCCTGCTTGTTCTTCAGCGTCAGCGTCTGGCAGTAGCCCGTGCCCTCGTTGTTGTAGAGTTTCGACAGGTTCAGGTACTGCTTGCCGTTGCCACGCACGACGGGAAAGACCTCTTCCTTGCGCTTGTTCACCTTGTCGCATTGCACCGAGTGGTTCTCGTCGGTGGTGCCCGTCAGTTCGGGAGCCACACCATCTTCTCCCACCCACACGGCATAGACCTCGGCGCAGGGGGGATAGCCCAATGCAATCCACATTGTCGTCAGCAACGGGTTCTCGCCGGGCACGATGCCCTCGATGACCACGCTGGCCGTTGAGATGCGGCGCGGGATAAAGTCCTGATCCACAATCCACGCGTCACCGCTGCGGGTGAAGTCCTTGCCCAGCTGGGCGTTGTAGAAGGTGCGTGACAACTCCTCGGTAAACACTGCCGGGGTGATGTCCTGGGCAGCGATATGCGGCTTGAGCAACGTTTTCTCGTTCTTCTCGCGCACGTAGCCCATGCCCTTGTCTTTCACGCCGCTATAGCTGTAGTTGGTGCGCATCAGGATGCCGTCTTGTGCGTCAGCAAGGTCAAATTTCACATATTTGTAGTTACCTGTCTCAAAATAGGCACCATTGCCCTGAGCGTCAATCACACCGAAGTTGGCTTCCACGCCCAGCGGCTTGGGCAGCGTATTGAGCAAGCCCTCGAAGTCGTCCACGGTCTTGCAGCGTTCTAGAGCGTAGCGCATCAGCTCGCCCTCGCGGTCCATATTCTTCACGCCATCGTTGCCGTTCAGGTTGTAGGACGCTGTGTTCATAATGGCGAATCCGGCCTCGTTAAATCCCATCCAGGCTGCTGTGTCCTGCAGGTCGCGGGCATCGAACAGGGCGACGAACTCCATCAGCCCGTCATGCCGCGGGATGCGCTCCACGCGGTTGTTCAGGTCGTTGGTGTCACGGTTTTTCCACATCAGCGGCCGTCCGTTGGCCGTCAATTTACCACTCACAATCGCCGACGTGCAGGCGTCAATGGCCATCGCCACACCCAACACCGCCAATATAGCTATCAAAATCCTCTTTCTCATCATACCGCAAAGATACAACTTTTCAAACAACCATAACAATAATGAACAACCAAAACAACACGATAACTATCAAAAAAGTGGTTTTGGAAGACAAGAAAGACAAGAAAAACAAAAAGGAAATCCCGACTGACAATTTTGTCAACAGGATGTCAAGTAATTTGTCTTTTTTGTCTTTTTTGTCTTTTTTGTCTTTCTTGTCGTTAAAACCCCACGCTAATTCTTTTTACATAATTCGTGAAATTAGTTCAATTTGTGTAATTCGCATTGAGAAAAAGTGTGAAAACTGATAGCGGAATGGGAAAAATGGCTTATCTTTGCATCTGTCAAGGCTGACACTATGCAGGTCGGCCACGACAGACATTTTATTAAGGAAAGCGTTTCGTGCTTACGTCAAGTAGACAATGTCCCCACGTTTTCGTGTTTTATAACTACCCGTCGCCGTTGAGAGGGACCAACGCGACACCAAAAACAACCTAGCACGCATATGAAACAACCAACAACCATCCCCCTGCGAGCCACCTTGCTACTTTTGGCTTTGCTTGCTGTCATTGGCCAAGCAAGTGCCACTGAAATCATTGAAGATAATGACATATTTTACTTTACAAGTAATCAAGATGCCTGGGGAAATCCAACTGAGGAATTTGCCATAGCGGTTGACTGCAAAGATTATATCAGCAATTTGGTCATCCCCGAAAAGGTTTCATATAATGGCAAGACCTATACTGTGAAGCAAGTGGGTGGCTTTGGTGGTAAATCGTCAATTACCAGTGTCGTGATAGGTGACTCTGTTCAGCAAATAACTGGTACAGCGTTTGAAAACTGCTCAAATCTATCAACGCTTACAATCGGGAAATCAGTAAATTCGATTGGAGGCTTTACTGGATGCCATATCAAAAAACTCATCTATAAAGCTGAGAATGAAATTGATTATGGTTATGGTTGGAATGAATTTCCATTTAAAGAAGTCGAACAAGTTGAAATCGGCAACAATGTTGAAACTATACCTAACAATTTCTGCTATGAAACGAAACTGACTGAGGTTGTAATCCCTGCGTCAGTCAAGACCATTTCTGATGGAGCATTCTATGGTTGTTCAAGTCTTAGAAATCTTTCCTTTTCTTCTTCGACGAATAGTATTACTCTGCAAAACTCAGTTTTCGCTAACTGTGGCTTTTTTAATCTTACCATACCTGCGTCAATCATTAAAATGGGAAAGGAGTGTTTTACGGGATGTCGTGATTTGCAATCCGTGAAAGTGAGTGCTGCCAACACGCATTATGATTCCCGCAACAATTGCAACGCCATTATCGAAACCGCAACCAATACATTAGTGGTAGGATGCATGAATACAGTCATACCAAGTTCAGTCTTGACAATAGGAAGAGCGGCATTCTGTGATTGTGTAAACCTAACTGAGATCACCATTCCAAATTCAGTTAAAATTATTGATAAATCGGCATTTGCCCACTGCTCCAATCTGACAAGTATCGACATTCCGAACAGTGTTACAGAGATTAGAAGCTCTTTCAATAATACGGGCTTAATAAATGTGGTAATACCTAATTCTGTCAAGATTCTTGAAGGCTGGGCTTTTGCCCATTGCAAGCAACTGACATCTGTCATTATTGGAGATTCGGTAGAGTTTATTGGCGATTTGGCTTTTTCTAGCTGTGAGCAATTAGTGAACATTCAGATACCGGACAATATAAAGATTGTAAGCGGAACTGATTATCGAACAGGGCGTTATGCCACTTTTATGGGTACTCCTTGGTACAATAGCCAACCAGATGGATTGTTGTATATTGGCAAGGCCGCTTATCATTACTTGGGTGCAATGCCTGCTAAAACAGAACTCGTCATTCGCGAGGGAACCTATAGCATCAGTGAGAATGCTTTCGGTGATGATAATATAGATCATGATTGCTCTGGCCTTATAAGTGTTTCTTTTCCGAAGTCGTTGAGGTATATTGGCGGAAGGGCTTTTGGCGGTTGTGAGGGACTTACCGAGATTGTGATTCCAGACTCTGTTATTATGTTAGGTTCTTATGCTTTTTCCTGTTGTAGTGGTCTTGAAAGAGTCACTATCGGAAAAGGTATGAAGACAATTGAAGAATACCCTTTCTATAGATGCAGCAATTTAACATCAATAACCTGTCTTGCAACTGTTCCACCGCTGCTTAGGGGAAGTGAAGAAGAACCATACAGATACATTTTGTCGAATGGCGCTGAGGAAATCATATGGAATACTATTGTTGACGGTTTTGATGAGATGACTTACACCAATGCAACGCTGTTTGTGCCGAAAGGGTCGGAGGACGCATATAAAACAGCCGAGAAGTGGAAGAAGTTTATCCATATCGTGGGTATTGATGTTCACACAGATGTGTGTGACGTGAACGGCGACGGTGTGGTGAACATCAGTGACCTCAACAATGTGGTGAACGACATCCTGAGCGGCAAGGGCGACTCGTCGATGGACGTGAACGGTGACGGCTCGGTCAACATCAGTGACATCAATATCATCGTCCAATCCATCCTCACCAGCAACTAACGACTGTATTTCAAACAACCATGACGACAAAGAACATCCAAAACAAACAAAAAATATCATTGAGGTGGTTTAGGAAGACAAGAAAGACAAGAAAAACAAATAGAACATCCCGACTTACATTTTTGTCAATAGGATGTCAAGAAAATTGTCTTTCTTGTCTTTCTTGTCGTTAAAACTCAAGCTGGATAGCCTGATTTTCTTGTCTTTCCTCACTGCCAACTAACGAGAATTTGCCGCTAATTGTGGTTTAGGAAGACAAGAAAGACAAGAAAAACAAATAGAACATCCCGACTGACATTTTTGTCAATAGGATGTCAAGAAAATTGTCTTTCTTGTCTTTCTTGTCGTTAAAGTCCAACTGGATAGCCTGGTTTTTTGTTGTTAAAGCCCAAGCTGGATAGCCTGGTTTTTATTGTCGTTAGGAACGTTTTAGTCGTAGGTGTAGTGCTTGAGCACCTGGCGGTAGCTGTTGAAGATTTTGCTCTTGGAGACGAAACCCACATACTTGCCTTCCTCGTCGATGACGGGGAGGTTCCAGGCCCCGGTGTCGTCAAAGGTCTTCATCACTTTTTCCATAGGGGTGCCCACGACCACCTTGGCGGGCGGAATGGCCATGAAGCGGTTGACCTGCATCCGCCGGTACAGGTCGGGACGGAACATGATGTTGCGGATGTCGTCGAGCTGAACCACGCCGATGAGTTTGCCGTCATCGTCAGTGACGGGGAAGAGGTTGCGGTGGCTTTGGGCAATGGTGTCCACCATGTCCTTGAGGCTCATTTCGGGGTGGACAATGGAGAAGTCCTTCTCGATGACGCTGTCCATCTTTAACAGGGTGAGCACGGAGCGGTCCTTTTGGTGCGTGAGCAGCTCGCCGCGCTTGGCAAGACGGCGGGCATAGATGCCGTAGGGGGTGAAGATGCGGCAGATGCCGTAGCTGCTGGCTGACACGATGAGCAAGGGCAGGAACAACTCATAGCCGCCCGTCATCTCGGCGGTAAGGAAGATAGCCATCATCGGGGCATGCATGACGCCAGCCATGACACCCGCCATGCCCATGAGAGCAAAGTTCTTGATGCTCAACGGCGTCTCGGGGTCGATAAATCCCAAGTGATTGAACAGGTAGGCGAAAAAGACGCCCGCCATGCAACCCACAAACAGCGAGGGCGCGAAAGTTCCACCCACGCCGCCACCGCCGTTAGTGGCCGCCGTGGCAAATACCTTGAAGGCACCCAGGGCAAAAAGGAACAGCAGCACAGCCACCACATTGTCGCGGTAGCCGTAGAACAGGCTGTTGTTGAAGATGCCCGTCACGTCACCGCTGATGAGACGCGTCACACCCTCGAAACCTTCACCATAGAGCGGGGGCATGAGGAAGATGAGGATGCTCAACGTGATGCCGCCCACGGCAAAGCGCAGCCAGCGGTTGCGCAGCCGCTTGAATCGGGCCTCGATGCGGTCGATAAGCGTGATGAAATAGAGCGAGACAAAGCCGCAGAAGACGCCCAGCAGCACCACGAAGGGGATGCGTGAGGCGTAGAACGGTTCGCTCTGCGAGAAAAAGAACTCGACGTTGTATCCCGTGAAGACGTAGGCCACGGTAGCACCCGCCACCGATGACACAATCAACGGGATGGCGGCACCCGCCGTGAGGTCGAGCATGAGCACTTCGATAGTGAACAACATGCCTGCAATGGGAGCCTTGAAGATGCCGGCGATACCAGCAGCGGCACCGCATGCCACCAGCATGGCCAACGTCTGCGGCGAGAGCCGGAAGGCCTGTCCCAAATTGCTGCCGATGGCGGCACCAGTGAACACGATAGGACCCTCGGCTCCGACCGAACCACCGAAACCGATGGTCAACGACGAAGCGATGAGCGATGAGTACATGTTGTGAATCTTGAGACGGCTCTTCTTCAGCGCCAGGGCATAAAGCACGCGTGTGACACCATGCGAGATGGGTTCGCGGGCGATGTAATAGACATACATGCTTGCCAGCGCGATGCCGATAGCAGGGAAAACGAGATAGAGCAGGTTACCCTGATCGGTAATGAAACGGCTGGTGAGGAAGTCGGCGATGAGTGTGATGAGCGTCTTGAGCAACACGGCGGCCAGTCCAGCAGTGATACCTACCACGAGGGCGAGCATCACCACAAAGGTCTTTTCGGGAACATGCTTCTCGCGCCATAACAATAGCTTGATCCACCAGTTGACCCCATCGTTGGCGGGATTGCTGGCGTTTTTGGATTGACGCTGTTTCTCTGCTTGCAGGTTCATCACATTCCGCGTCCGGTGAAGACAATTTTAATGGTGTAAATGAGAATCTTCAAGTCGTTGATCAACGAAGCGTTGTTCAGATACATCAAGTCATACTTCACTCGTTCCAGCATCTCGTCAAGATTCTTGGCATAGCCGAACTTGACCATGCCCATCGACGTGATGCCTGGGCGCACCTGATGCAGCAGGGCGTAAGCGGGCACGAAAGGAATAATCTGGTCGATGTAGAACTTGCGTTCGGGCCGTGGTCCCACAAGCGACATCTCGCCCTTGAGGACGTTCCAGAACTGGGGCAACTCGTCGATGCGGTACTTGCGCATGAACCGTCCAAAGGGGGTGATGCGCGGGTCATCGTCCGACGACAGTTGCGGCTTTCCGGCCTGCTCGGCGTTCTGTACCATCGAGCGGAACTTGATGATTTGGAAGGGCTTATTGTGTAACCCGATGCGTTCTTGCAAGTAGAAAATGGGGCCAGGGCTGGTCCTCTTGATGATGAGGGCGACGATGGCAAACACGGGCAGCAGGGCAACGAGTGCGACAAGCGAAATGACGATGTCCATCGCACGCTTGATGTTCTTGCCGCTGTCGCTCATGCTGCTGCGCGAAATGTTGACCAATGGCTCGCCGTAGAGGTCAGAGATGGTCACCGGAGTCTGCATCTTGTTGAAATACTCGGGCGAAATCAAGATGGGCAAGCCTATATGGAAGAGCTTGTTGATGGCTTCCATGGTGCGGTGGGTGTCTTCGCGCGACGGCACCACGATGAGCTCCCAGATGCCAAGCTGCTCACACACCTCCTTGACCTCATCAAGCTCATAGAGAGGCAACGGGTTGCCCTTGACGGGATTCTCACCCGGGATGTTGACAAATCCCTTGATGTCGTGGCCTGAGAACTGGCGTTTGCTGTTCAGCTTGTTGGCAAATGCCACCGCTGCCGAGCCGCTACCGATGATGAGCGTCGGGAAGGTCCACTTGCGGGACTTGATTTGCCGCGAGGCGATGTTGGTGATGATGGCCCTTACCAGATAGACAAGGCCGAAAATCAATGCCCACAAGATCAGAATCATCTTGTAGTCGGCACTGCGCACGCCGATGACGTCGTTGATGAGCGCCATGAAGAAGATGAGCAGCGTGTTGATGCCTGAGCTGGCAAAGGTGGTGAGCAGTTCCTGGATGCGTGACTTGCGGCACACGTTGTTGTAGTATCCGCTGAAGGCATAGGTGACCATCATCAGCAGCGGGAAGAACAACTGTCCCAGCAATACCATGTCACTCTTGAGGTAGCTCACAAGGTAAGGCCAGCCGACAACGGTGCCAGCCAGCCACCTGACACAGTTGAAAAGGAACCAGGCGAGGTTAGACATCACGTAGTCGCCAACCACATACTTGATGCGCTGGCGGTGAGCCTTGTTGTTGAGGTCTAACCTGATTCTCATGTTATTATAACTTTAACGTATAATCTTAAAAGTCCCGTCGCGTTTCAGCTGGATGATGTTGGACGGCTGGTGGGCCGTATGGTCATCACGACGGTATTCAACGGCATAATCCACCCCATCGACAATCGCACCCTCAATGTCGGCGAAGGTGCGGGCCGTGGAATGGCCGCTAACGTTGGCCGAAGTGGAGACGACAGGTTTGCCAAAACGCTCGCAGAGCCTGTGGCAAAACTCATCATTGGGGATGCGTATGCCCACGCTGTCTTCGGCCCCCAATGCGTTGGACGCCAGGTTGTAAGCCCCCTCGTAGATGATGGTCAAGGGCTTGACGGCCACGTCAATCAGTTCGCGGGCAATCATGGGCACATCCACCACATAGTGGTCCAAGTGCTCTACATTGTCGAGGAGCACGATGAGCGCTTTGCTGTCGTCGCGCTGCTTGAGTTGATAGATGCGTTTGACGGCATCGGCATTGGTGGCATCACAACCGATGCCCCACACCGTGTCGGTAGGGTAGAGGATGAGTCCGCCCTCACTCAACACCTTCAGGCATTGGGCGATATCGGCATCCATCTGCGCTCTATTTTTCTGTATCTGTTCCTTAGTCGGTTTCATTTCGTTTGTTTGTAATCTGCAAAGATAATGGAAAGAAATAACACCTGCAACACTGCGGCATGACTTTTTGCTTAATTGTTACTGCTTGAGGACGGCTTTGGACGCGTCACTTTGGAAATGGTGTGGCGGTGTTGTTTGAGGGGACGGGTGTTGTGTTGGGTGTATGTGGAAATTTGTGTGAAGAAAGTGATGCTATAATTTGTAGAAGTCCCGATTTCTCATGAACTTTGCAGTGACACTTACCAATTAGCGGGGTATAATAGGATATGAGAACAGTTTTTTTACTTAAGACGATGATTGTCGCTGCATTGATGCTGAATGGCTGTAAAAACAATGTGGCTAAAACGGTGAGCAATGTGCATACCATGGAGAATGAGAATGTTATGGGGTATGACTCTGAAAGAGTCACCCAAGGCTCTTGGCTGCAATTGTTTATCGGCATGAACCGGATTGAAGGTGATAAGGACAAAGATGGTTATACCAACTATTATTATGATTGCCGGGTGCCCGAGTTGGAAGGCGATGATGGCGTCCTGAGCCAGGAACTGGAAGCGACATGGTATAAGGATGGCTATGACGAGCCGGCTCGATATCGCTGCATGTTGGGTTTGTATGTTGACAAGGACTTCCCGAGTGAGGCGGATTTCCGTCAGGTGGAACTTGGGATTGACACGTTGCTCACCCAGAGTTTCATGTACAATGAAGAACTCGAGGATTTGAAAAAGGGTCTTGCCCTGCGCAAGGGGTATGCTCCGCATAGTTCACAGGACATCCTGAATCGTGCCAAACGGATTTTTGACCAGTTCACGCAGAAGAACAGCCAATTTAAGGTTGATTCTGCCACTTTTAATCTCCCTGAAGCGCGGGTGTGCATCGTTGCCCATAAGATATATGACCAAGGCGACTGGGCGAGTTACATCATCGAGTTCAGTTTTGACTACAATGGCTCTAACGGCTGCCCCAGTTGGGCCGACTACTTCACGGTGAACAAGAAGACCGGTAAACGTCTCACCACTGCCGACCTGGTAGAGAAATATGGATATGCGCGAGTGTGCAAGTGCTTGCGAGACGCTTTTGTCAAGGGCAAACAAGAGAGGAATGCTGACCTTGAAGTGTATAATTATACTGGGCAACAACTGATAGACCTTGCCGACGGTTGTGCCGTCGTTAATGAGGGTGTGATGGTTTATTATCGTCCCTATGTTGTGGGTTGTGGTGCAGAGGGTGAGTTCAACCTCATCCTCGATCAGCGGTGGCCATAGTGGACGGCACTACCCAAAATAATAATACGAAGCCGCTAAGATTTGCTCTTAACGGCTTCATGTTTTATTAGAGTAGACGCTGTAGGGTAGCGTTACTTGGCTTGCTGCTTGGCCCAACTGTCCTTGAGGCCGATGGTGCGGTTGAACACCAGATGGCCCTCGGTGGTGTCGGGATCAACGCAGAAGTAGCCGATGCGTTGGAACTGGAAGGTGTCGCCCACCTTAGCGGTCTCGGCGAGGAACGGCTCAATCTTGGCATTGGGCAGAACGCGCAATGAGTCGGGGTTGAGCAGCTCGCGGAAGTCGTGTTCGGTATCGGCACTCGGGTTCTCGACGGCGAACAGGCGGTCATAGAGCCTTACCTCGGCATCCACGCAGTGGCGGGCGCTTACCCAGTGCAGGGTGCCCTTTACCTTGCGCTGACTACCAGCGCTACCGCTCAGCGTGTCAGGGTCATAGGTGCATTGGATCTCGGTCACGTTGCCGTCGGCATCCTTGGTGCAGCCGGTGCACATGATGATATATGCACCTTTGAGACGCACCTCCTTGCCCGGCGTGAGGCGGAAGAATTTCTTTGGGGGCTCCTCCATAAAGTCGTCACGCTCAATGTAAATCTCGCGTGAGAAGGGCATCTGGTGCTTGCCAGCGTTCTCCTGTTCGGGATTGTTGTCCATCTCCATCATCTCCACCTTGTCCTCGGGATAGTTGGTGATGACGACCTTGACAGGATTCAGCACAGCACTCACGCGGTTGGCGTGGTGGTTGAGTTCCTCGCGGATGTTGTGCTCCAGCAGGCCGATGTCGTTCAGGGCCTCATATTTGGTGTAACCGATGTCTTCGATAAAGTTCTTGATGGCCTGGGGCGTGTAGCCGCGGCGGCGCAGGCCGCACAGCGTCGGCATACGGGGGTCGTCCCAACCTGCCACGAGGCCTTCCTTGACGAGTTGCAGCAGTTTGCGCTTGCTCATCACGGTGTAAGTGAGGTTTAGGCGGTTGAACTCAATCTGGCGCGGGCAGTACTC